>DATFNZ010000214.1:0-4663 GCA_035266085.1 Thermoanaerobaculia bacterium
AGGCGGCGCCAGAAGAAGTACGAGAGGCCCCAGAGCACGCTGGTGCCCGCGGCCCAGCCCCAACCCTCCGGGCCGTCGCCCACCGACAGGTGGGCGATGAGCGCCGAGCCGAGGGTGATGGCGAAGCCGGCGTAAGCCCACTCCTTGAGCCGCGCCGGCACCGGCGCCAGCAGCAGCACCACGCCGAAGAGCTTGGCCCACGAGAGCTCCACCCGGAAGTAGGCGGGAAAGCCGAGATGGGTGAACGCCGCGGCCACATCCGGCAGTCGCAGTTGCGCGTAGGCGGTGAAGACCATCTGCAGGCAGAAGAGCGCGGTGGCGATCCAGAAGCCGAGGACCCTTCGTTTGGCGCTCATCGGCTCTCCTCCGGCGGCCCGGCGGGGGGCTCGACGCCGAACTGTTTCGCGTACTCCGCATTCAGGCGGGGCCAGCCGAACTTCATGGCCTCCATGCCGACGATGCGGCCGATGGGCGCATCGGCGAGGAGTTGCTCGAGCACGTCGAAGCAGATGTGCCAGCCGGCGGCGCCCATCGAGATGAAGCCCTTGTCGATGTTGTGCCAGAGGGTCAGCCGGGTACCCGCGCCCTGAGGTTCGAGCTCCCAGCGCATGTCGTTGCCGCCCCAGGAGTACTCGAGGAGACGCGGTGCATCGGCGCGCTTCACCTGGGTCTCCGAGACCTGAGGCTTCGGCGCTCCGACCGTGGAAAGCGTCACCGGACCGACGGTGCCGAGGTTCCGGTCGGCATCGAACGGCGCCCATTCGGCCAGGTGCGCCGGATCGGTCAGCGCCTGCCACACCTTGGTGGGCGGATGCTTCAGATTGCGCACGAGGACGAGCGTCCATCGGTCCGCGTCTTTCCTGACTTCAGCGCCCGCGGCAGGGCCTGGTGCATAGGCTTCACGGTTCATTTCTTCCCCTTCTTTCCCTTTTTGTGAGTGGGTTCATCCATGCGATCGAGGTGGCGTTCGAGAGCGTCGACGTGCGCGGACCAGAACTTGCGGAAGGGGGCGAGCCAGGCGTCCAACTCCATGAGCGGCTCCGGCCTGAGGCGGTAGAGCCGGCGCTGGGCGTCGGTGCGGGACTCGACGAAGCCGGCGTCCTTCAGGACGCGCAGGTGCTTCGAGACCGAGGGCTGCGGCAGCCGCAAGTGCTTTTCGATGTCACCGACCGAGCGCTCCGAATCGGCAAGAAGGCCAAGGATTGCGCGGCGGCTGGGCTCGGCGAGGACGGTGAAGACGGATTCCATGCCAGGAATATACTCGCGGCGTCATATTCCTGTCAAGGCATGTTTCAGGTGCGTTATCCTTCATCCCATGGGAGGGTCTGGTAAGTGACCGACCGGCGCGACGAGCTCGTCCGTCTCCGTCCCTGGGAAGACCTCGTGGTGGTCAGCCATGGGCGGATCGTGCTGGCGACGGACCGGGACGGGTTTTTCGACGGGGGCCCCAACCGCGGGCTGTTCGTGCACCAGACGCGGCTCCTCTCCCGCCACCGCGTCTCGATCGACGGCAAGGCTCCCAAGCCGGTGGCGCTTTGCAACGTGACCCAGGGCTCGTGGACGGGGTACTACGTGCTGCTGCCGCCCGGGGCCGATCCCGGGGAGAAGGACGAGGGGAGCGGCCACATGGATGCCGCTTCAGAGAACACTCTGGAGCTGCTGCTGACGCGCGTGGTGTCCGGCGTTCTGCGGGAAGACGTCGCGCTGACCAATTTCAGCCAGCAGGCCACGGCGTTCGAGCTGTCGATCGAGCTGGACGCGGACTTCGCCGATCAGGGCGAGACGATCGATGGACGCCGGCAGCATGGAGAGATCGACCGGCGGTGGCGGGAGGTCGAGGGCGTCTGGGAGCTCGGTTTCCAATATCGATCAGAGAACCGATCAGAGAACCGCTCGCGCGAGGGCTTGGCCTGGATCAACCGCGGGGTTCGAATCCGCGTCGCGGAGTCGGATTCACCGCCGTCTTGCGGCGAGGGCGGCCTCTCCTTTCGCGTCGAGCTGCCGCCGCTCGGCACCTGGCGCGCCCGCTTGGAGATCGTGCCTGAGATCGTGGACGTTGTCGGCGGCGTGGGCCACGAGGTCTCCGAGAGGCAGGAGCGGTTCCTCGCCGCATCGGCAAGGTTTTCCACGCCCGAGCGCGAGACGCTGGCGCCGGTGGTGATCGGCGCGCTGGAGCAGGCCCGCCTGGACCTGGCCAGTCTCCGTCTCGGCGATCTCGACGACGGAGATGATTCCTGGACGCTGGGCGCCGGGCTTCCCCTGTACGTGGCCCTCTACGGCCGGGACGCGCTCAGCGCCTCGTGGCAGGCGGCCGTGCTGGGTCCCGAGATGATGGACGGGAGCCTGCGGACGCTCGCCCGGCTCCAGGGCCAGGAGGTGAACGACTGGCGCGACGAGCAGCCGGGCCGCATGCTGCACGAGGCCCACACCGGTCCGCTCGCGGCGCTCGGTTTCAATCCGCGGGGGCGGTACTACGGCTCCATCACGACCTCGGGTTTCTATCCCGTGCTGGTCTCGGAGCTGTGGCATTGGACGGGCGACCGCGACCGTGTCCGGCCCTTCGTGCGCCCCGCTCTGGACGCGCTGCGCTGGTTGGAAAGGTTTTCCGACCGGGACGGCGACGGCTTCTACGATTATCAAACCCGCTCGTCCCAGGGCGTGCTCCACCAGGGATGGAAGGATTCGCCGGACGCCATCGTGGACGAGGACGGCGCGCAGGTCTCCCCGCCCATCGCCACGTGCGAAGAGCAGGCGTTCATCTACGTGGCGAAGCTCCATCTCTCGGAGACGCTCTGGTGGCTGGACGAGAAGGAGGAGGCCCGGCGGCTGTTCCACGAGGCCGGCGAGCTCAAGAAGCGATTCAACGAGGCGTTCTGGATGGCGGAGGAGGGCTTCTTCGCCATGGGCCTCGACGCGGCGGGACGGCCGATCCGGTCGATCGGCTCGAATCCCGGCCACTGCCTGGCCGCGGGAATCGTGGACTCCTCGCTCGCCGAGCGCACGGCCCGGCGGCTGCTGGCGGACGACCTCTGGAGCGGCTGGGGCGTGCGGACCCTCTCGGCCCGCCATCCGGCGTTCAATCCGTACAGCTATCACCGCGGCTCGGTCTGGCCGGTGGAGAACGCCAGCTTCGCCCTCGGATTCCTGCGTTACGGTCTCAAGGCCGAGTTGGAGACGATCTGCCGGGGGATGTTCGAGGCGGCCCGGCTGTTCGACTTCCACCGCCTTCCGGAAGCGTTCAGCGGCCACGCCCGTGACGCGGAGCACCCGTTCCCGGCGCTCTACCCGCAGGCCAACTCCCCTCAGGCCTGGTCGGCGTCGGCGGTGTTCTGCATGGTCCAGAGCCTGCTCGGCCTCTATCCCTACGCGCCGCTCAAGATGCTGCTGGTCGATCCCCATCTGCCACCGTGGCTGCCGGAGATCACGGTGACGGGCCTGCGTGTGGGGCAGGCCCGGGTGAGCCTGCGCTTCTTCCGCAAAGGCGAGGCGAGCACCTACGAGATCCTCGATCAGCAAGGCACCCTCCACGTGCTCCGCCAGCCCAGCCCCTGGTCGCTGACGGCAAGCTTCGCCGAGCGGATGAAGGACGCGCTGGCGAGCCTTTTGCCGGGGAAGTGAGATTCACTCAAAGGTGTTTGGGAGCGCGATGGCCATGGGGGGCGCTCGGGTTAGGAGAGCGACGCCCCGTTCGGCGGGGTGCGTAGTACAGTATCGAGCGACCCTGAGAGGTGTTCCATGCCTGAAGATCGCCCAGTCACCCTTGCCAATGGTAGCGTCGTCCATTCAGACGCCGAGATTCTGGGTGGAACACCCGTGTTCGTGGGCACCCGGGTGCCCGTGCAGACGCTCGTCGACTATCTCGAAGGCGGTTATAGCGTCGACGAGTTTCTGGACAACTTTCCCAGCGTACGCCGCGAGCAGGTCAACGCGTTCCTCGATCAGGCGACTCGGGCTCTGCTGGCGCACGTGGCGTGAGGCGGGGCGTCTTCCAACTGGGCATTGTGGTGTTGAGAGCGCGCACCACGAAGCTGGAAGATTTGCTGCCGCTGGTCCCTGCGATCCAGGAGGCCTTCGAGAGCGTGCAGGCCGGGCAGCTCCGCCACGTCGATCCAGCCTGACCTGGACGGATACCGCGTGGTAGAGACGCCCCACCCCCGTTACGACACCGTTTCGGCGACCACGGGGACGACGGGGCGTCTCTCTCTCTCTCGAAGGGTATGCCGCCGCCCTGCCACGATCGTCGAGAAGGCAGAAGGCCGCGAGAAGCGAGAAGAGAAGGTGCCGGCGGAACCACCGGGCTCTCTGACCGTGACGTTACCGTGACGTTTTTGGATTGGACCTGACCGGATCAGGCATGGGATCTGGGAGCGGCGTGCCCTCCGAGGAGACGGCCCGACGTCCCCGTGGCCTGCGGAAGGTGTCGTAACGGGGATGGGCCGTCTCTACCGGTACGGTGTCTTGGGGTGGGAGATCTCACGGTGAACAAAAAAACCGGGAGGGGGCGCCTCGGGTACGAATCCGGATACCGCGTGGTAGAGACGCCCCACCCCCGTTACGACACCGTTTCGGCGACCACGGGGACGACGGGGCGTCTCTCTCGAAGGGTATGCCGCCGCCCTGCCACGATCGTCGAGAAGGCAGAAGGCCGCAAGAAGCGAGAAGA
>DATFNZ010000215.1:0-7362 GCA_035266085.1 Thermoanaerobaculia bacterium
CGCACCTTGAGGCGGTTCACCCGGCCGCCGGGATCCCCGGAGCGGTTGCTCCGCAGCAGCTCCCGGGCCGCCTCGAAGCGGCCGCACTCCATCAGCGCGCGGGCCAGGTTGTGCACGGCGCCGAACACCAGCCCGGCATCGCGCCGCCGGTCCACCAGCGCGAGCCCCTCCTCCAGGAGCTCGACGGCCCGCTCGGGATCGCCGCCGTAGCCGGCGTAGAGGCCCTTGGTGAGCAGCGCCCGGCCGGCGAGGTGGCGGTCGCCGCGCCGCAGGTGGACGGCGTGCACCACGTCCAGCGACTTCAAAGCCTCCGCGAAGCGCCGGCGGTCGGCGTCCAGAGAGGCCTGGACGTCCAGCAGCCGGGCGCCGAGGGCCTCGTCCTCGTTGCCGGCCAGGAATGCGTCGGCGGCCGTTTCGAGAGCTTCCCGGCCCTCGCGCAGCCGGTCGGCGACGCGGTAGGCGTTCGCCAGCTCCGTCCAGGCGCGGCAGCGGAGGTTGGCCACCCGCTTCGTCCCGTACTGCCGCGGGTCGAGGCGGTCGGCGAGCTGCGACGCGAAACGGGCGAGGTCGACCATGCGGGCGGGATCGTCGTAGCGCAGCTCCCGGCAGCGTTCCAGCAGAGCCTCGAACCCCGGCGGGCCGCTCGCGAGGTCGGAGCCGGAGGCGGCGGGCCGCCGGCGCGGAGGTGACGCCAGCGTCTCCCGGATCCACTCCATCCGGCCTTCCGGCCGGCGCGCCTGCGCCACGACCGCCGCGAAGACGCGGTCCAGCGCGGCGTCATACGAGTCCTCCACGGCCCGCAGCTCTTCCGCGCCGAGAGCGAAACCGAACAGGGCCTTGAGATCGGGAGAGAGCAGGGCGCCGCAACGCTGGCAGCCCTCCAGGAGATGACGGACGACCGAACGGACCCGCTCGGCGGCCAGGCCGCCGCTCCAGAAGTCCCGCAACTCGTCCAGGGTGGGATGGCCGCTCACGTGAGATCCCTCCTCCAAGCCAACATAGAAAACAATCGGGGTATTGTCGCACAGCCGAAGGAGGAAGGAGTAGTGCCACGCCTACCCTACTCCCGGGCCGCTGACGGCGAGCTCCCGAAGGCCTCCTTCCACACCCGCCGGAGCTGGCGGGCGCTCTCGAAGCCGCAGCGCGCGGCGACGGCCTCGACGGTGAGGCTGGGGTCGCGGAGCAATGCGCCCGCCCGCTCCAGGCGCAGACGGGTGCGGAACTCCTGGATCGACACGCCGGTCGCCTGGCGGAAGACGCGGGTGAGATGGCGGGGCGAGAGGGCCGCGACGCGCGCCAGGTCGTCGAGCGTCGCCCGCTCGTCCGGATGGCCGATCAGCCAGTCCTGCACCCGGTGGATGCCGGCGTGGAGGTGCGTGCGGTACTCCAGGTAGACGCTCTGCTGCCGGTGCGAGCCGTCCCGCCGCACGTAGACCACCATCTCCCGGGCCGCGGCCGCCGCCACCAGCGGGCCGTGCCGGCGCTCGACCATCGCCAGGGCCATGTCGATCCCCGAGACGATGCCGGCGCTGGTGGTGATCCGTCCGTCGTCGACGAACAGGCGGTTGACCTGCACCCGGGCGCGGGGGAAGCGGCGCTGCAGGTCGTCGAGCCGCGTCCAGTGGGTCGTGCACTGCCGGCCGTCCAGCAGGCCCGCCTCGCCCAGCGCGAAGGCGCCGGTGCACACCGACGCCACGTGCGCACCCCGGCCGTACGCCTCCCGCAGCCAGCGGAGGAAGGCGCCTTCGATCCTCTGCAGCACGTCCATGCGGGCCCCGGGCACGACCACCAGGTCCTCCGGCCCGACCTCGGGGAGCGGCCCGAGGTCCGAGAGCCACAGCCCCTGGCCGGTGCGCACCCGGGGCTCGAGGGCGCAGGTCTCGACCACGTACTCGGCGCCGCACGGGTTCGCCTCGTGGAAAGCCTGGACCGGCCCCGCCAAGTCCAGGATCTCCACCTCCGGCAGCACCGCGAAGATCACCCGTTGCACGCGACGGCAACCCTCTCAAGCTCCTCGACCAGCCCCGCCACCGTGGCGATGCGGGCGAAGCGGCCCCGCAGCACGAACTCGGTCCGGCGGACGACCTCCTCGGCCGAGAGCTCCTCCCCCGTCGCCGGATCGGCGATCGGGAACGTCCGGGTGGCCTCGGTGACGAAGTCCACGTCATAGCCGAGGTCGGCGGCGACGCGGGTCGTGGTCTCGCAGCACTGCTCGGTCGAGATGCCGGTCACCACCAGCCGCTCGACGCCCTTGGCCGCCAGCACCTCCTGGAGGTTGGTGCTGGTGAAGGCGTTGCGGGTGCTCTTGACGATCACCGGCTCGCCGGGCTCCGGCTTCACGAAGTCCATCAGCTTGAAGAACGGGCTCGTCGTCTCGAACCCGGGGTCGGGGTCGGTATGAAGGAAGAAGATCACCGGCAGCCCGGCGGCCCGCCAGGCTCCGATGAGGCGCTCGACGTTCTCCTCGAAGCGCGGATTGTCCCGCCGCTCCCAGCGCGGCGTGGCCTTGAAAGAGTCCTGGATGTCGATCACGAGCAGCGCGGAGCGCTCGATGGGGGTTGCAAGCTGGGACATGGTGTAGGTCTCCTCGGGTCATGAGAACGGGAGGAAGGTCTCCCGTGTTCCAGGATCATGGTAAGAGGGAAACCCGGCGGCGGACAGACCTGGTTCGGGACGGGGGGCGGTCGGATCGGGCCATGGCAAAGAGAGGGGGCCTCGCGGCCCCCTCGGTCCTGCTTCGTTGCGGCTACGGGGTGGTGGTCACCGGCTGGGCCGGCTTCCGCGGGCGGTTCCGGGTCGGCCGCGGATTGAGGCCGAACTGGATGAGTTGCTCGCTCGTGAAGCCGAACGTCCCCCTGAGATGAGATCCCACCCGGCGCCGCATTCCTTCTCCCTTCTTCTCGGCCTCACGCCGCAGGCGGATGAGCTCCCGCAGCTTGCCGCGGGTGACCTCCTGCTCCGCGTCCAGGCCCTCAGCCTCGGCGGCCTGAGCTTCGAGCTCGGTCACCAGCGGCTGAATGTGCGGCATAGCGGCCAGGTGGGGCTTCAGGTTTTCCAGAAGCAACCGCCAACTGGTCATGGTCTTTCCGAACAGATTCGCTCTACGCATGGATCTCTCCTATCGAACAAGACCGGCGTCATTGCCGGCCGTGAACGCCATCCAGTTTCCTTGGTCATTCCGTGGAGCAGCTAACCGGAGGAGAGTATAAGCACATCGGTTCCCATTCGTCAACACGGTTCTCAATAGAGCGCCGTCATGAGGCGTGCAGGCAATGTGTTTAAGCGGCTCAACAATGAATTTAAGCGAAACAACAATGAGCCGAGCTCCTCCGACATTGTACTTAAGTCGTGGAACTATGTCTTTAAGCTCGACGACAATGTATCGAGGCCAGCAACAATGTCTAACCACCCTTCCACATTGTGGCGACGCTTAGATGCATTGGGGGGACGAATATTTCGGCGTCTGGAGCACAGTACACGCCCGATCAGGACCTTCCGGGTCTTCCGCGGCTTCGACCGCCCTCCTCCGCCGAGTCGGGAGACATTCTGACGACTTTGCTCCTGCGAGCGACGATGTGTGCCCGGCCTCGCAACGGAGGCTTCTACAATCGAGGCCCTCACCGAGAAGCTCCGCACTCAGCCCGTCCTGTATCCTGACGGTATGGCCCGCGGAAGAACTCTTACCTGGCTGCACCTATCTGACATCCATCGCTGCTCGCCTAGAGACGGCGCAGGGGGCCACTTGGTTCTACAGCGCCTCCGTGAGGATCTCGAGCAGCTCCTTGCCACCAGCGGCCTCAGGATCGATCTGATCTTCATGACGGGTGATCTAGCCTTCGGCCATGTCCCCCAGCTATCCCTTCAGGACCAGTTCCTTGAAGGCTGGATGTGGCTGGACGACCTCCGCTCCGCCCAGTCGGCGCCTATCCCTGCGGAGAACGTCTTTCTCGTCCCGGGGAACCACGATGTCGACCGCAGTCGGGTATTGGACAAAGACCAGGATTGGCTCCGGAGTCTCGCCGGAACGTACGACGCCGGTAAGGTAAAAGTGCGAAAGCTCCTTCAGGATGCTGGCGAAGAGTGGCAGCACTTCATGGCGCGCTTCCAAGACTACAAAACCTTCATCGAGGAGTTCTACCCGCACCTCGCTGAGGACTCCAGCCGTCTCCTCTATGCGGTGACCCGAGAGATTTCTGGGCTCAAGGTAGGAATTGCTGGCTTCAATTCCGCATGGTCATGCGGCAGCGATGGCGAGAAGTCCAAACTCTGGCTGGGCGGGGAATGGCAGCTTGAGACCTTAGCCGCCGGGTGCACCGGTATGGACCTGCGCATCGCCTTGGTCCATCACCCGTTCAACTGGCTGGTGGAGGAGGAGGATCCGCATCTCAAGCCACGCTTTCAATCCGAATTCCATGTGCTCCTGCACGGCCACGAGCACCAGCAATGGGTGGAGCAGCCGCAGCCCGATCACCTCCAGATTGCCGCGGGTGCAAGCATGGACCGCCCAGGTGCCGACCTGGGCTACAACCTGGTGACGTTCGATCTCGATGCTGGAAAGGGTGAGGTGTGGCTGCGGACCTTTGATCATCGGACTGGCAGATGGAAGGAAGATAGTGTTCCCGGCCGTACTGACAACCGCGGAGTATGGCCGCTCGATAAACTTCCATGGGTTAACGCTACGCGTCAGCTGCGCACCGCCGCCCCAGAGCCGACCGTGGCGATTGAGAAGCGCCCCAACTCTCTCACGGGCTCAGAGAGCCGGGGCGTGTTCGGCCGCGATAGCGACATCCGCCGGCTTCGTCAGCAACTGGGCAAGACGCCGGTTGTGGTCGCATATGGTCTCAGTGGCATCGGCAAGACCTTGCTAATCGAGGAGGTGTCCCAAGCCATGGGCCACGAGCACAAGTCGGTTCGGCTGATGCCAGCGATGGGATTCAATGAGTTGTACTCCCGGCTTGCTCATGAGCTTGGATGTCGGGAGCCCGATCCACAGCCGATGGGCTTGGGTGGAATGGTCAACTTCGCACCTCTGGGCACGTGGACAAAAAATCTTCCTGGTCCGCGGTTGCTGCACTTGGAGGGGGGGCACCACCTGTTCGAGGGTAAACGGGACCCCAACACGGTTCGCTTGTTTGAGGCGATTGCCACTCAGGCTCCCCGAGTCTGTCTGGTGGTGGAAAGCGCCGTCACGCCGCCATCAGACTTCCTGCCGGGCGCGAACCGTTTCCGTGTCAAGGGAATCCCGGCGAGTTGTCTTCGGCAGTACTTCCGCAGGCCTCTCCGGGGACGGCCCGAGTTGGGCTGGGAGCTTGGCGAGGACGAACTGAGCGCAGTGGCCGCTCACCTCAGTAGCCAGAGTCAGGCCGCAGATGACGTTCATCCCATGGCACTGTTTCTTCTGGTGACCATTGCCGTTGAGCTCGGCCTCTCTCCTCCAGAGGTATTCAATCTCTATCATGATCGTCTGCAGCAGACACTGGATGAGGGGCTCTTTGGCATTCTGTACGAAAAAGTTCTCAATGGCAGAGAGCAACGCATGCTACGAGCTTGCGCCCTCTATCGCGAAGGCGTTGTGATCCCGAAGTCCCACGTCGCGCACTTAAGTGATCGAGTGGGTGACAACAAAGCCTTTGCGGGATTGGTCCGGCGGCTTATTCTGGAGCGCCAGGGAGAGGATTATCTTCTCCATAATTTATTGCGGGAGTTTGCCCAGCGCCGCCTTTCGGGGAGGTCCGATGAGGTGATGGACGACCATGGGTATATTGCGGGTGCCTGGCTTGAGAGTGTGCGGTATGGCCGTCGTTTTGGAATTCCCGACATCATGGCCAGCAATGAGGCTTTTCACCACCTGCGGGAGGCGCAGGACTACGGAAAGCTAGCGGAGTTAGAGGCTAGGCATCTCCGCCACGACACCCTGGAGCACCTGGAAAGGATCACCCTTGAATTAAAGAGCCGAGGAGAGGACAGATCACTGAAGGTCGCTTTGGAGCTGTGGTTGGGCATCGAAAGCAATCCCAAAGCTCACCGATTCCTGGCCGAGACCATCGAACGTATCGAGGGTAAGGGCGCAAATCAGGCATTGTTCCATTACCGGCAGGCATTGGCCGCAACGCCCGACTACCCTCACACGCTTGTGAGCTTTGGGAGTTGTTTACTGGCACGGGGGGAAGGGCTGGAATTGTGTGAGAGGCTCGAAGCCCTTGAAGCGGCAACTCTCCGTAGGATTCTGGAGAACCACCATCTGATTTCAGTCTATGTCAGAGCACTGGAGCAGGCTGGGCGCGGAGGCGAGGCCTCGCGCCTGCGGAGGGAGAGGATCGACGCAGGAACACGGAATGCAGCCCTTTTCCAGGACGAGGCGCGAGCCCTACGGGAGGCGAGAAAGCCGGACGAAGCCCTTGAGGTCCTGGACCGCGCCATCGAGCTCGGGATCGCTGACGATTTCACCTTGAGCTTGCGAGGTCTGGTCCTGGTAGATGTTCGTAAAGCTGCAATTAGTGATGGTTTGCCAGAAAGTAAGCCTGATGGGAATGTCCCTCCTACGGCAGAGGCAAACTGAATGTCCGCTTCAGGAACACCGCCATCTGTGCCAGGGTCACGGATTCGCCGGGGCAGTAGAGGCCGGGTGAGCAGCCGGCGATGGCCCCCTCGGCGCGAGCTTCTCGATCCAGGGCGCCGCCCAATAGCCGGCGGGAACCTCGGTGAAGAGGGTGCTCGTCGCGGGTGGTGGAACGTAGTCCGGCGGTTTCGCGCCCGGCGCAACCAATGGACGCCCTCCGCCGTACACGTCTCCAACACAGGAGATCCCTATCCATGAGATCCGGCCCGTTCGTCGTTGCTTCGCTTCTCCTCGGCACCTCGGTCCTCTCCGGCGGACCGGCCTCGGCCGCCGATCCCAAAGACCTCGCCAAAAGCGTGGACGCCATCTTCGCCGACTACGCCAAGCCCGGCTCTCCCGGCTGCTCCCTCGCCGTCATCCGCGACGGGGGGATCGTCTACGAGAAGGGCTATGGGCTGGCGAACGTCGAGCACGGGGTGCCCATCGATCCCAAGCGGACGGTGTTCGACATCGGCTCGACCTCGAAGCAGTTCACGGCGGCGAGCGTCCTCCTGCTGGCCCAGGATGGCAAGCTCTCCCTGGACGACGACGTTCACAAGCTCCTGCCGGAGCTGCCGGACTACGGCACGCCGGTCACCATCCGCCACCTCCTCCACCACACCAGCGGCGTGCGGGACTACATCAACCTGATGATCATGGGAGGCATCAACTTCGAGGACTACACGATGGACGACGACGCCCTGGCCGCCATCGTGCGTCAGAAGGCGCTGGACTTCCCGCCGGGGTCCGAGCACAACTACAGC
>DATFNZ010000216.1:0-9361 GCA_035266085.1 Thermoanaerobaculia bacterium
ACCGTGTCCGGCGTCGGCGCCCGGCCCGTGGTGTTGTAGGTGGTCAGCGGCTTGAGGTCGAACTTGGACGTCGCCGGCGTGGTGGTGGTGTCGTTGCGGTAGACCCGCAGGAGGCCCCAGGCGCCGCTCCACTGCGACTCGACGGCGGCGCTCGGCTTGTACAGGAAGTCGGAGGACCGGCCGTTGTACAGGCTGGGCACGCGCGGGATCTCGATGTCGAACCACTCGGAGATGCCGGTCATCTGGGAGTTGCGGAACCCCGAGTTGGGATCGTCGGGCTCGTGGTACCACTTCAAGCCGTGGACGGTGAAGTTGTGCGGCTCCTCGTGCGCTCCGACGAGCGTCCGGATCTTGATCTGATCGCCCTCGAAGGTGCGCAGGAGGGGCGTGAACGGGTCGCCCCGGTAGAGGCCGTTGGTCAGCGGCGGGTAGAAGGTGGGCTGCACGTTGAAGGCGCCGTTGGCGCGGTCGGTGCGCGACTGGTAGGCGAAGGAGAGGTCGCCCGCCAGGCCGGCCGCCTGCAGGCCGGTGCCGGGGACGTTGACGCGCAGACCGAGCGGCTCGTTGCGGTAGTTGACCGCCATCATGCCGATGTCGGCGGCGGAAACCGCTTCGGGGCAGGGCGGCGGCAGGAAGGTGGCGCTGCCCTCGGGCACCGGGCACCGGTCCGCCTTCTCATAGAGGCCGGGTAGCCCGACCTCCTCCTTGGCCGGCGGGTTGACGGCGCGGGCGACGTCGATCCAGCCGATCTCCGGATTGGTGTTCGGGCAGGTCGGCCCGCCGGGCGTGTACATCGGCTGGAAGTCCCCGAACTCGATCATGAACTCCCGGTAGTTGCTGTTGCGGGTGCTGCCCTGCACGACCGCCTGCCAGCTCGTGGGACCGCCGTCCTGGTTGAGGGCGGGGCCGCCGTTGGTGCTGAGCTGTACGCTCGTCTCGTTGTGGAACCAGGTGGTGCCCGCGGGCTCGACGATCAGGCCGGCGTAGAGGCCGGTCTGCTGATGGGTGGACGGCCCGAAGTGGTCGTGGGTGAAGACGGTGCGCAGGGTGCGCTTGCCGCCGTCCAGGTTGGTGATCGGGTCGGCCCACCAGCGCTGCACGGTCGTCTGGGCGCCCAGGAACTCGTCGTGCTCGTCGCAGTCGGCGTTCTGGGTGCCGGTGAAGTAGGGGTGCGGCTTGGCCACCGGGCAGCGGGTGCGGTCGTTGCGCAGCGTCGTGGTGGCGCCCGTCAGATCGCAGCCGTTGTAGGCGCGGATGGCCTTGATCCGCTCCTGCACCTCCTCGCCGCCGAACGAGCCGTCCTCGTAGTTCCAGCCGTTGCCGCCGCCGTCGGAAGCCATGACGTCGAACTTCACCAGGTGGATGTGCTGGCCCAGGATGTCGGTCGGCGTGCGCACCTGGAAGTCGTCGACGGAGTACTTGTTGGGCACCAGGTTGGCGTACCAGTACTCGATGCACTGGCCGCTGTTGGCGCGGAAGAAGAACGGCTCCGGCGCCTTGGCGCCGGTCAGCAGGTTGCTGACGTCGTTCCACAGGGCGATCATGCGCGTCTGCGGGAAGTGCCAGCCGGCCTTGTTGAACTTGGCGTCGAGCTGGATGTCCGCCGCCTTGTAGTAGCGCATGTCGGTGATGGCGGCGCCGGTGTCGTCGAAGCAGGGGTCGGCGAACGGCGCTCCCTGCTTGGCCGGGTGGCCGTTCACCCTGAAGGTGGCCGCCGCGCCTAGCGGCGTGCGGGTGGCGAAGCCGGCGGCGGTGGCGTGGAAATTCATCGCCACCTGCTCGACCGGCTCGCCGGCCTCGCTCAGCCACTGGACGTTCGCCGAGGTGATCGTCTTGTCGAAGTTGAAGCGGGTCTGGCTGCTCACCGCCGTGCCGGAGCGCACCACGTGGCGCGGCAGGCCGCCGTCCATCGGCAGGCTGTCGACGGGGTTGACGGCGAAGTCGAGCGGCGGATGGGGCGGCCGGCGGCCGGCGATCCCGGGCACGAAGAAGGGATAGCCCGGGTTGGTGGTCACCGTCGCGGGCAGCACGACCTGGCCGCCCACGATCTGCACCGCGCCGGGCACCGGCGCCATCGCCAGCACGGGGATCGGGACGAGGGCCGGGATGGGGGTGCCGGCCAGGATCTCGGCGTCGGGGTAGGCCCGCGAGCCCGCGGCCGGACGGCCGTTGGAGTCGAGCTGGGTGCCCAGCTCGAGCACGTCGTGCACCCGCCAGAGGCTCCACATGCCCTGGGCGAAGTGGGGATAGAAGTGGCAATGGAAGATCGAGTCGCCCACCGTCTTGTTGCGGTTGCCGCTGCCGTCGTAGGCGATCTCGTAGGTGTAGCCCGCCCCCTGGCCGATCGACTGGCTGTCGCGGTACGACGACAGGTCGCTCTGGGGCGAGTGCAGCCACTGGTGGGCGTGCAGGTGGAAGATGTGATGGTCGTCGCTGCCGGCGTGAGTATTGCGGAACTTCACGTGGTCCGACAGGTAGCTGTGGTAGACGTTCGACGGGTCGTCCGGGTAGTAGGCCCGGGTGGCCTTGAACCCCTTGGTGTAGCAGCCCGTGTTGCCGGCCTCGATCTGGGCCCGGGTGCACGGGGCGTTGGCCGCCGTGTCCACCACCATCGAGGGGTCGCCAAGCGCCCACGAGCTCAGGAAGAACTCCTCGTACTTGCACTCCACGCAGCCGCGGGCCGGACCGACGCCCACCCGGTTGGCCAGGATCTCGGCGCCGGCGCCGCCCGTGCCGTAGTTGATGGCGAAGGCGTCGCGCACGCTTTGCAGGGTGTGGTTGAGCTGATCGGTCTCGAACTCCGGGAACGCCTGCACCGCTCCGACCTCGTCGTGGAAAATGATCGAGAACTCGCGGAACGGCTGGGCGCGGTTCGGATAGGTCGGGGTCGTGGTGGTGCCGCTCAGCAGATAGCTGGGCGCCGGCCCCGCGATGATCGCCGTCAGGTCGGAATGAACGATCTCGATGCCGCTGGTCATCTTGAGGATCGGCAGGCCCGCATAGCGGTGGCCGGCCGGATAGACGGCGGCGTAGTTGACGGTCGGCAGGCTGTCGACCGTGGAGCTGTGGATATCGGTGCGGGCGCGGTCCAGGTCGTCGCGGGTGACCTGGCTGCGATACCACGTCGAGCCCGCGGGCTCGACGTTGACGGCGCCGAAGAGGCCCGACGAGATGCTCCCCGAGTCGCCCTCGCCGCCGGTCATGGCGCCGGCGCTGTAGAAGACGTAGGTGCCCTCCTTGGGCGCGTAGACCCAGTAGTCGGCGGTGCCGCCGGGGGCCACGATGCCGTTGCCGCTCGCCGGATTGTTGCCGACGTTGGAGCCCATGTCCTTGATCGAATTGACCGGCTCCAGCCCGACGAAGTGGATGGAAGCGGCGCGCGTGGCCGGCTGCTCGTCCTTGCCGCTCGCCACCGCTCCGGCGAGCAGGTTGGTGAATTTGACGTGCAGGCAGCCGCCGGCGTTGACGCGCAGCACCAGGGGCCGCGGCCGCTTGTCGCGGCGCAGCGTCACCTGCCCGGCGTTGAGCGTATAGGTGACGCCCGGATCCGGCAGGCCGTCGGCGTCGGCCGACGGCACCACGTCGCGGCGGAGCGCGTACATCATGCCCTGCGGCTCCAGGGCCCCGAAACGGTTCCACGCCCAGGGCTGATCGAGCGCCACGACATTGGCGTACGTCTCGCTGGCGCACCCCGCGGGGAGCGACTGAGCGTTGGCGGATGGCAGCAGGCCGAGCAGGACCAAGCCCACGGCGAGCGGCAGAAAACCTCTACGACAGACCTGACGAAGGACCTCTTGGATCTCCATCGTTCCCTCCTGGATGTTTTTACAACTGAACTGCTGAGGAGGGAGATTAGAGAGGGGAACCTTACATGAGCATTACAGGCTGCAATTCGCTTGGAATTTATTCCACCTCCACCCAGCCGCCCTCCGGCACGAGCCTCTTTCCCTTCAGGTCAAGCCTCATGACGTAGGCGCCGCGGGCGCCCAGGCGGCGGGTGGGGCCGTAGGTGAGCGGTGGGGCGAGGCCGGTCTGGAAGGCCCGTAGCGATTCGAGCTGATCGACCAGCTTCTCGCGGCTCAGGTCGCGGCCGGCGCGCTTGAGCGCCTCGATCAGGGTCTCGGCGGCGGCGAGCGCGGAGAGCTGCGCGGACAGGCTGTCCTGGGGGAGCTTGTAGGTGGCGGCCAGGGCGCGGTAGTCGGCAGCCGCCTGGGGCGCGGGGTCGCCGGGAGGCGAGGGGAGCGCGAGGTAGATGCGGCCGTCGAACGCGGCGGGCGAGCCGAACAGGGAGCCGTCGGCGGCGGTGCCGGTCGCCAGGATGCGCGGCCGCCAGCCGAGGCGGTCGGCGGCCTGCAGGAACGACCGGGCCTCGGGGCCCGAGCCGAAGAAGAAGACGGGATCGAGCTTCGCCGCGGCGAGCCGCGAGACCGCCTCGGACTCCACGCCCTGGCGGCCGTAGCGCACCACGGCCGGCGCCGGCCAGCCCGCGGCGGCCTTCCGGATCGCCTCCACGGCCCCGTTCAACCCCGCCTCTTCCGGGGCCACGACGGCAGCCTTGACGGGCTTGCCGGCCGCCTGGACGCGGATGAACCGCGCCAGCGCCTGCCCCTGGATCTCTCCCCCTGGCAACAGGTAGAAGACGTAGCGGTTGAGCGGGAAGGTCTCCCGCGGATGGACGGTGAACGGGCCCACGAGGGGGATCCGCTTCTCCTGGAACAGGCCGGCCAGCTCGGCGTCCGCGCCGGCCAGGAAGGCGGCCACGCCCGCGAAGACCTCCTCACGCTGGAGGAAGTCGGCCGTCCAGGCCCGCCGCTGCTCGGGCGGCCCCGGCGCTTCGAGGAAGCGGGGCTCGACCTGGCGCCCGTAGATTCCACCCTCCTTGTTCAAGGCGTCGAACCGTGCGGTCAGCGCGGCGCGGAGGGCCTTGCCCATGCCGCTCAAGGGCCCGGCGGGCGGCAGGATGACGCCCACCCGCAGAGAGCCCCCGCCCACTCCCGGATCGCTCTCCGTGCCGAGCTGCTGGAGGTAGGCCAGGAGGTCGTCCATGTCCTTGAGGCTCATGCGGAACCGGGGCATGGCCACGTGGAGCGGGTTGCCCGCCGGATCGAGCCCCAGGGAGATCGCCCGCTTGAGGAGCTTGGCATCGTAAGGCGGATGCTTGCGGCCGCTGGGCGAGGTGACGCCGTAGGGCCGGGTGAGGGTCGTCCACGTGAGGTCCGAAGGAGACAGGCCCCCCTCGGGCCGGCCCTTGCCGTCCCGGCCGTGGCAGCCGGCGCAGGGCACCGCGGACGCCGGCACCTCGACGCTCGCGTCGCTCATCAAGGCGGTGATCTCGCCGCCGGACGGGCTGGTGCCCTCAACGTAGATCCGCCGCCCGCGCTCGAGCTGCTGCTTCTGCTCGGCGGACGGCGGAGCGGCCGCCTGCAGACAGGCGGGGGCGAGAAAGAGGAAGAGGAACCCGAGGATTCGGATACCTACGACCCCTCGCCCTTGTCGTTCACCACGCTGTCCACGATCGGCAGGATCTCCTCCGGCTTGGCCAGGCCGAACGCCTTCTTCCACAGGCCGGTGCGGTCGTTCCCGATCAGGAACAGGTTCTGATGGCCCTCCCGGTTCTCGACGTACTGACCCAGCTTGCGCAGGGTGGCGTCGACGTTCTCCTTCGAGCCGGTGAGGAAATACCAGCCGGGCCCGGCCTTGAAGCGCGCCGAGTACTCCTTGAGCTTGGCGGGCGTGTCGTTGACCGGATCGACGGAGATCGAGATCAGGTTCACGTCCTTGCCGACCCGGGCGCCGAGATGCTCCTGGATCTTGGCGAACGTGCCGCTCATCATCGGACAGGCGCCAGTGCAGGTGGTGAACATGACGTCGATGACCACCGTCTTGTCCTTCATCAGGTCGGAGTAGAGGCGTACCTCCTTGCCGTTCTGGTCCACCAGCTTGGTGTCGCCGAAGTACTTGTGGGCGGGCGAATCGGCGGCTGGTGATTGGCCCTGGGCGGGGCTCCAGGCAAGCCCCAGGGTCAGCAGGGCGGCGATGGCGAGCAAACCGGTCTTCGGTTTCATGGACGGGACTCCTTCGTGGCATTCATATCTTTTGCGGGGGCGGCCATGCCGTCGATCAGCTCAGCCAGCGTCGCCGGCGGAGCGAGCCCGTAGGCCCGCGTCCACTGGTGGCGGCCGTCGTTGCCGAGCAGCACCAGGGGCGTGTGGTCCGAGATGCTGGCGGTGTAGACCCCCAGAGACTTGAGAAGACGGGTGATCTCGGCGCGGTCGCCGGTCACCAGGGTCCAGCCGGGGCCGGCGCCGAACTTCTGCGCCCAGGCCTTCATGCGCTCGGGAGTGTCGGTCGTGGGATCGACGGAGACGGAGATCAGGTGCACGTCGCGGCCCGCCCGGTCGCCCAGCAGCTTCTGGAGCTTGGCGAAGTTCGCCCCCATGGGCGGGCAGATCGTGGTGCAGGTGGTGAACACGAAGTTCACGGCCACCACCCGGTCCTTCACCAGGTCGGTGTAGAAGCGCACGGCCTTGCCGTCCTGGTCGAGCACCGGCACGTCGGGGATGTCGAGATGGTCCAGCGCCTCGACCTTCGGCGTCTCCGGAGCGGGAGCCGTGGCCATGGCGTGATGATGCTCGTGCCCCGTCTGCCCGGCCGCCGGCGCGGACCCGGCAACCGCGAGAAGGCCGAGAGCGGCAAACATCGAAGCTGCGGGCTTCATGGGTGTAAATCTCCTTGGGACGCCTGCGCCGCGGGCGCTTCTGCCGTCGGTGCCTCCGCCGTCAACACCATGAACGGCGATTTCTGGAACTGCAGGCCGGCGGAGGCCACCTCCAGAAACACGAAGTAGACCCCGGCTTCGGGCGGCTTGAAGTGGATCTCGTAGAGCCCCTTCTCCACCTCGGACGCCCAGTGCCGCTGCTGCCAGATACCGGGCGAGAGGAAGGTGAGGACGCGGACGTCCTTGAGGCCCGTGCGGGGGGAGCCGTTGTCGGGATCGGAGAGCTTGAAGCGCACCGCCACGTCCTCGCCCACGGCCACCGTGCTCTTGCTGGTCTGGAGCTCGACGCCGAGCGGGCTCTTGCGGGCGGCCGCGAGGACGGGATTCTCCGCCAGCTTCAGAGGGAAGCACTGAATGATCTTCGGCGAGTCGATGAACATGGCCAGCTCGTAGTTGCCGGCGCCGCTCATCTTGGCCGTGGTCTCGTAGACCCCCGGCCTCACCTCGCGCAGGCTGCGGTCCACCACCAGCACGGCTCGCGGCTGCTTGCCGTAGTTCTGGAAGTGACCCATGGGGGCGGCCATGCCTTCCTTGTAGAAGTAGATGGCCTTGTCCTCGGGATTGGCCACCAGCACGGCCGTGGCGCCGGCGGCCTGCACGATGCCGGCGGCGGGCGTGCCCCGCTCCATGCGGCCCGGCGGATGCTGGCCGCCGGGGAAGTCCACCACCGCCACCGGCCGGCCCGCCTCGCCCACCGTCTTCAAGGGGATCATGAGCACCGTCTCGCTCCCCCGGTGGCGGACGTAGGCCAGCTCGTCGCTGAAGGCCACCTGATCGGGCTCCTTCTCGACGTCCGCCGTCTGCACCAGGCGGTTGCTGGCTGCGTCCACGATGTGCACGGCGTTCTGGTTGGGATGGACGACGAACGCCAGCCGGCCGCCGGGCGCGAAGCGGATCTGCGACAGCCCGGGGGTCGAGGCGATGCGGGCCGCCGGCTTCAGGCTGTCGCCGTCGACCGCGCTGATGGCGCCGTCGCCCGCGTTGGCCACGTAGGCGGCCTTGGCCTGAGTCGACCAGGCGATCGACACCGGGCGCGAGCCCACGGCCACGTCCCGCAGCTTGGCGAGCTGGCCGGTGCCGATCACCGACACCGTGCCGTCCGTCTCGTTGGTGACGAAGGCGAAGCGGCTGTCGTCGCTGAACGCGATGTCGTGGCCGCCCTTGCCCGTGGCCACGTCGGCCACCTTGGCGAGCTTGTGGATGTCGATCGCCGAGACGCCCGTGTCGTGGGCCACCCAGAGGTACTGCCCGTCCGGCTGCATGCCGAGGCGGCGGGGCCGCGCGCCGGTCTCGATCTCGCTCACCACCTTCCAGCCCGAGGTCTCCACCACCGCCACCCGGTTCGCGTCGGGCATGGAGACGAACAGCCGCTCGGCGTCCGGCGACAGCGCCCAGTCTTCACCGGGGCTCTTCAGGAACACCATGGTCAGCAGCTTGCTGCTGCCGTAGCCGAACAGGGGATCGACGACGGAAAGGGTGGCGTCCTCGTTGAGGGCGATGACGTAGTAGACGTTGAGGTCCATGGCGGGCCGGGAGAGGATCGAGCCGCCGATGAAGGCTTCCACCTTCTTCTTGCAGTCGGCGGGAGGCTCGTTCCCGGCGCCCGGCTTGGCGCCCAGGCTGTCGACCCACGCGCCCGGGTAGAGGCCGGTGAGGGGATTGCCGGTGGTGTCGGAGATCTTGAGGGTCACCCGCGCATCCTGCCCCTCCATGACGGGTCCGTTGCCCTCGACCGGCCGCACCGACAGCTCGATCGAGATGCCCTCCTGCACGGCCTTCTGCTCCTGCACCGCCTTCTGCGGATCGGCCGGGGTGGACGCCGCCGGCTTCGCCGGCTCCTCCGCCCAGGCCACGGCCGCCAGGGCGAGCGCCGCCGCGAAGACGGCGAGACCACGACTCCGAGGGCGTGGGTGGCTACTCATAAACTTTGCTCCCTTTGCTCTACGGCTGAACAGTTCAACCAGTTTGCCTATCCTGAGATGCAAAATCCAAACCGGCTCTTGAAGACCCGGCCACGCGGCCGGGCTCCCGGGGGAGCCACTGGAGAGCTCCAGAATGCTTGCACAGAATAAGGCTGAAGACCTTACAAAGGGATTACAAAAAAGAGTGCCAGGTCACGGCCCCGGATCCCAAGGCCGCCGCGGACTCCGGAGCTGACTCCGGCTAGCCAGCCGCCGCGAACCGCGGCCGGAGCGATACCGGCAGAGTCTCCACGACCGGCAGGTCGTAGCGGAAGCGGATGCTGGAGCCGAGCTTTCGCACGTCCGCGCCGTAGACGTGAATCGAGATGGCCGTCTCCGGCCCCGGGTTGTAGACGGTGTGGATGTCCCCCGGAGGCTGGAGGACGGAGACCGATCCCGCCTTGAACGAGCACTCGCCGATGGGCAGCAGGTAGCGCTCCTCGCCATCGCTCAGCACCCGGTACTGCACCTCGCGCTCCTGCCCCTGGTGGATGCCGACGACGCACCAGGAGACGTGGTCATGGACGGCCGTGGACTGGCCCGGCAGCCAGACCAGCGCCACGATCGAGAACTTGCCGCTCTCGTCCGCGTGGAGGATGTGCTGGCGGTAGCGGGTCGGATC
>DATFNZ010000217.1:0-98395 GCA_035266085.1 Thermoanaerobaculia bacterium
CGCCTGAACCTCGCCGACTACGTCACCGGCGACCCCGCCGATCCGGACAGCCTCTACCCCATCGAGGCGGCGCTGCTCGAAGGCTACGAGTTCGACCGCGTGCGTTTCCGGGTCGCCGGCCGCACCTACCGCTCGGCCGACCTCACCCACTGGCTGGCCCTAGACGTCGCCGCCCAGGCCCTGGCCGACGCCGGCTTCGCCGACGCCGAGGGGCTGCCCCGCGACATGACCGGCGTGCTCCTCGGCAACACCCTCACCGGCGAGTTCGCGCGCGCCAACACCCTGCGCCTGCGCTGGCCCTACGTCAGCCGGACGATCGCCGGCACGCTGGCCGGCGACGGCTGGGAGGAAGGCAAGATCGACGAGCTCCTCGGGCGGCTGGAGACGGCCTACAAGGCGCCGTTCCCGGAGCCCATGGAGGAGTCGCTGGCCGGCGGCCTGTCGAACACCATCGCCGGGCGGATCTGCAACCACTTCGACCTCCACGGCGGCGGCTACACGCTGGACGGCGCCTGCGCCTCCTCGCTGCTGGCGGTGGCCAACGCCTGCTCGGCGCTGGCCGCGGGCGACCTCGACGTCGCTCTGGCCGGCGGCGTCGACCTCTCCCTCGATCCCTTCGAGCTGGTCGGCTTCGCCCGCGTCGGCGCCCTCGCCCACGGCGAGATGCGGGTGTTCGACGCCCGCTCCTCGGGCTTCCTGCCCGGCGAGGGGTGCGGCTTCGTGGTGCTGATGCGCGAGGGGGACGCGGCCCGCCTCGGCTGCCGCACGTACGCCGTCCTGCGCGGCTGGGGGATCTCGTCCGACGGCCACGGCGGCATCAGCCGTCCCGAGTCCGCGGGCCAGAGGATGGCCCTCGACCGCGCCTACCGGCGGGCCGGCTTCGGCATCGAGACGGTCGGCTACTTCGAGGGGCACGGCACCGGCACCTCGGTGGGCGACGCCGCCGAGCTGACTGCCCTGACTTCCGCGAGGCGCGAGGCCGGCCCCGGCGCGCCGTCCGCCCCCATCGGCTCGATCAAGGCCAACATCGGCCACACCAAGGCCGCCGCCGGCGTCGCCGGGCTGATCAAGGCCGTCCTCGCCGTCCACGCCCAGGTGCTGCCGCCGACCACCGGCTGCGACGAGCCCCACGCGGACCTGCAGGGTCCGGAAGCGCCGCTGCGCGTCCTCGACCATGGCGAGCCCTGGCCGGCGGGGACGCCCCTGCGCGCCGCCGTCTCCGCCATGGGCTTCGGCGGCATCAACACCCACGTGGTTCTGGAAGGCGAGCCGGCCGTGCGCCGCCGCTCCCTGGTGGCCCGCGAGCGCGAGCTGATCGGCTCCTGGCAGGACGCCGAGCTGCTGCTGCTCGCCGCCGCCGATCCCGCCGCCCTGGCCGTCGAGGCCGAGCGCCTGGCGATCCTGGCGGCGCGCATCTCCCGCTCCGAGCTGACGGACCTCGCGGCCGAGCTGGCCCGCCGCCCCCTGGACGGCCCGGCGCGGGCGGCCGTCGTGGCCGCCAAGCCCGCCGAGGCCGCGGAGCGCCTGCGGCGTCTGGTGGATGGGCTGCGCGGCGGCGAGACGGCGTTCCTGGATGCCAAGCATGGAGTCTTTCTGGGGACAAACCTTAGGGCTGGCGCTCGCGGCAGCCGGCGGATCGGCTTCCTCTTCCCCGGCCAGGGCGCCCCCTCGTACCTCGACGGCGGCGCCTGGCGCCGGCGCTTCGAGGGCCTCGAAGCCATCTACGAGGGGGCCGGGCTCGACCCGCACGCCGACGCCGTCCACACCGCGGTGGCCCAGCCGGCCATCGTCGCCCACTCGCTGGCCGGCCTGTGGCTGCTGGAGCGCCTGGGCGTGCGCGCCGCCGTGGCCGTCGGGCACAGCCTGGGCGAGATCACGGCGCTCCACTGGAGCGGCGCCCTCGACGCGCCCGCCGCCCTGCGCCTCGCCGCCGCGCGCGGCAAGGCCATGGCCGAAGCGAGCCCCGAGGAAGGCGCCATGGCGAGCCTCGATACCGATCCCGAAACGGCGGCCGAGCTGCTGGAAGGCAGTGAAGCCGTCATCGCCGTCTACAACTCGCCCCGGCGGACGGTGGTCTCCGGCCCCGCGGCGGCGGTGGACGCCGCCGTCGAGCGTGCCCGCGACCGCGGCCTGCCTGCCACCCGGCTGCGCGTCTCCCACGCCTTCCACTCGCCGCTCATGGCGGCGGCGGGCCCGCGCCTGGCCGCGGAGCTGGCGGCGATCGCCCTGCGGCGGCCCGTCCGGCCCGTGGCCTCCACCATCACCGGCGCCCTCCTGGAGGGGGACGCGGACCTGCCGGACCTGCTCCGCCGCCAGCTCACGTCGCCCGTGCGCTTCACCGAGGCCGCCGAAGCGGCGCGCGGCCACGCCGGCCTGTGGATCGAGGTCGGACCCGGCCGCGCCCTCTCCGCCCTGGCCGGCGAGCTCCTCGACGGCCCGGCGATCGCGCTCGACGCCGGCGGCCCGTCGATCGCCGGCCTGCTCGAAGCGGCCGGCGCCGCCTTCGCCCTCGGCGCGCCGCTCGACGCCGCCTTCCTCTTCGAGGGTCGCTTCACCCGCCCGTTCGACCTCGACCGGCCGTTGCGCTTCCTGGCCAACCCGTGCGAGTCGGCGCCCGTGCGCGGGGCGGCCCTCACCCCCCGGCCCCCTCTCCCGGCCTTCCCGCCCGTCCTGGGAGAGGGGGAGAACGGCGGAAGGATTTGGGAAGAGGTGGAGATCGCGAGCATCCTTTCCCCCCTCTCCCAGGACGGGCGGGAGGAAGGCCGGGAGAGGGGGGCCAGGGGGGTGAGCGACCTCGTCCGCCTGCTGGTCGCCGAGCGAGCCGAGCTGCCCCCGGAGGCCGTGTCGGACGACAGCCGCCTGCTCTCCGACCTCCATCTGAACTCGATCTCCGTCGGCCAGCTCGTGGTCGAGGCGGCGCGCCGGCTGGGTCTGCGGCCGCCCGCCTCCCCCACCGACTACGCGCGGGCCACGGTGCTGCAAGTGGCCCAGGCCCTGGAGGAGCAGGCGCCCGCCGGAGCGGTCGAGGCCGCCGCCGCGCCGGCGGGAGTCGACTCCTGGGTGCGCCCGTTCACGGTCGAGTGGATCCCGCGCGGTCTGCCTCGTCATTCTGCCGGTGATGCCGGGCGGGACTGGAAAGTCATCGCGCCCGCTGGTCACCCGTTCGCCGACTCCCTCCCTGACCGGCTCGAAGGGGCCGGCGTCGCCCTCTGCCTGCCCGCGGAGCTGGACGAGAGCCACGCCAGCCTCTTCGTGGAAGCGGCCCGGGCCGCCCTCGCGGCGCCCCGGCCTCTCCGCTTCCTGCTGGTGCAGGAGGCCGGGGGCGGCGGCGGCTTTGCGCGCACCCTGCACCTCGAGGTGCCAGAGGTCACCACGTGCGTGATCGATCTCTCCCTCGATCACCCTGACGCCCTCGATTGGGTCGCAACCGAAGCCGCCGCCGCCGCGTCCGGATATACCGAGGCGCGCTACGACCTGGAAGGAAACCGGCGCGTTCCCGTGCTGCGCCTGCTGGCCCCCTCCGAGGAAGCGTCCCTGCCCATCGACTCCGCCGGCGTGCTGCTGGTGACCGGCGGCGGCAAGGGGATCGCTGCCGAGTGCGCCCTCGATCTCGCGAAGACGACCGGCGCCCGCCTCGCCCTGATGGGCCGCTCGCTGCCGGAGAACGACGCCGAGCTGGCCGCCAACCTCGAGCGTATGGCCGCCGCCGGCGTCGCCCCCCTCTACGTCGCCGCCGACGTGACGGACGCCGCCGCCGTGGCCGCCGCCGTGGCCCGGGTGGAGGCCGAGCTGGGCCCCGTCACCGCCTTCCTCCATGGCGCCGGCGCCAACGCGCCCCGCCTCCTCTCGGCGCTGGATGAGGACGGCCTCCTGCGCACCCTCGGCCCCAAGACCGCCGGCCTGCGCAACGTCCTCGCCGCCCTCGATCCCCGGCGGCTGCGGCTGCTGGTGACCTTCGGCTCGATCATCGCCCGCACCGGCCTGCGCGGCGAGGCCGACTACGCCCTCGCCAACGAGTGGCTGGCCCTCGCCACCGAGCGGTTCGCCCGCGAGCACCCCGGCTGCCGCTGCCTGGCCCTCGAATGGTCCGTGTGGGCCGGCGTCGGCATGGGCGAGCGGCTCGGCACCCTGGAGAGCCTGATCGCCCAGGGGATCACGCCGATCCCGCCCGAGACCGGCGTCCGGCTGATGCGCGAGCTGATCGGCCGGGAGCTGACGACCGCCTCCGTGGTCGTCGCCGGCCGCTTCGGCGAGCCCCCGACCCTGGAGATGGAGCGCGCCGAGCTGCCGCTGCTGCGCTACCTGGAGACGCCGCGCGTCCACGTCCCCGGCGTCGAGCTGGTGGTGGACGCCGAGGTCTCGGCCGACACCGACCCCCATCTCGCCGACCACGTCTTCCGCGGCGAGCCGCTGTTCGCCGCCGTGCTGGGCATGGAGGCCATGGCCCAGGCCGCCATGGCGCTGGTGGGTACGGACGAGATCCCCACCTTCGAGAACGCCGTCTTCCAGCGCCCCGTGGCCGTGCCGGCCGGCCGCTCGACGACCATCCGCGTCGCCGCCCTGGTGCGCGCGCCCGGCGAAGTGGAGGTCGTGCTGCGCGACGAGTCGACCGGCTTCGCCGCCGACCACTTCCGCGCCACCTGCCGCTTCGGCACCATCATGGACGCCGCGCCCCGGCTCCTGGCGCCCTTCGGCACGGGCACCCGGCGAATCCAGCTCCAGGCGGACGGCGACCTCTACGGCGGCATCCTGTTCCACCGCGGCCGCTTCCGCCGCGTCCAGGGCTACCGCAGCCTGTGCGCCACCGACTGCCTGGCCGAGATCTCCTCGGACGGCACCACCGTCTGGTTCGGCCGCTACCTGCCGGACCGCCTCGTGCTCGGCGATCCCGGCGCCCGCGACGCCGCCATCCACGGCATCCAGGCCTGCATCCCCCACGCGACCCTGCTGCCCATCGGGGTCGACCGGGTGGCGACCTTCGGCCTGGAGAAGGACGCGCCCCTCCTGCTCGCCGCCCACGAGCGCAGCCGCCACGGCGACGAGTTCGTCTACGACCTGGAGGTGCTGACCCTCGACGGCCGCCTCCGCGAGCGCTGGGAAGGCCTCCGCCTGCGCGCCGTCGACCGCGCCGCCCCGCCGGCCGCCTGGACGGCCGCCCTGCTCGGCCCCTACGCCGAGCGACGGCTGCAGGAGATGCTCCCCGGCTCGCGCGTCCAGGTCTCCCTGGAAATCGAGGGCAACGCTGCTCAGCGGCGCCATCGCCCCGACGGCAAGCCGGAAACCGAGGATGGCACGCCGCTCTCCATCTCCCACGCCGGCGGCCTCCTGCTCGCCGTGGCCGGCGAAGGCCGTCTCGGCTGCGACCTGGAGCCGGTCGCCGAGCGCACGGAGGAGGTCTGGCGCGGCCTGCTGGGCGCCGAGCGCTTCCAGCTCGCCGAGCTGATCGCCCGCGAGCGGGGCGAGACCCGGGACGCCGCCGCCACCCGCGTCTGGGCGGCGGCCGAGAGCCTGACCAAGGCCGGCGTCGCCCATGGAGCGCCGCTGACGCTCGACGGCGACGGCAGTGACCGCGAGAACCGCGAGGGCGACGGCTGGCTCCTCCTGCGCTCCGGCGAGCTGCGGATCGGCACCTTCGTCGCCGCCATGCGCGAGCTGCCGGGCGAGGCCGCCCTCGCCGTCCTCGTCGAGAACGTGCATTGAAGTCCTACGAGTACCGCCACCTGGTGGGGTTCGAAGAGACCAACCTGGTCGGCAACGTCTACTACGTCAACCACCTGCGCTGGCAGGGGCGCTGCCGCGAGATGTTCCTGCGCGACCACGCCCCGGAGATCCTGGAAGACCTGAGGAACGGTCTCGCCCTGGCGACCGTCCGCTGCTCCTGCGACTACCTCGCCGAGCTCGAAGCGTTCGACTCCATCGTGATCCGCATGCGCCTGGGCGGCACCGTGCAGAACCGCATCACCCTCCTCTTCGAATACTGGCGGGACGAAGAGCTGGTGGCTCGCGGCGAGCAGGTCATCGCCTGCATGCGCCGGGAGGGCAAGCGGGCGGTGCCGACGCCCATTCCGGGGCCGCTGCGCGAGGCTTTGAAGCCCTACGCGTAGGGGCGTGGGTGTGAGACCCTCTCCCCCATGCTCCCCCTCGCCCGCGCTGCCCTGAGGCGGCCCGTCCTGGTGCTCCTCCTGTCCCTCCTCGGCACGGCCGGGGTGGCCGCGGGGCTGTTCCGCCTGGAGGTGCGCGCCGACGGCGCGGCGATCTACCCGCAGGGCGATCCCACGGTCGAGCGGACGCTGCGCGACCGCGAGGCGTTCTTCGAGCCGGACCAGATCATCGTCCTGGTGAGCTCGAAGCCCGGCGGCCCCCTGGTCGCCTCGCGGGAAGGGTTCCGCTTCCTCGTCCGCACCCACCGCGAGCTGCGCCTGCTCCCCGGCGTCGACCGGTTCGGCGTCCACTCGCTCGCCGACCTGATCGAGCCGCCGCCCCCGGGGAAGATCAGCATCGTCACCTTTCTCAACCCCGTTCCCGAGGCGCCCGGGGCCTTCGCGGAGCTGCTGGCGCGCATCCGCCGGCTGCCGGTGGCGAACGGGCTGTTCCTCTCCCGCGACGGCCGGGCCGCGCCGTTCTACGTTCCCGCCTATCCCAAGGCCGACCGGCGGGAGCTGATCCGGCAGATCGAGAGCTGGCGCGCCGCCCGCGCCGCCGCCTCGCCCTTCGAGCTGCGGATCACGGGGCCGGTGGCCGCCGAGGCCATCCTTGGCGAGACGGTGCTCGACGACCTCGCCCGGCTGGTGCCGATCATGATGGCCGTCGTCGCCCTCGTGCTCGCCGTCTCCCTGCGCACGCCGGGCTGCGTGATCGTCCCCCTGGCCCAGGTCCTCGTCACCCTCGTCTGGACCTTCGGCCTGATGGGCTGGGCGGGCGTGCCCGTCACCCTGGTCACCACCATCCTCCCCGTGCTGCTCATGGCCCTGTCGATGACCGACGAGATCCACGTCCTCCAGAGGCTGCGCGACCGGCTGGCCGGGGACCCCGGCGAGCGCACGGACCGCGCCCGGCTGCGGCGGGCGGCGGGAACGGCCTACGCCGACCTGACCTCGCCGCTGGTGCTCACCTCGCTCACCAACGCCGCGGGGTTCTTCTCGTTCCTGGGCTCGCCCATGGCGCCGCTCTCCCAGTTCGGCCTGTTCGCCGGCCTCGGGCTGCTGATCGCCCTGCTCTCCACCTACACGCAGGTGCCGGCCCTCATCGCCCTGCTCCCCCCGGCCTGGATCGAGCCGCGGCGCGCCGGGAAGGGAGAGCGGGACGTCCCCAAGCTCGAGCTCTGGCTGGCCCGGCACGCCCGGCCCGCCGCCCTGGCGGGCGCCGCCCTGCTCCTGCTCGCCCTCCCCGGCCTCTTCCGTCTGCGCGTGCAGGACTCCTGGGTCGACAACTTCGATCCCCGCTCGCCGCTGGTCACGGCGGAGCGCACGTTCAACGCCTCGTTCTGGGGCAGCTACCGCCTCGACGTGGTGCTCGAAGGGGAGCGGGACCTCTTCCTGACCCCCCGCGGCGCCGCCCTGCTGGAGGAGGCCGACCGGCTGGCGCGCGCGGCGCCGCACGTGGGCGGCGCCCTGGGGTACCTCCAGTTCCTGGAGATCGGCGCCCAGGCGATCGGGCGCCCGCTGCCCGTCTCCGGGCTGGCGCCGCTCGACGTCAAGCGCGCCAGCGCCCTCGTAGACGTCCTGGCGATCCGCGTCAGCCTGCGCCAGTACCTGACGGAGGACAAGGGCACGGCGCGCCTCCGCCTGTTCGTGCCCAACGCCGACTACGCCAAGGGGCGCGAGCTGCGCGCCTGGATCGAGCGGCGCCTGCCGGACCTCGCCCGGCGCTACGGCGTGCGCGCCCACGTCTCGGGCGACGTGCCGGTGGGGCTGGCGGTCGTGGGGGGGATCGTCGGCAACCAGCTCCGCTCGATCGGCTGGACCGCCGCGATGATCGCCCTCACCCTGCTCGCCGCCTTCCGCGGCCCGCGCTGGACGGCGATCGCCATGGCCCCCGTGATCGCCGCCGCCCTCCTGCTCTTCGCCGCCCTGGGCTACGCCGGCCTGCCCCTCGGCATCGCCACCAGCATGTTCGCGGCCATCACCCTGGGGGCGGGGGTCGACTTCGCCCTCCACTACGTCCACGCCTACCGGCGCGAGCGCGCAGCCGGACACGGCCACGGCGAGGCGGTGCTCTCGACCCTCCACACCACCGGCCGGGGACTACTGTGGAACGCCCTCGTGCTCGCCTTCGGCTTCTCGGTGCTGGCCTTCTCCGCCATCCGGCCCAACGCCAGCCTGGGGTTCCTCCTGGCGGCGGCGATGCTCGCGAGCTACGCGACGACGGTGGTCTTCCTGCCGGAGATCCTGCGGCGGGCGGGGCGGCTGTAGGAAGCGATAGAAAGGAAGGGAAAAGGCCGGCGCCCGAAGGCACCGGCCTCATTATTCGCCAGGGGATTGCTAGTTTTCGATGGGAACCGGCTTGTCGACCGGCTGGATGACCACGGCGGGGCACGCCAGCGCGGTGGCGGTGGGAGTAGCGACCGCACTGCTCGAACCGGCGCCCGTCCCCGTTCCCGTCTGGGTGGGCGGGCAGTCGTTCGCCGGCGCCGAGGTGTGGGTCAGCGAGTACACCGCGTGGTCATGCTGGCTCGTACCGGTGCCGCCGCACAGGCCCCAGGGCGGAGACGGGATGTAGCCGATGTGGAACGCGAGGCCCGCGAAGCCGGCCCGCTTACGGCCGACCGTCGTGTACTCGTTGACGCCGTTGAAGGTGCCGTCGACGCCGATGCCGGCCGCGATCGGGGTGATGCCCTTGGTGGCCGGATCGAAGTTGTTCGGACCGAAGGCGACCTCCCAGCAGACGTTCGAGGCATTCAGGGTCAACGGCGCCGGGCAGCCCGCCACCAGGCCGCAGTCGATGACAACCTGGTTGGCCGGATTGCCGATCTCGGTGAACACCAGCTTCGGCAGCACCGGGAAGCTCGAGTTGAACCGGCCGCCGTCCGGCGTCAGCCGGGTCGCCGTGATCGTGCCCGGGCCCGAGGGGGTCTCGGACAGCGCGACCACGAGGTTATAGTTGAGGCCGTCGATCGTCGTCTGGCCCTTCAGCCGCAACCCCTTGATCTCGACGCTGAAAGTATGCGTCTCGGGGATGAGGTTGAACGTCACCGACGGGGGATACCGCTCGAGCAGCGTGTCGATCGAGCCCAGCGCCCCGGTCAGCGGCGCGCCGGTCAGCGGGACGATCGTGGGATTGACCACGGCGCCCAGACCAAAGAACGTATTGATGGGGAACACCGAGAGGTCGATCTTCGTACCGGTCGCCGGCGTCTTGAAGCCGTCGTTGCCGGGCGCCACCGTGATCGGCACGGCCATGGCCGGCACCGCGGCGGCCGCCAGGACCAGCCCGGCGAGGGCCCACTTCGCAAATTTGTTCATAGTTTTCTCCCTGTTACGAGTGAATCGTAAATGCGAACCTTCAATAGAGAGGGTGCGCTGGCAGAGGAGAACGTGACAGGACGCGAGCTTATCTGCGCAGCCGGTCGCGCAGCCGGCGGAGCATGAGCTTGCGCCGGCGGGTGATGCGGGGCCTCGGCTCCCCCCGCTGGGCGTCCAGCTCGCGGCCGATCTCGGAGTTGACCTCGCCCCCCATCAGCAGGGCGAAGGCGCTCAGGTAGAACCAGACGAGCAGCAGGATCACCGCGCCCAGCGAGCCGTAGGCCGTGGTGTAGGCGTGGAAGTAGGAGAGGTAGAGGCGGAGGCCGAACGAGGCGGCGAGCCACAGGGCGACGCCGGTGACCGCTCCCGGGGTGCCCCACTGGCGGTTCGGGCTGTCGCCGAGGTTGGGGGCATAGTTGTAGACCATCTCGAACGCGATGGCCGCGAACACCAGCACCAGCAGCCACTGGACGACCTTCCAGGTGATCGCGAAGGCGGCGCCGATCCCCAGGCGGTCCGCGAGCGTCTCGCCGATCGTGCCGCCGTAGAAGATCAGCGCCAGGGCGCAGACGATGAGGACGGTCACGGTGCACGTCAGCACCAGGGCGATGAGCCGCCGCCGCCACCACTTCCGGGTCTCCTTGAGGCCGCAGGCCGTGTTGAGGGTGCGCGACACGGCCAGCATGCCGTTCGAGGCCATCCACACGGCCACGGCGAGCGAGAGGTAGAGCTTGGCCCCCGTGCGGGCGACGGTGATCTCCGTCAGGGTGTTGTTGAGCAGGGCGACGACGTCCCGGCTGGGCGACACCCGGGCGAGATACCAGAACAGGTTCCAGCGCAGCGACGTGCTGGCCTGGGCGAGGTAGCCGAGCAGGGTGGTGAGGAAGAGCAGCAGGGGGAAGATCGAGAACAGGAAGAAATACGCCAGCTCCGCGCACCGCCCCAGCAGCTCGTCCTCCCAGATCTGCCGCCACAGCCGCATCCCGAGCTGCTTCCAGGTAAGGCCGGCGCGGGTCCAGAGGGAGGTCATGAGAGAAAGATAGCAGCCCTCATCACCCCGGCCCTCTTCTCCCGATCCCTCCCACCTCGCCTCCCCGGGAGAAGAGGGAGAAGTTTGTCTAAATAGGTTTTTGCTTCTTTTCCCCTCTCTCCCGGGCGGGCGGGCGGAGGGCCGGGAGAGAGGGGGTAGGGGGAGTGAGGACCAATGCTAGAGTTTCCCCGTCCAACGTTTCGACGGAGAAACGCCAACCCCATGGCTCAAACGATGACCACCCATCCTCGAAAGGATGACCAAGCCGCCCAGCGGATCGCCAAGCTGCGCTCCGAGATCCGCCATCACGACTATCTCTACTACGTCGAAGACCGGCCCGAGATCGACGACGCGCAGTACGACAAGCTCTTCCACGAGCTGGAAGACCTGGAGAAGCAGTTCCCCGACCTCGTGGCCGAGGACTCCCCCACCCAGCGGGTGGCCGGCCAGCCGATCGACGGCTTCCCCTCTGTCGAGCACGCGGCGCCCATGCTGTCGCTCGAATCCAACCAGGACGAGGCGGCCCTGCGCCGCTTCGACGAGCGGCTGCGCAAGGGGCTGGGGGTGCTGGGAGACGACTTCCCCGTCGAGTACGTCCTCGAGCCCAAGCTCGACGGCCTGTCGGTCGAGGTGGTCTACAAGGACGGCGTCTTCCTCCAGGCGTCGACCCGCGGCGACGGCCGCAAGGGCGAAGGGATCACGGCCAACGTGCGTACCATCGCCAGCGTCCCCCTGCGGCTGCGCGAGGGCAAGCGCCCGGCGCCGCCCCTGCTCGCCATCCGCGGCGAGATCATCCTGTCAGCCAAAGGCTTCGACAAGGTCAACGAGAGGCTGATCGCCGAGGGCAAGGAGCCGTTCGCCAACCCGCGCAACGCCGCCGCCGGCTCCGTGCGCCAGCTCGATCCCCAGCTCACCGCCTCCCGCCCCCTGCACCTCTACGCCTACGACATCCTGGCCGGCGGCGAGGGGATCGACACCCAGTGGGAGGTGCTCGCTTCCCTGCGCGACTGGGGGCTCAAGGTCAACGAGAGGGTGAAGAAGGGCAAGACGGTGGACGACATCCTCGCCTACCACGCCGGCCTCGAGGCCGAGCGCGACGACCTCGGCTACGAGATCGACGGCGTCGTCATCAAGCTCGACGACGTCGAGGCCCGCGACACCCTGGGCTGGACGGCCCGCCACCCGCGCTGGGCCTTCGCCTACAAGTTCCCGCCCAGGAAGGAGGTCACCCGCATCCTGTCGATCCTCCCGTCGGTGGGGCGGACGGGCGTCGTGACTCCCGTCGCCATCATGCTGCCGGTCGAGATCGGCGGCGTCACCGTCGCCCGGGCCACCCTCCACAACCGCGAGGAGGTGGCGAGGAAGGACGTGCGCGAGGGCGACCGCGTGCGCGTCCAGCGGGCCGGCGACGTCATCCCCCAGGTCATCGAGCGCATCGACGAGCCCGACCGCGAGCGCGCCCCCGAGTGGCGCATGCCGGCCGTCTGCCCCTCCTGCGGCACGGAGCTCGTCGAGCGCGGCCCGTTCACCGTCTGCCCCAACAGCTTCGAGTGCCCGGCCCAGCTCGCCGGCCGCATCGTCCACTTCGCCTCGCGCGACGCCCTGGACGTCGAGGGCCTGGGGGACGAGACCGCCAAGCTGTTCGTGGCCAAGGGCCTGGTGCGCCAGCTCCCGGACCTCTTCGAGATCCGCGCCGAGCAGCTCCTGGAGCTCGAGGGGTTCGCCCAGAAGTCCGCCAGCAAGCTGGTGGAGGCCCTGAAGAAGGCCGCCGGGGCCGCCGAGCTCCCCCGCTTCCTCTACGGCCTGGGGATCCCCGAGGTGGGAGTCGCCGTGGCCCGCGACCTCTCCCGGCACTTCGGCACCTTCGCGCGGCTGCGGGCGGCGGACGAGGCCCTCCTCCAGGAGGTCCCCGGCGTGGGTCCCAGGATGGCCGAGCAGATCCTCACCTTCTTCGGCGAGCCCAACAACGCCGCCGTCCTGGACGAGCTGACGGCCAAGATGCACCTGATCGAGAAGGAGCCCGAGCCATCTGAGGACGGGGGGACGTCCGTAAAACCTCTGGCGGGACAGAAGTGGGTCTTCACCGGAGGGCTCACCAGCCTCTCCCGCCGCGACGCCCAGGCGCACGTGGAATCCCTGGGCGGCCGCGCCACCGGCTCCGTCAGCAAGTCGACCGACGTCGTGGTGATCGGCGAAGACGCCGGCTCCAAGGCCGACGACGCGCGGAAGCTGGGGATCCGCACCATGAACGAAGAGGAGCTCCTGGCCTTCCTGAGGGGGAATGGGATCGAGGTCTGACCCGTTTTCCCCGCTGGAGGGCCTGACTCGCCTCCAATGGAAGGGGACATCCAATGAAATTCGCCTTCACCCTGTTCGCCCTCGTCCTGGCCAGCGTGGCGCTCGCCGCCGGCCCGGCGCAGACTCCGCGGAAAGGAAAGACCGAAGTGATCGAAAAAGTCGTCAAGACCGACGCCGAGTGGAAGAAGACCCTGACGCCCGAGCAGTTCTACGTGCTGCGCGAGCACGGCACCGAGCGCGCCGGCACGAGCGAGTTGAACCACAACAAGCGCAAGGGCGTCTACGTCTGCGCCGCCTGCGGCCTGACGCTCTTCAACTCGGACACCAAGTACGACTCCGGCACCGGCTGGCCGAGCTTCTGGGCGCCGATCGACCCCAAGCACGTCGGCACCTCCGTCGACCGCAGCTTCTTCAGCACCCGCACCGAGGTCCACTGCGCCCGCTGCGGCGGCCACCTCGGCCACGTCTTCCCCGACGGCCCCCCGCCGACCGGCCAGCGGTACTGCATGAACGGGGTGTCGCTGAAGTTTGAGCCCCTCACCCCCTGACCCCCTCCCGGCCCGCCGGCCCTCCCGACCTGGGAGAGGGGGAATAGGAAGTAAGGGCTCGTCACGGAGTAAATGTGCCTTTCTGCGTTCGGCCCAACGGGTCGGGAGACCCCAGCCCAGGGCTGAGGCCGAAGGCCGATGCCCTGGGAAGAAAAAGCGTCTCCATCGTTGCGGCCTGCAAGGTCGCGAGAACCCGATTCGGCAAGACAGCTCTCGCGGCCTTCCAGGCCGCAGCCCGTTGTCATCCCTCACCCCAGGGCATCGGCCTTCGGCCTCAGCCCTGGGCTCCATTCTCCCGACCCGTTGGGCCGGACGGGAGCCGAACGCCTTAGAGCTGAGCTCCGAGAACCGGGGCAGTTATTCTGTGACGAGCCCTAAGCTCCCTGGAAACCGAATCCAACCTGCTTTTCTCCCCCTCTCCCAGGCCAGCACCCTTTCTCCTTGCCTCTCTCCCCCTCTCCAGGCCAGCACCCTTTCTCCTTGTCTCTCTCCCCCTCTCCCAGGCAGGGCGGGCGGAGGGCCGGGAGAGGGGGCCGGGGGGTGAGGGCCAAGCTAAACTACCCCCGTGGACCCTTCCTACCCCCTCCCCGCCATCCCCTACCTTCGCCTCGCCGTCACCCTCCGCGCCCAGGCGCCCGCCTACCTCCCTCCCTTCAAAGGCTCCCTCCTCCGCGGCGCCTTCGGCCATGCGCTGCGCCGCACCGTCTGCGCCATGGGGCCCGATCAGCCGTGCGACACCTGCCGCCTTCGTCAGGCCTGCGTCTATACGCGGATCTTCGAGACCTTCATCGAGGAGACCCCGCCGCCCTTCCTGCGCGGGCTCCCCAGCTCGCCCCGCCCCTACGTCTTCGAGCCGGCGGACGAGACGCGCGGCTTCGCCACCGGCGATCCGCTCTCCTTCGGCCTCCTCCTCTTCGGCCAGGCCACGGAGCTCCAGGCCTACGCCCAGCTCGCCATCGAACGCATGGCCGCCGCCGGCCTGGGGAGCCGCCGCACCCCCTTCGCCCTCTCCCAGGTCCGTGCCCTGGCCCCCGACGGCGCTTGGCGCACCGTCTTCGAAGATGGCCGCGCCCACGGCCCCGCCGTCCTCCTCCCCTGCCTGCCGGCCCATGACGAGGGTAACTTGGGCCTCGACGGCACCCGCGCCACGATCCGCCTCCTCACCCCGCTCCGCCTGAAGTCCCGCGGCGAGCTCGCCACCACCCTCGACTTCCGTAGCCTCGTCTTCGCCGCCCTCCGCCGCGTCCTCGAGCTCGCCCACTTCCACGTCCCCGGCGCCGCCATCGACTGGAGCTTCCGCGGCCTCCTCGACCGCGCCGCCGCCGTCCACACCGTCCGCTCCAGTCTCACCTGGCACGACTGGGAGCGCTACAGCAACCGCCAGCAGACCCACATGATCTTCGGCGGCCTCCTCGGGACTCTCGACCTCGAAGGCGATCTCGCGCCCTTTTCTCCTCTTTTTCGAGCCGCCGAGATCCTCCACGTCGGCAAAGGCGCCACTTTCGGACTGGGAAAGATCGCGGTCGAGCCGAAGCCGTAGAACGAGGCATTCAAGGCACACTTCAGCTCCGGCCCGTGTATTCCTCGTCCAGAGAACCGAATTCGCCTGAATCCCTACACCGGTTTCTTCCAACTCTAGTAGAAATTTGCTTCTCGTACACAATCCCTCGTCAGCTAGTGTATTTTTCGAGCCCAGGCCCTCCAACAGCCCGCCGGTCTACACCACATCGCCGCCAATCCGTCTATTTTCCTTCTTGGGTAGACATCCGCCCACTTTTCTACACTGTTCGCCAGTCGAATTGTGTATGAAAGCTCTAATCCTACACAATTTGGCCCGCGATGGTGTATGATGACGCCACCTGAGCCACTTTTCGGAGGTGCGGATGCGAATCAACGTCGTCGTGGACGAGGATCTCCTCGCGAGAGCGATGCGTCTGACTGGAATCGCCACCTATCGTAAAACTCTGGACGAGGCGCTCACCGCGCTGGTCCAACTTTACGAGCAGGGAGAGGTGCGCGGCTTGCGCGGCAAGCTCCACCGCCAGCCGGACCTCCCCCGTGAGCGCAGGAAGCGCTGAGCCATGCGGATCCTCGTCGACTCCACCGTCTGGATCGATTACTTCAACGGCGCCGTCACCCGGCAGACCGACTTCCTCGACCGCGCCCTCGGCTGGCGCTTCCTCGGCGTGGGCGACCTCATCTTTGCCGAGGTCCTCGGCGGCTACCTGGACGAGCGGGAGCGCGAGCTGGCCGAGGGCGCCCTCGGCCGCTTCCGCCGCCTCACCCTGGGCGGCTTCGACCTCGGCCGCGTCGCCGCCCGCAACTCGCGCATCCTCCGCGCCAAGGGCCTCCCCGCCCCCAACACCCTCGAAGGCCTCATCGCCACCTTCGCCATCGAGAAGGATTGGGCGCTCCTCCACTCCAGCCCCGGCTACGAACCCTTCGAGCAGCACCTCGGGTTGAAGGTCCCGGATCTGGGGAGTACAATCATCCGCTGAAGAAGCTTTCTTTGAAAACTGATCCTCATGCTGGGCAAAAAACATGCCTGACAAGAAGCGCGCCAGAGGCAAAACGTCATTTTGGCAGGGAGGTAACAGCTTTTCGATATCTTGAGCGGCTGCAAGAGGTTACGTTTAAACCAGCGCTAGGAGAGACGAAAGGACGATACTTGGAAACCGGCAGATTTGGAGTTAACAGGAAACACCCCCTTAACTCCCTGCATCGGTTGGGCTTGCAGAGGCTGCGGTCCGAATAGACCTGATTCGTATTGTGGGATTGAGACACTTCACCTGCGTGCTCATCTACTTCAATGTCACCGGTCCGAATAGACCTGATTCGTATTGTGGGATTGATACCTTTTCTTCGGCAGAGTGAATAGCGTTGACGACGCGCTCGTCCGAATAGACCTGATTCGTATTGTGGGATTGAGACCTCTTTATGGCGACGCGAGCATACTCGTCGACCGATATGAATCGAGGTCCGAATAGACCTGATTCGTATTGTGGGATTGAGACTCTTCTTCATGACCGTCTCCTTCTGTCGACAGGCACTGCCTGTCCGAATAGACCTGATTCGTATTGTGGGATTGAGACTTTCTGTATGGGGTGCCGTACGTCACGGCACCGTCATCGTCCGAATAGACCTGATTCGTATTGTGGGATTGAGACGGCGTAGGCCAGCTTGCCTGCGAACCCGGGGGCGTTGGCGTCCGAATAGACCTGATTCGAATTGGGAAAAACGGGCCGGTCACTCTTCCCCGGCGCTAAAGCGCCAAGCTATTCAGATTGGACCCCTTCAGGGTCAAAACAACCACCGAGTTGTGTGTAAGAGGGTGGGCTGACCGCGCCGTTCCCGACGCCCCTGGCAGGGCTGAAATCCAGGAATCGGCCGACGGCCGCGGAATTTAGTAGGACGTCCCGAATGCGGATTCAAAAAATGGCAACAATGGGACCGCCACCCAGTCCAGACGATACCGTTATCGCGGGAAGATACTGGGACCTCCCGACACTCCCTTCAAGCTCATACAAAGTAACCCGCAGAGTGTTGAAGAGCCGGCCCAGGAGGACGGCGGCGGGAAAGGGCGTCCGCAGGAAAAGGTGGATTTCATTCGTGTCGTGCCGGCCCGCGAAATTGCGGATCAAGGAGGCGATGGCCGCGGTCGTCGCGCCGATCTCCTCCGGTACGAGCCGGCGGGGTTGAGCCAGGCGCATCCTCAAGGAGGCGGAGTAGTCGGTCGTTCGCGACTCGAGGAGCTCGCCGAAGGCGTCCGTGGGCGGGATCGTAGGTACCAGATCCACCAGGACGGCCACGGGGCGGCGAGGCGATCCGAGGTCTTTCTCGTCGACGGTCAATTCCGCGGGGGCTCCCGTCTCCAGCGCCTCCCAGACGACCTGATTTTGATCTTCCACGGCCAGGGGCCCTGCGCGGCCGGTCGCCGGCAAAGCGGCGCCCAAGGCGAAGGCAGCCGAAAGGTGAGCCCCTCCTCGCAGAAGGACCCGCTTCGCGCCGGAGGCTTCGACGAGCGCCGGCAGAGCGGCCAGGAACGAGCGCAGGGGAGGCCAGGTCTCGGGCGACGGGGCGCGGAAGCCCTCCTTCGGAGGAGGCGTCCTCACGACGAGGGCCGTCTGGTTCGTGAAGGCCTGGGGCGAAGAACGGGTCTGAAGGTCGATGACGAGCGTCTCTTCACCGAGCCTGCGGTGGGAGTCCATCCGCCGGCGGACGATCCTTTCCGCGACCTTCTCGCAGGAATCGGGTTCGAAGAGCGGGAACTGTTTCAGCCATTTAAAGGTATCCGGAGGTTGGGCGAGGAGGCGGTCCGGCGCGTCGAAGTCGAGGCGGCCGGGCTGGCCGGCTCTCTCCAGCGTGCTGGCGACGACGAAGATGAAATCAGGGTCGGTGTGGAGGCGGAGCAGCTCGGGGAGCTCGACGTCCCTGACCACGGACGAATGCTCGATCTCCGGGGTCACGACGAGCACGGCGCCGGAGAGGCCGCGCGCGAGGGCTTCCTGAAGACGGGTGCGGGTGTCGCCCGGCGGCAGGTCTTCCTGGTCGTGCCAGACCGGAGCTCCGGCGCAGCGGAGGGCCCGGGCGACCTTGTAGGCGAGATCGGCGCCGTCCGAGGAGCGGTAACTGATGAAGACCGGACCGAGCGGATCGACTCCCGAGCCTGCGCCTGGCATCAGGAGCCCTCTCCGTCCGGCCCGGACAGTTTCTTCTTGAGCGCCTCCAGGGCCGCAAGGTTCTTGCCGCTGGCGGCTCGGAAGGCAGAGGCTGGCGGAGCCGGGGACTTCTTCTCTTCCCTGCCTGGCCTGCCGCGGGGCGGTTGAGGCGCGCGGCCTTGGCGGGTGTCCTTGCGATCGTCCCGCTCGGTCCGGAATTCCGGCTCTTTTTCGATGCGGCGTTCTTGACGAACGAGGAGCAGCCGCGCGGTCCATCCAAAAAGGCTCTTGAGCTCGGCGGCCTCCCACTCGGCTCCATCGAGGAGTCGGCCTACTTCTCCGATCACCATCCGGACCTGATCGCCAAAACCGCCACCCCGCTTCAGGTGCCCGCCGTTCCCCTGCTTCAGCAGAGCCAAGGTCCGGCGGAGCCGTGGAAGGTCTCCCGAGGGATCGCTCATGAACGTCGCGACCACGGAAAGGAAGGCGTTCTTGCTCTTCACCGGGGTCGGCCCGGCCTGGAGGCTCAAGGCCAGGCGCTCCGCGTTCTTTACGATTTCGACCTGAGATTTCTGCATGGCCCGATTCCTCTCAGGCAGGTCCACGGAGCAACTTTGCCACTTCTTCCAGCTTCGGCCAGAAGGGGACGGCCCAAGCGGAGGTGCGGGCGGCCTCGAGCCAAGCGGACGCCTGCTCCTGGAGCGGTTCGCCTTCAAAATGTTTGCGCTCGGGGCTGGCCAGGGTGAGGCTCCGCGGCTGGACCTTCACGGCGCCCTTGCCATCGTACTTGACGCCCCCGAGGCGAAGGAGGAACCGGGTTGCCTCGTCCCGTCCGATCCCCATGGAAAGGAGCAGCCGGCCGAGCTCTTCCACCGAGACGTTCCAAAAGGTCATACGGTTCTCAAAGGTCCCGAGGAAGACCTCCCTGGACAGCTCCTTGAGCTGCTTCACCGAAACCTTGCGGTCGCGGTCGAACACCGTGGCCTCCTGGAAGTCATAGAGGCTGACGTCTCCTTCGGGTTTCTGAGGGGTCCAGGGAACGGGCACCTTTTGAACCTCCACCCGCACGGCGTCCGGCCCGGCGGGTCGGGCATCATCAAAGCCAACCCGGCCGCTCCGGCCGAGCACACCGAAGAGAGAGCAGGCGTCGCAGCACGAGCGGGCGGTGCAGCGGCTCGCCTCGGTGCGCCGCGCTCGATCGGCCCAGGCGAAAGGATCGCAGGAAAACGAGAGCAATTCGTAAAGGGTGCGGACCGCTCCCTTGATGCCGCTGCCGGGAATCACCGGCGTGCCCGCCAGCCGAGCGGCTTCCTGTGCGACGACCTCCTCCGCGCCTTGGGATACCAGAGTGAGCCGGCCAGTCGACGGAGAAACGAACTGTCCCGTGGGAATCTCCAACGAGAGCCGCAGGCTGCCGGTCAAGCGGCCCTTGATCCACTTGTCGTGAGAAGGAGGCTCCTGAAAGCGGATCTCCCCTGCGGGCCGCGACAAGCCGCGCCGTGCCATGGATCAATTCCTTCCTTCGAGATAACGCTGAAGCGGCCCCTCGATGAGTGCCGTTGCCAGATTTTGAACCGCTTTGTCCCCCTCATACCGCAAGGCCCGGAAGACACCACGGCGGAGCGATCTCTCCCCAGGCGGAGCGGCGAGATTGTCGTTCGGCGGCAGCCCGTACCCGCCCCTATCCCCCTCCATCTGCCGGGCTCCCGTGACGGTGCCAGTCTCGTTGTTCAGGAATCCCAGTTCCACGGAACAGTCCTGCACCCGGACGCTTCCCATGCCTCGGGCCTTGGCGCCGCCGATACGCAGCAGGCCGCTGTCGAGGTCCTGCAGGGTGGCCAGGATGAGGCCGAGTTGCCAAAGCGAGAAGTTCTCGCCGTTGATGCGGGTGCGGAAGCCGCCGCCGACTACGACCTCGGCATCATAGAGCACGCCCTGGGCGGCCGCCTGGGAACGGCGGTCGATGCCGACGCCGGTACGGACCTCGGTCCGGTTGGCCTCTTTCTCCATGCCCGGAGCGGGGTAAGCGTCGCCGATCCGAAACCGCCCCGCCAGGGCGAGAGAGCCGAACGTAAAGCAGGCGCCGCACTGACCGGCGTGCGGATAGTTGGGCGGCTGCGGCGGGCCGATCTTCTTTTTGCCACAGGAGCTTTCGTCGCGCACCTGGGTGGGATCGCAGGCGAACCGGCCGGCGGAGCGAAGGAGGCGCTCGCCGTGGGAGCGGAGCACTCCCTTGAGGCCGGAGCCGGCGAGGAAGACGGTGGGCTCGCCGTTCCGGTGAGTCCTCTGGAACTCCATGTCGGCCGGCCCGGGATCGATGCCGACCGACTGCGCCCGGATGAGGACCGGGCCGTCGGGCACGAGGGTGACGTCGAGGCTCACGGTGTTCTGAAGGGTTCGGAACATGGCTCCACCATCCTGGATCTATGAGACAGCCGCGGCGAAGTCCGCCAGCTCCTGCAGGCTGTCGAGGTACTTGGCAAGCTTCTGGTCCACGGGGCCTAGCTCGGAAGAGCCCTCGGCCGCCTGGCGGGACAGGATCTCCGCAGCCTTGCGGTCCCGCGGAGCCGTAACCTCCACCTGAACCCAGCCCAGCCCCCGGGCGGATTTGCCGCCGAGGAGCAGGATGCCCTCGTTCATCATCCAGAGCGCCTGGGCAAGGAGACCCACCTCGTAATCGGCCGGGTTCTTGAAGCGGACCCGGCCGCGGAAGCGTGTGCCCGCGGGCACGACCTCGACGTCGAACTTCGCGCCCATGTCTTTGTCAACCGTCCGAGTCTCACGGGAGATCGCGACACCATCCCGGACCTCGAATCGAGCGGCGTCCTCACAGATTACGTCCGAAATTTGGAGCCGTGATCCATAAGACGGATCTCTCGGCGCGCCAGGATGGGCTTTGGCGTCCTTTCTTTCGTCGACTGCTCCGAAGAGGCGCTTGATCAGATCCAGATCCCGCCAGGCCTTGGCGAGGCTCTCCGGAGCTCCGGGAGGAACCTCGGCGGGAGTCTGGCGATGAATCTCGGTCCATCCGAGAGACCGGCAGAAGGACTCGATCCCCGCCCGGAGGACCCCGCGAAGCGAAGAGCCCGGGATGAACGGGCGTCCGGAGGCGTCGCGGACCACCGGCAGATCGCTGCCGGCGAAGTCGACGCTCTTGCCGGCACCGATGTGGAGGCCGCTCTGGCAGGTCAGACGAAACTCGAACAGCACGATCCGCTCGAGGGTGGCGTGGTGACGGAGGCTGAGATCGGCGGCGTTCACGGTCTTTACCTCGAGGACTGCGCGGACGGTCTCGCCTGATTGCGGGACTCGAGATTCAGTTGATCCAGGTAGATGTAGTGCCGCACCAGGTATCCGAAGAACTGCTGGATCGCCAGCCTGCGGGCTTCGGGTCCCTGAGCGGAGGTCCGCGTTTCGATCTCTTTGAGAACCTTTACGACCGGCTCATGGATGAGCGTCCAGAAGTCCCGGGTCGCCCGGCGGCCTCGCTGATAGTTGAGAAAGTTTTCGAGGACCGCGACCTCGGATTCCTGTTGAGTGATCTGCACGAGGTTCCGAAGCTGGGACGTCGCGTTTCTGAAATGTCTCTCGTGCTTCACCTTGTTCAGGATGCTCTCCGCCTGCTCGACCATCCAGGTCTTCAGGACATCTCCCGGCTCAGGGTTCATTTTTCGCTCCTTCGCGGTTTCCGGCTCGAACAGTCCAAACCTCCCGCACCCGCTCTCGACCCGCAGTCCGACTCCCCGCCGCAGGCTCGGCATGAGCCGGTCCAGCGTGGACCGGAGATCGTTTTCGGCGAGGCTGTATACGAATACGCTTCCCGCCCCGACGGCCGGGAGAAGATCCTTGAGCGGCGCACCGTCCTCCGGCCGCTGGTCGTAACCGCCCGAAGCGCCGGGATGCAGGAACCGTCGGTCGGGACCGGAAACCGCCAGGCCCAGTCCCGCCAGCTCGGGCTCGGCCAGCGGATGGCCGACGGTCCGCCCTGAAGGGACGTAGTCCGACAGGGAAACCAGGACCAGGGGAAGACGGCCGTGCGCGGCGGGCGGGCTTTCGAGCCCGGCTCTCCGGGACAGCTCGGACACATGCTTTTCGATCAGCGAGAAGAGGCTTCGAACGCTTTCTTCGGGATCCTCGGCCGGCTCGGTCTCGAAGCGGACGTCCACCTCGACCAGACCGAGGCCATGGTTGCGGCCGGCCCCGATCAGGACGGTCACACCTTCCAGCCGTTTCAGCAGGCCGGCGGACTCCGGGGTGAGCCCTTCCACCCAGGAGACGAAACGGGCCGGGGGACTCTCCGCCGAGCCTTCGGGAAAGAGCGTGGGATCGAGCTGCTCGATGGAGAAGAGCCGCTGGTCCGCGGCGGTCCCCGTCCAACGGTCGATGCTGACCCGCGTCCGCGTGTGCCGCACGAGCCCCTGCGCCGGCCGGGCTTCGTCGAAGGGGTCCAGGCGATCGGGGCCCTCGTCGGCCCGCAGATAACGGCCCGACTCCGCCAGCGCGGCGTTGATCCGCCACCGGGCCAGCTCGGCCATGAGGACGTTGCGCACGTCGTGTTTCGTGCCGCGCCGCTGCCGGGCCGTGGCCGAGAACAGCGCGGGCTCGGCTTTCAGGTCGTAGACCAGCAGGGCGTCGCCGAAGCTCGCCGGCGGCCCTTCGAGGAAGAGGGCCTTGAAAGAAGCGTTTTCGGGCTTCACCCGGCCGTTGCGCAGCAGGGCCCAGGCGATGGCGCCCCGGACGGTGGCACCCGGGATGTACGTCCGCGTGGCGTGGTGGTTGGCGTAAGGGCCGCCGTCCCCGAAGTGGGCCGGCTCCACGAGGGTGAAGACGAGGCGGGCGCGGGTAGCCGCCGCGGGATCTCCCTCGACACGGACAACGGTGGGAGATTCTTCCTCGATCCACCGGATGGAGACCTCTCCTCCGCCCTTCGCCTTGCCGGCGCCGATGCCGTCCACGGTCTCCACCGCCGCCTGAAGGCGATCGATATCCCCCTCTTTCAGCTTCGACGGCTCGACGACCGTGAGGTGGGAACGGAAGACGAGAGGCTCGGAGGAGACCTCCGCGACCTCGCGGAAGAAGAGCTTCTGGTCCGCGGCGGAAGCCGTGAAGTCTTCGAGCTCCACTCCGGGGCGCATGCGAAGCGCGGCCCCGGCCCGCGCGAGGTCCAAGGGAAGGGCGTCGCTGAACCGCAGAGCGCCTTCCCGGGAGCCCTTCCTCTCGCCGGTCCGGCCGGAGAAGCCGAAAAGCCGGGCCACGCACCCTTCGAGATCGGGCAGAGGCTGCCCCTCCGGTCCGTCGAACGGGTAGGGCTCCACGGCCTCGTGGCCGAAGCCGCCGCCGCCCAGCAGGGCTTCGAGCTGGATCCGCAATGCCCCCCGGAGAGCGGTCGCCGGGATGTAGGGAACCCATTTCCCCTGATAGAGGCGGCGGGCGGTGGTGAGATCGGCGCCGGACTCGGACGCCAAGCCACCGGCGACGAGGAGGTGCCCATGGACGGTGATCTCGAGGAGAGGCATCCCGTCAGCCCTCTTGCCAGCTCAGGAAGGGAGCAAGCTGGAGCCCGTCGGCGATCCAAGTGCCGGAGCCCTTCGCAACCTCCTGGATGAAGAAGCGCGCCACCGCGGCCGGATCGGCGGGGTTCACCTCGAAGGACCAGAGCCAGTCCTGATACTTCGCACCGGCCGGCTTGCGGGCAATTTGGTAGCGGAGGAAGTTGAGGAAGACCCGTTTTCCTTCCCGCGTGCCGTCCTGAAGGCCGTAGAGCTGAGAGGTCGCCAGCTTGACGTCCCGCAGGCGGTGCATCCTGTCGAGGAGCAGGGTGAAGCCTTCCGCGGTGTAGGGCCGGCAGGAGCGCCAGAAATCCGGATCGTCCGTACGGCCGGTGAGCGCGCGGGCCGTCTCGAGCTTCTCGCTCAGAGGCGACCCCTCGGTGAGCACCTCGAAATCGATCGAGGAGGCGGATGGTCCTCCTCTACCGGCATAGAACATCGACTTCGCGCTCTTCTGCAGCTCCTTCGCCAGAGCGAACTGATAGCGGACGGGGTAGCTGTAGCCGCAGAGCACGAGCCCGGCGCCGAAGGTGACCTGAGCCGACTTCGTCCGGTCGAGGAGGAGGCGGGGAAGATCCGCGATGGCCGCGGATTCTTCCTCGACCCAGGAGGAGAGACGTCCGGCGACGTGGACCGCCAGAGCACCGGGGAGGATCCAGATCGCCTCGTCGCCTCCGCCCAGATAGCTCACGAAGGGCAGATCCCTATCCTGTCTTCCAGGCGCGAATTCCCGGACCCCATCCTTGACGCGCGAATGGAGCCCTTCAAAGACCCTTCGAACCGCCTGGCTCAGGAAGCGGACCTCGGCCAGCGAAGAGAGGCGGCCGAAGAGCGCTCCCATGGAATTGCCGTCCGCGTAGAGGAACCCGATGTACTTCGACTTGGCCCTCTCGGGTCCGGCCGCTTCCACCAGCTCTTCGAAGGACATCCCGTTGATGTCCTTTTTGCCGACGTCCCATCGGCGGAAGCAGGGATCGCAGAGAGGTCCATCGGGGGCGTCCGGCCGAAAATCCCGGATGCTCCTCTTGCCTCCCGCACGGTCCCGGCAGGAGACGCAGCGCTTGGAACCGCCAGACACCCCCTCGGGAGCGGGCCCCCGCTCATCCTTCTCGCGGCGGACCTGATCGCGAAGCCGGGAGAGCACCGCCTGGGTGCCGGACACGAGGCGAACCCCGCCCGCGGCATCCTTCTCCTCGGTCGAGGAGACGAAGTCGTGAGGTCCCACCGGCAGAAAACTCGTGGTGACGGAAAGGGCATTCTCCGTCTTCGAGGCGTAGAGCCGCTCGATTTCCTGACAGATCTCCTGGCCCCGGCCGGCGGGAACCAGGAGCAGGCCCTCGCCGCCGCCGGAGAAGATCACGAACCTCTCGTACTGAATCTCGGCGATCTGCCTGTTGAGCTCCCGGAGGATCGTCGAGGCCCCGGTGATCACCGGCGGGCGGCTGGATTCGAAGACGTAGGAGGCGATCCGGTCGGTGTCGAAGAGGACGAGATCGAGAGGCTTGTCGGTCTCGAACAGGCGGCGGGTGGTTGCCAGGAGATCCTGCCGGTCGCCCCGGCCCGAAGCGATCGCATCGGCGAGCGCTTCAGGCACTTCCTGCCCATGGCCGGTTATCGTCTCCGCAAGGCAGGAGGCGGCGATCTTCGCCACGGTCTCGCGGCTTTGATCCAAGGATTGTTGGAGCACTGTCGTTCCATCTTAGGTGAACGAAACGCTTAACGGCAAGAGGGCTTGCCGGCGAGGGCGCGCGCCCATCCAGCGCATGGTAACCTCCGCGGGGACGGAGAAACGCGGATGTCGGAGAAGCCAGGAAAAAGTATCGGCAGACCCGGCCCGGCCAAGGCGGAACGCGCCATCGCGCCGCACGTGGCCCAGGCGCTGATGCGCCCCGGTGCGGCGGCTCGCGCTCCGGTCCTTCCCCCACACGCCCCGCAGGCGCAAAGCCGGCAACCGGCCCCTCACGTCCAAGCCGCACACGCCGGGGTTCAGGCCAGGATGGCCACCCGCCCCACTCCTCCGGCACCCCACGTGCCGGGAGCGCTGGGCCGCTCGGCGCAGGCGAAACCGGCTCCTGCCATCCAGCCCCGGCACGCTGCCCGGCCGGCAGCGCCTCAGGTCCGGGCCGCCGTCGTCCAGCGGATGGAGGACAACAGGAACCATTTCACCTCGAAGTCCACGGTGAAACCAGAGTCGGAAGGCAGCAACAGTTGGACGTTCATGGGCCAGGGCGGCGAGACGCTCAAGATCGTCGACGACGGGAGGCAGTTCAAGGCTTATCTCGACGGCAAATACGTCGGGTATCTCAGCTATGAGGTCGAGACCGAAGAGGGTGTGCGCCGAATGCGCTTCGGCTACATCAGCATCACCGCCGTTCAGCACCGCAGCAAGCGGATCAGCTCCGTCCTGATCTTCCTGCTCGCCGTCAAGGCTTTGGAGAACGGCCTGAAAGTCATCTGCGTCGGCCATCCCGACCCCGGCCTGCGCACCTACTGGGAAGCGATGGGGTTCGACTTCGCCGGGGCGCAGCACGCCCAGTGGCTGCACAACGTGAAGACCTACGGGAAAGAGGCGGCGGGGACCGTCGATTCCGTGACGGCGGTCACCGAGGCGACGGCCTTCGCCCCGCAGGTCCTCGGGTGGGCGCGCGGCAGCCTCGAGAAGTACTGGAAGGGGTAGCCGGAGATGCTAGACTCCCCCCATCGATGAGAGCGCAACTCACGCTCCTGCTTCTCTTTTTCCTTGCTTCGCAGGCCGCCGCCGGTGCCAAAATCTCCGAGATCAAGGTCAACCTCGATGGCGACCGGGTGCTCACGACGTTCACGCTGCGCGAGGCCTTCGACCGGCGCCTCGCCGAGCGGGTGGAGAGCGGCCTGCCGACCTCGATCCTCTACCGCTTCGAGCTGGCCCGCGACCGCAAGCGGTGGTGGGACCAGCAGTTGAAGAAGAACTCCCTCGAAGTGGTCACGACGTACGACGCCGTCGCCCGCGCCTACACCGTCCACTTCCGGCTCGACGACAAGCTGATCGAGAGCCGCACGGTGCGCGAGCGCAAGGCCCTCGAGGAAGCCATGACGGAGATCGAACGGCTGCCGGTGTTCTCCGTCGCCGGCCTGCCGAACGACTGGCGGCTGCTGGTGAAGGTGCAGGCCGAGATGGGCTCGCGCACCGTCCTGTCGTTCATCCCGGTGACGATCAACACGGACTGGAAGGAATCGTCGAAATTCCGCGCTCCGGGCACGCGCTGAGCCGGCGCCCGGGTCTGGCCGTCCCATGGACCTCCGCGAGAAAATCCTCAGCTACCGCAAGAACCACCGCCTGATCGGCGCGGGGCTCGCCGCCCTGCTGCTGCTGTGCACCGCCCTCTTCTACCTGGCCCAGCGGGGGCGCGAGCTGCCGGCCGCCCTGGTCACCAACCGGGTGCTGCTGTTCGTCCTCTGGTACGTCAACGTCGTCCTGATCCTGGTCATCGTCTTCGTCCTGCTGCGCAACCTCTTCAAGCTGCTGGTGGAGCGCCACCACCGGGTGCTCGGCTCGACCTTCAAGTTCAAGCTGGTCGCCACCTACATCGGCCTCTCCCTCATCCCGGTGCTGCTGCTGTTCGCCATCGCCACCGAGCTGCTTCAGGGATCGATCGACCGCTGGTTCAACACCCCCGTCGCGCCGGTGCTGGAGCGCGGCAACGCCGTGGCCCAGGCCCTCTACGACCGGATCGAGCAGACCAACCTGCGCGACGCCTCGCGGGTGCTCGCCGAGATCGAGGGCTTCGACCTGAACGACCCCGCGGAGCGCCCGCGGCTGACCCGCCGGATGCAGGAGCTGCTCCAGGAGATGGGCCTCGACCTCCTGGCCGTCTACGAGGGGCACGAGTTCATCCACGCCATCCTCAACTCGCAGGCGGGCATCCCGGACCTGCCGGAGCCGGACCTCTCGGTGCTCGACCAGGCCGCGCGGGAGGGCCGGGCCACCGCCGTGGAAACGCCGGCGGGCACCAACGGCAGCCTGCTGATGGCCGCCGTGGCCCGGCCGCCGGCGGCAGCCCCGCGGACCGCGCCGCGGCTGCCCGTGGTGGTGGTGGCGGGATCGCTCCTCGATCCGGTGCTCTCGCAGCAGCGGCAGAAGCTGGTGGAGGACTTCCAGGCCTATCGCCAGCTCCAGGTGCAGAAGGACGACCTGCGGGCGAGCCATCTGCTGCTGTTCCTCATGGTGACCCTGCTGATCCTCCTCGCCTCGTCGTGGACCGGGCTGTATCTCGCCCGGCGGGTGACGGTGCCCATCCAGGCCCTGGCCGAGGGGACCCGGCGGATCAGCGGCGGCGATCTATCCCACCGGGTGGACGTGGAGGCGGACGACGAGCTGGGCGTGCTGGTGGAGTCGTTCAACGGCATGACCCAGGAGCTGCAGAGCAACAAGGAGCTCCTGGAGCGCGGCAACCAGGACCTGGTCACCAGCAACCAGCGGCTGGCCGAGGAGCGGGCGCTGATCGCGGCCGTGCTGGAGAACGTCGCGGCCGGCGTCGTCTCGACCGACTCGGCGGGGCGGATCTTCACCTGCAACGGCGCGGCGCTCAACATGCTGCGGCAGGAGGAGGCGGAGGTCGTGGGCCGCCCCTTCGAGGAGGCCTGGAGCGATCCCGAGCGGGCGCGGCTCGCGGCCGTGGTGGGCGAGGCGGACCTCGGCACGGCGGACGGCCGCGCCACGCGCGAGGTTCACCTCATCCTGGGCGGCGAGTGGAAGACCTTCGAGGTCAAGGTGACGGGGCTGCGCGACGCCGAGGGCCGGGTGCAGGGACGCGTGCTGGTGCTCGAGGATCTGACGGAGCTGATCAAGGCGCAGCAGCTCGCCGCCTGGAACGAGGCGGCGCGGCGGATCGCCCACGAGATCAAGAACCCGCTGACGCCCATCCGCCTGTCGGCCGAGCGGCTGCTCAGGAAGCACCAGCAGGGGGACCCCGGCCTCGGCAAGGCCATCGAGGACGGGGTGGAGATCATCGTCCGCGAGGTGGTGACGCTCCAGGGGATGGTGGACGAGTTCTCGCGCTACGCCCGCATGCCCCGGCCGCGCCCCGCGCCCGTGGACCTGCCGCGGCTGGTGGGCGAAACGGTCCACCTCTATCGCGATCTGAAGCCGGGCGTGGCCGTCGAGGGGGAGGTCGACCCGGCGCTGTCGACGGTCTGGATCGACGGCGAGCAGGTCCGGCGCGCCCTCATCAACCTCCTGGACAACGCCGTCGAGGCGACCGAGGCCCCCGGGCAGGTCAGGGTCGGGGCCCACCCCGTGAACGGCCATCTGGAGATCCAGGTGGCGGACACCGGCCGGGGCATCCCGCCGGCGTCGAAGGAGAAGCTCTTCCTCCCCTACTACTCCACCAAGGGGCGCGGCACCGGCCTCGGCCTCGCCATCGTCCACCGCATCGTCACCGACCACCAGGGGTCGATCCGTGTCGAGGACAACGTGCCGCGGGGGACGGTGTTCACGGTGGAGCTGCCGATCTAGGAAGAGTCCCGCGGCTGCGCCGCGGGCCCTCACTCCCCAACCCCTCTCTCCCAGCCTCCCCCCCACCGGCCGGGAGAGAGGGGCTTCAAGACTCTTCAGACAAGCCTCTCCCTCTTCTCCCGGCGGAGGGGAGGGAGGATGGGAGAAGAGGGCCGGGGTGATGAGGGCCGGCATCGGAGATGCCGGGTCTTACCCTCTCAGCAGCGCCACCGCCGCCCCGACCGCCACGCTGCCCAGCAGCACCGGCACCATCCCCAGCTTGAAGCGAAACAGCGCCACCATCGCCGCCACGGCCAGCAGCAGGGAGGCGGGGTCGAGGGTCGTCCAGTCCGGCACCAGGAGCCGGGCGCCGAGGAAGCGGACCTCCCCCACGCGGGCGAAGAGGGTGTGGATCGAGAACCAGACGGCGAGGTTCAGGATCACCCCCACGACCGCCGCGGTGACGCCCGAGAGAGCGGCCGTCAGCGATCTCCGGCCGCGCAGGGACTCGATGTAGGGCGCCCCGAGGAAGATCCAGAGGAAGCAGGGGACGAAGGTCACCCAGGTGGTGATCACCGAGCCCAGGACCGCCGCCGCGACCGGCGAGAACGGGGCCGGGTTGCGATAGGCGCCGAGGAAGCCCACGAACTGGAGCACCATGATCAGCGGGCCGGGCGTGGTCTCGGCCATCCCCAGGCCGTCGAGCATCTCGCCGGGCCTCAGCCAATGGAAGACCTCCACCGCCTGCTGGGCCACGTAGGCCAGCACGGCGTAGGCGCCGCCGAAGGTGACCACCGCCATCTTGCTGAAGAAGACCCCCTCCGTGACCAGCACGTGCCCCCGGCCCAGCCAGAGGGCCAGCAGGAGGACCGGCCCCCACCAGAGCAGCAGATGGATCGCCAGGACCCGCGCCGTCCGCCCCAGCGAGGGGCGCGCCGCGATCGCCGCAGCGTCGGCGATCGGCTGGCCTCCCGCCTCACCCGCCGGCCCGGGCTGTGCTGGCAAGCTCTCCGGGAACCATCGCCACGCGAGGTAGCCCGCGAGCCCGGCGGCCACCACGATCAGGGGGAAGGGCACCTCGAAGAAGAAGATGGCCACGAAAGCCAGGACGGCGAGCAGGATTCGGAAACGGTCTTTCAGAGCCCGCCGGCCGATGCGGACGACGGCCTCGGCCACCACCGCGACGACGGCGGGCTTCAAGCCGAAGAACAGCGCCGCGATCAGGCTCGAGTCACGAAACCCGGCATAGAGGAGCGACAGGCCCAGGATGGAGACGAAGCCGGGGAGCACGAAGAGGGCGCCGGCGATCAGTCCGCCGGCCGTCCGGTTGAGCAGCCAGCCGATGTAGATGGCAAGCTGCTGGGCCTCGGGGCCGGGGAGCAGCATGCAGTAGTTGAGGGCATGGAGGAAACGCTCCTCGCTGATCCAGCGCTTCTCCTCGACGAGGAAGCGGTGCATCACCGCGATCTGGCCGGCCGGCCCGCCGAAGGAGAGGGCGGCCACCTTCGCCCACAGCCGGACGGCCTCGCGCAGGGGGACGGTGGGGGGAGGGGCGGCCACGGTGCCGGAGTATGGCACGCTCCTCCCGGACGATCAGTACGGCCCGGCCTCAATACCGGAAGATCGCGGCCATCGCCTGGCCGTCCGGGACCTCCTGCTGCGGCACGGCATAGACGGTGCCGCCGTTCAGGAACGTCTGGACGGCCGCGAGGTCGAGGAGATCCTCGCTGCCGTTGCTCTGCCCCGTCTGGTTCGACTGGAGACGAGCCTCGCGCGCCTGGACGTCGTACGTCCCCCAGAGGCGGACGCCGCGGGCCACGAACAGGGTGTCGATCCGTCCGTCGTGCGCGGCGGGCAGGATCTCCTGGTAGCGGCTCGACGAGCGGCCGCTCCCCTGAAGGTCGCCGTAGCGCTCGGCGGCCCGGCGGCGGTCCTCCAGGAAGTGAGGCGCGACGATCTCCCAGGCCGCGTCGCGCAGCTCTTCCGCCGACAGGCCCTCGGCGTTGCCCGTCAGGCCCTCCTCGAGAACCTTCGGGTGCTCCGTGGTCTCGTGATAGCGGGGCAGCAGGTACTCGACGCCGGCCAGCACGACCGGGACATCGCGGTCCATGTATTTCAGGAGCGCCTTGTCGGCCAGGTTGAAGAACTGGACGATCTCGGCCTTGAGGTTGTCCTCCCCGGTGCCATGGCCGTGGAACAGCGGCATCCGCGACACCGTCTTGGAGCTGGTGCTGGCCTGGAACTGCGAGTACTGGCGGGTCAGGTTTCCCAGGGCTTCCTGGAGGCTCTGCGGCACGTCGGGCAGCTCCACCTCCTGGGCGCCGTGCCGGGAGGCGGCGATCAGCCGGATGTTCTTCAGACTGATGGCAAGAACGTAGAATTGGCCGTCTCCCGAGAGCAGGGAGAACAGGGGCTTGAGGTGGAAGCGGTTCTCCACCACGCAGAATTCTTCGAGGGTGGCCGGGAGCCGGTAGGTCTTGAAGACCTCGGGAGAACGGAAAATCGCCAAGGCTTCGCCCTGTTGCTGCCAGAACGGCTGGTCGTTGACGAGATCGCGGACCGGGCTCATCAGCTCCTCGGCGTCGGTATCCTTCATGCCCGTCTCGACGAGGCGCTCCTGGACCGAGCGCAGGAGGTTCTTGAGACGGATCGGGTTCTGCTGGGTCTCGGCGCCGGCCCGGAGGACCGGCATGAAAATCGAGACGCATGGGCGCCCCGGGGTCTGAAGGAGATTCTGGATCTCCTCCCGGGTCGCGGCGCTCAAGGGGGAGGCCTGAGTTTGATTTTGAGTCAGTACGGCCATGAAGGCACCTCCTAGCGAGTGAACGGCCCCTGTCGCGCCCCGACGGGGTACGCGGGACCTGGATGCCAGGATGTCCAGCAAGGGGCGTGCCGTGGGAGGGGGCGCCCTCCAGTATGATAGGGAGCACATGACGGCTCATGACAAACTGTTGGAGCGCCTTCTACGGGGTACTTCGGACGGCAGCATCCCGTTCGACGCGCTCTGCCACCTCTTGGAGCGTCTTGGATTTCAGGGTCGCATTCGAGGAAGCCATCACATCTTCACCCGGACAGGCGTTGAGGAAATCCTGAACCTGCAGCCGAGAGGCTCGCTGGCCAAGGCTTACCAGGTGAAGCAAGTGCGCAACGTGATCGTCAAGTACCGACTGGCAGGGGAACCCGATGAGCGCTGATTACAAATACGAGGTCATTCTTTATTGGAGCTCTGAAGACGAGGCCTTCATTGCGGAAGTTCCGGAGCTACCCGGTTGCGCGGCGGACGGGACGACGTATGAGGAAGCCCTGAGCAATGTGGGAGTCATCATCTCAGAGTGGATCGAAACCGCTCGGGAGTTGGGACGCTCGATCCCGGAGCCTCGGGGCAGGTTGGTGTTCGCCTGAGCGCTGGAGGTTCGCGTAACGCGCTCTACGCCGCGAGGCTCCGCCGCGGCATCTTCTTCACCCCGTACACCCCCGCCAGCAGCAGGGCCCCCAGCAGGACGATCGCGGGACCCGAGGGGAGGTCGAAGTAGAAGGAGAGCACGAGCCCGCCCAGGGTGATCCCGACCCCGATCAGCACGGACCCCAGGAGGACGCTCCGCAGGTCCTTCCAGAGCATCAGGCTGGCCACCGAGGGGATGGTCAGCAGGGCGACGACCAGGATGATCCCCACCACCTGGATCAGGATCACCACCGACAGGGCGATCATCGCCAGCAGCAGGGACATCACGAGCCGCACCCGCACGCCCCGGACTCGCGCGAACACCTCGTCGAAGGCCACGGCCACGATCCCCTTGAAGAAGAGGGCGAGGACGGCCAGCACGGAGCCCGCGAGGATGAGGATCACCATCAGGTCGTGCCGCGAGACCAGGAGGATGTTGCCGAAGAGGTAGGTCATCAGGTTGGGCGCGTAGCCCGGGGTCTTGTAGACGAAGACGACGCCCACCGCCATGCCCACGGCCCAGAGCACCCCGATCAGGGCATCGTAGGAGCGGATCGTCTCGCGGTCGACCGCCCCCAGCGCCAGGGCCGAGGCGAGGGCCACCGGGATGGCGCCCAGCAGCGGATCGATACCCAGGAAGAAGCAGACCCCCATGCCGCCGAAAGCGGCGTGGCTGATGCCGTCGCTGATGAAGGCGAGCTTCTTGACCACCACGAAGGTGCCGATGACGCCGCAGAGCACGGCCGCGAGCACGCCGGCGATCAGGGCGTTGCGCAGGAACTCGTAGGACAGGGCTTCGAAGAAGGTGGGCAAGGGATTTCTCGTCAAGCGCTCGTCAATCGCTGGTTGATCGCGTCAGTGGCGGTGCAGCACCCGGTGGGGCACGCCGTGGGTGACCAGCTCGACGGGGCAGCCGTAGACCTCTTCCATGACCTCCCGGGAGAGCTCGGGGTCGCCGTGGTAGAAGAGCCGGCGGTTGATGCAGGCGATGCGGTGCACCATGGGCGCGATGGAGGTCACGTCGTGGGTGACGACCACGATGGGGATGCTCCGGTTGAGGTCTTCCAGGAGGCCGCGCAGGGTCTCGCGCGACTCGGCGTCGATCGAGGCCGTGGGCTCGTCGAGGAAGAGGATGTCGGGGCTCGCCACCAGGGCGCGGGCGATCAGCACCCGCTGGAGCTGGCCGCCGGAGATCTCGGCGACGTGGGCGCGAGCGATGCCGGCGAGGCCGAGGCGCTCCAGCGCCTGGTCCGCAGCGGCGCGGTCCTGCCGCGACCAGGGGCGCAGCAGGCCGCGGCTGCCGAGCCGGCCCATCAGCACCATGTCCGCGACGCGCAGGGGAAAGTCCTTGTCGAAGGTCGAGAACTGGGGCACGTAGCCGAGCCGGCCGCGGGGGTCGGAACCCGAGGGGAGCCGGTAGACCACGCTTCCGGACCACGGGCGCAGCAGGCCGAGCATCACCTTGAGCAGGGTCGTCTTGCCGCCGCCGTTGGGACCGATGATCGCCAGGAAGTCCCGCGGCTGGATGTCCAGGTCCACGTGGTCCAGCACCATCTCGCGGCCGTAGCCGAAGGTGACTTGGCGGACCTCCACCAGGGGCGTCTCAGTCATCTCAGACATTGGAGAAGGCCTCGCTCAGCTCGCGGGTGACCTGGCGGAGGTTGCCCAGCCAGTCGCGCACCTGGGGATCGGCGGTGACCACGCGGCCGCCGATGGCCTCGGCAATCACCTGCGCGCTCTTGCGGGGGAACCCGCCCTGCACGAAGACGACCTTCACCCCCTCGCGCCTCGCTTCGTCGATGAGCTGGATCAGCCGCGCGGCGCTCGGCTCCTTGCCCTCGGCTTCGATGGCGACCTGCCGCAGTCCATACTCGTGGGCGAAGTAGCCCCAGGTGGGGTGGTAGACCATGAAGCTCTCCCCCCGATCTCCCCCGAGCTCGGAGCGGATGGACCGGTCCAGGTCCGCGATGTCGGCTTCGAAGGCACGGAGGTTGGCCCGGTACTCGGCGGCGTGAGCGGGATCGATGCGCTCCAGGGCCGCCGCGATGTTGCGGGCCGCCACCGCCACGCTGTCCGGCGCCACCCAGACGTGGGGATCGCCGCCGCCGTGGCCGTGGCCGTCATCCCCTTCCGCCCCTTCCCCCTGACCCTCGATCAGCCGCATCCCCTGGGACATATCCACCACCTCGACTGCGGGCAGATCCGCCAGGAGGGGCCGGATGCGCGTCCGCTCGAGCTCGAAGGCGGGATGCCCCACGGCCACATAGAGGCGGGCGCGGCTCAGGGCCACCACCTGCCGCGGGGTGGGCGAGTAGTCCACGTGGGAGTAGCCGGGCGGGATCATCACCTCGATCTCGGCGTGCCGGCCCGCGATCCGCTCGACGAAGTAGGCCTGCGGCGGCACGCTGACGGCGACCCGCAAGGGGCCGGACGGCCGGGTGGGAGCGGCCGGACGGCAGGCGGCCAGGATAAGGAAGAAGAAGAGGAGGGGGATTGTTCTCACGCGGCACACGCCGCGCAACGGCCGTAGAGCACGACTTCGTGGGATTCCAGCGAGAAGCCCGCGGGCGTCAGGCCGCGCAGCCCTTCCGGGCAGCCCTCGAGCTCGTAGACGCGGTCGCACGCGCGGCAGTGGAAGTGGTGGTGGTGCTGCTTGCCGGTCGTCTCGTAGCGCGGCGGATCCCCCGGCAGCTCGACCTGCGCCAGGGCGCCCTCCTCCACCAGGGCCTTCAGGGTGCGGTAGACGGTGGCGATGCCCAGCCCCGGGCGGTGCAGGCGGGCGGCGGCCAGCACCTCGGCCGGGCCCAGGGGCCGCCCGGACTCCTCGATGGCCCGCCAGATGGCGGAGCGTTGCTCGGTCTTCCTCTTCATGACGGCAAAATGATAATACAGTCTCAACAAGCGCCGCAAGCTCCCCGCTCTATAATCGATCCCCATGAGCGACTCCACGACCACGACTACACCCCAGCAACGGATCGAGGCCGACGTCAAGGCCGCCATGAAATCGGGCGAGAAGGAGAAGCTCTCGACCCTGAGAATGCTTTTGGCCGAGGTCAAGAACGAGCGCATCCGCCGCGGCGACGAGGTCGACGAGGCCGGCCTCGTCTCGCTGGTGCGCAAATCAATCAAGCAGCGCGAGGACTCGGTGTCGCAGTACCGGTCCGGCGGCCGCGAGGAGCTGGCCGCCAAGGAGGCGTCCGAGATCACGACTCTCGAGGCCTACCTGCCGGCGCAGGTGGACGAGGGGCAGATCCGCGCGGCCATCGAGGCGCTGGTGGCGGAGCGCGGCCTCTCGGGGCCGGCGGCGATCGGACCGATCATGAAGGAGCTGCTGGCCCGCTTCGGCTCGAGCGCCGACGGCTCGACGATCAACCGGATCGCCCGCGAGGTCCTGGCGAAGAACGCCGGATGACGGAGCGGCAAATCATGGAAGGGCAGGCCATGGAGCGGCAGGCCATGCGCCGGGTCATCGTCGGCACCGCCGGTCACATCGATCACGGCAAGACCAGCCTGGTGCTGGCCTTGACGGGCATCGACTGCGACCGCTGGGCCGAGGAGAAGGCCCGCGGGATCACCATCGACCTCGGCTTCGCCCATCTCACCGAGGGAGACCTGCAGCTCGGCTTCGTGGACGTGCCCGGGCACGAGCGGTTCCTGCACAACGCCCTGGCGGGGCTGGGCGGCATCCGCGTGATGCTGCTCGTGGTGGCGGCGGACGAAGGGGTGAAGCCGCAGACGCGGGAGCACCTCGCCGTCTGCTCGCTCCTCGGCATTCCCGCCGGGCTGGTGGCCCTGACCAAGGTCGACCTGGTCTCGGCGGACCTCCTGGAGCTGGCCCAGCTCGAGGTCGAAGAGCTGCTCGCGCCGACGCCCTTCGCGGGCTCGGCCGTGCTCCCCGTCTCCAGCACGGCGGGCTCAGGGATTCCCGAGCTCAAGGCGGCGCTGCTCGACCTCGCGGCGCGCCAGGCCGCCCCGGCGGACCCGGAGAGGCCGTCGCGGCTGCCCCTGGACCGCGCCTTCCATCTCAAGGGGCTGGGCGTCGTGGTGACGGGCACGCTGGCGAGCGGCGCCGTGCGTCCGGGCGAGACGCTGGAGCTGCTCCCCCGCGGCGACCGGATACGGGTGCGCAGCGTCCAGGTGCACGGCCAGCCCCGGGAGCAGGCCGAGGCCGGCGAGCGCACGTCGCTGCAGTTGACGGGCATCGAGCTCGAGGAGCTCGCCCGCGGCATGCAGCTCGGCACGCCCGGGGCCTTCGAGCCCACCACCAGCCTGCTCGCCCGTTTCACCCTGCTGCCGGACGCCCCGGCGCCCCTGCGCGGCTTCGTGCCGGTGCGGCTCCATCTCTACGCCAGCGAGGTCCTGGGACGGCTGCGTCCCCTGGCCGAGGGGGGCCTGGAGCCGGGCGAGACCGGGCCGGTGGAGATCCGGCTCGAAGGGCCCGTCTCCGCCCTCCGCGGGGACCGCTACATCATCCGCCGCCCGTCGCCTCCGGCGACGCTGGGCGGCGGCGAGATCCTCGATCCGCGCTGGCACCGCCACCGCGGGACGGGGCTCGGCCAGGCCCTGACGGCCCTCCAGGGCGCTCTGCCCGCGGCCCTGGCCTTCTGGGTGCAGGAGGCCGGGGAGCGCGGCGTGGAGGCGGCGGAGATCGCCCGCCGTCTGGGCCTGCCGCCGGCGCGGGTGGCGGCGTCCCTGGCGGAGCTCGCGGCCGGCAATCGGCTGATCGAGGTGCCGGAGGAGCACGGGCGCGCCCGGCGCTGGATCGCGCCCTCGGCCGTGCAGCGGGTCACCGAGCGGGCCCGCCGCGTCCTCAAGGAGTACTTCCAGAAGGACCGCCTCGCGGAGTCGATGCCCAAGGCGGAGGCCGTGCGGCGCATCCTGCGCGGCCGGGCGGCTGAGCTGGACGGCGTCTACTTCGGCTGGCTGGAGGCGCAGAAGGTGCTGGCCGTGCAGGGCGACCAGGTGGCGCTCCCCGGCCGCAGCGCCCAGCTCACGGGCGAGGAGTCGAAGCTCTCGACGGCCGCGCTGGAGCGCTACGACCGCGCCGGCCTCGCTCCGCCGTCGCCGGGCGAGGTGGCGCTGGCGCTGGGCGCCAAGCCGCAGATCCTGGAAGGCGTCATGCGCCACCTGATCGCCCGCGGCCAGCTCACCAAGCTGCCGAACGGCCTGATCCTCGCCACCTCGGCGCTGGCCGGCCTGCGGCAGAGCCTGCTCGCCACCGCCTGGGAACGTTTTTCCGTGGGCGACTTCAAGGACCGTTTCGGGCTCACCCGCAAGTGGGCCATTCCATTGCTGGAGCACCTCGATTCGACCGGGGCCACGCGCCGGACGGGCGACGACCGGATGGTCGTGCGCACGGGGAGCGCCCAGTCGTCTTGAGTATGAAGACGATCTTTCCGGTGCTCCTGCACCCCGACCTGTACCAGCGGCTGCGGCGCAGCGAGCGCGGCACGCGGGCCAGGGTATGGAAGGTCCTGCAGCGGCTGCGGGAAGGGCATTGGGGCGGCGGCACCCGGGTCAAGCGGCTGCGCGGCATCGGCCGGCCGGTCTATGAGGCGCGCACGGACTCCGCCGACCGGCTCCTGTTCACCGTCACCCGCTCGGCGCTCGCCGACCAGCCCGACCGCTTCGCCTCCCACCTCCAGATCTGGGACCTGGTCGAGCACGACGACGTCGAGCGCACGGCCCGCCGCAACCGGTCGCCGGAAGCGGAGTTCCTGGAGCTCGAGACGATCGAGCAGTTCGAGATCGACGAGCCGCCGCCGCACCCCGAGGCCCGCTTCGACGAGGTGCCCGCCGACGGCTCCGGAGAGGACGATCCCCTCCTCCGCTTCCTGCTGCCGCCCGAGAGCTTCGCCCCCGACCCGGGCGAAGGGATGATCGAGGGGATAGTGGGCGGCGTCCGCTGGTACCGCCTGGAGCCGGCCATCCTGGCCGACGAGGAGGAGTTCCAGCACCTCTTCGACGCCGGCGGCGACGAGCTGGAGCTCAAGCTCACCCGCGAGCAGTACGAGGTGCTGGAGGCCCCCGGCCCGGTGCTGCTCGCCGGCAGCGCCGGCAGCGGCAAGACGACGCTCGCGGCCCACCGTCTGGCCCTGGCGGCGGCCTCCGCGGCTGTCTCGTCAGAACAACTGACGCCGGCTCTCTACCTCTCCTACAGCGCCGCCCTCGTGGAGCACGCGCGGGGGCTCGTCCGCGACCTCCTGCTGGCGCGGGGCGAGGACCCCGGCCGCAATCCGCCCGACTTCTTCACCTTCGGCGACCTCTACCGCTCGCTGGTGCCCCGCGATTTCCGGGAGCACCAGGCGCGGCCGATGACGGAGCGGATGTTCCGCGAGTGGTTCCGCAAGTCCGGGCGGTCGCTCGATCCGGCGCTGGTCTGGGAGGAGCTGCGCAGCATCCTCAAGGGCGCCTGCCTGTCGCCCACCCAGCCGATGCTCGACGAGGCGGCCTACTTCGAGCTGGGGCGCAAGCGCGCGCCGCTGTTCGTCAACGAGCGGCCGGAGATCTACCGCATCGCCCAGCGCTACCAGGAGTGGCTCGGCGAGGAGGGGCGTAGCGACCGCATCGACCTCTGCCGCCGCGCCCTGGCCGAATCGCGCCACCGCAAGATCCGGCGCTACGACGTGGTGGTGTGCGACGAGGTGCAGGATCTGACGGAGCTCGAGGTGGCTTTCGTCCTCTCCCTCTCCGCCCGCCCCGACCTCTCGGGCGTCCTGATGACGGGCGACACGCAGCAGATCGTCAATCCCAGCGGCTTCCGCTGGGCCGAGGTGCGGCGGCTGGCGGGCAAGGCCGCCCACGCGAAGACGGCGCCCCCCGTCCTGCGGCTGCGGCGCAACCTGCGCAGCGTGCGGCCCCTGGTGGAGCTGGCGAACGCCCTCCTGCTGCTGCGCCGGGAGGTCGTCGGCCGTACCGAGGAGGACGATCCGGAAGAGGCCTCGATCGAGGGCCCGGTGCCGATCGAGGTGCCGGCCGCCGAGGAGGACCTCCTCGCCGCCATCGCCGATTTCGGTCCCCGCTGCGCCGTGCTGACGCTGGACGACGACGAGGCGGAGCGGCTGCGCCTGCGGCTGGGCACGGAGCGGGTCTTCCACGTGCGCGAGGCCAAGGGGCTGGAGTTCGAGACGGTCGTGCTGTGGAAGCTGCTGGGGCCGGACCGCGATCTCGTGGACCGCTTCGCCCGCGGCGACTCCCGGCTGGAGCGGGAGCCCCGCTTCGGGCGCCTCCTCCAGCACCTCTACGTGGCGGTGACCCGCGCCCGCCGGCACCTGGCGATCCACGAGGGGAGCGCGGCCGATCCCTTCTGGGGGCAGGAGCGCTTCCGCGGCCGGATCGAGCGGGAGTCGGTCGAGAGCCTGAGCCACCTGTTCCATCCCACCGCCGCGCCCGCGGACTGGGAGCGCGAGGGCGACTATTTCCGCGAACGCGGCCACTTCCGCCAGGCCGCCGAGTGCTACCGCCGCGCCGGCCTGCTCGACCGCGAGGCGGAGGCTCTGGCGCGGGCCGACGAGGAGATGGAGGACTGGCCCGGCGCGCTCTCCCGCTGGGTGCACCTCGGGGTGCCGGCCCGCCAGGCGCCGCTGCTCGAGCGGCTGGGACGTCTGGAGGAAGCGCTCGTCCTCTATCGGCAGGAGGGGCTGGAGCGGGAGGCCCGCGCCTGCGAGCTGCGGCTCCTGGAGCGCCGCAAGGCCTGGACCGAGGCGGCAACCGGCTGGGAGGATCTCGGCCTCCCCGCCGAGGCGGCCCGCTGCTGGGACCGCGCCGGCGACAAGCGCAAGGCCCTGGAAGCCGGCGCCCGGGCCGCCGAGCAGGCGGGAGACCCGGCAGCCGCCGGCGCTCTCTGGATCGAGGCCGGCTCGCCCGACGACGCTGCCCGCTGCTTCCGCGCCGCGGGCGACGCAGCACGGACGGCATGGGCCCTCGGCCTCCACCACGAGGCCGCCGGCAACTGGAGCCGGGCGGCGGCGGCGTTCCGCCTGGCCCGCCGGCCGGAGGACACCGCCCGCTGCCGGGCGCGGGCCCTGGAGGAGTCGGGCCGTTACGGCCGGGCGGCGCGGCTCTGGGAGAAGCTCGGGGAGACGGAGCGCGCGGTCGACCTCTACGCCCGGGCCGACGAATGGCTGGAGGTGGCCCGTCTCGAAGAGGTGCGGCAGGAAGAGCACCTGCGGCTGCTCGCCCGCGTGCGGCAGCGGATGGAAGCCGGCGACTGGCAGGACGCCGCCACCCTCGCGCGAGCGCGCATGGCTGCCCTGCAGGCGAAGCTGCCCGAGGTCTCGTGGTTCGTCTTCGTCGAGAAGGAGCGCCTGGCGTGGCAGGAATTCTGCCTCCTCCAGATCCTGGAGAAGAGATGCCAGGCCTGCGAAGCCGAAGCCGGGAACGCCTGGAGCCGTGCCGCCCGGCTGTGGGCTGAGATCGGGGACTCGCAGCGCGCCACCGAGGCCCGGCGGCGGTGGATCGGGGAGGTGCGGGACCCGGTCCGGCGAGCCCGCGCGTGGATCGCCATGGACGAGCCTGAGCAGGCCGTCCAGACGCTGGAGGCGGCGGGCGGAGCGAGCGCGGAGGCCGCTCACGTCATGGTCGCCGCCTGGCAGGCGGAACGCGGCGGACGCTGGGAGGACGCCGCGGCCCTCTGGCGGTCCATCGGCCGCGATGCAGAAGAATCGCGATGTCTGGCTCGCGCGACGCGGAAGCTTCAGGACTCGGGGTCCACGGACGGCCTGCCGCCTTGAGGTGACAAATTGGTTGCCAGCCGGTTCCTTTTCTGTAACACTCTCAAGACATTCCAGTTGTCCCGGGGCAGAATCGCCCCGAGAAGGCGCCGAGGGTGCGATTCAGCCCTGATCATCCTCCACAGGAGGCCTTCCGCCGGCTTGTTTGCGGCCAAGCTTCCGCCCAAGAGACCCGAGACGTCGTCCGCCACCTGCTGACGGGGTGTACGCAGTGCGGGCGAATGGCGGAACACGCCCGCACGAATTCCAAGCCACCGCAATCGAACAGCTACGACGACGTCTTCGTCCGCCTGGAGCGGAAGCTGGCCCAAGGTGCCGGCAACCTCGACCGCCCCAGTAACCAGGAGCTCTACGCGGAGCTCCTCTCCCACCAAGCCGTCGAAGGCCTCTTCCAGGTCCACAGCACCCGCCGCTACGCCAGCCTCTCGATCTGCGAGCTGCTGCTCAAGAAGAGCCGCGATCTCGGCCAGGAGGATCCCGCTCAGGCGCAGAGGGCGATGGACCTCGCCGCCGCCACGGCCGAGCAGCTCGACCTGGATCTCTACGGCGCGCCGGTGGTGCAGGACACGCGGGCCATCGCCTGGGCCTACATGGCCGAGACCCAGAGGGTCCAGGCCGATCTGCGGACGGCCGAGAGCTCCATGACCGCCGCCGAGCGGCTGCTCGAGAAGGAGCCCCGCGCGCCCAGGGCCCGGGCGGAGCTGCTGACGCTCCAGGCTTCCCTGCGCGCCTACGGCGGCCGCTTCGAGTCTGCGCTGGGTCTGCTCAACCGGGCCGCCTCGATCTACCGCCGGGCCGGCGACCGCCACCTGCTCGGCAGGACCCTGCTCAAGAAGGGCACCCTGCTCGGCAACGCCGGCCAGCCCGACTCGGCGGCACGCCTGATCCGCCGCAGCATGAGCCTGATCGACCCGCCCCGCGAGCCCCGCCTGATGGTCTGCGCCCTCCACAACTCGATCTGGTTCCTGAACGAGAGCGGCCGCATCCAAGAGGCTTCCTCCTGGCTGCAGGGAGCGCGGCGGCTCTACCAGCAAGCCGGAGACCGCCGGTACCTCGGCCGTCTGCGCTGGCTCGAGGGCAAGCTCGCCGGCCGCCTCGACTCCGCCGAGGGGGCGCTGACCGAGGCGCGGGAAGGGCTGGCGCGGGAGGGGCTCTCGTACGAGGCCGCCCTCGCGGCCATGGACCTCGCCGTGCTCTACGCCAACGAGGGCAAGCACGGAGCGATGCGCCGCCAGGCGGACCAGATGCTCCCCTTCTTCCGCTCCGAGACGATGTACCGGGAGACCATGGTCGCCCTCCTCTCGTTCCAGCAGAATGCTGGACAGCGGGAGTCGCGGGAGCTGATCGGCGAGGTCGGCAGCTACCTCGACCGCACCCGGCTGGAGTTGAACCCGCCCAGCTTGGCGCGGCGGCTCGCGGGCGCCATGGTCCAATAGGCCTTGGAGCTCGCTCCTCTATAATCTCCTCCGTTGACCATTCATCTCACGGACGCCGAGTTGCTCGCCCGGCTGGTCGCCTTCGACACGACCAGCCGCAACAGCAACCATCCCCTGGCCGACTTCCTCTGCGGCTACCTGGAACGTCCCGGCGTGCGGATCGTCCGCAACCTCTCCGCCGACGGCCTCAAGACCAACGTCGTCGTCTGGATCGGTCCGGAGCCCGAGGGCGACCGGCGGGGGCTCGTGCTCTCGGGCCACATGGACGTCGTCCCCGCCGACGAGGAAGGATGGCGTAGCGACCCCTTCACCTTGACGGACGAGGGCGACCGCTGGGTGGCCCGGGGCTCCTGCGACATGAAGGGCTTCCTCGCCGTCGCGGCCAACCTCGCCGCCGAAGCCCGAACGGCGAGTTGGCGCGCTCCGCTCGCCCTGGTCTTCACTTACGACGAGGAGGTCGGCACCCTGGGCGCGAAGCGCCTGACGGAGAGCTTCCCCGAAGCCGCGAGTCTGCCGCGCAACGCGATCATCGGCGAGCCGACGTCGTTGCGCGTGGCGCGGGCCCACAAGGGGCATTTCAAGATGCGGGCGACCCTCCACGGCGTCTCGGCCCACAGCGGTTATCCCCACCTGGGCGTCAACGCCATCGAGCCCGCCGGGCGGGTGATCGCGGCGCTCGCCCATCTGCGCCGGGAGCTGGAGGGGGAGCGGGTGGCCAACCGCGAGCTGTTCCCCGAAGTCCCCTTCGTGCCGCTCAACGTCGGCACGGTCCACGGCGGCTCGGCCATCAACGTCGTGCCGGACCGCTGCGTCGTGGAGCTGGGCGTGCGCCCCCTGCCGGGCATTCCTTCCGAGGAGCTGGCCGAGCGGGTGAGCCGGGCCGTCCGCGAGGCGGCCTCGCCCTTCGAGCCGGAGATCGAGCTGCTCTCCGACAGCCCGCCCCTGCTCCTCGACGAGGGCGCCCCCATCCACCGCCACCTCTGCGGCCTCGTCGGCCAGAGCGCCGGCGCAAGCGTCTCCTTCGCCACCGACGCCGGCTGGCTGCAGCGCCTGGGGATGGACTGCGCCATCTTCGGGCCCGGGTCGATCGAGGTGGCGCACAAGACCAACGAGCACCTGCCGAAGGACGAGCTGGCCGCGGCCCGCGGGCTGCTGGAGCGGACGATCCGGCACTTTTGCGAGGAAGAATGAACGCGAGGAGGGGTGAGATGACCCGGATCGCCGAAACCATCGAAGCGGATCTGACCTGGACCGGCGCCCGCTTCGAATCGGGCGTGCAGGTGGCCGTAGGCGAAGACGGCCGCATCGAGGCCGTGGGCGGTCTCGGACGCGCCGCCGATCGGCGGTTGACCGGCCGCGCGCTCCTGCCGGGCATGGTGAGCGCCCACTCCCACGCCTTCCAGCGGGGCCTGAGGGGGCGCGGCGAGACCTTCCCCGCGGGCAGCGGCAGCTTCTGGACCTGGCGCGAGGCGATGTACGGGCTCGTCGGCCGGCTGGAAGTCGACGAATTCCAGGCGCTCTGCCTGCGGACGTTCCGCGAGATGAGGTCGGCCGGCATCACGACCGTGGGCGAGTTCCACTATTTCCACCATCGCGACCCGGACGCCGCCGACTTCGCCTTCGACGAGCCGGTGCTGGCCGCCGCCGCGGAGGCCGGCATCCGCATCGCGTTGATCGAATCCTATTACCGCACCGGCGCCATGGGGCAGCCGCTGGAAGGTCCGCAGCGCCGCTTCGGCACGCCGTCGCCCCGGGTCTACTGGGAGCAGGTGGACCGCCTCGCGGCGCGCCTCGATCCCCGGCGGGAGACCCTGGCCGCCTCGGTCCACAGCCTGCGCGCCGCGAGCGTGGAGGATTTGGCGACGATCTACCTGGAGGCCCGGCGGCGCGACCTGCCGTTCCACATCCACGTCGAGGAGCAGCGGCGGGAGATCGAAGACGTCATCGCCTACTACGGCCGGCGGCCCATGGCCCTGCTGCTGGAAACGCTCGGCACGGCGACGGACCTGACGGCCGTCCACTGCACCCACACGGACGGCGAGGAGATGGACCGCTTCCTCGCCGCCGGGGGCACCGTCTGCCTCTGCCCCTTGACCGAGGGCAACCTCGGCGACGGCATAGCCTCAGCTCCCCGGGCGCATCCGCGGAAGGCCGCCTTCTGCATCGGCAGCGACTCCAACGCCCGCATCTCTCACATCGAGGAGATGCGCTGGCTCGAGTACGTCCAGCGGCTCGCCACGGAGAGCCGCGGCGTGCTGCGGGACCCGGAAGGCAGCGTCTCCCGCACCCTCTTCGAAGCGGCCACGGCGACGGGAGCCAGGGCGCTGGGACTCGAGACCGGCCGCATCGAGCCCGGCCTCTGGGCCGACTTCGCGGCGATCGACCTGGAGGCGCCCTCGTTACTGGGATGGGAGCCGGAGACCTTGCTGGATTCTGTGGTCTTCGGGGCGACGGAGGAGGTGGTGGCGGCGACGTGCGTAGGGGGAGAGTGGGTGGAGCACCGGAGTCAGCGGTCGTAGGCGGAGTCGTGGTCCGGATGGAGGGATACAAACCGCAACGAATCACCCTCTCGAAAAGCCACGGCACGAAAGCCCTTGCCCATCCGCAGGCTGTAGAGCTTCTCACCTCTCTCGCCAGCTCGGGAGGAGATGAGCTCCCATTTGAGGCCCGAATCCCGGTAGATCTGCTCCCAAGTCATCTCCAATAGTTTTCGGAGAGTCGTAAGGACCGCCCACTGCTGATCCTTGGGCAGGTTGAACATATTCCGTTGGAAGATAGGATTATTGAGATCGAGCTGAACGCGTCCGGACCCTTGGCTCATGCGAAAGCCTCTCCTCCAACTCGTTCAGATCGGTTGCCTCTGGCGGATTTCGCGCCGCCCAAGCTAAACCCTCGTCCAGATCCGCCTTAACCTCAGAGGCGTGGAGCCAGCGCTCGTTGTCCGGAATGAACTCTCCCAGCTTCACGATCCAGACGCCTGGCTCCATTTCCTCGACGACTACGTGACGCCCCGCATACTGCTTGCCGAGAGCGATCTGCCCGCTGCTCCCGACGGTCTTGATCACTGCCATACTGGTGCCTCCATTCATGCGGCATTATGGCATAACCCTCATGCCTCAGCCGCCACCCTCAACTCTCCAGCAATTTCTTCAAGATCTCCCAGCTCACTCGTGATGATCCCGTACAGCTCTTCGGGGGTCACTTCCTGATAAAAATGTGTCAGGCGGTTGCGGAATCCTCCCAGCTCCCTTAGAACGCCAGCCAAACGCATATCCTGGACAAGACCCTTCTCTGCCGCGAGGCGGGCCAGTTCCTTGTATTCGAGTGCACCCTCTCCGTAGCCCTTGGCCAGGAGATGCCGCAGCAGGTCAAAGAGAGCCTGGATGGCCCGTCGGAGAAACGATTCGGCCGCCGCCGAATTCCGGAAGTCGGCGATGAACTCCTCGAGCGAGCTGACAGGCAGGGCACGGAGATCCTTCAAGCAGACCTGAACGGTATCGAGAAGATCGCCGACGACCTTGAGACTGACCCGCCCTTGAGTCACGACGAGCTCACCCCAAAGCGTTCGATCTCGATTCGCCGCTGGATGGGCAACAGCTCGGCAGCCCGGTTCATGACCACCAGCTCATAGCGATCCGCGTCGTCGGGGTTGGCCGTTGCGACCCGATGACCGTCGATAGCGGAAAACTGGAACAAGGCGTCCACCCGCTGGAGCGGCACCAGGTCTACGCGCAGTGGCTCGAAGATGTCCTCGAGGTCTACCTGCAATCGGGACAGAATCCGTGGATTTCGCAGCGGCTCTTTGAAGACGACTCCAACATCGAGGTCCGAGCCCTCCCCTGAGACCGCCTCCTCCTTCAGGAGCTGGAGCCCGTCATCGGCCCGCGATCCAAAGAGGTAGACCGCCAAGAGACCATGCTCGACGCAGAGTCGATCCAGAGCTTCTTGCCGATCCATATCGGCAGTATAGCTTTCCCCGGCAGGATAGAATCTCCAGGAGAACCGCCATGTCCCTCCTCCTCCGCATCGCCCGCTCCCGAGGTCTCCTCCCCCGCGTGTCCGACACCGAGCGCGAGGCGCTCGAGGCGGGGACGGTGTGGGTGGATGGCGAGCTGTTCTCCGGCCGGCCGGACTTCCGGCGCATCCTGGCGGAACCCTATCCTGAGCTGACCGAGCGCGAGCGTGCCTTCCTGGAGGGACCGGTCGAGGAGGCCTGCCGGCTAGTCGACCCCTGGGAGCTGTCCCGGAGCCGGGAGCTGCAGCCCGAGGTGTGGGACTTCCTCAAACACGAAGGATTCTTCGGCCTGACGATCCCGGAGGAGTACGGCGGGCTCGCCTTCTCGGCCCTCGCCTGCAGCAGCATCTTCGGCAAGCTCGCCTCGCGCTCCCTGCCGCTCTCGGCCATCGTGCTCATCCCCAACTCGGTGGGACCCGCCGAGCTGCTCCTTGCCTATGGCACGGAGGAGCAGCGCCGGCACTACCTCCCCCGTCTGGCCCGAGGCGAGGAGATCCCCTGCTTCGCCCTGACCGAGCCCGAGGCGGGCTCCGACGCCGCCTCCCTCACCTCCGAGGGCATCGTCTTCCGGGGGCGCGACGGCCGCCCGGCCATCCGGCTCAATTGGCGGAAGCGCTACATCACCCTCGCCCCGGTCGCCACCCTGCTCGGCCTCGCCGTCCGGCTGCGGGATCCCGAAAACCTGCTCGGCAGGGGCGAGGACGTGGGGATCACCTGCGTGCTGGTGCCGGCGGCGAGCCCCGGTGTCGAGATCGGCCGGCGGCACGATCCCCTGGGCATCCCGTTCCCCAACGGCCCCACCGAGGGGCGGGACGTGGTCGTGCCGCTCGACGCCATCATCGGCGGCGCGGCCGGCGCGGGGCGGGGCTGGAAGATGCTGATGGAGGCCCTCTCGGCCGGACGGTCGATCTCCCTGCCGGCACAGTCGGCAGCCGGGGCCAAGCTGGTGGCGCGGGTGGTGGGGGCCTATGCCGCCGTGCGCCGGCAGTTCGGGCTGCCCATCGGACGCTTCGAGGGAATCGAGGAGCCGCTCGCCCGCATCGCCGGCCTCACCTATCTCATGGAGGCGGCGCGGGTCTACACCTGCGGCGCCGTAGACTCGGGCCAGAAGCCGTCCGTGGTCTCGGCCATCGTCAAGCTCCAGGAGACCGAGCTGCTGCGCCGCCTCGTCCTCGACGGCATGGACGTGCTGGGCGGCGCCGGCCTCTGCCGCGGCCCGCGCAACCTCCTGGCCGACGGCTACACGGGCGCGGCCATCGGCATCACCGTCGAGGGAGCGAACATCCTCACCCGCACGCTGATCCTCTTCGGCCAGGGGGCCATCCGCTGCCACCCCTATGCTCAGAGGGAGATCCGGGCCCTCGCCGCCGGCGACTCCAAGGCCCTCCGCCGCGCCCTCCTGGGGCATGCCCGGCATCTGCTCGGCAATGGGATCCGCTCGGCATTCCTGAGCCTGTCCCGGGGGCGCCTGGCCCGCTCGCCCGTCCCAGGCCCCGCCGCCGTCTACTATCGCCGGCTGGCTTGGGCCTCCGCCCGCTTCGCCGTCCTCTCGGACCTCGCCATGCTCTCTCTCGGCGGCAAGCTCAAGCTGCGCGAGAAGCTCTCCGGCCGGTTCGCCGACGCCCTCTCCTGGATGTATCTCGGCGTGAGCACGCTCCGCCGCTTCGAAGCCGAGGGCCGGCGCGAGGAGGACCTCCCCCTGGTACGCTGGGCCCTGGACTGGAGCCTGGCGCAGATCCAGGAGGCGTTCACGGGGATCTACCGGAACTTCGAGGGGCCGCTCGCCTTCTGGATGCACGGGCCCGGCGCCTTCTGGGCGCGGCTCAACCCCCTCGGCGCTCTCCCCTCCGACCGCGAGGGCTCGCGCCTCGCCGCGATCCTCCAGACTCCCGGCGCCCAGCGGGACCGCCTGACGGCGGACCTCCATCTGCCGATCGATCCATCCCAGGCCGTGGGCCGTCTCGAAAGAGCCCTGCTCCTGGTGAGCCGGAGCCGCGATATCGTGGAGCGGGTGCGGACGGCGAGCCGCGAGGGCAGGATCCCGGCCGGCCCTCCCGAGGCCCGGCTCGACGAGGCCGTCGCCGCCGGAGTGATCGGCGGGCTCGAGGCGGCACAGGTACGCGAGGCCGCGGAGGCCCGCCGGGACGCCATCGAGGTCGACAGCTTCTCTTTGGACGAATATCTGGGATTCACGGAGGCCCACGAGGCGAGGGAGACCCTATGTGCGGACGCTACACGCTGACCTCTTCCGGTGAGGAGCTCGCCCTCCTCTTCGACATCTCAGACCTGCCCATGGTCCTGCCCCGCTACAACCTGGCCCCCACCCAGGAGGCGGCGGTGGTGCGGGTGACGGCGCCCGGCGAGCCGCGCCGGCTCGACCTGCTGAAGTGGGGGCTGATCCCCTACTGGGCCAAGGAGGCGAGCATCGGCAACCGCATGATCAACGCCCGCGCCGAGAGCGTCGCCGAGAAGCCCGCCTATAAATGGAGCTTCAAGAAGAAGCGCTGCCTGATCGCCGCCGACGGCTTCTACGAGTGGAAGAAGGAGGGCAAGCTGAAGCAGCCCTACCTGATCCACCGGCAGGACGGCAAGCCGTTCGCCTTCGCCGGCCTCTGGTCTTCCTGGAAGAACCCGGCCCAGGAGAAGCCGGTCGAGACCTTCACGATCCTGACGACGGACGCCAACGATCTGATGAGGCCGCTTCACGACCGCATGCCGGTCATCCTCGATCCTGAAAACTTCGATCTCTGGCTGGACCCGAAGATGGAGGACGCGGCGAAGCTGCAGCCCCTCCTCCTCCCCTACGCCGCGGACACCTTCGAGGCGTTCCCCGTCAGCCGGACCGTGAACAGCCCGGCCAACGAGTCCGCGAGCTGCATCGCGCCGCTGGTGCAGGATGAGCTGGGGTTCTAGATCACGTAGGCCAGGACGAAGATCCCGACCATCGTGAAGATCAGCGCCAGCTTGCCCGCGATGGCGATCAGCATGCCGACCCAGGTGCCGACCCCCACTTTGCCCGCCTGAGCCCAGTTCCGGCGCGCGGCGTACTCCCCGATCACGGCCCCCACGAAGGGTCCGAGGATGAGCCCCGGGATGCTGAAGAAGAAGCCCACGATGGTGCCGACGGCGGCGCCGGCCAGGGCCGCCCAGCTCGCTCCGACCCGCTTCGCGCCCAGGCTCGCCGCCATGAAGTCCACCACGAAGGTCAGTACCGTGAGCAGCGCCAGGATGGTCAGGGTGAACCAGCCCACCTTCTGGAAATGATCGGCCCAGGCGGCCACCAGCAGCCCCAGGAAGACCAGCGGCGCGCCGGGCAGAGCCGGCAGGACCGTTCCCAGTACCCCCACCCCCACGAGCACCACGGCCAGCAGCATCAGGACGGGCTCGGTTTCCATGGCGTCCTATCCCTCCGGCTCGACGCCCACCTGGAGCGGGCGGCCGAGCACCTGCCGGCACAGCTCCACGTACCGGCGCTTGTGCAAGTCGCCGTCCAGGACGTCGTAATGGTTGGGCACGATCCAACGGGGATCGAGAGCCAGGGCCTTGCGCAAGCTGCCTGGGAGCAGCTCGGGCCTGCTGGTGAAGATCGGCGGCGAGACGTGGGGCTTGAAGAAGTAGCTGGCGAAGAGGTCGCCCGAGAAGAGCAGGTCGTGCTTTTCGCTGTAGAAACCGCAGTGGCCATCCGAGTGGCCGGGCAGGTGGACCACCCGCAGGCCGCCCCAGAAGGGGAGCACGTCTCCTTCCCCGATCGGCTCGTCGATCAGCGCCGTGCGGTAGCGGAACGCCAACCGCCCCAACGCCTCCAGCCGTCCGCACCAGCGGGCGGTCCCTTCATAGGGATAGGTGCCGTCCACGTGAAGCTGCTCGGCGGGGTGGCCGTAGACCGGCGCTCCCGTCCACTCCTTGAGCTTCGCCAGGTTGCCCGCATGATCCAGGTGGCCGTGGGTCAGGAGGATGGCCTTGATGGAGTCCGCCGCGAGTCCCAGCCGGAGCATCAGCCGGCGCAGCAGGACCGGTTCGCCCACCATCCCGGTATCGAGGAGCCAGGCCTGATCCCCCTCCACGAGGAGATGGCAGACGCACATCACTCCCCGGATGCCGTAAAGGCCTGGCGGTATGTTTCTGCCGATCATGACCGAGGACGCCCCAGCCTGCGGTCGAAGAACTCGGCGGACGCCCGGAAGACCGAAAGCCAGCTCGCGTAGCGGAGGAACGAGTGGATCTCGTCCGGCAGGATGAGCTGCTCCACCTCGACGTTCCTCTCGCGCAGCCCTTCCACCAGATCCACCGTCTCGCTGAAGGAGACGTTGCGGTCGTCGTCGCCATGGATCACCAGCACGGGCGAGCGCCAGCCGGCCAGCCAGGCCATGGGGGAAGACTGGAAGGCCAGCCGCTCCTCGTCCGGCTGCGGATCGTAGTCCGGGATGAACGTCCGGATGCCCACGTTCCAATTGTGGACCCCGTGGATGTCCACCCCAGCGGCGAAGAGGTTCGAGGCGCGGGCCAGGCCGAGCGCCGTCAGATAACCGCCGTAGGAGCCGCCCCAGAGGCCGATGCGCCCCGGATCGACCTCTGGCCGGCTCCGCAGGAAGAGCCCCGCTCCCATTACGTCATTGAATTCGCTCGCGCCCGAAGCCCCCTGGTTCGGAGCCTCGCGGTACGCCAGCCCATAGCCGGTCCCCGCGCGGTAATTCACCGAGAGCACGACGTAGCCCCGGCTCGCGAGATACTGGTTCATCGCATAAGCGTTGCTGTAGTACCCCGAGTAATGCCAGCCGAGCAGCATCTGCCGGTGGGAGCCGCCATGGAAGAAGAGGACTCCCGGCCGCCGCTCCCCCTTCTTGATCCCCGGAGGCAGGAAGAGCTGGCCGTGGACCCGCAGCCCGTCCGCGGCGCTGAACGTCACCGCCTGCGGCTCCACCAGGGCGCTCTCCGGAAACTCGGACGGCACCGTTCCCGGCGCCAGCTCCCGCGCCTCGCCGCCCCCGGCCTCGAGCACGGCCTGGGCGGGCCGCCGGGCTCCGGAGCGCAGATAGGCCAGGGCCTTGCCGTCGCTCGTCATCACCGGCTGCCACTCGATGCCCGTCCCCCGGGTCAGCGCCACGGGCCGGCCGCCCGTCACGTCCACCCGCCAGACGTGCCGCCGGTCGATGTCGTCCTGGTTCGAGTTGAAAAGGACCTGCCGGCGGTCCGGCGTCAGCCCGACGGACTCGACCTCGAAATCGCCGGGAGTGAGCAGCGTGGCCTTGCCGCCCGCGGCGGGCACGGAGTAGAGGTGAAGCCAGCCGTCCCGCTCCCAGGGAAAGATCAGCCGGTCCTCCGCCCCCCAGAGCAACTGGTTCGCGGCGACCATCGCGTAGAAGACGCTCCCCGAGCCCGGCTCGGCACGCCAGACGGTCTTCGCCTGGCCGGTCGCGGCCTCCGCCACCAGGATGGACCAGGGCTGCGCGCTCGGGTTGGGATGGAAGAGGGTGACCTTCGTCGAGGCCGGCGTGCGCCGGAACGCCAGGCGCGAGCCGTCCGGCGACCAGACGGGATCGTTATCGGTGTCCACGCTCGGATCGATCCAGCGCAGGGTCTTGGCGGCCACGTCATAGAGGCCGATGAAGCTGTGGTCGCCCCGGCTGCTCACGAACGCCAGCTTCGAGCCGTCGGGGGAGAACCGTAGCTGCCGGGCGCTCCCCCGCACCTGCACCCACCGCACGGGCACCGGCTTGTCCGCGAACGGCGCCCAGAGGATCTCCCCTCCCTTGACCAACGCGATGCCATCGCCGCGCGGCGAGACGGCCACCCCGCTCCCCTCGGCAATTCGCACGGACTCGCCGCCGTCGAGCGGGACGCGCCACAGGGCCTGCTCGGCGCCGGCGGGATCGCTGGTGGGATTGGGCACGTCCCCCTGCCGGTTGGCGCCGCCGCCGCGGACATAGATCAGCGTCTTGGCATCCGGCGTCCACTCGAGGCCGCCGATGGACTGGCCGTCGTCGGCCGTGTAGCGGGTGACCGGCCGGCCCCGATACTCCGGAGGCTCGGCCACCCAGACGTTCCGGACCCCCTTCGCGTTCTGGATCCAGGCGAGCTTGCCCCCTGCCGGAGACGCCAGAAGCTCCGCCGGGAACGGCGCGCTCAGCAGGCCCTCGAGGGTGATCGCCGTCTGCTGGGCGGCGAGAGGAAGGCCGGCCAGCAGCAGGACAGCGGCAAGAGCGAAACGAGGACGGACTCGGCGCATCAACCCCTCCGGATGGTGGACCGTCTAACCAGAGGGATCATTTTCCACCAGAATGGCTAGGGACCCTACACTGGACCGATCATTGACTCCTTGAGCAACTGGCGTCCATGCACGACTGCCAGAATAAGGATCTGACTCTCCATGGGCTCCGGTCTGTAGATAACCCGGTAGTTGCCTATCAGCAACTCCCTCCAAGCGCCTTTCGGGAACTCCGGTAGGATTCTCCCAATCTCTGGAAAGCGGCCGGTCTTGAGCGCAGATGTCTGGATTCGCTCGACCTGGATCTGTGCATAGCGTCTGGAGTCCTTTGCGATGTAGTCGTGGATATCCCGAAGATCCTCCCGCGATTTGCTGGTCCAGACTACTCTGTAAACCACTTAGCGGTCTCCGCCACAACCTCCTCATGACTGAGGATGCGCCCGGCACGGACGTCCTCCTCTGCCGCGTTCAGCTTCTCTCGCAGATAGAGGCGGTATAATACCTCGTCAACCTCAACCTGCTCTGGAAGATCCTCCACCAGTTCTTGGAGCTCATGCTTGGCGATTCGCATCGGAAATCTCCTTCCTACCGGGACAAGCATAGCTTAGGGCGCAGGCTCCTGAAACCGCAGCGCCGGGTCGTGCTGGGCCCGCCGGAGGTAGGCGGCCACTCCGGAGACCAGATCCACGGTGGCCCGCTCCGCCTCCGCGGCCTGCTTGAGAAACGCCAAGGCGGCGAGCGCCTCACGGTGGATGTGCAGCGAGGAGAAGATCGGCACCATCTCCTCCGCCAGCCGCTTCAGGTCCGCCGTCCGCCCCTGCTCGGCATACAGCATGCCGAGCTCCAGGGAGACCAAGGCGGTGTCGTATGGGACCCCCTCGCCGATGAACCCCTCACGAGCAGCCAGGAACAGCGACTCGGCTTGCTCGAACTGGCCGAGCCCGCGGGAGATCTTCCCTTTCACCCACTTGCGCCGGTTCTGCGTCCAGGCATCCGGGAAGCTCCGATACAAAGGGCGGGTCTCGCGATAGAGCTTCTGGGCCTCGAGGAAGCGGCCTGATGCGGCCAGATAGTCGATCAGATTGTGCCGGGCACAGATCAAAAGGCGCGGTTCCTGTTCGGAGTCGATGAACTGAATCGCCTGATAAAGGAGAGGAATACCACCTTCGGGATCACCGGCGTAGTGGCGGACGGTCGACAAGTTGACCAGCGACCTTCCTGCACGGTGGCGCTGATCGCTCTGGAGGAAAATTGTGATGGCCCTCCGCAAGAGCCTGGAAGCATCGTCAAAACGCCGTTGATCCCTGCGTAGCGAGGCTTCCAAGTCCAACAGAACCGCCCGTTCGAGCGGGTCCTTGGTTCCCTGGTTAAGATGTACATAGGCAGAGGCAAGCGCTTCCTCTGCACCCTTAAGGTCCGAACGGACTCGATGTGCATTCCCGATGTACCCCCAAGACCGTGCTCGCAGGTCTTCTATCAGCGCATCGCCATAGAGGCCTTGAGGCAGGTACTCCGATAGGCGAAGAGCCAAAAGCCCAATCTCTTCAGCGTAATCAGGATTACGAATACTCATCTCAAGGCACCGCTCTACCAGCAACTCAAACAGGCCCCAGGTGTGAAAGCGTGGGTCGTTCTGGAGAAGGATGACTTTGGGGGCAGAACTGGAACGCGTCAGCTCAACGAAGAGGCCCGGGGCTTCAGCTCGCTCCTCGGCCAACACGTACTCCCTATCTCGCAACACCTTCTCTGTTCGTTCGAGGGCTGGCCCATAATCGACAGGCGCCGGAGGCCAATGCAGCACGTTCGCCACTCGCCTCGCCACTGGCCCCGAACGCTGGCTCACCACGCCATGGACACGGCGGCGGCAGGCCGCACACCGGACCAGGTGGTCAACCACCTCCAAATGCTCCCTTGACAGCGACAATAGGAACTCCTCCAGCAAAAACTCATTGGGGTGGATCTTCAAACGATTGCCTCCTCTCTCAGGACCCAGAGCGCGGCCAGAGTTCCGCCTCTAAAATACTAGTTACCGCAGAGGCGGGAAACGGGACAAGCAAAATGAGGGAAAAGCAGGCGCCAGCCCGTAGTCTGGCGCCCTTAGAAGAAATAAGCCACTAATTGCCGTTAGGAGCCACTAAACTGCCGCCATCTGTCTCCTCTCCAGAAACAGCGTGGGGATCCCCATTGGGGTCCATGCTGCTTCCAGCCTTTTCCCAGACTACCTGGATCGCGGGCGCTAGCAACTCGGCGATCCACTCCCAGGCGGCGTTGAGCACTCCCCTTGGCTGGGGCGACGCCTGGCGTCCCAGAGGCGGCAGGGCATATGCAGTAGTGGCGAAAAGGTTGACGAGGACGAGAACGATGGCGGCCGATCGGATTTTGCTTGACATGGAGTGCCCCTCCTTGGCGGATTCACCGGCGGCCATCATGGCCGCCATTCACTCCGCCTAATAGAAGAGTGACACTTCTTACCTCAAAGCGTGCCCCCCGGAGAAACATCGGCACGGGAGAGAAGGATTTGTGTGCTCTGGACGCCAGCGAAGCAGCTCTAAAGAGGGTCGAAGCAGGGCCGGCCGTCGTCGCAGCGCCCGTCGTCGCACACCCGGCGGTCGGGGCCGAGGCAGGTCATGGTGAGGCTGCACCAGAAGAAGCCGTCCTTGGTGTTGGGGATGGCGGGGTCGGGCTCGACGTCGATGAACATCCCCTTCGAGCGCAGGCGCGAGCAGCAGACCCGGGGCATCGATCCGGACTTGGTGGCGAGATTCATGGCTCAGCCCTCCCCTTCCATCATACCCGCCCCCAGGCCCGCCGCGGTCAGCAGGGCGCGCTTCACGGCGATGCGGGCGAGTTGGATCTTGTAGCGGTTGTGGGAGAGGGCGCGGGCCTTCTGGACGGCGGCCTCCCCCGCCTTGCCGGCGAGCGCGGCGTCGATCGACTTGCCCTTCAGGAGCTCCTCGGCCTCCGTCGCCACCCAGGGGATGGGCGCCACCTGGCCCAGGACGATTCGAGCCCGGTTCACCGTGCCGCCGTCCATCTCCAGGACCACGGAGGCGGTGGCGAGGGACCAGTCGAGAGTCTCGCGCTGCCGCACCTCGTAGCTCGCGACCTTCCGGCCCGCGGCCGGCGGCGGCAGCAGGAGCTCGGTGATCAGCTCGCCCGGCAGAAGGTCGTGCTCGCGCTCCCCCTCCTTCCGGGGGATGCGGTAGAGCTTCTCGAGGTCGACCCGGCGCTCCCCCTGCGGTCCGAAGAGGATCACCTGGGCGCCCAGGGCCACCAGCAGCGGCGCGAGGGTGGACGGCTGCACGAAGTAGGCGGGGCCTTCGTTGCCGAGGATGGCGTGATAGCGGTTGTCCCCCTCCGTGACCATGGACTTGCCGTCCTTCAAGGCGAGGAGGCCGAAGCCGTTCCGGTAGTACCAGCAGCGGGGACGCTGGCAGAGGTTGCCGCCGACGGTGGCGACGTTGCGGATCTGCGGCCCGGCCAGCCGGCCGGCGGCGGCGGCCACGGCGGGGTGCTCGAAGGCCATGGCGGCGTCGGCCGCCAGAGCGTCGAGGGTGGTGAGAGCGCCGATCCGCAGGCCCGCGCCCTTCTCGGAGCGGACGCCCGTGAGCCCGCCGATCGACTTGAGGTTGACCAGCCGCTTCGGGGCCTCGACGCCGTCCTTCATCAAGGCCAGCAGGTCGCTGCCGCCGGCGAGCGGCGCGGCGCGGCCGGGCTCGGTGCCGAGCAGGCGCACGGCCTGCTCGCGGGTGCCGGGGTTGGCGTACTCGAAGGATTGCATCAGGCGGTCTCCTTCTTCGCCGCCAGCGCGTCGAGCACCCGCCGGGGGGTGAGCGGCAGGTAGGGAACGCGCACTCCGACGGCGTTGGCCACGGCGTTGGCGATCGCCGCGCAGGGCGAGACCATCGGCGGCTCGCCCAGGCCGATGACGCCGCGCTCGTCGTAGCCCGGCCCCGTCATCATGTGCACCACCAGCTCGCCCACGTCGGCGATGCCGGCCATCTTGTAGGACTCGAAGTCGACGTTGAGGGTGATGCCGGTGACCGGATCGATCACCTTCTCCTCCGACAGGGCGGTCGAGATGCCCATGATCAGGGCGCCATAGACCTGGCTCTCGGCCGTCTTCAGGTCGATGACCAGGCCGCAGTCCTGGACGGCCACCATCTTGTTGACCTTGACCACGCCGGTCTCGGCATCCACGGAGACGTCCGCCATCTGCACGCCGCCCACGCCGCTGGCCGTCAGCTCGCCTTCCCCAGGATTGCCGGGATTGACCCCGCTGGCGGTGAGAGGGGTGCGGCCGAAGAGGGCCATCGCCTGCCGCCAGGTCAGGCTGCGGGCGGGCTCGGCCTTGACGCGGATCGTGCCATCGGCCGCCTCCAGGGCGTCGGGGGTGGCCTCGAGCCGCGGCGCCGCTTTGGCGAAAATCATGCCGAGGGCGTTCTGGGCCGCCCGGCGGGTGGCGGCGCTGACGCCGCCCACGGTGCTGCTGCCGCCGGAGCCGCCGGAGGCCGGGTAGCGGCTGTCGCCCAGGCTCACCCGCACGGCGTCGAGAGGTAGGCCGAGGGTGTCGGCGAGCACGATGGCGATGACGGTGCGGGTGCCGGTGCCGATGTCCTGGCTGGAGATCTTGGCCTCGGCCAGGCCGTCGGGATGGATCGTCACCTCGCAGTTGCTGCGGTGGCCGCGCCCGCCCCAGGTGTGGATCGACAGCCCGAGGCCCCGCTTGACGGGCCCCCGGGACGGATCGCCCCGCGGGTGCCAGCGCTGGCGCCAGCCCATGAGGTGGTCGGCCATCTCGAGCTCCTCGCGGTAGACCTTCTCCAGCGGGCCGGTCAGGGCGAGGTTCTGGAGGAAGAGGTCGAGCGGGTTCATCCCCAGGCTGGCGGCGAGGTCGTCCAGCGCGCTCATGGTGAGGTAGCACCCCTGGGGATGGTTGGGGGCCCGCCACGCCCGGGAGCTCGCCTTGTGGGTGGGCACGGCGGAGTGCCGGTGCCGCCGGTCGGGGATCTGGAAGACGTAGGGCATGGGCGGGCTGCCGGCGTTGCCGAGGCCGCCCGAGCCCCAGGACTTCGAGGACCAGGCGGTCAGCGTGCCGTCCAGCCTGGCGCCCACCTCGATCTCGGCGTAGGCCGACGGGCGGTCGCCGGCCACCGTCAGCTCGGCGCGGCGCTCCAGCATCAGCTTCACCGGCACGCCGCCCGCCTGCCTGGAGAGCTGGGCGCAGTCGATGCCCCAGCGGTCGGCGCTGAACTTGCTGCCGAAGCCGCCGCCCATGTGCTCGGTGACCACCCGCACGTTGGCGGCGGGGATGCCGAGCCCCTCGGCAAATTGCGTCGCGACGCCGGAGACGGCCTGGGTGGAGCACCAGGCGGTCAAGGTTTCCGGACCCGTCCACTGGCAGATCTGGCCGTGGGCCTCCAGGCAGTTGTGGGCCACGACGGGCATGCCGTACCGGCCCTTGAGGCGCACGGCGGAGCCGGCCATGGCGGCGTCAGGATCGCCCGCCGTCTCCTCTTCGCCGGGCGTAACGCCCGCGGCGCCATCGAGGCTGTCGTCTTTCACCTGATGGGGCAGCACCTCGTACTCGACGACAATGGCCCGCAGGGCGTCCTCGGCGATGTCCTCGGAAGTGGCGGCGACGGCGACGACGTCGTCCAGCGCCCATTGGATCTCGGTGCCCTGCCCCTGGATGACCCGCACGGCCTTGACCCCGGGCATCGCCTTGGCGGCGGAGACGTCGAGCCGCAGGATGCGCGCGTGGGCGTGGGGGCAGCGCAGCACCTTGGCCCAGAGCATGCCGGACGGCTTGAGATCGTAGGTGTACTTGGCACGGCCCGTGACCTTGGCGGGGCCGTCGAGGCGCGAGATCCGCTGACCGATCAGGCGCCGGTCTTTCGCGTCCGGCCAGGAGTAGTCAGCCACGGCCCCTCCTCTTCTTCTTCTTTTTGTTGCGGCTCGCCGGTTTGGGGGCGTCGACGGCATCGCCGTCATCAATGACCTCGGCGCCGCTCCCCTCCTCGGGCTCCTCCGGTTCCTCCTCGAAGCCGCCCGCCATCAGCGGCGCGGCCGCCAGCACCGCCTGGCGCATGCCGGCGTAGGTGCCGCAGCGGCAGAAGTTGCCGGAGAGGCCGTGATGGACGTCGCCCAGGCTGGGGGTGGGATTGTGGTCGAGCAGGGCCTTGGCGGCCATGATGAAGCCGGGCGTGCAGAAGCCGCACTGCTGGGCGTCGTTGTCGACGAAGGCGGCCTGCAGGGGATGGAGCTTCTCGGGCCGGCCGAGCCCCTCGAGGGTGGCGATGGGCTGGCGCTGGACGTCGATGGCGAGCAGGCTGCAGGCGTAGACGGGAGCGCCGTCGAGGAGCACGGTGCAGGCGCCGCAGGTGCCGCGGTCGCAGACCTTCTTGGCGCCGGTCAGCTCCAGGTGATCGCGCAGGGCGTCGAGCAGGGTGGTCCGGGGCTCGAGATTCAGGTCATGGCTCTTGCCGTTGATCCGCAGCCGCACGGGCACCGGCCCGGGCCCGAAGACCTCGACCCCGGCCTCCATGCGCGGCGCGGGTTTAGCCTTGGCCCCCTCCGCCATCTCCCCCGCCAGCAGACCCGCCGATCCGAGGGCGCCCACCGCCGCGCCGCCGCGCAGGAAATCACGGCGGGAGATGCCGCCCGCCGGGAGATCGTCACCCTTGCCGTCCTTGGCCATCGCAGTCCTCCTGCGGGGCAAGGTACAACAAAAAGGGCCGGCGTAAGCCGGCCTTCTGGTAACGGAAGAGTCAAAGCTTTGCGCTTCGGATGTGCTCTCAGGCCAGCTCGAGATCCGTCCTGGGGAAGTCATTGCCGACGCACAGCAGCGGCTGAGCCGCGATCTTGGCCGTTGCGTAAGCCATGCAATCCCCGAAGTTGAGCGCGGCCGGGTGCCGGCCCTTGCCAAAGCGCAGGAACGCGTCTGCCGCTGCATACCAGTGCACATCACTGAACGGCAGCACGACTGCGTCAAGGGCGAGCAGAAAGCTTTCCAGATAGGGTGCTGGGTTCGTCTGAAGACGCCCGGCCAGGACGAGGTGTGATTCCACCAGCGTCGGAGTGCCGACTCCGACCGGTCCGGTTGCTTGCAGTTTGGAGAGGAGCTCTTCGGCCCCGGGCTCCTCCACCAGGATCGCCACAATCGCCGAAGAGTCGAGGATCATACGCCACCGAGTCCGTAGCCGAGGATCTCTTCCTCTTCCTCCTTGGTGATCCGTTTGCCACGAACCTCAGGAGGAATGTTGGGCCAGACTTCCCTCTCCAGGAAAAGGCGGAGCCTCGCGACTCGCTCTGCCGGGACGTTCTTCGGCACGAGCCGCAACTTTCTTTCCTCCAAGGCCTTCCGGATGGCCTCCGTCTGGCTTTCTCCAGCCAGCTTGGCGACCTCGGCCGCGAGGCGCTCGGTTTCCGGGTTTTCGATCGTCAGAGCCATGGCATCATCGTCCCAACCCTGGAGCGAGAAGTCAATGAGACAGTGCCGGCCGGGCTCAGCACGGCCGGCACCAGTGATTTTTAGAGCCCTATCCTACCAGCCGCACTTCTGTCCCTGATTCTGCTGGTCGAGCCAGGTCTTCAGAGGGGCGAAGTAGTCGAGGATGGCGGTGGCGTCCATCTGACGCTGGCCGGTGACGACCTCGAGGGCGTCGGGCCACGGGCGGCTCTGGCCCATCTCCAGCATCTTGGCCAGGCGGGCTCCCGCCTCCTTGTTGCCGTAGATCGAGCAGCGGTGCAGGGGGCCCTTGAAGCCGGCCGCCTGGCAGAGCCCGCGGTGGAGCTGGAACTGCAGGATGTCGGCGAGGAAGTAGCGCGTGTAGGGCGTGTTGCCCGGCACGTGGTACTTGGCGCCGGCGTCGAAGTCCTTCTCGCTGCGGGCTACCGGCGCCCTGACGCCCTGGTACTTCTCGCGCAGCTCCCACCAGCCCTTGTTGTAGTCGGCGGGCGAGATCTCGCCCGAGAACACCTTCCAGCGCCACTGGTCGATCAGCAGGCCGAAGGGCAGGAACGACACCTTCTCGAGCGCCCGCTTCATCAGCAGGCCGAGGTCCTTCGACGGGTCGGGGACCTGGTCGATCAGGCCGATCTGCTTCAGGTACTCGGGTGTGATCGACAGCGCGATGGTGTCGCCCACCGCCTCGTGGAAACCGTCGTTGGCGCTGTCCTGGTAGATGAAGGGCTGCTGGTTGTAGGCCCGCTGGTAGAAGTTGTGCCCCAGCTCATGGTGGATCGTCCGGAAGTCCTCGTCGTTGATCTTGGTGCACATCTTGATCCGCAGGTCGTCCTTGTAGTCGAGGCTCCAGGCGCTGGCATGGCACTGGACGTCGCGGTCCTTGGGCTGCGTGATCAGGGAGCGCTCCCAGAACGTCTCGGGCAGCGGCGCGAAGCCGAGCGAGGTGAAAAAGCTCTCGCCATACTTCACCATCGCCTTCTCGTCGACTTTCCTGGCCTTCAGGCGCTCCGTCAGGTCGAACCCCGGATCGGCGTTGGGAGGCGCGACCAGCAGGTAGATGTTGTCCCAGGTCTGCGCCCACATGTTGCCCAGCAGGTGGGCCGGGATGGCCTGGTCGAGCGGCACGACGTCATCGCCGTATTTCTTATTGAGCTGCGACCGCACGTAGCAGTGCAGGGACTCGTAGAGCGGCTTGACCTGGCCGTAGAGGCGGTCGAGCTCGGCCGCGAACTGGTCCGGCGGCATGTCGTACTTCGAGCGCCAGAGGGCCCCGGTGTCCTTGTAGCCCAGCTCCTTGGAGCCGGCGTTGGCGATCTCGACCAGGCGCTGGTAGTCGGCGCGCATCGGCGGGGCGATGCCGTGCCAGCCCGTCCAGGCCTCGAGCAGCTCCTTGGGGTCCCGGCTGTCCATCATGACGTCTTCGAGCTGCGGCAGGTCCTTGCACTCGCCGCCGCCCGGCGGGCAGTACTTGCCGGAGCCGTACTGGGCGTCGAGAGAGGCCGCCAGGCGGCTCAGCTCGGCGGTCTGGGCGGGATCGCTGGGGGCCGGCAGGACGAGGCTGCGCTTCAGCAGGTCGATCTGGCGCCTGAGGTCGTCCGGCAGCTTCACGTCGTCGAAGCGCGTGGCCTCCTTGGCCAGCTCGACGGCGACGCCGAGGAGCACCTCGCCGCGCTGGGCGGCCAGGATCTGAGTGTCGTAGGTGATGAAGTTGGCCTGCACCCAGGCCGCCCGCTGAGCCTCGACCGTGAGGTCGAACAGGCGCTTCTGGGCGTCCTCGAGGAACTTGCGGGCATCCTCGGCCGTCGGCTTGGCGCCCTTCTGGGCCGCCTGGGCGGATGCGGAGAGCGGCAGGGCCACGAGCGCCAGGACGAGGCCGGCGCCGGCCAGAAACGCCGCGGGCAGGCGGAGAGCTTCAAGGGAATTCTTCATGGATCCTCCACAAAAGGTTCGGACCTGGGATTCGATCCCGGAATCAGCCGGCCAGCGCGGCCGCGATCCGCTCGAGACCCTCCCTGAGGTTGGCCCGCGAGCAGGCGAAAGAGAGCCGGATGTGATTGCCGGCGCCGAAGGCGGCCCCCGGCACCACGGCGACTCCGACCTCTTCGAGCAGAAACTCGGAGAGCGCCATCGAATCTTCCCGCCCCGGACGGAAGCAGGCGGAGACGTCGGGGAAGGCGTAGAACGCGCCGTCCGGCGGCCGGCAGCGGCAGCCGGGGATGCCGTTCAGGAGGGGCACCAGCATCTCGCGCCGCGCCCGGTACTCGGCCACCATGACCTCGACCTCGGGCTCGGCGTGGCGCAGGGCCTCGAGGGCGCCCACCATGGCGAACGAGGTGGGGTTGGACGTGGCATGGCTCTGGATGTTCTCCACCGCTCCCACGATTTCGGCCGGCCCGAGCAGGAAGCCGATCCGCCAGCCGGTCATGGCGTAGGTCTTGGAGAAGGAGCCGACCAGCACCACCGTCTCCGGGAACTCGGCGGCCAGGGAAGCGGCGCTGGCATGCGTGCCGCCAATGCCTCCCTCGCTGCCATAGACGAAGCGCTCGTAGGTCTCGTCCGAGATCACCACCAGGCCGCGCTCGGCGGCGAACTCCACGATCTGCCGCAGGTCGGCCGCCTCTACGATCCCCCCCGTGGGGTTGCAGGGGGAGTTGAGGAGGATGGCGCGGGTGCGGTCCGTGACCGCCTCCAGGAGCGGGCCGGCGTGGATGCGGAAGCCGTCGTCCCCGGAGGTGGGCACCATCACGGGCCGGGCGCCGGCGAACCGGATCTGCTCCGGAAAGCTGACCCAGCAGGGCGAGGGGAGCACGACCTCCTGCCCCTCCTCGAACAGGGCGAGGGCGAGTTGGAAGAGGGCGGCCTTGCCGCCGACGGTGACGATCGACTGCGCCGCTTGCCAGGGCGCGCCGTAGCGCTGCCGGCAGGAGTCGGCGAGGGCCTCGCGCAGCGCGGGCAGGCCGCTGCCGGGCGTGTAGCGGGTGAACCCCTCGGCGAGGGCGCGCCGGGCCGCCTCCACCGCCACCGGCGGCGAGGGGAAATCGGGCTCGCCGGCCCCGAGGTCCACCACGGAAACACCCCGCGCCCGCAGCTCGGCGGCGCGCCGCGTCACCCGGAGGGTGGCGGATTCTCCAATCGAGGAAGCGCGTTTGGATAGCTTCACGGGGGCGGATCGTATCATCGGGAAGCAGGCGGGATGTAGGATCATGATCAGCCTTCCGGCTCAGGCGCGAATAAAATGCCGCCGGTTCCTGTTTCCGGCTCCAGATCGACGAGAGGGCGATCCTCATGACCGACCCCATGATTGACCCCATCAAGGCGCATGCCTCGGCTCCAGCTCTGACCCGACTCGCCGGCCTGGGCCTCGCCCTGGCGCTGCTTGCGCTGGCGGCGCCCGCCGGGGCGCAGTTCCAGCGGCAGCAGAAGGCCTCCTTCGTCCTCAACTCCGACCGCACGGCCTACGACGCCGGGGCGCCCGCCCGCGTCGCCGCCCTGGTGAGCATCGAGCGGGGATGGCACGTCAACAGCGCCAAGCCGACCTTCGAGTACCTCATCCCCACCGTCCTCGAGCTGGCCCTGCCGGCCGGCTGGTCGCCCGGGCCGGTCACGTATCCGCCGGCCGAGATGCAGAAATTCGCCTTCGAGACCCAGCCGCTGGCCGTGTACGACGGCGACGTGGTGATCTTCACCGAGGTCAAGGTGCCCGCGGGCACGGCGGCCGGCTCCTACCCCATGAAGGCGTCGCTGCGCTACCAGGCCTGCAACGACTCGCAGTGCCTGCCGCCCGTGACCGCCGAGGCGGAGATCCAGCTCTCGGTAGGAGCGGACGGCAAGCCGCAGCATGGGGACCTGTTCACGAAGGCCGCCGGGATCGCGGCAGGAGGAGGCAGCGGAACGGCGCCTCCGGCTCCCGCCGCCGCGAAGCCGGCCGGCGGCAACCTGGCCGTCACGCTGCTCCTGGCCCTGCTCGGCGGCCTCATCCTCAACGCCATGCCGTGCGTCCTGCCGGTGCTGTCGCTCAAGATCTTCGGCCTGGTGCGCAGCGCCGGCCACGGGCGGGCCGAGGTGGTGCGGGGCACTCTCGCGACCTCGGCGGGCATCCTGGCCTCGTTCTGGTTCCTGGCCCTGGCGGCCATCGCGGCGCGCGCGGCGGGGTCGGCGGTGGGCTGGGGGGTGCAGTTCCAGCGGCCGGGCTTCGTCGCCTTCCTCGCCGTGGTGGTGGTGCTCTTCTGCCTCAACCTGTGGGGGCTGTTCGAGATCCCCCTGCCGCAGTCGCTGGCCCGCCTCGGCGGCACCGGACCGCGCGAAGGGCTCGCCGGCCACTTCGCCTCCGGCCTGTTCGCCACGCTGATGGCCACCCCCTGCTCGGCGCCTTTCCTCGGCACGGCGATCAGCTTCGCCCTCGCCCAGCCGGCGCCGGTGATCCTCGCCGTCTTCACGGCCCTGGGACTGGGCATGGCCCTCCCCTACCTGCTGGTGGCGGCGGCGCCCGGCATCGCCCGGCTCCTCCCCCGGCCCGGCGCCTGGATGGAGACGGTGCGCGGCGTCATGGGCTTCCTGCTGGCGGCGTCGGCGGTCTGGCTGTTCTACGTCCTCTCCTCGCAGGTGTCGCCCGAGCAGCTCGCGGCGGTCCAGCTCGGCCTGCTCGGCATCGGCCTCTTCACCTGGATCCAGCATCGCGTCGCCAGCAGCCGCGGCCTGCGCGGCATGGCCGCGGCCGGCATGGTGGCTGCCATCGCCGTCACGCTCTTCGCCGCCGCCGCCTCCCGGGGCGAGGCGACGACGCGGACGGCCGGGCAGCCGGCGGGCCTGATCCCCTGGCAGGACTTCGACCGCGCCCGCGCGGAGTCGCTGTCCGCCGGCGGCCAGCTCGTCTTCGTCGACGTCACCGCCGACTGGTGCTTCACCTGCAAGGTCAACGAGCGCCTGGTGCTCAACACCCCCGAGGTGGCCCAGGCCTTCGTGGAGCACGGCGTGGTGCCGATGAAGGCCGACTGGACGAACCAGAACGACGAGATCGCCAAGTTCCTCGCCGAGCACGGCCGCTACGGCATCCCCTTCTATCTCCTCTACCGTCCCGGCCAGGAGCCGCACGTCTTCGGCGAGCTGCCGAGCAAGAACGCCTTCGTGGACACCGTGCGCCAGGCGGCGGGCGGACGGCCGATCGCGCAGCGGTAGGCGGCCTGCCATGGCCGACGACGAAGACTTCGAGGACTTCGCGGACTCCGTCGAGCTGCCGATCACCGACGTCCTCGACCTCCACAGCTTCCCGCCCCCGGAGGTTCCGGACGTCGTCCGCGACTACCTCGACGCGGCCTGGGAGAAGGGCTTCCGGGCCCTGCGGATCATCCATGGCAAGGGGATCGGAGTGCAGCGGCAGACGGTGCGCACCCTCTTGGAGCGCGACTCGCGGGTGGAGGCCTTCGGCGACGCTCCCGGCGAGGCCGGCGGCTGGGGGGCCACCTGGGTGCAACTGCGCTCCCAGGAGGAAGCCTGAGCCATGCTCCTCAAGACCCTTCGCCGGCTTTCCCGCCTCGGCCGGGCGCCCCGCGTCCAGCTCGTCTACAGCCGGCGCTACCAGATCGAGCTCCCCGGCGCCGTCTACGATCCCCAGCGGGGCGAGCGCATCCTCGCCTTCCTGGACTCGGCCGGCCTGCTCGACCCCGCCGCCGCCCACCCCGCCGAGCCCGTGCCTTTCCCCCACCTGCGCCGGATCCACACCGACGACTACCTCGACTCGCTGAACCGGCCCGAGACCCTCGTTCGGATCGTCGGCCTGCAGCTCTCCGAGGACGCCCTGGAGCGGATCCTCGAGGCGCAGCGGACGATGGTCGGCGGCACCCTGGCCGCCACCCGCCTCGCCCGCGCCAGCAACGGCATCGCCGTCAACCTGGGCGGCGGCCTCCACCACGCCTTCGCCGACCGGGGCGCGCGCTTCTGCGTCTACAACGACGTGGCGGCGGCGGTCGCCGAGCTGCGCTCCCGGAACGTCGCCTCGCGGGTCCTGGTGGTGGACCTCGACCTCCACGACGGCGACGGCACCCGCGCGATCTTCGCCGGCGACCCGGCCGTCCACACCTTCTCCATCCACAACCACACCTCGGCCGAGGTGAACGCGGCGGAATCGACCGTGATCGAGCTGGGCACCGGGGTCGGCGACGACGCCTACCTCGCGGCCGTGCGCACCCGCCTGCCGCCCGTCTTCGAGAGCTTCAAGCCCGAGCTGGTGTTCTACCTCGCGGGCTGCGATCCGGCGGCCGACGACGAGATCGGCGACTGGCGGATCTCCGCCGAGGCCCTGCTCGAGCGCGACCAATTCGTCCTCTCCTGCGTCCGCGGTGCCCAAAGCAAGGGCCGCAACTGCCCCCTGGTCATCATGCTCGCGGGCGGCTACGGCCCGAACGCCTGGCGCTACAGCGCGCGTTTCCTCTCCTCCCTGCTCAACCGGGGGCGGGCCGTGGAGCCGCCCAGCACCGAGGAGCTCCTGCTCACCCGCTACCGCCTGCTGGCTCGAGGCTTCGAGGAGCACGAGCTCACCGGCGAGCCCCGCAGAGAGGACGACTGGGGGCTCTCCGACGACGACCTCATATCGGCTCTCGGCGGCCCCCGCCGGCCGCGGCGGCTGCTCGGGTTCTACTCCCGGCAGGGCCTGGAGCTGACCCTGGAAAGGGTGGGCCTCCTAGACCGCATCCGCAACCTCGGCTTCGAGCGCCCCACGCTGGAGATCGACCTGGACAACCCGGCCGGCGACACCGCCCGGCTGTACGGCGGTCCGGGCCGGCGCGACCTGCTGATCGAGCTGCGGGTGCGCATCGACCGCGGGACCCTGACCGGCATGACCCTGCTGCGCATCGAGTGGCTGCTGCTCCAGAACCCGCGCGCCCAGTTCACAACCGCCCGCCCCCGGCTGCCCGGCCAGGAGCACCCCGGCCTCGGCATGCTCAAGGACGTCGTCGCCCTCCTCATCCTCGCCTGCGACCGCTTGCAGCTCGACGGTCTCATCGTCGTGCCCTCGCGCTATCACGTCGCCGTGCACGCCCGGAAGTCGCTGCGCTTTCTCGATCCGCGGAAGGAAGGGCTCTACCACGCCCTGCAGCGGCCGCTGGAAAAGCTCTCCCTGGCCGAAGCCTCCGCGGCCCTGGCCGGCGGCCGGGTCGTCGATACCCGGACGGGCGAGCCGCTCGCCTGGCACCCCACGCCCATGGTGTTCCCGGTGAGCGACCGGTTCCGGGAGATGCTGGACGGCGAGGAGTACCAGAAGGGCGTGGCGGAGGGTGAAGGGGGGTACGAGATCGAGGTGCGGTGAGGGGGGGAGGGTTTCCGACGCGGTCCCTCCGTGGGAGCCCTCATCACCCCGGCCCTCTTCTCCCAGCCTCCCTCCCCCCGACCGGGAGAAGAGGGAGAAGTTTGTCTGAACGGTCTTAAAGCCCCCTCTCTCCCGGCGGACGGGAGGGAGGAGGGGAGAGAGGGGGTTGGGGGAGTGAGGGACGGCCCCGGAGGGGCCGCACGATCATTGGCAAATTATTGGCAATCGGACGAAGTAGACCTACCCCCCCGCCCTGAACAGCTCCCGGCTCCGCGCCAGCAGCGCCCGCGCCTCCAGCGGCCGGTTCGCCTCCACCAGGCAGAGGATCTGGTTGAAACGGATGACGCCGTGCAGGTGCGCGTCCTCCCGGGAATCGATGAAGCCGTTCGCCCTCTCCAGGAGGAGGAACGCCCGGCCGGGCTCGCCCCGGTGCTGCTCGACCAGGGCGAGCCCCACGACCGCCTCGGCCGCGCGGCGGGGCTCGCGCGCGCACAGGAACACCGAGACCGCCCGCCGGCACAGGCTCGCCGCCTCCGCGAACCGGCACTGCGCCCGGCGCAGGCAGGCCTTGTAGGTGAGGAGCTCGGCCTTCTCCAGCCGGTCCCCCGTGCCCAGGAGGAGCTGGACCTCGGCCATCCGGAAGGCCTGCTCCGAGCTCCGCAGATCGGCGTCCACCCGGCGGGCGTTGGCGATCATCATCCAGCACCGCGCCCGGGCGTCCGCCAGCACCCGCTCGCCGTACCAGGCCGGGTCCAGCGATCCGGCGAGGGTGAGAGCGAGCGCCGCCAGCCGCTCCCCCAGCCGGGGCGCCTCCACGCCTTCGCGATAGCTCTTCTCGAGGAGCAGCCCGCAGAAGGCGAGATTGCGGAAGCGCTCGCCGCCGCGCACCAGCGCGTCCCACCGCTCGGGCTCATGCCGCAGCAGCTCCGCGAGCAGGACCGGCGCCGCCGCCCGCTCGCGGGCCGCCGCCTGGATCCGCGGCCGGAAATTCGCCAGGACCCGGTCCACCGCTTGACCGCACTCGGCCGGCGACGGCCGCCACGGGAGAATCCGGCCGCCGTCGTCCGGCGCCGACGGCAGCCCCTGCGGCATGCGTTCCCCGTGGCGCCGGGAACGGCACCGGGAACAGGTCCGGGCATGACGGAGGAGCCGGTCCCGCTCCTCCGGAAAGAACTGCACGAGCCCCTCGAAGACCTCGGGCTTGGGATGGATTCTGGGCATTGAAACGCCTCGCCGCCTTCCGTTTTTCTCTTTTCTGTCCGCAGACCTTTTATACTTAGTTGCCGCTGGCGGTCTTCCAGTGACAAGAACCACAATCTTCTTCCGCGGGTCCGCCCCGCGGGGCCAAGATCAGTATGATCTCCTTACGCCTATGACCCGCCTCGTCAGCCTCCCCTTCTGGCTGGTCGCCCTCCTCTTCCTGCTCGCCGCCTGGGCGGCGCTGGACCGTCTCCTGATGCCCGGCGTGCGCTGGTACCTGCGGCGGCGGGTCAACCGCGCCATCGACAAGCTCAACACCCGTCTGCGGCTGGAGATCCCGCCCTTCCACCGCACCCGCCGGCAGGTGCTGATCGACCGGCTGGTCTACGACCCCAAGGTGGTCCAGGCCGTGGACGAGGAGGCCCGCCAGCAGAGCGTGCCGCGCGCCGTGCTGGCCGGCCGGGTGAAGCGCTACGCCCGCGAGATCGTGCCGGCCTTCAACGCCTACTTCTACTTCCGCATCGGCTACTGGGTCTCCAAGCGGGTGGCGCGCTTCCTCTACCGCGTGCGCCTGGGCTTCTCGGACGAAGCGGGCCTCGCCGGCGTCGCCCACGGCTCGACGGTGGTCTTCCTGATGAACCACCGCAGCAACATGGACTACATCCTGGTCGCCTACCTGGCGGCGGACCGCACCGCCCTCTCCTACGCGGTGGGCGAATGGGCGCGGGTCTGGCCCCTCCAGACCCTCATCCGCTCGACCGGCGCCTACTTCGTGCGGCGCAGCTCCGGCGATCCGCTCTACCGCCGGGTGCTCGAGCGCTACATCCACATGGCGACCTCCGCGGGCGTGCCCCAGGCCGTCTATCCCGAGGGCGGGCTCTCCCGCGACGGCCGTCTGCGGCCACCGAAGCTGGGCATCCTTGACTACATGATGCGATCCTTCGATCCATTTCATGGCGAGCGCGATCTCGTATTCATTCCGGTGGGCATCAACTACGACCGCGTCCTGGAGGACCGCACCCTCCTGCTCGACCTCGAGCCGGAGAAGAAACCGCGCCGCGGCCCCCTTCACGCCGCGACCACCACCCTGCGCTTCGTCCTGCACAATCTCAGCCTGATGGCGCGCAGCCGCTGGCACCGCTTCGGCTACGCCTGCGTGAACTTCGGCAGCCCCATCTCGATGCGCGGCTATCTCGGCGAGCGGGGGCTCGACCTGCGCAACCTCTCGCGGGAAGAGCGCGCCGTTCACCTGGAGCGCCTGGGGGCCGAGCTGATGGCGGCGATCGGCGGCGTGATCCCCGTCCTGCCCGTCCCCCTGGTCGCCACCGTCCTCCTCCGCCACGAAGGAGAGCCGATCTCCGAGCTCGAGATCAAGTCCCGCGCCTGGCGCCTGATGCAGGAGCTCGAAGCCACGGGAGCCCACGTCTACATCCCCCGCCGGGACCAGGACTACGCCATCGTCGCCGGCCTGAGGATGCTCACCCAGCGGCATCTGATCGAGGAGAAGGACGGGCTCTTCGCGGCGAAGCCGGAGGAGATGCGGATGCTGCGGTATTACGCGAGCTCGATCGAGCATTTGGGGGCGTGAGCTTGCCTGCACCTTCTTCCCTGATGGGGGCGGCATGCCCTCCGAAAACCTCACCCTCGGTCCCTCTCCTAAAGGAGAGGGAGGTCTCATGGCGAGACGGCGGGGTTATTCTCCCTCTCCTTTAGGAGAGGGTCGGGGTGAGGTCGCCGAAGGGCATGCCGCCTCGAATGGCAAGCTGTCGAAAAGCCGGAATCTAAACCCCACGCCCCCTAATCCCGTATCTCTCCCCATGAAGCGACGACCCAAAGGCCCGGGCAATGTCCAGCGCGTTCAGGATTTCTTCCGGGAGTACACGGACGGCCTGAACACCAGGGACGTGCGGCGCCTGTTCGACCGCGACGCGTCCCGGGCCTACAAGGTGCTCACCCGCGAGCACAGCCAGGTGCCCGAGCCCAAGGATGGAGTCAACCGCTTCTTCTTCCGGGCCAAGCTGGCCTTCCTGGGCCTCTCCTCCAAGCTCTCGCCGCCGCGCCGGCTGCTCTTCGGGCTCTCCCTCGTGGCGTTCGTCCTGGGGATGCTCACCGATTCGGGCGTCGTCTACAACGGCGCCAAGCTGAGGGTCTCGATCGCCTTCTCCCCCTTCTGGTTCGGGGTCAGCGTCGGCTGCCTGATCTTCCTCCTCGCCCTCGAGATGGTGGACCGCGTCCGCGTGCGCGACGAGCTGGAGGTGGCCCGCGAGCTCCAGGCCGACCTGCTGCCCCACGACCTGCCGCCGCTGCCGGGGTACCTGTTCGCCCATTCCTACCGCACGGCCAACGAGGTGGGCGGCGACTACTACGACCTCACCCGCCTGCCGGACGGGCGCATGTCGCTGATCGTGGGCGACGCCAGCGGCCACGGCATGGCCGCCGGACTGGTGATGGCGATCGCCAACGCCACCCTCAAGACGGCCCTCGACCTCGATCCCAGCCCGGAGCGGGTGCTGGCGCTGCTCAACCGCACCCTCTGCCGCACCGGCACCAACCGGACCTTCATGAGCGTCTTCTACGCCGTGCTGACCCCGGAGACCGGCGAGCTCGAGTACGTCTGCGCCGGCCATCCCTTCCCCTTCCTGCGGCGGGCCGACGGCTCGATCGAGGAGCTCGGCTGCGGCGGCTTCCCCCTCGGCATGCGCGAGCCCCTGGAATTCGTCCGCCAGAAGGTCTTCCTGTCGCCCGGAGACCTCCTGGTGCTCTACACCGACGGCCTGGCCGAAGCCGTGGACGCCCAGGGCCGCGCCGCCTTCGGCTACGAGCGCATCCAGTCCGCCGTCGAGCTCGGCGGCTCCCCCCAGACCGTCCACGACGGCATCCTCCAGAGCTTCGACCGTCACGTGGGCGGCGAGCCGCTGCTGGACGATCTGACGCTGGTGGTGGTGGCGCGGCTGCCGCCGTTGCCGGTGCCCTCACCTCCCCGGCCCTCCTCTCCCGACCCCTCCCTCCCGTGATCACCGCGGCTCCTTCGGAGCCGGCCCTCATAACCCCCTACCCCCTTCTCTCCCAGCCTCCCTCCCGCCGCCGGGAGAGAAGGGGAATGAAGAAGCAGAGACCCCACCCAGGACCTACCAGACAAACCTCTCCCTCTTCTCCCGGCGGGCGGGAGGGAGGCTGGGAGAAGAGGGCCGGGGTGATGAGGGCGCTCACGGCGCGACCGCCTCTAGCTGACAAAGTAATCTGTCTTTCCCCTCTCCCGGTGTGGGGGGGAGGGAGGGGTCGGGAGAGGGGCAGGGGTGAGGGTCTTCGGGCGGGGGAGAGCAGAGGGGGGCTTTCCCCTACCGCAAAACCGTCCGCAACCACCGCCGAAAGCTGAACCGCCGCCCCACCCCCGCCTCCCGCGCCGTCTCCCGCGAGACCCCCAGCTCCGCCAGCAGGGCCTTCGTCTGCTCCCCCAGCTCCGGCACCGTTCCCCCCGCCAGGGGCCGCTCGCCGTCGAACCGAGCGGGAAAGCCGAGGCGCGGCAGGTGGTCCGCCCCTTTGGCGAGGAGGCCGCGGGCCTGGACCTGGGGATGGGCGCGGGCCTCGGCCGCGGAGAGCACCGGCTCGGCGGGGACGTCCTCGCGGCCGGCGAGCGCCATCCACTCGGCGAGAGTGCGGCCTTGGATCAGCTCCTTCACCTTTCGGTGCACGCGGGGCGAGGAGTCGTATTGCAGGCGGATCAGGTCCTTGCGCCCCGCCGCCAGACAGAAGCGGCTCCAGAAGTGGGGCTCCAGGGCGGCGAGCGCCAGGGTCCGGCCGTCCGCCGTCTCGTAGAGGTTGTAGCAGGGGAGCGCGCCGGTCAGGGGCAGCTTCTCCCCCACCGCCTTGCCGCCGCCCGCCTCCATGGCCCAGCCGACCACGTTGGCGTGGATGCCCGCGTCGAGCAGCGCGGTGTCGATCCGGCTCCCTTCGCCCGTCCGCTCCCGCGCCAGCAGGGCCGCCAGGATCGACGACGCCGCGCTCCACGCCCCGATCAGGTCCGACACCGGCAGCGCCGGCATGGCCGCCGCCGTCGAGGCGAGCGCTCCCGCGACGGCCTGGTAGGTGAGGTCGTGCCCCGCCCGCGCCGCGTACGGCCCCTCCTGACCCCAGCCGCTCATCGAGCAGATCACCAATCGGGGAAACCGGCTCCGCAGCTCCTCCGGCGCGAAGCCGAACCGCGCCAGCGTGCCGGGACGGAAGCTCTCCAGCAGCACGTCCGCCCGGGCCAGCAGCTTCTCCAGCACCTCGCGCCCCGCCGGCTGTTTGAGGTCCAGGGCCACGCTCTCCACCCCCGGCAGCAGGATCGCGGCGAGCCCGCCCACCCCCTCGCGCACCGGCGGCGACAGCCGCACCGGATCCCCCAGCGCCGGCTCCTCCACCTTCACCACGCGAGCCCCGAGGTCCGCCAGCAGCTTCGCCGCCAGCGGACCGGGGAGATGACGGGAGAGGTCGACGACCAGCGTGCCGGCGAGCGGAGAGGGCATTTTGGACTTAAACCAAAACGGCCTTTTACTCGCGCTCGACGACCATCGCGAACCCCACCCCGCCCGCCGCGCAGACGGTGACCAGGCCGAGGTTCTGGCCGCGGCGGCGAAGCTCGTGGAGGAGCTGCGTGACCACGCGGACGCCGGTGGCGCCGAAGGGATGGCCGATGGCGATCGAGCCGCCGGTCACGTTGTAGCGCTCGAAGTCGACGACGCCCAGGGGCTCCGAGCGGCCCAGCTCCCGCTCGGCGAACTTCTTCGAGGCGAACGCCTTCAGGTTGGAGAGGATCTGCGCCGCGAACGCCTCGTGCATCTCCACGAGGTCGATGTCCGACAGCTTCAACCCCGCCGCGTCGAGGGCCGCGGGCGCGGCGTAGGCCGGCCCCTGGAGGAGCTGGTCGCCCGGGTTGAGCGCCGTGAACGAGTAGGAGCGGATGTAGCCGAGCGGCGTGTAGCCGAGGGCTTTCGCCTTCTCCTCGCTCATCAGCAGCATGGCCGAGCCGCCGTCCGTCAGCGGGCTCGAGTTGCCGGCCGTGAGCGTGCCGTAGCGCTTGTCGAACACCGGCTTCAGCTTGGCCAGCGCCTCGGCCGACGTGTCGGCGCGGATGCCGTTGTCGCGGCTGACGGCCTTGTCGTAGGCCGGGGGCGGGAAGGCCGGCGCGATCTGGGACGTCAGGCGGCCGTCCGCCGTGGCGGCGGCGGCCCGGTGATGCGACATCAGGGCGATCTCGTCCTGGGCGCGGCGGGAGATGTCGTTCTCCTTGGCCATCTTCTCCGCCGACTCGCCCATCGACAGCCCCGTCGTGTACTCGGCGATGGCGGGCGCGACGGGCGCCAGGTCGGCCGGCCGCAGCTTGCTCAGCGTGCCCACCTTCTGCGGCAGCGTCTTGGCGCGGCTCAGCTCCATGAACGTCCGCGCCGCCTTGCGCGAGAACTGGATCGGCACGTTGGTCAGCGACTCCGCCCCGCCGCACAGCACCACGTCGACCTCGCCGGAGAGGATCGCCCCGGCGCCGAAGGTGACGGCGCGGGTCGACGAGGCGCACGCCAGGTTCACCGTCACGCCCGGGATGCGCATCGGCAGCGAGGTGCGGAACACCACCTCCCGGCCCAGGTTCGGAGCGTGCAGCGCCGGCACCACGACGCCGAAGATCGACAGCCCGATCTCGTCTGGATCGATGGCCGTCCGCGCGATCAGCTCCGACGCCGCGACGCTCGCGAGGTCGGTGACGTCCATGCTCGCGAGCTCCGAGCCCGACCTGGCGAACGGCGTCCGGCAGCCATCCACGATCGCCACCCGTCCCCGCGGCCCCTTGAGCTCGCGGCGCGAGGACGTCTGAATCTTGACCGGCGGTCCCGACCCCCGAGTCCAGACCGTATCGGCCCGCTCGGTGATCTCCTCGAGCGCCGAGGCATTGTTGGGCGGCCGCAAAGGGTTGGGCGGCCGCAACGGCGCGGGCGGCATGGCTTCCGGGGCAGCGTTCTCGGACATCGTTTCTCCCTCCTCGCAGGAGTTATATACCACGGTTACGCCGCTGTGCGGCAAGACCTCAGTCCCCCTGTTCTCCTCTCCAGCAGGTAGAATGGAGGAGGATCCCTCAAGAACGAATGAGGATTCCTCAGTAGGAGCGAGCGATGTCACCAAGGACGGCCCATAAGACCCAGGCAGACGACGATTCCCCGCTCAGGGCGACTCCGGGAACAGTCACCCTGAACGTGCTCGGATACCTGGAGGACGGCGAATGGGTGGCCCTGGCGCTGGAGATGGACCTGCGGGGGTATGGCCAGAGCTTCAAGGAGGCGCTGGAAGAGCTTACGGATCTGGTCGCGACGCAGATCCGTTTCGCCCAGTTCAAGGGCCAGGCCGAGCTGGTCTGGAAGTCCTCTGAGCCCGTTTGGTTCGAGCGGTTCGCGGACGTTCGGAGGGAGCGCCTGAATGCCCTGGTCCAGGACCGTGAGCCCTCAGACCTCTCCTACGACGTGGCCTGTCTGATGATCCCACCGGCCCATTCCGCCGGGGCCCCGAAGGGGTCCAATTTGAATAGCCCGGTGCTTTAGCGCCGGGTAAAAGGTCCCTCCTTTCCCGCCCCGAAGGGCCGGTACCCAACTTTCCCTGGCTGGAGCGGCACCGCCGAGAGGCACCGCCCCCTCGGGGCGGATGGAAGGATGGAAACGCCGACCCGGCGCTAAAGCACCGGGCTATTCAAATTGGACCCCTTCGGGGCCGTGCAGGTTGGCAGCCAGATAGCAAAGGAGAGAGCGGATGTCCGAAAAGCCCAAAATGCGCCATCCTTTCCAGAGGTTCGGCCAGAGGTCCTGGAAAACATCGGCCATGCTGCTCCTGATGCTGACCGCGACCGTCGGCGCCGCCGTCCCCGCCGTCCTCCGGGCCGCCGAGGGCGCCGGGCCGGCGTGGCCCGCGAACGCCAAGGTGATCGACGCGCGGGTCGCCAAGCTCGTCTTCCCTGAAGGCCAGCAGGAATTCCCCCTCCCCCAGCTCCGGATCTACGACCGCCAGGGCCGGCGCGTGCTCGAGAGGCTCGGCTTTCACGCCCCGACCTTCAACACCTTCGTCACCCGCGCGCTCGACGGCGGCAACTCGCCCAGTCCGCACCTCCTGGCCAACGAGCTCGCCCTGGTCCTCGCCCCGGACGGCAAACCCCTCGCCACCCTCCCGGACGCCGACTACACCATCGTCGACTACTGGGCGGCCTGGTGCGCCCCCTGCCACGCCCAGGACCGCGAGCTCCTGAAGGTCCTCTCCGCCCGCCCCAAGACCCGCGTCAACCTCCTCCGCGTCGAGGCCGACCTCAGCCAGAAGACCGCCGCGGAAGTGCAGAAGATGATCGACGAGGGCACCGCGGCCGCCGCCGCCGCGAAGAAGAAGGGCAAGGGCTGAGGGAGGCTCCGGCGCCCAGGCTACGATCCGGCGCCGCCCGGCATGAAGGCCATGCCATTCCACACATCTTGCCCTTGTAGGCGTCCTGCCCTCCGAAAACCTCACCCTCGGTCCCTCTCCTGAAGGAGAGGGATGGCTGGTCCCGAAACGTTCTGCCATGAGACCCCTCTCCTTTAGCTCTGTCAGCTCGGCGGGCGAGCACATAGGGGGTTGAGGAAGAGCCCTGCTCCTCAGGAGGCCCAACGGGCCGTGATCCCTCAGCCCAGGGCAACGCCCTGGGTCGGGTGGGCGGCACGGCGTCCGGGAGAGCCCGCGGCCGATCCCACGAACCCAGCCCGATGGGCTGGGCTGAGGGAACCCAGGCCGTTGGCCCGGAACAGCACGCCCTCTTCCTCAGGAGGAGAGGGGCCGGGGGTGAGGTCGCCGGAGAGCAGAAAGGCCCGAAGGCAAAGATGTGTGGAATGGCATGGCATTCATGCCCGGGCGGAGCTCTGGAACACTCCGGCCCATATTTTGCATTTCTGTTAATATAGTGAAATTGAGTTGGTTCGGCAACGCTGCGATCCAACGGAACGAAACAGCGCTGTCCTGCGGACACCTATACGAAAGAGGAGATACCAATGAAGCGACTCATTCTTTGCGCCCTGGCTGCCCTGCTCACCTCGGGCGCTCTCGTCAGCGTCCCCGCCTACGCCTGCACCACGGATCCGCAGTGCTCCGGCAATGAGGAGTGCACTGCTTCCTGTATCAGTCGGGGCTACCGCACTGGAACCTGCAATTGGTGTACGGGCAGGTGTGTCTGCGCCCGGTAAGGCGCCAGGATCGTCGGGCGCTGGCGTTGCACAACACAAGCAATGCAACGCGGCGCCCCCTGTCGAGGATGCAACGCAAACTCCCTGTGGCGCACTCGCCCCTCGTGAATTCCGAGTCCGCGCTCCCGGAAACCGGTAGCGCCTCCGCGAATTTTCTTTCCGCCTTCGCCGTGGCGCAACGCGAACTCGCGAATTCTCGTCGCGCCCCCGCGAATTCTCGTTGTGCCCCCGCCAATTTGCGTTGTGAATTCGCGAATTCTCGTTGCGAACTCGCGAATTCTCGTTGTGCCCTCGCGAATTTGCGTCGCGCCCCCGCCAATTCTCGTTGCGAACTCGCGAATTTGCGTTGTGCCCCCGCGAATTCTCGTTGCGCCCCAGCGAATTTGCATAGCGCCCCCGCCGTGGCGCGTTGCGCCCGCTCCCATTCCCCAACGTTTCGCCAGGGTTCCGGGACGTCCAGCCAAGGTTCCGGGACGTTCCACCAGAGCTCCGGAGCCTTCCGCCAGGATTCCGGAGCGTCTCGCCAGCCTTCTGGGGCGTTCCGCCACAGCTCCGGGGCGTCTCGCCTACATTCCGGGAGGTCTCGCCAGGGTTCCCGAAGGTTCCGCCGAGGCTGGCGGACGGCGCGCCACCCTTGGCGAAGGTCCCGCCAGGCCTCCCGAACCTCCCGCCAGGGTTCCGGGGAGACCCGGAAAGCCTCCCGAATCGGCCGCCAGGGTTGGCGAGCCGTCCGCCAGAGTCGTTCGTTCTCCCCGAAGCCCGCCCGGCTCGGCTAAAATGGTCCCCACCTGAGCCTGATCCCGATGCGCCTGCGAATCGCCGTCACCGACAACGACTGGTTCCGCTACCTCCGGAGCCAGCCGGACGTCGACGAGGTGAATTTCTGGCAGCCCGGCGGCGAGCGGGCCTTCCGCGCCCTGGAGCCGGGAGAGCTCCTGCTCTTCAAGCTCCACCATCCCCAGAACTATATCGTGGGCGGCGGCTTCTTCGTCCGTTTCCTCTTCCTCCCCTGGTCCTTCGCCTGGGACGCCTTCGGCCCGAAGAACGGCGCCCCGACTCTGGCGGAGATGAAGAAGAGGATCGAGAAGTACCGCCGCAAGCCGGTCGGCCCCGCCGACCCCATCGGCTGCATCCTGCTGCGCCAGCCCTTCTTCTTCGACGAGCTCCTCTGGATCCCCTCGCCGGCGGACTTCGCCCCGAACATCGTCCAGGGCAAGACCTATGAGCCGGACACCGCGACCGGGAGGGATCTCTGGGAGAAGGTCAGCGCCCGCCTCCTCGCCTCAGCGGGAGAGGTGGCCGAGCCCTCCGTCGAGGAGCCGGCGATGTGGGGAGACCCGGTCCTCGTCCGCCCCCGCCTGGGCCAGGGGACCTTCCGGGTCCTGGTGACCGACAACTACCAGCGCCGCTGCGCCGTGACCGGAGAGAAGGCCCTCCCCGTCCTGGACGCCGCCCACATCCGTCCCGTGGCGGAAGGAGGCCACCACCGTCTCGACAACGGCCTCCTCCTCCGCTCCGACGTCCACCGCCTCTTCGACACCGGCTACGTCACCGTCACCCCCGACGGCCGCTTCCTCGTCAGCCACCGCCTCAAGGACGACTTCGACAACGGCGAGCCCTACATGCCCTTCCACGGGGAGAGGATCTGGATGCCCGGGGAGGTTGGGAGTCGGCCGAGTCGGGAGGGGCTGGAGTGGCATGGGGATACGGTGTTTCTGGGGTGAGGGTGGTACCTTCAAGGAGCTGGCTCGTGCTGATCTTGTGTGCGAGCTTGCTTAACGAGACACTCTCAAACGCTGCTTCGACGACAAGTTCCACCCCTGGGTAGATCAGATCTGAAATCAGGACTGACCGTCCCGCTCTACACCTGGTAGAATCCCGGCATGAGTCTACCGGCGCCACCTCGGAGATCATCGCGGATGGCAGATCCCCAAGTGTTTAAATGAGGAGGTCGCCATGGCTGAAGGACGTTTGCTTCGCAAGCTCATAAGGGCTGGCAGTGGAGCTGATAACGAAGATTTCCGAACCGCTGCCGAGGAATTGATTCGGCTGGAGCGGGAAAAAAAGCACCACCTTCTTGCAAACGATCTAGAGCGAATCCTCTATGGCGAGCGCTCGTCACCAGCGAGGTCTTCGCGTCCCCTTTTTCAAGCCCTGCCCAAAGACCGGGAACGCGGTCTAGATCTGGTTGAATTCCGCGAGCCCGTACGCGACCTTAACGATCTGGTGCTTTCGGACGAGAACCGTTCCGTTCTCCAAGAGACCCTCCTCGAGCAGGACAGAATAGAACTGCTCGCAAGCTTTGGGCTCAAACCCATCTCGCGTCTCCTCTTCTGCGGCCCCCCTGGTTGCGGAAAGACACTGGCTGCTGAGGTACTGGCGACTGAACTTGGGCTCCCACTCGCGACTGTGCGCTTCGACGCCGTGGTGTCATCCTTCTTAGGTGAAACAGCCGCAAACCTGCGCAAAGTGTTTGATTTTTTAGGAGTTCACAGAGTTGTAGCGTTGTTCGACGAGTTTGATGCTATCGGGAAGGAGCGCGAGGATCCAACCGAGCATGGAGAATTAAAAAGAGTCGTCAACTCCTTTCTTCAGATGGTTGATTCCTACCGCGGCCCGAGCTTACTGATTGCTGCAACTAACCACGAACGGGTTCTCGACAGGGCAATATGGCGACGTTTCGACGAAGTCCTCTTCTTTGACAAGCCCAACCTGGAGCAGATTCGGCAGCTCCTCCCCGTCAAGCTCCGTGGCGTACGCTATGAACTGCCTCTGAGCGATCCCGGTTTCCTCAATCAGTTCACAGGTTTCACGCATGCATCTATCGAGCGGGTACTGATTCGCTCGATCAAAGCCATGGCTCTCAAAGGGAGACAATTTCTAACGATCGACCTCCTCTCCGAATCCCGAGAGCGAGAAGAGCGCCGCACCACCCTTCTTTCGAAGCTGTGAAAAGCTTCCATTTATGCCAGACCCTCTACGCCACCTCTCACTGCCACGGCTCGAGCCAGTCAACGCTCGCCGCACACAACAGGCTCGTCCTCCTCGTTTCGTACCGGCTGATCCGAGGGCTCATGCCAACCTACTGAGCCGGGAGCTCGATCTGAGGGTCGACGTCTCCAAAAAAGAAACGGGCGCCTTCGATCCACGGCTACTAATAAAGATAGAGGTGGAAGGTATACAACCGGGAGACCTGGAGGCTGTCCCTGGTCTTCAATTAGTTAGCCAGGAAGGAAAATCGTTGGTGGTTCTCTTCGCCAGCGCCGCAGGCCTCTCAGAGTTCCGGGGTCGGCTTGCCCTAGTCGCTAGTGGAAAGAGAGCTATACGTCAGGATCTCCTCTTCGCTATTAGAGGAATTGACGGTTGGAACCGACAGGATAGAACGGGAATGGCGTTGCGGCGGGAAGGTGCACCCTCAGCCCAAAATTTCACATTAGACGTGGAACTCTGGCCCCTCGAACGCCGCCCCGAACGCCAAAGAATGATCTTGGCTTTTCGAGAGTGGTGCAACGCGCATAGCATTCAACTTCTTGACCAATTGGATCAAGAGACCATTGTTCTCTACCGCGTCCTGCTGGCTGCCGATGGTTTAGAGGCCCTTCTTAATCACAGAGACGTGCGCCAAACCGACCTCCCCCCTAAGTATCAACTCAACCTGAGCCTACTGGGCCTAGAGCTTCAATCAATTCCAGACATCTCGGCTCCTAACGATGGCGCTGCTGGCGTAGTTGTCTTAGATAGCGGCTTAACCACAAATCACCCCTTACTCGCGCCTGCGATAGGTGATTCCCAGAGTTTCGTTGACGGTTTGGGGGCGGAGGACGAGCACGGACATGGAACCATGGTAGGGGGGATTGCTCTTTACGGTGACTTTGAGAAGCTTGCCGAAAACGGTAGGTTCTCCCCTTTGTTGCGTTTGTTCAGTGGTCGAATCACCAACGAACAAAATGAAAACAGTAGCAACCTTGTCGAGAGACACATTGAAGAGGCCGTTAGATATTTCACCTCAAACTATGGCTGCAAGGTCTTCAGCCTCTCCTTCGGTGATGCTCGGAAACCTTTTGAAGAAGGACACGTCCGAGGATTGGCAGCCGTCCTGGATTCACTGGCACGACTACACAACGTTCTGTTTGTCGTGTCTGCTGGTAATTTCACGGGAAACGAGGATTCGCCCCTGGACTGGCGTGCGGAGTATCCCCACTACCTACTCAGAGACGAAGCTCGCATCCTTGACCCTGCTCCGGGCCTTAATCTGCTGACAGTAGGGAGTCTTGCGCGTTACGAAGTACCGAGGATGGGCCAACGCTTTCCAAATGACCCCGCGTATCAGGCGATCGCCCGCCGGGATCAGCCTTCGCCGTTCTCGCGGTCCGGACCAGGCCCTGGCGGTGCAATCAAGCCTGAAGTCGTCGAATATGGAGGCAATCAATATGTGGACCTGCGCACCGGACAACCCACTCCACGAGGCTTGACGGAACTCGGGGAATTGGGACCGTCACGGAACTTTGCTGGGGGGAAACTCTTCTCTATCGACTCAGGCACTAGCTACGCTGCGCCGAAAGTCGCACATCTCGCTGGCCGCCTACTCAGCGAGTATCCGACTGCCTCTCCAAATCTGCTCCGGGCTTTGATCGTTGCTCATAGCCGGCAACCCTTCGGGGCTGCCGGACTTTTGGGAGAGAATGAGCAAAGTATTTATCAGTTGTTTGGCTACGGGAAGCCAGACCATGACTCGGCGCTATTTTCAAATGAACGCAATGTTACCCTCGTTCACGAGGATCGTCTCGGGGAAAACCAGCACCACTTCTACCAAATCCCGCTGCCCGAAGACTTCTTTCGTCCACCGGCTCGGAGAGCCCGCAAGATTACTGTTGCCCTCGCCCATACACCCTTCGTTCGGAGGACAAGATTCGAGTACCGCGCGAGCACTTTCCAATTCCGAGTGGTACGCAGCAAAAATATACATGAGATCGTTAGCATTTTTCGACGAACCTCTCCGGAAGAGCGGGAAGAGCTGATTCCCGAGGCCGGAAATTTTCGGCCCAAAGGACAACGACGGAGCAAGGGGACAGTGCAAGCTGCCCATTGGGACATCCGGCAAGTTGATTCTCGATGGCAGGAGCAGAGCCTGTTCCTCATTGTCACTCGGACGGTGCCTACGTGGGCACACGGCTTATCCGATAGAGAGCCGTACGCCGTCACAGCGGTCGTCGAAGATCAATCCACTGAGCAGGTAAGATATTACACTCAGCTGGCTCAGCGGCTCCGGGTGCCCCGGATACGCCTCTAACGCGGAGAACCGTCACGACTCGCTGCGAACTCGCACATTCTCAGGGGAGGTCCGTCGTTTAATCAGTGTGATCGACTTGTATCCCTGACGAGATCAAGCCGGCTTGCCTATCTGGGGTTCCGTCGGGACGGCCTCATTGTCCTGAGTCCAAGTCACCATGCCTTGCCTCTTTACAGACCCGTCCACCTCGTGTGGATCGCTAGTGCATCGGGACTAGGACTCTGCCGGGGATCAGAAGGTCTTCGTGCGCGGACGCCCACAAGCTCCCTGTAGCTTGTGGTGCTAAGACTTGGAGCGAGCAGAACCTCCAATGCTTCAGGCTCCACCGTTAGCAAACCCAGATCGAAGAGGGTGTGAATATCGGCTCGGAGCAGCAAACCATTCTGGACGTCATCCGTGGCCGGTCCCATGTAAGGAACGATATGGGCTGCCTCAAGCACCTCTACTTGGTCGCAACCGGTGATCGCGCAGCGCCGGTCATAAGCTGCCAGCAGTTTCTCGCGGAACTGCCGCTGCCCTCTACGCCGGACAATCTGTGCTAGGACTCGCTCCCGAGCATCAATGACACCGTGGGCATCAAAGGCATGGCTCTCGAAAGCAGATCTCTCCTGCTCTGCCGAGAGCAACTCTATTTCGGTTCCACTCCCTCCGGAATGCGCGAAACCATCCAGCCTAAATCCTTCAAAAAAGAAGTAACCACCGTCCCAACCCACGACGAGAGCCAACCCTAGAATCTGATACCGAACGTTAGGCTTCGGTCTCGTTTGCCTCATCACTCCAATAGGTACAGAGTCTCGCAAGCAGAGCATAAGGCCGCGGTTTGTGGCCTCGGAATCGCGCGCTGCGGGATCATCGTTCTCCTGGAAATAGCCGTAATGCCAGGTGCCATCCTCGCGGAAGCGCGGTCCTTTTTCGGGATAGCGGCTCTTTAGAACTTGTCTCGCACTGAGAGCGTACTCAGACCAGACCGGCTTATAGATTCCCTTGGCTCGGGTGGCGAGAAGAGTGGTTCCCTCAAGAGCCTCGATCCCATTCGGCCAGGGTTGCTCCGTGCCAGCGCTCCGCCGGAACCACTCCAAGGCGTTGCGATGCCGTGGAGGGAGACGTGCGAGTAAATCCTGGAGGATCTTCACTTATGAATCTCATGGGGCGTGGACAGTCTCAAGGAGTAGCACGGCGGTTTGCAGGGATCAATGACGGAAGGGCATAACGGAATTCATGAGAATCCACGAGTCGTCGCAGTCTTCGGCAATCTGTAGCTGAGTCGGAATGAAAAATTTTGGATGGAAACGTTGAGAACGCGCGAAGATCGGGCGCAGATCCCTTCCCGAGCCTCGCCCTGAAGGGGCGGGAGTTGACCAGCCCGGGGTGGCAACCCCGGGGACGAAAACAACTTTTAGCCAAGCCCTGGAGGGCCGGCATCCAGCTCTAGCGAGCCTTGGCCGACAGGTCTGGTCCCCTTCCACCGCTCGACTGAATGTCGGCCCTTCGGGACTTGGCACGGGAGGTGGCCTGCGTTCCCGGGGTTGCCACCCCGGGCTGATCAGATTTCGCCCTTTCAGGGCAAGGTCTCCAGGAACTCGTCCCAGGGCTGAAGCCCTGAGCTACACGCCTATGCTCCTGACTGAGCGGAGTTTGCGAGCTTCATGGTTCAAGGCAGGAAGGGCCTGAGCGGTGAGGCCTCAAGGGGCAGACGCTCTCGACGGAGGGCTCTGCAGCCCTCCAGGATGGCCGTCCGATGCCAGGCCCTTGATCCCCCGAGATCGTTGCTTTCGCGTATATGAAAGCAACCAAGGGAGCCGGCAGGGCTGGAGCGGACTGGTCCGCGCGCTTCCAGGAGATCCCATGCGCAAGCTCTTCCTCCTCTCGATCCTCTCCATCCTGCTCCCTCTCGCCCTCTCCTCCACGGCGGAAGGCCGGAGCGGGTGCTGCTCCAGTCATGGCGGCGTCTGCGGATGCAGGTGCTGCGACGGGACTCCCCTCTCGAACGTCTGCTCGTGCGGCCCCACGACCACCATCCCCTCGGCGCCTTCGGGTCTCGGCTCGACGGTGGTGTCCAGCTCGCGGATCTCGCTCTCCTGGATCGACAACTCGTCGGACGAGACCTCCTTCCGGATCGAGTCCCGGACCGACCTGACCGCTTTCGTGGAGATCGGCTCCGTGGGAGCCAACGTCACTTCGACGTTCATCGGGAACCTGACGCCCGATACGATCTACTACTTCCGTATCCTCGCGGTGAACGCGGCGGGCAATTCACGCTACGCGGGCCCGACGAGCGTCCGGACGCCGCCGGTCGAGGTCCCCGTCCCCGTCTGCACGGACGCGACCCCCTGCTTCACCGGCAACCGCTTCAAGGTGGAGGCCCGCTGGCAGACGCGGGACGGCGGCTCGGGCAATGCCACCACCGTCCGGCTCACGGGGGATTCCGGATACCTCTGGTTCTTCAACGCCTCGAACGTCGAGGTCGTGTTCAAGGTGATCGACGCGTGCTCGGCCCGGGGCTATTTCTGGTTCTTCGCGGGAGGCCTGACGAACGTGCAGACCACGATCACCGTCACCGACACGGTGACGAACCGGGTCAAGACCTATGTCAATCCCCAAGGCACGGCCTTCCTGCCGATCCAGGACAACCAGGCGTTTGCCTGCCAGTAGGGGGCGGCCGGGGCTCGCGGAACTCCTGAGGATCGGGGATGCTGGTACCCCGGGCTGACGCCCGGGGCTACCATCTGCTGCCCTCCGGGCTCGCGGGTTCTCCCGCTCCTCGCTGCACCGGCCCCTCGGCGCTGAGGCTCTGCGGACGAGCACTTCCGTCGCCATCGCCTTCTCCTGGATTCTAAACATCGAGCGGCATCCAAGGGTCTCTTCCCTTGACGAACGCTGACGCACCTGGGCCGGTCAGCGACCCTGACGGAGGCCACATGGGACCCGAAGAGGATCGGAGACCCGAGAGGGCAGACGCGACGAGGCCGGGACTGGTAATGCGCGGCCTTCCCTACTTGCGGGTGGGTTTCCCCTGGGTTGGGCTAACGGTCCTGGCACTTCTCAGCCTACCGGGAGCTCCCGGGTCCATGGCAAGGGCTTGGGGCCGGATTCATGTGAACGAGTCGGATCTCGCGCCAGGGGATGTCCTGTTCCGTCGTGGCCGGAGCCTGGTCAGCCGGGCCGTGCTGGCGGTCGACGGCCACGGCGAGTACTCGCATGTAGGGCTGGTGGCTCTTGCGGCGGGGCGGGCTTGGGTGCTCCATGCGACACCACCGGAGCAGCCCGACATAGCCGGAGGTGTCATCGCCGAGCCGCTGGCTCTGTTCCTGGCCACGGACCGAGCCTCCGCAGCGGCGGTGTATCGGCCAAGAGACCGGCAGGCCGCGCGGGCCGCCGAGCGGGTTGCCTGGGGATACGTGCGCGGCCATCTGCGGTTCGATGACGACTTCGACCTCGTGAGCTCGGACCGCCTCTACTGCACGGAGCTGGTCTGGAAGGCTTACCTGTCGGCGGGAGTCGACCTGGAGGCCGGAGTGCCGGGACCGCGAGGCCGGTACCTGCTCCCCGGCCGGCTGGAGGAAAGTCCGCAGTTGGAACGATTTCGGGTCTTTCAAGAGGAGGTTGGATACCCATGAGAAGGAAAAGCGTCATTTGTACCCTGCTGGTCTGCGCCGCCCTGGCCTGGGGCTGCACGGGGAGATCGCCCTCGTCCGCGGTCCAGTCGTTCTACAAAGCCCTCGGCGACGGTGATAGCGACAAGGCCATGAGCCTGTTCTCACAACAAACCATCAATATGATCGGCGAGGAAAAGCTGAAGGCGGGCATCCAAGGCGCAGCCCTGAAGCTCATGGAGAAAGGCGGCCTCAAGCATCTCGAGATCACCAACGAGCAAGTCAGCGGCAACCTGGCAACGGTGGTCGCGGTCCTGAAATACGGCGAGGGGAGCATGGAAACCGAGAAGATTCAACTTGTCAAGGAGCAGGGCGGCTGGCGGCTGCAGCCACAGAAATAAGGATCCACTCTATCAAGCTCGCGTTGGAGCTCAAGGAGAATTGATATGCCTGATGATGTGATGAGGTTTCTGCGTGTCTCCATTCAGGCGATCCGCGGTCTGGGGTGGTTGTTTCTGGCTTGGAATTATATGGCCCTCTTTTTCTTTGTTCGTCCATGGGGGATATTGTTCCTGACGGCATGCTTGATACCTGCCGCCATGGCTTACGTGAAAGACAAAGAACGAGAGGCCCGGGGCATGGACGACTTCCGCGGAGATTGGCTTTTCTTCCGATACGGTGAACAGATCCACCACGCGGTGATCTCCATACCCGTCAAGCCGGATTGGGAGGGAGCCGAAACGTTGATGTTCGCTGAGACTCTGCGCAGGAACCTCGCGCGGCGCCTCGCAGGCCGACTCCCTCCCGGCTCGGTTGAAGTGTTAGAAACCCTGACGGTAGTCGATAATGAGAAGGCGATCAAGAAGGACTTTCTCCGGATGGTCGCGCGCTCTACCTACGGCAGCATGGTGACTCATTTCGTACACTATGCGCCCTTCGGGCAGACCATCTCCGCCCACTACTTTACCTATCTTCGGGGTAGTCAAAGCGACTGGGCTCTGATGAAATTCGTGCTCACAAGCCCCTTCACGATCTGGCTCTGGGGAGGTCCTTGGCTGCTCAACCGCCACAGCATTCTGGCGAGCCTGAGCCATTTCCACGAGAGCTCTTTCGACGGAATTGAGCTGGCGACTCTCTACAGCCTGACACACGAGGTCGTCTATGAGGAAACGCTCGAGATCTTGGACGAATTCGGACTTCTGACGGAAAACGTCAAGCAGCAGATCATCTACCAGATTCAGCAGAAGATTGAAATCAAGCAATCTTCCGGCGTATCGATCGGCAACGTGAAACAAGGCCATCCCGAGCCGTTCAAGCCTGCCACGACATAGGGGCAGTTGCCATGAAAAACTCGCAGAAGGTTCAGATCACCGGTTCCACGGGAGTGAGTATCGGCGACGTCTCCCAGACGTTGAACGACGCCGCCGCGGCCCCCCATCCGGAACCAGCCTCGCAGCCGGTACGCATTCTTTTCCTGGCGTCCAATCCCGAAGGGACATCGCCCCTGCGTCTCGACCGGGAGGTGAGGGCGATTTCAGAGGGGTTGTCGTCGTCTCGGCTGCGCGACCGCTTTGAGCTCCAGCAGATTTGGGCAGCGGGGGACAAAGAGATCCAAGATGGGCTACTCCTCCATCAGCCGGACATCCTGCATCTGAGTGGTCATGGGAGCCGGGAGGGGCGGCTCCTCCTTGAAAGGGAAGGTTCAATGCGAGATCTTGGCAGCCATTTGCCCGCCGCTACGTCAACGGACGATCTCTGGCTGCGGGGGCTGGTGCGGGTCGTCGCCGCGACGCGGGGGCGTGTCCGCTGCGTGGTGCTCAACGCCTGCCATTCGGAAACGGTGGCCCGAGCCTTGGCGCAAGTCACGGGCTGCGTGGTAGGTATGTCGGACTCGATCGGAGACGCGGCGGCTATCCGCTTTTCGTGGTCCTTTTACAACGCCCTGGGGCACGGATTGAACGTCAAAGCCGCCTTCGACGCCGCCACGGGTCAGATTGCAATGGGTGGTTGGCCTCTGGACAGCGTGCCAAGCTTGGTTGCCCCAGGGGGGGTAGATCCTGCAGGGCTGGTGTTTGGGTGACGGACTGGACCCTTGGAGTGGCACGGCCTTCAGCTGATCCAGCATACCTGACGCCCCGGGCCCGCCTTGACGGCTGCCATTCCTTGAGGTACATAGGATGCGCTCCTCCGAGATCTTCCGAGAGTTCGCGCATGCCTCCAAAGCCTCCCGTCCAGGGCCCAGGCGCCCCTGCCCGCATAGCGCAGTCCCATGTCCACAGGGCCGTCGCGGCCTCGGTACAGGCCAAAGCCGGGACGGCGAACGTCCCCAGGGCCCCGGCTCCCCACGTACAGGCCGCGATGGCCAGTGCTCAGCCGAAGATCGCCGGCTCTCCGGATGGCGGGCGGCGGCTCGCGCCCCACGTGCAGGCGGCCGTGGCGATTCAGGCGAAGCCGGCGGCTTCCGGCGGCCGGCCCGTGCCGGGGCCGGCGCGGCAGAAGATCGGGGCGGACGGCGCCCGGCCTGCTTCCCCGTTCAACGCGGAGAGCGCCAAGGCCGAGGTCCGATCAGCCTTCGGAGCGTCGCGAGGCGTGGTTCAGCCCGCCGCCGTTGAGAGGAAGAGGGGAGGAGGCTCCAGGGTATGGGCGGGGCCGAGCAAGAAGGCCGACAAGCAAAAAAAGCAGACCGAGCGGAACCAGAAAGTCGTAGCGGACGACAAGAAGGCGGAGGTCGCGGCCGTCGAGTTGAAGGTGAACTTCGCCGCCAACTTCAACACCCATGTCCAGTCGGGTGAGGCTTCGGGCACTACGCACACCGGCTACCACTCGCAGAGCACCACGAGCTTCGAGGCTTTCGGCGTGTGCAACATGATCGGCGTGCGCGACGGTCACGGGATCTACAGGGCCAGTTGCATCATGACGGGTCAATCGGTCGCCAAGGAGAGCACCTTCTTTCCCGACGGCTGGGACATCGCCCGGATCCGCAGGGAGGTGACCCACGCGTGCAGCCATCCGGTCGCTCCCAGTCAGGGAGCCGCCTGGTGCGGTAGTGCCGCAACGGACGGCATCATCATCGGCGGCCTCGGTCCGAAGAGCGCCATCATGACAGCCTTCCCGATCATCTGACTCCTGCTACGATCCGCTCCGCGCCGGGCGGGCCCCTCAGGCTCCCGGCGCTTCCCACGTCCCGAGGAGAGTCCCATGTACCGCGAGCCCGATTTCTCGATTCCCCGTCTGGCGAACGCTCCCGAGTGCCGGTTCGAGCCGGCGCCGGGGGATACGGTCCTGCCGGACGGCTTCATGTCGACGACGAACCATCCCACGTATGTAAAGGTCGGCGGGCGCTGGCGGATGCCGGAGCGGCCGCGGATGGATTCGCACCTGGTGTGGGACCCGGCCACGGAGCGGCTGGCGATCAAGGAGTTCCGTCTGGTCCGCAAGGGCGATCTGGTGGCGGTGGCCTCTGCCGAGGACGGTGCGGAGGGGGTGCTGGTGTGGGACCGCGGGTTCCTCGGCGAGGTGGACGACACGCACATCCCCGAGGCGTTCGCGTTCATGGCCTCGGAGGTGAGTCGCGAGAAGCCGGTGAACTACGACGCGATCTTCCGCGAGTTCGTGCACAACCGCGGAAAGGACGGCTTCATCCTCTGGGTGATCGGGCCGGCCCTGGTGCACGCCCGCGGGCGGATCGCCATGGAGTGGCTGATCCACAACGGCTATTGCCACGGCGTGATCACGGGCAACGCGGTAGGGGTGCACGACGTGGAGGCCTCGCTGTTCGGCACGACGCTCGGCATGCTGGCCGACGGCTCGGGCACGGCGGGCGGCCACTCGACGCACATGCGGGCGATCAACGAGGTGAAGAAGGCGGGGTCGATCGCGGCGCTGGTGGAGTCGGGGCGGCTCCCGGGGGGCATCATGCACGCCCTGACGACGACCGGGACGCCGTACGTGCTCGCCGGCTCGATCCGCGACGACGGGCCGCTGCCGGAGACGATCCCCTCGGCCCTGGACGCCCAGGAAGCGATGCGCGAGCTGACCGTGAAGGCGACGATGGTGGTGATGGTGGCGACCGCCCTCCACGCCATCGCCGTCGGCAACATGCTGCCGACGTTCTGCGTCCGCCCGGACGGCTCGTTCTCGGAGATCACCACGATCTGCGTCGACCAGACGGAGTTCGTGGTCGGCAAGCTGAAGGACCGCGGCACCCACCAGGCGTTCGGGGTGGTGACGAACGCCCAGGACTTCATGCGGCTGGTGCAGTTGGAGCTGATGGGGCGGGGGTAGTTGCCCGAAAAACAGCGGCCCTGGCGGGCCGGCCCTCATAACCCCCTACCCCCTTCTCTCCCCGCCTCCCTCCCCTCCCCCGGGAGAGAAGGGGAATGAAAAAGCTCTGAAGGCTCTCTTCGACAAACTTCTCCCTCTTCTCCCGGTCGGCGGGAGGGAGGCGGGGAGAAGAGGGCCGGGGTGATGAGGGCCCCGCCCCGCGATAAGATCCCCCTCGTCAGGAAAGGGGGCCGGGATGGACTCGATCACGATCGTCAATCAAGCCAGCGAGCCGGTGCGGGTCGCCATCTTCCGGCGGCCGCCTTCGAATGGCGGCGTGGCCGTCGCGTGGCGGATCGCCGAGGTGCCGCCTCGGGGCAGGACCCGGCTGGCCGGAGAGAGTTACGGGATCTCCCTGGCGGCCCAGCTTCCCGCCGGGCTCGAGCGGGGCGAGGTGGTGGAGCTCGCGGGACCGCCGGCCCGGTTCGAGATCCGGCCGAACCCGCTTCCCGAGCCGCCGATCCTGATCCTGACGTCGGCGGACGCGGGGGACGACGAGGTCCAGGTGGGGAACGGGGCCGACGTGCCGGTGCAGGTCTTCCTCTACCGGGAGAGCCAGGAGATCGGGCGCTCGCCCTTCCTGGAGCGTGGAGAGGAGTTCTCGTTCCACGTCCGCTCGGAGCTCTACGCCGCTCTCGTGGAATCGGTCCAGCCCGGCGACGAGATGCCGCCCGAGCTGGCCGGCCAGGCGGTGCGCATCTACAGCGGCCAGACGGCGACGGTGACGGAGGCGGCGGGGGGCGGGCTGGGGATTGAGGTGGGGTGAGGGGGAAGGCGCAATTTGCGACCTCAAAGGTGTCGAGCGGCGGCTCCCGCCGCCGGCCCTCACTCCCCAACCCCTCTCTCCCCGCCTCCCTCCCATCCGCCGGGAGAGAGGGGCTTTAAGAGATTCTCTTTCAGACAAATCCAGACAAACTTCTCCCTCTTCTCCCGGCGGAAGGGGGGGAGGCGGGGAGAAGAGGGCCGGGGTGATGAGGGCCCTACCCCGGCTTGTACAACGCCAGGTAGGCCGCCAGACCGCCCAGCAACGGCAGGATCCACCAGAGGAGCGTCGCGGCGCTCGGGGAGCGGCGGATGAGGACGATGACGCCGCCGAAGGCCAGCCAGATCAGGGCCTTGATCCAGACCCAGGTGGGCCAGCTCGCCGGGTTCGAGAACCCGAGCCGGGCCAGGGCGCCGAAGCCGCTGAACAGGATCAGGATGAGCGCGATGCCGTGGGTCATGCCCGCGGTCTTGCGGCTGACGCCGGTGTCCACCCGGGCGCGGGAGGCCAGGAGCAGGCCGCCCAAGGCGGTGAACATCAGCACGACGCCGAGGATGTGGATCAATCGGTAAGCGGGAAGCTCCATCAGGGTATCCCTCCAGGAAAAGATTGGCGGGATTGTATCCCGGACACGCCGGTCCGGAAGCCGCGGTTATAATCACGTCCCCTCGCACGGGGACTCCACCGCCATGACGCCCAACCGATCCGATACGCCAGCCACCCCCACCGCCATCCGCTGCCATGGGCTGGTGAAGCGGTACGACGACGTGGTGGCCGTCAACGGCCTCGACCTGGAGGTCGGGCGCGGCGAGTGCTTCGGGCTGCTCGGCCCCAACGGCGCCGGCAAGACGACGACGATCGAGATCCTCGAGGGGCTGACGGAGCCGGACGCCGGCGAGGTGGAGATCCTGGGCTCGACCTGGACGCGCAACGGCAAGGAGCTGCGCGAGCGGCTGGGCATCTCGCTCCAGGAGACTCAGCTCAACGAGAAGCTGACCGTGGGCGAGACGGTGCGCCTGTTCCGCTCGTTCTACAAGCACGGGCGGGACCCGGAGGCGGTGCTGGCCCGGCTGTCGCTCGAGGAGAAGCGCGGCGCCCGGGTGGGCAAGCTCTCGGGCGGCCAGAAGCAGCGCCTGGCCGTGGCCTGCGCCCTGGTGGGCGACCCGGAGGTGCTGTTCCTCGACGAGCCCACGACCGGCCTCGATCCGCAGAGCCGGCTGCAGCTCTGGGAGCAGGTGATGGACTTCCGGGCCGGCGGCGGCACGGTGCTGCTGACCACCCATTACATGGACGAGGCGGAGCGCCTGTGCGACCGCGTCGCCATCGTGGACCGCGGACAGGTGATCGCCCTCGGCACGCCGGCGGAGCTGATCAGCTCGCTGCACGCGGCGAACGTCATCGAGTTCGCCTCGGAGCCGGAGATCGACGAGGCGAGCCTGCGCGCCCTGCCCGGCGTCACCGAGCCCCACCGGCGAGGCCCCAACTGGTCGCTGCCCGTGGGCTCGCTGGCCGAGACGGTCCCCACGCTCCTGGCCCTGGTCGAGCGCTCCGGAGCGCGGCTGGTGAACCTCTCGACTCACCGGGCGACCCTGGAAGACCTCTTCGTGTCCCTGACGGGCCGGGCGCTGCGCGAGGAGTGACTGGGATGACGGGGATGACGGGGCGGGAGCAACGGGGAATGAAGGAAATGGACGACAAGCGCTACTCACCCCTCTGGGAGCTGACGGTCGCCCGCGCCAAGGAGTTCCTGCGCGAGCCGGAGGCGATCTTCTGGGTGTTCTTCTTCCCGGTGATCCTGGCGGTGGCCCTGGGCCTCGCCTTCCGCGAGAAGGGGCCGGACAAGATCCCGGTCGGAGTGGCGGCCGTCTCGCACACGGCTGTCCCACAGGCCGAGGCGGCGGCGGCGCGGGTCTTCGCCGCGCTCGAAAAATCGCCCGCGCTCCTCCCCCGCCGGTTCTCTCCCCAGGAGGGCCAGGAAGCCCTGCGCACGGGCCGGATCTCGCTGCTGGTGGTGCCCGGACCGCCGTTCGTCTTCCGGTTCGACGAGACCCGGCCGGACTCGCGGATCGCCCGCCTGGAAGCGGACGACGCCCTGCAGCGGGCCGCGGGACGCCGGGACGCGGTGCCGGTGCGCGCCGAGAAGGTGACGGAGAAGGGCTCGCGCTACATCGACTTCCTGATCCCGGGGCTCCTGGGCATGAACTTGATGGGCACGGGGATCTGGAGCCTCGCCTTCTCGGTGACCACGGCCAGGAACCGCCGCATCCTGAAGCGCCTGATCGCGACGCCGATGCGGCGCAGCCACTATCTGCTGTCGCAGATCTTCGGCCGTCTGGGGTTCCTGATCCCGGAGGTGGTGATCCTGGTCGGCGGCGGCTGGCTGTTCTTCGGCGTCGGGGTGCACGGCTCGCTCCTGCTGCTCCTCGCCGCCTGCCTCCTGGGAGCCATGACCTTCTGCGGCATGGGGCTGCTGATCGCCTCGCGGGTGACCACGATCGAGGGCGCGAGCGGCCTCGCCAACCTGGTCATGCTCCCCATGTGGATCCTCTCCGGCGTGTTCTTCTCCTCGGAGCGCTTCCCGGACGCCGTTCAGCCCTTCATCCGGGCCCTGCCGCTCACGGCGCTCAACGAGGCCCTGCGGGGGATCATGACCGAAGGCCAAGGCCTCGCCGGCGTCGCCCCCCAGCTCGGCATCGTGGCGGCCTGGGGCCTGCTGAGCTTCGCGGTGGCCTTGAAGATCTTCCGCTGGCGGTAGAGAAGACGAGCGGCGCAGGTGTCTCTGCGGCAGAAGCTTGGCTCCCCCGTGGTACCCAGGATGTGATGCCCGGACTCGGTGCAGAGTGCGAGCGTCTCCGCAGCGGAGAAAACGCTCGCACTCACCAGTACCTTGGTTCTACCTTGTCAGATCGGCCCGCAGAGGCGGCAGAAATTTGCCCGGCCGTCAGGCCACCCTTTTATATACATCTCGACCAGGTGTCTCTGGCGTTCTAAACCGCAAGCCCGAAGGGCGTCAGACTCCTAGCCCAGGGCGCGAGCCCTGGGAACGAGCGCCCACAATCCTTTTGAGCCCCGTCAGGGGCGGCAGACTTTCGAGGCTTCCCGCCTAAAAAAGAGGGGTCTGCTGCCCCTGACGCCGTCTGGGCTCTTTATCGCGTCCAGCGTTGCGGACGCGCACTACACCGCATACGATCGCTTCATGAGCCGCCCCGAATGCCAGCCGGAGCAAAGGTGAACCCTGAACTACTAACTACGGCAGAACGCTGGGAGCGCTACCAACGCGATCTGGAAGCTTATCGCCAGAGGAGCCTCTACCGCCGGAGCCATTCCCGCTTCCGCCGCGACCTGACGATCATCCCCCATCTCTTCCTTCTCCCCGGGAAGGCCAACATGGCTCCCCTCGTGGCCTCCGAGGAGGAGGTCCGGCTCGCCCTTCGCGGGCGGATCGTTTGGACCCTCGACACCGCGGCCCGGCTCGTTTCCGGGCGTGGGTTTCTCACTTCTCCCGATCTGACGGGCTATCTGGCCGCTGAGGATCTCCGGCGGGCGGAAGACACGGGTCTCATCGGGGAGCTCCAGTCCTCGGGCTTGAGCGTCGATCCCCTTTACCGGCGTCCGCCGATGCTGATCGCGCACCTCGGGGAAGAGGTTCCCTTCGTCGAGCTGCCTTCTGGAGATCGAGTGGTCCCGTGGGACTTCCTCGCCCGGGATATCCTGGGGACCCTCGGTTGGCGTCCTGACCTTCTGACGCGGCTCGAAGCGACCTATCCGGCCGGGCTGCCGCGTTGACCCTCTTCCTCCTCGTCCTCGCCGCCGGGACCCTCCTCCTCCATCTCGCGACGGCGATCGAGATCTGGCGGGGCAGCCGGTCGATCCGCCATCTGGGGGACATGCCGCCGCTCGGCGGGCCGCTGCCGCGGGTGTCGATCATCATTCCGGCGCGCAACGAGGAGCGCAACGTCGAGGAGGCGCTGCGGAGCGTGCTGGCGCTCGACTACGACAACCTGGAGATCGAGGTGGTCGACGACCGCTCGACCGACCGCACGGGAGAGATCCTGGACCGGATGGCGGCGGCGGACCCGCGGCTGCGGATCGTCCACATCCGCGAGCTGCCGCCGGGATGGCTGGGGAAGAACCATGCCCTATGGCTGGGGGCCGGAAAAGCTACCGGCGAGCTCCTCCTGTTCACGGACGCCGACATCGTCATGGACCCCTCGGCGCTCCGCCGGGCCGTGGGCCTCATGGACGGGCTCGACCACCTCACGGCCTCGCCGGAGATCGACCGCACGGACAGCCTCCTGTTCGAGATGTTCATCGGCGTCTTCTCGCTCTTCTTCGCCCTCTTCGTGAGGCCGTGGAAGGTGAAGGACCCGAAAAGCCCGAGGCACATCGGCATCGGCGCCTTCAACCTCGTCCGCACGGCGGCCTACCGCTCGGCCGGCGGCCACCGAGCCATCGCCATGCGGCCGGACGACGACCTCAAGCTGGGCAAGCTGATGAAGAAGAGCGGCTTCCGGCAGGACTTCGTCTACGGCCAGGGACTGCTGAAGGTCGAGTGGTACGCCTCGGTCCGGGAGCTGATCCAGGGCCTGATGAAGAACGCCTTCTCCGGGGTGGACTACCGGGTCTCGATGATCCTCTTCTCGACGGCGGCCCAGCTCGCGCTCTTCGTCTGGCCCTTTCTCGCCCTCCTCCTCACCTCCGGGGCGGCGCGCTGGCTCAACCTGGGGAGCGTGCTGACGCTCCTCACCCTCTGCTGGGTCAACGCGCCGCTCGCCGGGGTGCGGCGCTGGCACGGCATCGGGTTCCCCCTCGCCACCCTGCTCTTCCTTTACATCCTCTGGCGGGCGATGCTGACGACGCTCTGGAACGACGGCATCGACTGGCGGGGGACGCACTATGCTCTCGCGGAGCTGAAAGCGAACAAGGTTTAGGCGCCGTCGCTTCGCCTCCCGTTGTTAACGCCCCTTCCGCTCCAGGCGTACTGAACGCGATTGAGAGCCGGGACGATCCGATCCCGGCCCTTCCAGGGAAGGGGAATGAGATGAACTGGTCGATTGTCATTTTGATCATTGCCGAGCTGGCCTTCGTGGGCTGGCTCTTCTGGCTCTTCTTGAATCATCGGCAGCGGCGGGAGGGTATCCGCGCCGAGGAGCGCGACCGGCTCCTGGCGCGCTTCACCAACAGTCAGGAGCTGTCCGGCTTCCTGAACTCCCCGGCCGGGGAGAGGCTATTCAACAGCGAGAGCAGGATCTCCAGGAACGCGGCGCGGACGCTCACGTTCGCGGTCACGACCGGCGTGATCCTGCTCTGCATGGCCGGGGCGTTCTATCTGATGTACTGGGTGGGGCACCCGGCCGGCACCGCCATCCTGGTGCCGGCGATATGGTTCGTCATGTTCGGCCTCGGAGTCCTGATCTCGGCGGTGATCTCCGCTCTCTTCCTGCGGCGCTCCGGGCTGCTGCCCAGAAACGGCGAAGGCCGTGGCACGGAAGAACCTTGAGGCCGGGCTGGGCCTCGACGGCGAGGAGTTCGAGAGGTTCCACGCCGGGACGGCCACCGGCCTCTGGGCCTACCTGCGGCGGCTCGGCGGCGATCCGGACCTGGCGGACGACGTCCTCCAGGAGAGCTACGTGAAGTTCCTCAACTACGTGGACCCGTCGAGCGAAGAGCGGGAGAAGCGCGGGTATCTCTACCGGATCGCCACCAACCTGATGCGCGACCGCTGGCGGCGCGACCGGCGGGAGCGCCTGGGGCTCTCCTGGCTCTTTGGGCGGTGGCAGGAGCCGGGCCGCGATGGCACCGTGTCCGTGCGGATGGACCTCGAAGCGGTCTTCAGCCGGCTCGAGCCGCGGGAGCGGGCGATCCTCTGGCTGGCCTACGTCGAGGAGTACGATCACCGGGAGATCGCCGGCATCGTCGGCGTCAAGGAAGGCAGCGTGCGGGTGCTCCTGTTCCGCGCGCGCAAGAAGGCGGCCCGGGAGCTGGGCCGCAAGGAGGTGAGCTCATGAGAGAAACTCTCCACCCCGACGAACGGGAAGAGGCGCAGGTAGCCGGCGCTCTGCGGCAGCTCGCCGCCGAAACCCGCCCGCCCCACCCGCTGCCCACCGCCGGCCAGCTCTGGTGGCGGGCCGAGGTCGTCCGCAGGCTGGTCCGCAAACCGGACGAAGAAGCGGACCGGGCCCTCCGCCCCGCGGTCTGGGGAGGGATGGCGGGAGTCGTTTTCGGCCTGGCCATGCTGCTCAGCTTTTTGAGCCGATGGTCCACGGACCTCCTCGAGCCCCTGGGCCGCCGGGTCGCCCTCGGCGATCCCCTGCCGGTGGCGCTCGCCGGGCTCCTGCTGCCCCTGGCGGCCGGCCTCCTGCTGGCGCTCCTCCTCGCCCGGCGGACCTGAGCGTCATGGCACGCCGCGTGCTGCCCCGTCATCGGGACGGAGCCGGGGAAGGAGCCGGCCGCGGCACATGCGTATCATTCTGGGTCTCTTGGGTATCGCTCTCGTCCTCCTCGTCATCTACGACGTGATCTGGACCACCCTGCGCCTCCAGGGCGCGGGGCCGCTCACGTCCTGGGTGACGACCGCTCTCTGGCGGCTGTCGCTCAAGGTCACCCGAACGCACAAGACGCTGGCCATCGCCGGCTTCGACATCGTCCTGTTCACGGTCGCCCTGTGGATCGGCCTCATCTGGATCGGCTGGGCTCTGGTGATGAACATGAGCCCCCACGCCGTGGTGAACGCCGCGACCGGGCAGCCCGTCCAATTCTGGGAGCGGCTCTACGTCGTCGGCGCCAACCTCATCACCTTCGGCACCACCGAATACCAGCCTGACGGGGCGGCCTGGCACCTGGTGGCCACCCTCGCGGCGGCCAACGGGTTCTTCCTGATCGGACTGGTCATCACCTACCTGCTGCCGCTGGTCCAGGCGGTACAGCAGCGGCGGGAGATCGCGGTCTATATCTCGGCCCTCGGAGCGACGCCGGACGAAATCCTGAGGCAGGCCTGGAACGGCTCCAGCTTCGGCCGTCTGGGAGACCATCTGATCGGCCTGACCCCTCTGATGATGGCGCTCGGACAGGGCCACCTCAACTATCCCGTCCTCCACTGCTTCCACAGCCGCAACCGGGAGGCGGCGATCGCGCCGATGGTCGCCGTGCTGGACGAAACCCTGATGCTGCTCGAGGGGATCGAGCCCAAGTCGTGCCCCGACCGCGTGGCCGTCTATCCGCTGCGCGGCGCCATCCAGCAACTGCTCTCGACTTTGGCGGAGGCCCACCTCGAGCCGGAAAAGGTGCCGCCGCCGGCGCCCTCGCTCGACGGGCTGCGGGAGGCCGGCATCCCGACCCGTGCGGACGACGAGTTCCGGCGCCGCGTGGACGGCCTCACCGACCGGCGGA
>DATFNZ010000218.1:0-43104 GCA_035266085.1 Thermoanaerobaculia bacterium
GTCTATTGCATGTTCCCTCCTCCCTTCCCAGGCTTCGCCTGGCGCAAGGGGCGTCTCCGCGGCGGGAAAAACGTGGGATCCCACCAACAACTCCCGACGTCACAAGTCCCGGATACCCGGAACGAACTTCGGGCACGTCGGCCTAGCCGCTTCCGGTCTCGCTGTGCGGGCTGTCGACCGGCTTGGATTCCGGCGACCCCCTCTGGCGCAGGTAGATCGAGAACACCACCATCGCCCAGATCGACAGGAACTCGCTCTGCCAGTTCTGGAAGGACTCGAACCAGAACCGCGCGGAGCTCAGGTACCCCGCCAGCGAGACTCCCGGCTGGCCGTGCAGCGCCTGCTCCTCGTTGTAATTCCCCATGCCATGAACGGCGTGCAGGTAGAAGGTCAGGAGAAATAGCAGGAGGAACGTGAGCGACAGGGAATTCTCGTAGAGCCTCAGGATGACGCCTCCCCGGCGCACCGGCCAGGGAGCGTCCTTCTTGTCGCGCGACAGCCGCGGGTCCCGGTCCACCTCGTTGGGCTCGTCGGGCTTCTTCGATTCCGAGGAGCCCTTCTGAACCAGAAAAGCCGTCAGGACCACATAGAGGAACATCTGCAGGAACTCGGATTCCCAGTTCTCCGTGGTGGCTTCCCAGAAATGTTCGCCCCGGAGATATTCGCCATAGCTGACGGGAGGCTGCCCATGCTCCTGGCGGTCGCTGTTGTCTTCACGATAGCCGGCGAGGATCTGCCCCGTGAGGGAGGCGCAGAAGAACGGGAAGAACAGCACCAGCGACAGCGCGTTCTCGCGGAAAAAGCGTCGCATTTCTGGAACCCTCCGGTCCTTCCATTCTGAAACTGACGGACTGCACCTGCTTGCCCTTCAGGATGAGCAATTCCAGTGCCATGCTTTCCAGAAAGGCGAAAGCCCCGGAGAGCTGAGGCTCCGGGGCTTCGAAGGTGGAGAGACGAGAACCCTAGTACCGGGGCGTACCAGGCTAGTACCGGGTCGTACCAGGACTATTCATCGAGCCCATCCCGCCGCCGGCGTAGGACTCCTGGCCGAGGTACTGCTGCACGACCATCGGCAGCCGCTGCTGCAGCCAGCGGGCCATGTCCTCTTCGTCCGCGAGGATCCGCTCGCAGACCGACACCACTTGGGTCTCGCCTAACGCGCGGGCAGCCACGATCAGGGCCTGGTAGCAGGCGATCTCGAAGTGCTCGGCCGCGTAGTCGGAGAGCGCGTTCTTCACCAGCTCGTCCGGCGAGGCGCCCGTCGAGCGCCCCTGGAAGAACCCGGCCACCGTGCCCATGGCGGTCTTCACCGACGAGGTGCTGCCGCCCAGCCGGTTGACGCAGTCCTCCACGAACTCGGCGTGCATGCGGGTCTTCTCCAGGTGCTCCTGGAGCTTGCGGTACGTCTCAGGGTGGTTCTCGGCGTCCTTGACGTGGTTCTCGAGGACCTGGACCTGCCCCTTCTCCATCGAGTACGCGTCGTTGAGCCAGCCGATCAGGGTTTCCCTCGGATCTTGATTCGCCATACTGCAACTCCCTTCTGCTGTTGTTTCTCTGTGGGCTTACCGGGCGCCGGCCTCGGCCGGCGCCGTCTCATGGAATCTGCAACATGTGTGCCGCACGCCCGTCTCAGGCGCTCTTCCTCTCCCTGATTTCCTCGGGCTTGGGCGGCACCTCCGGACGGCGGGTCTGGAGGTCGAACTGGTTGCCTTCGCTCAGCACGTGGAGCTTGACGTCGAAGACCGACATCGTCTTGTCCATCTCCTCGCCGTCCTCGGCGAGGTTCGAGTAGCTGACTTTGCTGCCGTCGAGCACGTAGACGGCGCCCTGTCCGATCACTTCGAACCTCTCGTTGTCCTCGACGATGAGCGCCGTGTTCTCGTCGACGCCGATGCCCAAGGTGCGAGGGTTCTGGGTGATGGCGCCTAGCAGCCTGCCCAGACGGCCCCGCTCGGCGAAGTGCTGGTCGATCACCGCGTCCCTGATCAGGCCCAGACCCGGCGCCATGCCCAGAATGCCTCCGACCTTGTGGGACTCGTCGCCGTTGCCGGAGACCAGCATCGTCTCGCTCATCACGGAGGCGCCGGCCGAGGTCCCGGCGATGGTCCCGCCGTTGTCATAGATCTCCTGGATCCGCTGGTACACGGGGGAGTCGCCGAGCTGGCTGGTGATCTTCAACTGATCGCCGCCGGTGAAGAACATCGATGTCGCTCCGTCGAGGACGCGCGCGGTCTCAGGGGTGAAAGCCTCCTCGCGGATCCGGACGTCGAGGTGCGCGATCCGCTTGACGCCCAGCTTCTTGAAAATCTGCCGGTACTCCTTCCAGGACTCCTCGGGCTCGCTGGTGGCGATGGTCGAGATCACGAGCTTGCCGGAGCCGACGCGGCGTGCCACCTCCTGGAGGATCCTCTGGTCTCCGTCCTTTTCTTCATGCCCGCCGATGATGATCAGGGTGCCCTGTTTCTTCTGTGCCATGAATCCTCCCTTAAAGCTTGCCCACCAGATGCAATTCCCGGCTGCTGGTGTCGGCCGCCTTCTCCTGGACGGCCAGGTTGCCTTTCTTCACCATCCGCTTCCCGCGCGCGATCACCTCGACGATCTCGAGCGAATCCCGCCGCAGCACCAGGAGGTCCGCGTCCAGGCCCGGCTCCAGCCGCCCCTTGTCTTTGAGCTTGAGCACCGTCGCGGTGTTCACCGTGACGAGCGGCAAGACCTGCTCGAGGGTCAGGCCATACTTGAGAATGGACTCCTGGACCACTTGATAGAGCTGGCGCGGCGCGCTGCTGTCGGAGTCCGAGGAGAGGGTCAGCCGGCACGGGTCGCCGCCCTCGTCGAAGTAGCGGCGCACCCAGCAGCCCATGTCGTCCTCGGCCGCGTCCATGTCCACGAACGAGCCCCGGCGGGCGAGCTCGATCCCCTCGTCCTGCAGCTCGTGGCTGCGGTTGAGGTGCGAGGGGTAGAGGAACGCCGGCTCGATCTCGGGGTACGCCTCCAGGAGGTCGAACAGCGGCTTGAGGCGCCGCGGGCTCTCGCCGACGTGGAAGTGGGTGATGCCTGCCTTGCGCGACAGCAGGCCGCCGACGTGGGAGTCCACCACCACCCGCGCCAGCTCCTCCGGCGTCGGCTGGGGGGCCCGGTGGTCGGAGATGGCGATCTCGCCGACGCCGATCACCTCCTCGACGATCAGCAGGTCGTTGCGGACGGAGCCGGTGATCGTCGCCGGCGGGATGCCGTAGTGCCCGGTGTACAGGAAGGCCGTGATGCCGTCCTCCCGCAGCCCCTTGACCTGGGCCAGCAGGCTGATCGGCGACCGGGTCGTGGCGTCGACCCCCAGGCAGCCGACCACAGTCGTGATCCCCCAGGCGACGATCTCGGAGAGCTGGAGCGCCGGGCTGCGGCTGGCGAAGCCCTCCTCGCCGCTGCCGCCGATCAGGTGGCTGTGGGGATCGATGAACCCGGGGGTGACCACGCACCCCTTGGCATCGATCACCTCCAGCTCCATTTCCAGCACGGAGGCGGCCACACGGGCGTCCACCTCCCCGATCCGGGCGATCTTGTCGCCGATGAGCAGGATGGATTGCCGGCCACGCGGCTCCGGAGCGTAGATCTCGGCATTCTCGATGAGCGTCAGCATCCTGTTTCAACCCTCCATTTCGACCAGGCTCACCGTGCTCGCCTGAGGTCCCTCGAAGCCCTGCTCTTCGGCGAAGCGCACCCGCGCTCCCACCGCCAGCTTCTCGAAACCCGGGGGATCGAGGACGGCGTTGCGGTGGAAGTAGACCTCCCGGCCGTCCGGACCCCCGATGAAGCCGAAGCCCTCCTCGGCGAAGATCCGGAGCACCTGGCCCTCGGGCGGCACGACCGTCGTCTTCACCTCGCCGCGCTGGCGGTCGGCGTAAGCCTCCACCTGGCGCTCGGCCGCCTGGAAGGCGTCGCGGACGGCGGCGTACAGCTCCTCCGCGCTCTTGTCCGCCACCAGCTCGGAGCCGGGGACGGTGATGTCGACCCGCACCCGGAAGGGACCGCCCTCCTGATGGTGGTTGCCGGTCGGGCGCTCGACGGCGATACGGCAGCTCGTGATGCGGTTGTAATAACGCTCCAGTTTCTCGGCGCGCTTCCTCAGCTCGGCCTCCAAAGGCGGAGACAGATCGATCCAGCGGGTGGAAATCTCCAGGGGGACCTGCATGGGCCACACCTCCTTGATCGGAAGGAGAGCGGGCGGACCCGCTCTCGGGTAGGGACGAGAGCCGCAAGGGGCGTGCCACCGCCGGCCCCCGTCCCCATGCTAAGATCGGGGAAACTTCAACTTTTTTCTCTGCGCTTCGTATCTCAGTACGAACCTACCCGAGCACCATCCCATGTTCGAAAACCTAAAGTCCCCTCGTTTCCGAGTCCAGAGCCCTTTCCTGCAGCAGGTGCGGAGCCGCGCCGGCAAGACCATCTTCCGGCTGCTCCTCCTGCTCGTGCCCCTGTTTTTCCTGCGGGCCTGCGTGATCACCTACGTGCCGCCCGACCAGATCGGCGTGCGCCAGGTCTCCTACGGTCCCGGCAAGGGCCTCCAGAAGAAGCCGGTCACGCCCGGCTACTGCCGCGAGATCGCCAGCTACGAGACGATCCATACCTTCCCGCGCGACATTCAGGTCGTCGAGTTCACCGACAACCCCGCCGAAACCGGGGTGGCGGACCACAAGCAGGTCGGAGCCGTGAAGGTGCCGACCGTCGACGGCTACCCCGTGGCCGTCGACGTGACGGTGCTCTACCGCATCGTGGACCCCTACAAGCTGGCCTCGAAGTTCGGCTTCGGCAGGACCTACGAGGAGGCCGTGGTGGTCCGCTTCACGGACCCGCTGGTCAAGCAGTTCCTGGGCGAGCTGCTCGCCGAGCAGTTCTACCACGATGCCCGGCTGGCCAAGGTCCAGGCTCTCCGGGTGGCCCTCGCCGGCCGGCTGAAGGCCAACGGACTGGCGCTGACGGACATCCTGATCCGCCAGTACGACTACCCGGAGACCTTCCAGGCCCTGACTGAGCAGAAGAAGATCCAGGACCAGTCGGTGCTCGCCAACCGCGAGCTCGCCAAGCAGGCGGAGGTCCAGACCCGGTTGAACCAGCGGATGGCCGAGGGCCAGAACCTGATGAACGTGAAGACGGCCGAGTTCAACGCGCAGATCACCGAGATCAACGCCAGAAGAGACCTCTACCGGCGGCAGAAGCAGGCCGAGGCCGACCTCCTCGTCAAGTCGGCCGAGGCCAACGGCACGGAGCAGATCAACCGCGCGCTCGAGGGCGCCGGCTCCGCCAAGCTCCTCAAGCTGAGGCGCGGCCTGGCGCTGCTCAACGCCATCAAGGGACCGATCTACATCAACGAGGACCTCACCGACCTCGGCACCATCGCGGGGCAAAAGCCATGAACCGTATCGCCATCGCCACCCTTTCAAGTCTCCTGCTCGCCGCCTCCCTGGCCGGCTGCACGCCGCACCAGACGGCGGCCACGGAAGTCGGCGTCAAGTACAACAAGCTGACCAACTCCTACGACCTCAAGGAGCCGGGGGCCACTCACTTCTTCATGCCGGTCCTCAACGACTGGCAGACGTTCGACGTCTCCCTGCGCAACCTGGTGATGACTGCGGCCACGCCGTCGGGCGACCGCCAGGGCAAGGACGACCTGCGCTTCAAGACGCGGGACGGCAACGACATCGAGACCGACGTCACGGTGCGCTGGCGGATCGACCCCACCAAGGTCGCCCACGTCTGGAAGCTCGTGGGGCCGGACACCGAGACCGTCGAGAAGCGTCTGGTGCGGCCGCAGGCGCGTGCCTACACCCGCGACGTACTGAACCGGCTCAACTCCGAGGACTTCTACAACCCCAGGCTGCGCTTCGCGGCGGCCAACGACGCCACGAAGGTGCTGGCGGCGCAGCTCGCCCCCTACGGCATCGTGGTCGAGCAGGTGCTCCTGGGCGACTTCTCCTTCAAGCCCGATTACCAGAACCTGATCAACGCCCGCAAGGAGGCGGAGAAGACGGCCGAGAAGCTCGAGGCCGAGATCCTGGCGACCCTGGAGAAGAACCAGGCGAACCTGCAGTCGAAGATCGCCGAGCTCACCGAGTCGCTGACCCGCGCCGAGGGCGAGCTCGAGCAGGCCAAGCGCAACGCCGACGCCTACCTCATCCGCCGCCAGCAGGAGGCGCAGGCCATCTTCGCCGAGAAGACCGCCCAAGCCGAGGGCATCCGCAAGGAGCGCGCGGCGTTGAACAGCAGCGCCGGCGACGCCTACGTCAACCTCCAGCTCATCGAGGCGCTGCAGAAGAAGGAGATCCGGCAGATCCCCAAGCTGCCCTCCGGCAACGTGATCATCGACGGCAACAAGCTCCTCCAGCAGCTCGGAGTGGTGCGCTACGAGGTCAACCGGGAGGAGGAGGAGGTGCCTCCCCAGTAACACTGGGAGAGGAAGGACCATGTTGAACCTGGCAGGCTCGTCCTACGACTACGGAAACGTCCTTTTCGCCGTGCTCCAGGAATGCGAGCACAACCGCCGCGCCCTGCTGCCCAACGAGGCCGCGGCGCGCCTCCAGGAGATCGCCCGCACCAAGCTGGCCGAGATCCGGGAGAGCTACGAGGAGTGCGGCGGCGGCGAGGCCTACTGGCAGGAGCTCGAGCGGGAGGTGCTGGAGACGGTCCTGCCGCAGTACGTCCCCGCCGTCGTCGAGCAGAACCGCCTGGAGAAGAGCAACTACGACCTCTGGCGGCAGGGGGAGCCGGCGGCGCGGATCGCCTTCGGCCTGCTCGGCCTGCTGATCGGCGCCCTCATCATCGCCGCCCCCTGGATCCCCATCTTCGAGGATGCCTTCGCCTTTGTCCTGGCGGCCGCGGGCTTCCTCTATCCCGAGATCAAGAAGACGGTCTTCGACTCCCGCCACGCCCGCCTCCTCAACCGGCTGATCGGGCAGGCGGAGAAGTACCAGAAGGACCAGCGGCTCCACTACGTCAGCGAGGCCAAGCTCGCGGCGGAGCTGGAGGCCGTCGGCAAGACCCCGGCGCCCCTCCGGAAGAAGAAAGGCGAGACCAAGCCGCCCGACACGCCCCGCCAGCGGGACCGGGCGTCGTAGGAGCGAAAACAGAACCAAGGACGACAAGGACTGCAAAGACCGCAAGGACAGAAGGCCAGGGGATCTCAGTCCTTGGTGTCCTTGTCGTCCTTGCAGTCCTTCAGGTCTTTTCTTTCACCAGGGCCGCGAGATCACGCAGGCGTTGATGCCGCCGATGCCCATCGACAGCTTGCCCGCCGCGCCCTTGGCCGGGCAGGGCTCGTCGAAGACGTAGAGCCCGTGGAGCTCGGCGATCTGCCGGTTGAGCTCTTCGCGGTGGAGCGGCGTCGGGTAGAGGCGGCCCCGCTCATAGCCGAGGTACTGCGCCGTCAGCTCCCAGCCGCCGCCGGCGGACATGCCGTGGCCGAAGGTGCCCTTGCGGGCGGTCACCAGCACCGACTCGGGGACGATGTCGCGCAGGGTCTCCATCTCGCGGAAGTCGCCCGGAGTGGCGGTGGCGTGGAGGTCCCAGGTGGCGATCTCCTCGGGCCGGATTCCGGAGTCCGCGAACGCCTGCTCGATGGCCGCCGTCGGCCCGTGGGTGGAAGGGGTGATGATGTGGTCGGCGTCCGAGCTGACGCCCACGGCCAACGGCTCCATGCCCAGCGGCCGGAAGCCCTTCGCCGTCATGTGCTCCAGGTCACCCAGGATCCACAGCACCGAGCCGCCCGCGACGTGCGTGCCCCGCAGGCCCGTCAGGGGTTTCGAGACGGCGGCGTCGGCCGAGATCACGCGGGCGGCGTAGAAGGCGCCCACGGAGAGCGGGAGGGGCGGCGGGTCGGTGGCGCCGATCACCACCGCCTTGGCCTCGCCCCGGCGGATGGCGTCGATCCCCAGCTTCATGCAGAGTCCGAAGGTCGAGCAGGCGCCCACCGGCGCGAAGGCCAGCCCCGTGATGTGGCCCATCATCGAGATCTGCGCCGCCGGCGTGTTCCAGATGTTCCACACCACGTTCGGCGACACCGCCTGCCAGGGCGCCGTGGGCTCCTGCCACTTCTCGTGCAGGTGCCGCAGGCGGCGCTGCTTCTCCTTCATCACGCTCACCTTGCCCCGCTCGATCTCGCCCTGGACGTTCAAGCCCTCGATCTCCGCGAGCTCCCGCAGATAGGCCTGGAGGTCCGGGGACGAGGCGGCCCAGAAGCGCCACCAGGCCGCCTCGGCCTCGTAGCGGTCCTCCGGGTCGGCGACCGTCTCGGGGCGCGGCGGCGCGCCCGGGGCTTCTCCCTCACCGAGCTCCTGGAAGGCGGGATTGCGCTCCGCCCAGAAGCGGTCCCAACGCCGCTGGGCGCGGTCGAGGCAGCGGGTCTGGTCCGAGATCGTCTGGACGCAGCCGATGCCGGTGCCCATGTAGACGTGGGCGGCGGTGCCGAGGGCCCGCAGCTCCTGCTCGAGGCCCGGGTTCTGCCCCAGCGCCTGGATGAAGGTGCCGATCGCGTACTGCACCGGCAGGTCCATCTTCTCCGTGAGCTGGTGGAAGCGTGCCGGCGGGAAGCGCTCGGCGATCCAGGCACGGTAGTCCTCGAAAGAGAACTCGGGCACGCCGACCAGGAAGTTGTCCGGACCGAAGCCGTTGAACGGCTCGAGCCAGCTCTCGGTCGACCCCAGGTTCTCCGTGAAAGCCTCGATATTGGGCGAGCGGGGCGCCACGATGCCCCAGCCGAAGATTCCCACTCTGCGCAAAACGATCCCCTCCTTCGAAGCCCAGGATTGTGCCACAGCCCGCGTTCCCCCGTTCGGGGGAGGAAAAAATCGGCCGTTCGGGCGATGATCTCTGCTCCATCGCGCTCATAGACTGGCAGGGTCGAACGAGCTGAAATCCGAAAGGAGAGGCAATGGCGATCCTGCGAAGCCTGATCCTGGTCAACATGGGTTTCTTGTTGCTCCTGGGGTTCTGGACGATTTTCAGCGAACCTGTAGAGACCGTGGCCACCATGCGAGCCCTGGGAGCGGCTCTGGTCGGGTTGGCGGTCGTGCTCTGGGTTTCGAGCGCTCTTTCCCTGGTCAGCGACCAACGGCGGCTCGCTTTGTTGCTGAGCTTCGCCAATGGCCTCCTCGCCGCCACGGCCCTCCTCCAGCAGGCGATCTGGGGCAGCCCGCTGGGGCGGTTCCTGATCCTGATTCCCCTGTCCCTGGCCGCGGCGCTGGCCTGGATGGGGTTGAAGCCCGTGAAGCCCGGGGAAGCCGCGGCGGAGCTCGGAGCCCTCAGGATCCCGGACGAGATCCGGCAAGCTCTCCTACAGCAAATCGGAGAAGCCGCCGCCCAGGAGGAGAGAAACCGGCTGGCACGGGACCTCCACGACTCCATCAAGCAGCAGCTCTTCAGCATCAATGTTGGCACCGCCACGGCCCAGGAACGCTGGGAGCGCGATCCGGAGGGAGCCGTGGCGGCTCTGGCGGACGTCCGCCGCTCGGCCCGCGAGGCGATGGTGGAGATGCAGGCCCTCCTCCATCATCTCCGGCCCGAGTCCCTGGGCTCCATCAAGGGCTTCGTCGAGGCGCTGCGGGAGCAGTGCGAGGCCCTCAGATACCGGAGCGGCGCCGAGGTGACGGTGGAGCTCGGCGAGGAGATCCCCGACGACCGGCTGCCGCCCGGCACCCCGGAGGCCCTGTTCCGCATCGCCCAGGAAGCCTTGGCCAACGTGGCCCGGCACGCGCGGGCCCGGCAGGTCCGCGTCCGGCTCGGTCTTCAAGGGGAAGCCGTGGTCCTCGAGGTGGTTGACGACGGCCAGGGGTTCGACCGTGAGACGGCGAGCCCCGGCATGGGGCTGCGCAATCTGCGGGAGCGCGCGGAATCGCTCGGCGGGAAGCTTGAGCTCGCCAGCGAGCCCGGAGGTGGCACACGGATCTCAGCCCGGATTCCTCTCACCCCAACCGGCGCCGATCAGTCCCCCTTCCGCGGCCTGATCAGGGTATTGACTCGCGACTCGATAATCTGGGTACAGACTCTCCTGCTTATATTCGTAACCCAGGTCTTGAAGTGGCGCTTTGCCAGCCTATTCATCCTCGCGATCGAGGTCGGCTTGATGGTCTTCCTGGCCGGCTGGATGGAATGGCGAGCTCGAAAGTCTCTGAGCCGCCATCCGGACGCGGCGCTCTCCGATATAGCGGCAGTCCGGTACAGGAGCCATCTGTGCAAGACGCTCTTGCTGCTGGGGGCGGCAGGCATGTCCTACGTGGGCGCGCTGCGAATGGAAAAGATCGGCAGTCTCACCTGGACGCCCGTCTGGATGTCCATCAGTTTCCTCTGCCTGGCACTGGTAGTCTTTGAAGGAGTCCGAGCCTACCGCTTGTGGCGACGGCCGCGCCCGGCAGAAGGAGTCCTGTCATGACCAAGGTCCGCGTCGTCCTCGTCGACGACCACCGCGTCGTCCGCACCGGCCTGCGCAGCTACCTCGAATCGTTCGAGGACCTCGAGGTCGTGGGCGCCGCCGCGAGCGGCGAGGAGGCCCTGGAGAAGCTGGAGGGCTGGCTGCCCGACGTCGTCGTCATGGACCTGAGCATGCCTGGCGGCATCGACGGCATCGAGGCCACCCGCCGCGTCCGCGCCCTCTCGCCCCATACCCAGGTGGTGGTGCTGACGGCCCACACCGACGACGCCCGGGTGGTGGCGGCGCTGCGGGCCGGCGCCATCGGCTACGTCCGCAAGGACTCGGAACCGGAGGTCTTCCTGGCCGCCGTGCGCGGCGCGGCCCGGGGGCAGTCCGTCCTCGACCCCGCCGTCGCCGGCTCGGTGCTCCAGGACCTGCTGCGCGGCGGTCCGCTGGTCGACGAGCTCTCCGAGCGGGAGAAGGAGGTGCTGCGCCAGCTCGCCCACGGCCGCACCAACCACGAGATCGCCGAGGAGCTCCACGTCAGCGCGGAGACGGTGAAGACCCACGTCGGCAACATCCTTTCCAAACTCCAGCTCAGCCACAGAACTCAGGCCGTGGTCTATGCGTTGAAGCAGGGGCTCGTGTCCCTGGAGGATCTGGACATATAAAAATTCGTCTCGGCCATATGCCGGGACGAGGTCGGAAGGCGAGAGGGACATCCGGCTATATAAAGTTGGGAGCCGCCTATATAAAGGAGACGTCCGCCTATATAGTTCTGTCAAGAAATTATATAGTTGCGTCGTCTGAATCCGCGACGGGACCTTACGGTTATATAGAAGAGAGACAGGGGCATATGATCGGACGCCGAAATTATATGCCGGAGGCTCTCGCCAGCCCATCGGGGGGGTTCGTTTATATAGACGGGACCAGGATTCATATAAAAGTCTGGGTGGCCGAGTCGATTCACGGCGCGAAGGAGCTCCCCGCGCCGTGGGTCAAGGAGCGCAAGCGCCGTACCGGCTACTGGGCGTCGTCGATGTCGATGCCGCCGTTGGTGGTGCGGATGTACAGCTTGCCGCCGCCGCCGTTGATGTCGCCCGTCAGCCTGGTCTTGCGCGACTGGCCGCCCTCGACCGCGAAGCCGGTGTGGACGCGGCCGTTGGTCGTCGCCGCGTCGACGGACAGGCGGGCGTCCCGCGGCAGCCGCAGCGTGATGCCACCGTTGACGCTCTCCAGGCGCAGGTCGCTGCCGTCCGGGAAGTCTCCCAGCTCGGCCTCGATGGAGCCGTTGGTGGTGTCCGCCTTCAGCGCTCCCGACGACCGGTGGACGTCGATGCCGCCGTTGACCGACTCGAGGTCCAGGTTGCCCTGGACGTCCGTCACGGCGATGCCGCCGTTGACCGTCTCGAGATGGGCCTTGCCGCGGGTGCCGGTCAGCGACAGGCCGCCGTTGACGGTCTCGATGTCGAGGGCCGCCCGGCGCGGCACGTGGACCTTGTAGCTGACGTTGACGTTGGCCTGGTTGCCGAACAGCCAGTCGAAGACGCCGTCCTTCCGCCGGGGGATCTTGGTCTCGATCCGCAGGCCGTCGGCGCCCTGGGTGACGTCGATCTTCACCTGGTCCATGATCTTGCGCGCGTCCGCGTCGCCCTTGGTCTTGACCTGCTTCTCGGCCTCGATGCGGACCTCGTTGCGGTCCCAAGCCTCGAAGGCCACCGCGCCGTTGACGTTGATCAGCCGGACCTGGGCGCCGGCAGGGAGCGGCACCGTGCGGTCGAGCTTCTCCTTCAGGGTGGCCGCCCCGGACGCCGTGCCCAGGAGCAGAACGCCCAGGAAGACCGGGAGAATTCTATTTGTTTTCATCCTCATCATGAGTGATCCCTCCTTCTCTGCCTTCCCTACGCACGCGGACACGAAAAGGTTACAGCCTGCGCCCGTCTTGCCCCGGAATGGGTATAGCCTTGAGCGGGGAGGGGCCGAGGTGTCGGGACGACCGGTGACGGACGATCTGGAGCTGCTTCTGCAGGTGATGCCCCCGGCGGTGCGGGCGCGGATCGAGTCGCATCCGCGGCGGGGCGAGCTGGTCGAGCTGGTGCTCGACCTCGGCCGGCTGCCCGAGGCCCGCTTTCCCGACGCCGGCGAGTTCCTCTCCGACCAGATGGTCGGCCGCGAGGACCTCGCCTACGTGGTGGAGCGCGTCGGCCGCTTCGGCAAGGACAACCGGGCCGGCATCGAGCGCACCCTGCACCGCATCTCCGCCATCCGCAACCGGGTGGGCGACGTCATCGGCCTCACCTGCCGCGTCGGCCGCGCCGTCTTCGGCACCGTCGACATCCTGCGCGACGTCATCGAGGCCGGCCAGTCGATCCTCCTGCTCGGCCGCCCCGGGGTCGGCAAGACGACGATCCTGCGCGAGGCGGCGCGGGTGCTGGCCGACGACCTCAGCAAGCGGGTGATCGTGGTCGACACCTCGAACGAGATCGCCGGCGACGGCGACGTCCCCCATCCCGGCATCGGCCGCGCCCGGCGCATGCAGGTCCCCTCGCCCGACGAGCAGCACGGGGTGATGATCGAGGCGGTGGAGAACCACATGCCGCAGGTCATCGTGATCGACGAGATCGGCACCGCGGCCGAGGCGCTGGCGGCGCGGACGATCGCCGAGCGGGGCGTGCAGCTCATCGCCACCGCCCACGGCAACACGCTCGAGAACCTGCTCCAGAACCCGACCCTGTCGGACCTCGTGGGGGGCATCCAGGCCGTCACCCTCTCCGACGAGGAGGCGCGGCGCCGGGGCACCCAGAAGACGGTGCTCGAGCGCAAGGCGCCGCCCACCTTCGGCGTCCTGATCGAGATCCAGGACAAGGACCGCCTGGCCGTGCATCACGACGTCGCCGAGGTGGTGGACCGCCTGCTGCGCGACGTCCCGCCCCGGCCGGAGCTGCGGACGCGGACGGCGGGCGGGGCGGTGGAGATCCGCCGGGCGGAGCGCCCCGAGCGTCCGGAACGCTCGGAGCGATCGGAGCGTGCCGAGCGCGGGCCGGCCGGGCGCCGGACGCCCAAAACCGCCTCCCCCTGGTTCGCGGCGCCGGTCGATCCGGCCGAAGAGGATGGCGAGGCGGTGGAGGGCGCTCCCGCTCCGCCGCCCAAGGCGGTGCGCGGCAAGACGGTGCGCATCTTCCCCTACGCCGTCAGCAAGGCGAAGCTGGACCGCGCCCTGCGCAAGTTCCGCGTCTCGGCCTACATGGTCGACGACCTCGACAACGCCGACATGGTGGTGACCCTGAAGTCCCAGGAGAAGCGCCAGCCCCACCGGCTGCGGGACGCTCAGGCCCGGGGGGTCCCGTTCTACGTGGTGCGCAGCAACACCATCGTGCAGATGGAGAACTTCCTGCGCTCGGTCTTCGGAGTCAACGATCCCACGGCGGGCGACGACGAGGCCCTGCGCGAGGTCGAGGAAGCCATCGACCAGGCCCTGGACCAGGGCAACCCGGTGGAGCTCTCACCGCAGAACAACCACCTCCGGCGGCTCCAGCACCAGGTCATCGAGCGCTACGGCCTGACCTCGGAGAGCAAGGGCGAGGAGCCCTACCGGCGGGTGGTCATTTATCCAGGTTGATGCTTGTAGATAGTTAATTTTTGTGATTAAATCCTCCTCATCAAAGGAGGATCTATGACAAAATTCCGACTCCCGCTCCTCTTGCTGGCCGCCGTCCTCTCCTTCGCTGCATCCCTGTCCAGCCCGCGGCCGGCCTTCGCCGCGTGCATCTACGACCACCAGTGCGGCCTGAACGGAAAGTGCTGTTGCAGCCAGTGCGTCCTCCGCACCGCCATGTGCGACCCCTTCGACTGCGGCCCGGAGGGCTGACGACGGCAAGCGGCCTTGTCCCCGCCCTTCCTCAGGGAGAGGAGGGGCGGGAAGGCGAGGGGTCGGGCACCGGCTCCACTCGCGCCTCCGGCGGCTCGAGCTGCGGCAGGGCGGGCGCCCGGGCCCCCAGCGGCAGGGTGCCGTCCAGGGCCTCTCGGAACTCCGTGCTGTAGATGTCGAGCACGGAGAGGAACAGGGCGGCGATCATCGGCCCGATGATGAAGCCCGTGGGGCCGAACATGCTGATTCCCCCCAGGGTCGAGAAGAAGACCATCAGGTCGTGCATGCCGGTCTCCTGGCCGACCAGCCGCGGGCGCATCAGGTTGTCGACGTTGACGATCACGATGATGGTGACCAGCAGGATGCCGATCCCCGGCCAGAGGTGGCCGGTCAGGATCTGGATGAAGGCGGCCGGATAGAGCACCAGCCAGGCCCCCACCAGTGGGATGATCGACAGCAGCGTCGCCACCACTCCCCAGAGGATCGGCGAGCCGACGCCGAAGATCCACAGCGTGATCCCCGACAGGGTGCCCTGGGTGAGGGCGATCAGCATCGTCCCCTTCACCGTCGCCCGGGCCACGGAGGAGAAGCGGGCGGCGATGGCGTTCTTGTACTCCCGGTCGAGGGGGATCAGGGCGCGCACCCGCCGCAGCAGGTCTTTGCCGTCGCGGAAGAAGTAGAACATCGTGAACAGCGTCGTGAAGAGCAGCACGATGACCTGGATCGTCCCCCGCGAAGTCCTGTTGATCACCGTCGCGGCGACGCTGCCGGCCGACGACATGATGTTGTCGAGGCTCGACTGCCAGTCGATCTGGTCGAGCCGGAGCTCGCGCACCAGGGGCAGGTTGCGCAGGCGGGCGAGCGGGCCCGCCGGCCCCTTCTGGACGAACTCGGCGATCTGGGTCTGCGCCGTGCGGTAGAACTCCACGGCCTCGCGCGTCACCATGTCGGCCACGAGGTAGAGCGGCACGATGAGGACCAGCAGGAGGACGAAGCAGCAGCAGAACGCGGCCAGGGTCTTGCGGCCCCGGAAGGTCCGCAGGAACCTTTCGTAAAGCGGATAGAACAGGGTCGCGAAAACCGCCGCCAGGAGCACCGGGACGAAGAAGATCCCGACCATGCGGAAAAAGACGACTGCCGTGCCGAGAAGGAGGGCAAGGAAGAAGTAGCGGCTGAGCTTTTTGTCGATCATGGGCGCCCGATCCTTCCACGAGGTGCGCGCGGGTCATGGCTCGCGGGTTGCATCCTTAGGGTTCGGCCTGCCTGAAGGGCGGGCCTCAAGGAGACTCCATGCTGACACATACGCCGAAGATCGCGCTTCTTTTCTTTCTCGTGCCGGCCGCCCTCGCGGCGCGCCCGCCTTTGCCCTCGGATCAGAAACCAGCCGCTCAGCCGCCCGCGCCTCAGGCTCAGCCAGCGCCGCGGCCAGCTCCTGTTCCTCAGCAGCAAGCTCCCCAGCAGCCGCCCCAGGCGGTGCCACAGCCCGCACCCGGGGCCCCACCGGCTCAGGCACCGGCTCAGCCCGCGCCAGCCACGGCCCCGGTGCCCATGACCCCCGGTGCGCCCCCGGCCCCCATGGCGGCGGGCGGCGCCTCGCAGCAGTCGGGCGGCGACCTCCAGGTCCTCCTGGACCGGGCGGGGTTCTCGCCGGGCGCCATCGACGGCCGCCCAGGCGCCAACACCGGCAAGGCCCTCTCGGCCTTCCAGACGGCGAACGGCCTGCCCATCACCGGCAAGCTGGACCCCGCGACGTGGCAGAAGCTCGTCGGCGTGGCCGGCAATCAGGCGCTCGCGCGCTACCAGATCTCTCCCGAGGACGCGAACGGGCCTTTCACCCCCCAGATCCCCGAGGACATGGAAGAAAAGTCCAAGCTCCCCGCCCTCGGCTACAGCTCGCTTCTCGAGATGCTCGCCGAGAAGTTCCACTCCACCCCGGAGTTCCTGCAGCGGCTCAACCCCAGGGCGAGGTTCGCGGCGGCGGGCGAGGCGATCCGGGTGCCCAACGTCCGGCCCGTCGCTCCACCGGAGAAAGGCCACCAGGCGCCGGACGGCATCCAGGTGGCCGTCTCGAAGAGCGCCAGCACCCTGACGGTACGCCAGGGCGACCGGATCGTCTTCTTCGCCCCGGTTTCAGCCGGCAGCGAGCACGACCCCCTGCCGATCGGCGACTGGAAGGTCAACGGCGTGGCCCTGAACCCGTCCTTCAACTACAACCCCGACCTGTTCTGGGACGCCGACCCCGAGCACTCCAAGGCCAAGATTCCCGCCGGACCCAACAACCCGGTCGGGGTGGTCTGGATCGACATCTCCAAGGAGCACTACGGGCTTCACGGCACGCCCGAGCCGAGGACGATCGGCAGGACCCTCTCCCACGGCTGCGTGCGGCTGACCAACTGGGACGCTCTGACCCTCGCGGGCCTGGTGAAGCCGGGCACGCCCGTCGTCTTCGCGGAGTAGACCGGCGATGACGGGGGAGAAGAAGAAGGGCAGTTGGAAGGTCCCCTTCGCGGGGCTCGCCGGCTTCGCGCTGGGGGCGGCGACAGTGCTGCTCATCGTCGCTCTCTATGGCAATGATCATGGCAACGAGGACGCCCCTCAGCCGGTCGCCTCGGTCCCGCCGCCGGCGGCCTCCGTGCCACCCCCGGCGGTCCCGGCCCCGGCTCCGGCTCCGGCTCCGCCCCCGGCACGCATTCCTCGGACACCCCAGGCGATTCCAGGCGACCTCGCGCAGCGGGACCTCCTGGTACCCGTCCAGGGGATCCGCCCCGAGGATCTCCAGGACACCTTCGACGACGCCCGGAGCGAGGGGCGGATCCACGACGCGATCGACATCATGGCCCCCCTCAACACGCCGGTGCTGGCCAGCGAGGCAGGCCGCATCGTCAAGTTCTTCACCAGCAAACAGGGCGGGCTGACGATCTACCAGTACGATCCCACCGAGACCTACTGCTATTACTACGCCCACCTGGACAGCTATGCCCCCGGCCTCAAGGAGGGGGATACGGTCGCCCGCGGGCAGGTGATCGGCTACGTCGGAGCCACCGGCAACGCCTCGCCGGAAGGCCCCCACCTCCACTTCGCCATCAACCGGCTGAAGCCGGACAAGAAGTGGTACGAAGGCGACCCGATCAACCCCTACCCGGTCCTGCAGCCTTGAAAGCCCCTCTCCTCCAGGAGAGGGGTTGGGGTGAGGTCAGTGGTGCGGTCCGCCGGCGAAGTTCTTCTCTCCCGCCTCGACGGCGACCGCCAGCTTGTTCTGCGCCGGCGGCAGCGGGCAGGTGGCGAACGCCGTGAAGGCGCACGGCGGGTTGTAGGCCGTGTTGAAGTCCACCACCACCTTGCCGTCCTTCGGCGGGTCGGTGTCGAGGAAGCGGCCGGCGCCGTAGGTCTCCTTGCCGTTGGTCTTGTCGCCGAAGAGCAGGAAGAGGCCTCCCTCCGGCGAGCCCTCGAGGGCGTCGATGCGGTAGGTCTTGCCCTGCCAGTCGAACACCACGGCGCCCGGCGAGGGGTTGTCGTCCACCTGGCCCACGATGTTGGCGATGGGGATCTTCTTGTCCTTGTAAGGCTCGAAGCGGGCGACGACCCGCCACTCCGGCCGGATGGGATAATTGTCGAGCCCCTTGAAGGACGCCCGCACGGGACTCTCCTTGTCCTTGATCCGCACGCCGAGCCGGTCGCCGCGCTTGATCAGGTAGAAGTTGAGGGAGCCCAGTTGCAGCAGGGTGGGCTTGCCCTCGGTGTCCACCTTGAGCTCCACGCCCGGGGCGCCCGGAGCGACCGCCTTGCCATCGGCGGTCAGGGCGACGCCGGGCTCGACGGTCACCCGGACCTTGTCCCCCTCGCGGATCAGGAGGCCGGCGACGGCCGGGGATTTGCCCGCCGGCAGGATGACCGGGTTCCCCGGGTCGCTGCCGAAGCGGTTGTCCCCCGGCTGCAGCCAGTAGAGTCCGACCAGGGTGAGCCAGCCGTCCTCCTTCTTGAGGCTCTCGAAGCGCTCCTTGCGGAAGGCCTCGATCTCCTGGCGGTAGGCTTGCGCGTCGGGCGTCTTCGCGGCCGGAGCCTTGGCATCGGCGGCCCAGAGGGTGGCGGCCCCCAGCACGGTGGCGAGCAGGAACGGAGCGGAGCGATGGGGTCTTGCAATCATGAGAGCCTCCAGAATCGGTCGAAGACGATAACCCAAACGGCGCCGCCTGCCTTCCCGGCGTCTGCGGGCCGTAACCTTCGGTACCCTTCTTCCGTATTGGTGCCAGACGGGGCCGACATGGCGCCCCTCGAAAAGGAGAGACGTTCCATGCTGACCATCCGCGATCTCGTGAAGGTATATCCGGGTCCCGTCACCGCCCTCCAGGGGATCAGCCTGGACGTCCCGCCGGGCATGTTCGGCCTGCTCGGCCCCAACGGCGCGGGCAAGTCGACCCTGATGAAGATCCTGTCCGGCCTGCTCGAGGCGACGTCGGGCCAGGTCACCCTGGACGGCGAGGACGTGCTCTCGAAGCCGGAGAGGATCCGGCGGCGCCTCGGCTACCTGCCCCAGGAGTTCGGCTTCTACCCCCACCTGACGGGCGAGAAGATGCTCACCTATCTGCTGAAGCTCAAGGGCGTCGAGGCGCCGGGGGGCCTGAAGCCGCTGGTCGCCGAGCTGCTCGAGCGGGTCAACCTCTCCGCGGCCGCCAAGCGCAAGGTGAAGACCTACTCCGGCGGCATGCGGCAGCGGCTCGGCATCGCCCAGGCGATCGCCGGCGACCCGCGGCTGATCATCGTGGACGAGCCCACGGCCGGCCTCGATCCCGAGGAGCGGCTGCGCTTCTACCGCATCCTCGCCGAGCTGGCGGCCGACCGCATCGTGCTGCTCTCCACCCACATCGTGGAGGACGTGGCCGTGCTCTGCCCCCGCTTCGCGGTGATCCGCAAGGGCCGCCTGGTGGCCCAGACCTCGCCCACCGAGTCCCGCCAGGCGATCGACGGCAAGGTCTTCGAGGGACGCCTCGGCCGCGAGGAGCTGGCGGAGGTCCACCGCCGCAACCTGCGCATCATCCAGTCCGTGCTGGTCGAGGGCAAGAACCGCGTGCGCGTCTACCAGCCAGACGGCATCGCCCCCCTCGGCTTCGAGCCGGTGCCGGCCGCCCTGGAGGACGCCTATCTCCTGCTCATGCAGGATGTCGCGCAGGCCGGCCCGGCACAGGCCGCCCAGGAGGCCTCCGTCCTGGCGGCGGGGGGAGCGGCGTGAGCCTCGCCCGCACCCGGACCATCTTCGTCCAGGAGCTCGCCCACACCTTCAAGCGCCCCCTCTTCTGGTTCCTGATCGCCCTGGTGGCCCTGATGACCTGGGGCCTCTCGACGGGGGACATGCAGATCCAGTCGGGCGACTCGTCGGTGGGCGGCACCAAGGCCTGGATCACCTCCGAGTTCAGCTTCGCCTTCGCCGTGGCGGTCCTGGTCGCGATCCTCTACTCCTTCTTCGCCTCGATCGCCTCCGGCATGGCGATCGTCTCCGACGACGAGGCGAAGATCGGCGACATGCTGCTGTCGACGCCGCTGCGGCCCGCGGAGTACGTCTGGGGCAAGTTCCTGGCGATCCTCGCGGGGTTCCTCTGCGTCCTCGGCATCCACGTGCTCCTCGCGGTCTTCTTCAACCACGTGCTGCCCAACCCCGAGGCGGTGGAGATCCAGGGGCCGTTCGTGCCGCTCAACTACCTGCGGCCGGCCCTGGTCTTCGGCCTGCCGACGCTGATCTTCTACCTCGGCGTCGCCTTCTTCCTGGGCGAGCGCTGGCGCAAGCCGATCACCGTCTTCCTCTTCCCCACCGCCATCATGATGGTGAGCGGCTTCTTCCTCTGGGACTGGGCGCCGACCTGGCTCGACCCGCGGATCAACCGGTTGCTGATGCTGATCGATCCCGCCGGCTACCGCTGGCTGAATGAGACCTGGCTCAAGCTGGACCGCGGCGCGGACTTCTACAACAAGGCCCGCGTCGGCCTCGACGCGCCGTTCGTGATCTCGCGCCTGGCCTTCCTGGGCGTCGGCCTGCTCGGCGTCGTGCTCGCCCAGCGGCACCTGGCGGCCCATCTCCAGGGGGAGACCGCCGGCGGCGCCCGGCGGTGGCCCTTCGGCCGGCGGGCCGAGGAGGTGGGCGCCGCCAATGCCACCAGCGCCGCGGTGGTGCCCTTCCCCCGCGCCCTTGCGGACCTCGGCATGCGCACGGGCAGCGTGGGCCTCGTTCGGGGAGCCCTGGCGGTGGCCGGCACGGAGTTGCGGAACCTCCTCGCCTCGCCGGGCCTCTACCTGTTCGGAGCGCTGATCCTGCTGCAGACCCTGGGCGGCGCCCTGATCGCCCTGGGGCCGTTCCAGACGGAGATCCTGCTCACTCCCGGCCTGGCCGCCGTGCGGACGCTGAGCACGCTCTCGCTCCTCCTCAGCCTGCTGCTGATGTTCTACACCGTCGAATCACTGGAGCGGGAGCGTGCGACCGGCCTCGCCGCCATCTCCTACTCGACCCGGGCGCGCACCGCCTCGCTGCTCTTCGGCAAGGCGCTCGCGAACAGCGCGGCCGGCCTCCTGATGGTCGCCGCCACCTTCCTCGGCTGCGTCATCGCCATCCTGATCCAGGGCAAGGTGGGGCTCGATCCCTGGCCGTTCCTGCTGGTCTGGGGGCTGCTGCTCGTCCCCACGCTCCTGGTCTGGACCTGCTTCGTCATCGCCGTCCAGGCGGCGGGCGGCCAGCGCTACCTCACCTATGGCGTCTGCCTGGGGGTGATGATCCTCACCCTGTACCTCCAGCTCACCGGCCGGATGAGCTGGGTGGGCAACTGGTGGGTCTGGGGATCGCTGCGCTGGAGCGACATGGGAGTCTTCGAGCTGGACGGCAGGGCCTTCTTCCTCAACCGCCTCATGGTCCTCGGCCTGGCCGCCTTCTTCACCGCCTTCGCCGTGCGCGCCTTCGGGCGGCGCCAGGCGGACGCCATCGAGAGCGTCCACCGGCTCCAGCCCGGTCCGCTGTGGCGGAGCCTGCTCCGCCTGGGGGCTTTCGCCCTGGTGCCCCTAGTCGCCGGCATCGCCCTCTGGCTCGCCGTGAACGACGGATTCCAGGGTGGGGGCATCGAGAAGAAGCAGCGCGACTATTGGAAGCAGAACCTGGCGACCTGGAAGGACGCTCCCCAGCCGGCGATCGCCGACGTCTCGCTCGACCTGCGGCTGGAGCCGGAGCGGAGCTGGTTCGAGAACCGCGGCAGCTACGAGCTGTTGAACGACCGCGACGAGACCCTGAAGCAGTTCGCGCTCACCGGCGGCAACCACTGGGAGAAGGTGAGCTGGACGCTGAACGGCAAGGCCTACAAGCCCGAGAACCGTACGAACCTCTACGTGTTCGCTCCCCCGGCGCCCTTGAAACCGGGCGAGCGCGTCCGCGTGGGGTTCCGGCTCGAAGGCCGCTTCCCCAAGGGAGTCACCAAGAACGGCGGCGGCATGAGCGAGTTCATTCTCCCTTCGGGGATCGTGCTGACGAGCTTCACCCCCAGCTTCATGCCGGTCGTCGGCTATCTGGAAGAGATCGGGATCAAAAAGGACGAGAACGACTACGAGCCGCGCGTCTACTCCGACGACTTCTACCTGGGAAAGACGGACTCCCTCTTCGGCGCCGGCCACCCGTTCACCACCCGCATCGCCGTTACTGGGCCGGCGGACTACACCTTCAACTCGGTAGGCACCCTGGTCAGCCAGAAGGTCGAGGGCGGCAGGCGGACGGCGGTGTGGAAGTCGGACTATCCCGTGCGCCTGTTCAACGTCGTCGGCGGCCGCTGGGCCGTACGGCGCGGCCACGGCACGGCCATCTTCTACCACCCGGAGCACGCCTACAACATCGACGAGATGATCGGCGCCCTGGACGCGTCGCGCCGCTGGTACTCGGAGTGGTTCCGCCCCTTCCCCTGGCGCGAGCTCAAGCTCTCGGAGTTCCCCAACCTGGCGAGCTACGCCCAGGGCTTCCCCACCGACATCACCTTCTCGGAGGGGATCGGCTTCCTCACCAAGAGCGACGTCAAGACCGACGCCGTCTTCATGGTGACGGCCCACGAGAGCGCCCACCAGTGGTGGGGCAACCTCCTCACCCCGGGCAAGGGGCCGGGTGCCAACATCCTCTCGGAAGGCATGTCGCACTTCTCGACCGCCCTGCTCATGGAGCAGGTCAAGGGACCCCAGGCGCGGATGGAATTCCTGAAGCGGATCGAGGAGAACTACGGCGACTCCCGGCGGGCCGACGCCGAGCGCCCCCTGGTGAAGGTGGACGGCTCGCGCAACGGCGACCAGACGGCCACCTACGACAAGGGCGGCTGGGTCTTCTGGATGATGTACCAGGACCTGGGGCGGGAGCGCGCCCTCGCCGGGCTGCGCAAGTTCATGGCCGACTGGGGCAACGGACCGGACTATCCGGTGCTCCAGGACTTCACCGCCTCGATGCGCCCCTTCGCCTCCCAGCCGGCGGCGTACGACGCCTTCGTGAAGCAGTGGTTCCATCAGGTAGTCGTGCCGGAGTACCGGCTGAGCGACGCCCGCCTGACGGGCGGCGCGGCGGGACAGCCCTGGAAGGTGGCCGTGCGGGTCAAGAACGCCGGCACCGGGCGGATGCCGGTCGAGGTGGCCGCCGTCTCCGGCGAACGCTTCACTAATGACTCGGAAAGGAGCCAGCCGAAGCCCGGCTACCGCGACGCCCGCCAGAAGGTGGTGCTCGGCGCCGGCGAGGAGCGGACCGTCGAGATCGTCTGCCCGTTCCGGCCGGAGAAGCTGGTCGTCGATCCCGACGTCAAAGTACTGCAACTACGCAGGAAAGCGGCCTTCGCCAAGCTGTAGGCGGGCCGCTTTTCCACTTTGCGTGATAAAGCATGCAAGGTCGCGAGCTCTTTTTCCGTCTATATAGACAGAGGAGCTCTCTGGTGATATCGTCTGCCGTGGTCGATATCGGAGGTCCTCATGATCCGTACCCTGATCAGTCTAGAAGACGAGGACAAGAAATGGCTCGACCGGAAGGCGAAAGAGGAGGGATTGACCATGACGGAGCTCGTGCGCGTGGCGGTGCGGCGGTACCGGGAGCAGTGCGAAGCCTCCCAGGCGGCGGAGTCTCTGGAGCAGCTCCTGGGGCGGACCGCGGGGATCTGGCGGGAAGGGGACGGGCTCGCGTATCAGCGGGCGGTCCGCGACGAGTGGGAGACTCCGGAGGGTCCGGACGAGGAAGCCTGAGGCTCCTGCTCGACTCGGTCATCCTCATCGATCACTTCAACGGCTGCGCGGAGGCGACCCGCTACCTGGCCCGGTTCGGCCCGGAGGCGGCCCTCTCCGTGATCACGCGGGCCGAAGTGCTGGCCGGCTTCGATGCTGGCGGAATCGCGGCGGCGGCCGGCCTCCTGGATCGCTTCCCCACCTTGGGCATCGACCGGCCGGTGGCCGATCTCGCGGCACGGCTGCGCCGGGAGCATCGCTGGAAGATGCCCGATGCGCTCCAGGCCGCCCTCGCGAGCTACCATTCCCTGAGGCTGGTCACCCGTAATACGCGGGATTTCCCGCCCGAGCGGCACGCCTTCGTGATCGTGCCGTACGTCCTGGGGAAATGACCGGTCGGGAGAAAGTACGAAAGAAGTTCGCCGGAGCGGCGCGCTTTCTCCCCCCTGCGACACCGTAGAGAGTTAGAAGCAACTTTTTTCGGACATGAGAGCAGCATATGATGAAGCGCTTCCCGGTTCCGGGGCGCTTGCGCGCGGTAAACTGAAACTTGATTTGCGCGAAGGGCCCGGGTGATCCGGCACCGGTTCGCGAAAGGAGGAGGAGGATGTACCGCAGAACCGTTCACCGAGGAATTGCCGCGCTGGCGCTCGTTACTGTCCTGACGGTCGCAGGGGCGCAGCCCGCAGCCGCCCATCAGGGGTTCATGGGCCGGCTCGCAGAAGTCTGGTCAGTGGCGACGGGGGAGCCGAGCAACTTCCTGGACCGGCTGGCCCGCTGGTTCGACGGCGGCCAAACGGCCAAGGCGCCACGGACGACGATGGAGAAGCAGACCTGGGGCATCGACCCGAACGGCGGCTGGCTCGTCACACCGCCGACCGATCCGGACCCGGGCGCTTCCAATCAGGGAAATTGAAGGTACTGGTAACATCGACTCCGCTGTGAGAGAATTGTTTTAAATTTTTTGAACTGATTGAGGAGATACGGATGAGCGAGCATCCACGCCGCGAAACCCTGGAAGGCTTCCTTTTGAATGGCCTTCCTTCCCGCGAGGTGACGGCCACGGTGGCCCACCTGCTGGGCGGTTGTGACCGATGCCGGGAAGAGATGTCACCGCTCTCAGCGGTGATGTTCACCCCCGACACCGCTCCCGAGCCGCAGCTCTCGGCCCAGGAGGAAGACGCCTACGACCGCGCCATTTCGGCCGCGTTCGCCAGCGCCCTGGCTCACGAGCAGACCCTCCGGGTCGACCGTGAAACCGCCGAGTGGAAGTCCGAAGAGATCCTGCGTTCCCTGGGCCGTCCCGAGCCCGCGTCCCTGCCCGAGGGGCCGACCTCCTGGGGGCTCTGCGAGTCCCTCATCGAGAAGAGCCGGACCCTTCGGCATGACGATCTCGAGGGCATGCTCCACCTGGCGAACCTGGCGCGCCTCGCCGCCGACCGGCTCGATCCGGCGGTCTACGGTGCCGAGCGCCGGGCGGACATGCAGGCCCGCGCCTGGGCGGAGCTCGCCAATGCCCGCCGGATCGCGAACGACCTTGCCGAGGCTGAGGCAGCCATGGCGTGCGCCCTCGACCTGCGCGCGCACGGCACGGGCGATCCCCTCCTCTATGCCCGCATCGCGGATCTGGACGCGTCGCTGCTCTGCGGCCAGCGGCGGTTCAAGGAAGCGTTCCGGATGCTCGACCTCGCCTATGCCATCCACCGCCGGCACAGCGACTCGCACGAGGTCGGCCGGGTGATGATCATCAAGGGCCTGTATACCAGTGACGCCGGCCAGCCCGAGGAAGGGCTCCAGCTCCTCGTCCGCGGCCTCTCGATGATCGACCGCGCCCGCGACGCCAAGCTGGTCTTCCACGCCCTGCACAACGTCCTGCTGCTCCGGGTCGAGCTCGGCGAGTACGATCAGGCCCGGCGCCAGCTCCAGCGCATGCGTCCGCTCTACGCGGCGCACGCGGGCTGGCTCGACGTCGTCAAGCTCCACCGGCTCGAGGGCGAGATCGCGGCCGGGCTCGGCGACCTGGTCACCGCCGAGGCGACCTTCCAGCAGATCCGGCAGGACCTCAACGACGCGGGTCTCGGCTACCAGGCGGCCCTCGCTTCTCTCGACCTTGCCGGCGTCTGGCTCCGCCAGGGCCGTACCGCCGAGGTGCGCGGTCTGGTCGGGGAGATGGTGGCCTCCTTCCGGGTGCTGGGCGTGGAGCGAGAAGCGATTTCCGCCATCCACATGCTGCGGGATGCCATGGAACGCGAGCAGGCCACCATGGAGGTGCTCCGGCTCGCCGGCGACATCCTCCGGCGCCTGCACAACGAGCCGGCCACGCGGGCCAGGCTCGACGTCCTGTAGCAGCCCCACTCTGCTCGCGAAGTCTCCGGCCCGGGGTCACCGCCCCGGGCCTTTTCCTTTTCCGGCTCGGCCTTTGCAAACGCTTCCCGGCGGGCACGGCCGCGTCGCGCCCGTCGAACCGAACCGGACAAGGAGGACTCCATGAACGACGACAGGGCAACGCACCTCACACCTCTGCGCAGCCTGCACAACCACCGGGTCGCCGAGGGGGACCCGGACGTGCGGGGCTGGGATGTCTTCGGAGCCGACGGCAAGAAGATCGGCCAGATCGACGACCTGCTGGTGGACACTCAGGAACTGAGAGTGCGCTACCTGAACGTGACCCTCGACCTGGAGGCCGCCCAGGAGCAGGGAGGGGCCGCCGCGGGCACCGCCGGTACCGCGGATATCGCGGGCGCCGGCACTCTGAGCGCCGCCTCCGCCATGGGCGGCCTGGCGCCAATGATCAACGAGGCCGTAGTGCGGACCACCCTCTCGGACGAGGAGAACCGCCTGACCAGCGAGCACCACTACGGCCCGGGCACCCGCCACGTCCTGATCCCGATCGGCAAGGCCCGTCTCGACCAGCAGCGCGATCGCATCGTCGTCGAGGGGCTGCACTCCTCGGCCGCCGCGGGCCTGCCGGACTACGACGGCCAGAACCTCGACCGCGAGTATGAAACCACCCTGCTGCGGCGCTTCGACCAGACCTACGCCCCCGCGCCGGAGAGCGACTTCTACGCCCACGACCTCTACGATGAGAGCCGTTTTTACGCCCCCCGCCGGCAGCGGCCGGCTCCAGACACCGGTCAGACAGCCAGCCAGACAGCCGGCCAACCAACCGGCCAGACGGCGGCCGCCAGTCCGGCACGCACCGCCGGTCTCGAGCCGGGCGGTGCTTCGACCGGCGCTTCGACCGGAGAATCGACCCCAAGAATCTCCGGCGAGCTCGACCGTGCCGTGGACGCCCCCGACCACAACGTCACCCGGGACGACGCCGAAGCCGTCCTGCCGGTGCGCGGGCGCTCCTGACCCAGCGGCTGGCCGGGAGCGCCCCAGAGCTCCCGGCCGGCGAGATCCTCCATGGCCTCCGGACATCACGACAAGCCGCTGGCGATCTATGGCGCCATGGGCGCCAACCTGCTGATCGCGATCACCAAGTTCGTCGCCGCGGGGCTGAGCGGCAGCTCGGCCATGCTCTCCGAGGGCATCCATTCCACGGTGGACACCGGCAACCAGCTCCTCCTGTTGCTGGGATTGAAGAAGAGCCGCAAGCCTCCCGACACCAGCCATCCCTTCGGCCACGGCAAGGAGCTGTACTTCTGGAGCCTGATCGTGGCGGTCGCCCTGTTCGGCATCGGCGGCGGGATGTCCGCCTATGAGGGGATCACCCACCTGCTCCACCCCCACCCGCTCGAAGATCCGACCTGGAACTACGTCGTCCTGGGATTGGCCTTCGTCTTCGAGGGCGTGTCCTGGGCCATCGCCTTCAAGGAGCTCCGCCCGAAGGTCGGCAAGGAGGGGCTCTGGAAGACGCTCCGCTCCAGCAAGGATCCATCGATCGTCACCGTCTTCTTCGAGGACTCGGCGGCCCTGGCCGGCCTGATCGTGGCCTTTCTGGGCGTGCTCCTGGGCCACCGGTGGAACAGCCCCTACGCGGACGGCATCGCCTCGATCGTGATCGGCGTCATCCTGGCCGGCGTCGCCGTGATCCTGGTCTACGAGAGCAAAGGGCTGCTCCTGGGCGAGAGCACGGATCCCGCCACCGTGGAGGACATCCGCGCCATGGCCCGCGCCCTCCCCGCCGTGGCCGACGTGAAGTGCCCCCTCACCATGCACTTCGGGCCGGAGGAAGTGCTGCTCAACCTGGAGATCGATTTCCGTCCAGGCCTCCCGCCGGGTGAGGTCACCCAGGCGATCAACCGCCTGGAGCAGGAGATCCGGGAGAAGCATCCCGAGATCAACCGAATCTTCATCGAGGCCCGGGCACTCCAACCTTTTGTTCAGGCCTGATCCTTGCAAACGATCAATTCGTGCAGTAGCGGCGTCTGATCCTGGCAGGTTCCGGCAGTCCGTTCAACTCCTTACAGAGCTCAGAAGGTACGGGGTCCTGGTACAAGCCCGGGGAGACGCTTTATCAACTCTCAAGCCACGAAGGAGATGTAAAGATGGCTGAGATCAGGGTCGAGAAGAAACGTACGAACATGCTGCCGTGGATCATCGGGCACGGAAACCGGCGTCCAGCGCGCCGCCTGAAGGCCAAAGCGTAGGGCAAGGAATCATCTACAAAAAGGGTATCAACAGGAGGAACTCCAATGAAGAACAGCGATACCAGCAACCGTGCGAGCATGGGCTCGTCAACAGCGACCGACACTTCGAATCTCGTGCCGATGAGCGGCCTGAACGACTACAAGGTAGCCGATGGCAATCCGGACGTCCGTGGCTGGGACGTGATCGCGAGGGACGGCAAGAAGGTGGGGGAGGTGGAAGATCTGCTGGTGGACCCCAGCGCCGAGCGGGTGCGCTACCTGGTGGTGAATCTGGACAGCAGCTTGCGCTCCGGGGGACGGGGCACTGGCTATGTCCTGGTGCCGGTCGGAAACGCGCGGCTGGATGACTCGAAAGATGGGGTCATCCTCGACTCCATGAACGACGCCGATGTCGCGACCCTGCCCGCCTATGACCGCGACATGTTCAATCGCGATCATGAAACCTCGTTGCGGCAGAGATTCGATCAGAATTACACCCGGACCGAGGGGACTGGCGGCGATTTCTACTCGCACGACCTTTATGACGAGGATCGTTTCTACGGCAGTCGCCGGCAAGCCGGCCGCGCCGGCGTCGAGGACGAAGCGCGGTTGACGCTCTCCGAGGAAGAGCTGGCGGTCGGCAAGCGCCGGGAGCAGGCGGGCGAGTTCGGAGTCCGCAAGCGGGTCGAGACCGAGCACGTGCAGCAGTCGGTGCCCGTGATGCACGAGGAGGTCACGGTGGAGCGCCGGCCCGTCACCGCGGGAACAGGCACTTCCGCGCAGATCGGTGAAGACGAGATCCGCGTCCCGCTGACCAAGGAAGAAGTGATCATGGAAAAGCGGGTGGTCCCCAAGGAAGAGCTGGTCATCAAGAAGCACCTGGTCGAAGGAGAGGAAACCGTGGAAGCCGACGTCCGCAGAGAGCGGGCCGAGGTTCTGAACGAGGGAGACGTGGACCTGAACAAGCGTCGCTAGGCTTTCTCAAACCTGCGGCGTCCTGGCGGCTCCCATGAGGGAGCCGCCAGGCGCTTTCTCCTCGCCGGCGGATCGGGTACAGTCCCGGCCATGACCGCCTCCCCTCCCCTCTCCGTCACCCTCGACGACATCCGCGCGGCCCGCGAGCGCATCCGCCCCCACGTCCACCGCACGCCCGTGCTGACCTCAGGGCTGGTCGACCAGCGGATCGGCGCCCGCGTCTTCTTCAAGTGCGAGATTTTCCAGAAGGTCGGGGCCTTCAAGGCCCGGGGGGCGTTCTCACGGCTGACGCTGCTCTCGCCGGAGGAGCGCTCGCGGGGCGTGGTGGCCTTTTCCTCGGGCAACCATGCGCAGGCCGTGGCCCTGGCGGCGCGGGAGCTGGGGGTCCGGGCCACCATCGTGATGCCGATGGACGCTCCCGCCCTCAAGGTCGCCGCGACCCGAGGGTATGGCGCCAACGTCGTGCTCTACGACCGTCTGGGAGGGGAGAACCGGGAGGAGATCGCCCGCCGTATCGTCGAGCAGGACGGCGCGGCGCTGGTGCCGCCGTTCGACGACGACGCCGTCATCGCCGGCCAGGGCACCCTCGCCCTGGAGCTCCTGGAGGACGTTCCTGATCTCGACGTGATCGTCACCCCGTGCGGCGGCGGCGGGCTCCTCTCCGGCGTCGCCATCGTTGCCGAGGGCATCAACCCCGGGACCCGCATCTGGGGGGTCGAGCCCGAGGCCGGGGACGACATGAAGCGCTCCGTCGAGAAGGGCGAGCCCGTCTCGATCCCCCTGCCCGCCACCATCGCCGACGCCCTGCAGACCACCCGTCCGGCGGAGCGGACCCTCGCCATCGTCCGCGCGCTCACGGCAGGCATCCTCACGGCGAGCGATCTGGAGATGCGGCACGCCATGGCTTTCCTGGCGTCCCGCATGAAGATCGTGGTCGAGCCGGGAGGCTCGATCGCCTTCGCGGCCCTCCTCCATGGCAAGGTGCCTGACGCCGCCGGCCGGAAAATCGGCATTGTGCTCTCGGGGGGGAACGTCGATCCCGACCGCTTCGGCACCCTGATTTCCGGCTTGCAGGCCTGAGCCGCGGAATATCCCCCTCCGGCAGGGGGTTACACCCCCCGCTGATCAGTCGTAGCATTATTTGCACTCAGTAATGAGCCAAGCCCAAGTCGTTCGTAGTCCGTTGTACACGTCCGCAACAACCTTAGAGGAAGTTACTGCATGCTGAGGAAAGTTCTCCTCCGGACCGCCGCCGCCACCCTTCTCGTCGCCTCCGCAGCCCACGCCCAGACACTCGACCAGAGCCTCAGCGGCTGTGGCGGCGTGGCGCCCACCAGGACCATCCAGGCCAACCCCTCGACCTACCGTTCCCTGATCTCGGGGCTGCTCCCCGGCGACCGGCTGCAGCTCGCCGCCGGCACCTACACCCAGGGGCTCAACCTTTGGAACAAGAACGGCCAGCCCAACAAGTGCATCGTCATCGAGGGGCCCGCCAGCGGCTCGCCCGCTTTGTTCACGGGCAGCGACGCCTGGAACGTCGTGAGCTTCAAGAGCTCGAGCTACCTCGTGGTGCGCAATCTCTCGCTGGACGGGCTCGGCAAGCCGGGGGATGGCGTCAAGGGGGAGGCCGGCTCGACCTCGAACCACCACATCACGGTCGAGGGGCTCAGCATGAAGAACTTCAACAATACGGTGCAGACGGTGGGGATCTCGACCAAGAGCCCGGCCTGGAATTGGGTGATCCGCTACAACACGATCACCAGCACGGGCACCGGCCTCTACCTGGGGGGCTCCTCCGGCGAATACGAGTTCGCCAACTCGCTGATCGAGCATAACCTGGTCTACAACACGCTGGGCTACAACATGGAGATCAAGCACCAGCTCAGCCGCAACACGGCGCTCGGCGTCCCGGCGACGGCCACGACGATCATCCGCCACAATGTCTGGGGCAAGGAGGCGGGCTCGCTCTCCGGCGTCGAGGCGCGGCCCAACGTGCTGGTGGGCCACTGGCCGCTGTCCGGCGCGGGCTCCTCGGACATCTATCAGATCTACGGCAACGTCTTCTACCAGAACCCCTACGAGGCGCTGTTCCAGGGCGAGGGCAACATCGCCATGCACGACAACCTGTTCGTGAACCGCACGGGCGCGGCGGCGGTCCGCATCCAGAGGCACAACAGCGTTCCCAGGCGCATCGACATCTTCAACAACACCGTGGTGGCCGGCAACTCCGGCATCTCGATCACGAGCGCCGATCCGGCCTACCCGCAGCGGGTGATCGGCAACGCGGTCTTCGCCGGCACGCCGCTCACGGGCGGCCAGCAGAGCAACAACGTGACGGGGACCTACGCCGCGGCCTCGACCTACCTGAACAACCCCATGGCTGCCCTGGGGGCGGGCCTGGACCTCTATCCGAAGACCGGCCAGCTTCGGGGGACCTCGATCGACCTGACGTTCCTCTCCAGCCTGCTGGAATGGGACCGCGACTTCAACGGCCTGTCGCGGATCTCGACCTACCGGGGCGCCTACTCCGGGGATGGCGTGAACCCCGGCTGGCAGCCGGCGCTGGCGATCAAGCCGTAGGAAGAAGGCCCTAAGCCGACCGGCCCAGATACGCCTTGAGCTTCGGCGCCACGCTGCGCCGGACCAGGGCGTTCTGGGCCTGCCAGCGGGCGGCGGGGTCGAGGTCGACGAGGAAGCGGGGCTCGCGGCCTTCGAGGACGGCGACGGGCTCGCCGTCCCGGTAGAGCAGACGGTTGCCGGCGAGCGCCGGGAGACGGTCTCCGGGCGTCGCGATGCCCACGAGGTTGAGCGGGTCGGCGGCGCTCACGGACACCATCACGCCCTTCTTCGGCTGCTTGCGCAGGGCGCGCAGGCGGCCCACCGCGTCGGACAGGGCGTACTGCTCGCCCGAGAAGCCGTCGACGAACCGGCCGCCCCGGATCTCGCCCCGGGCCTCCAGGCGCCGAAAGACCTGAAGCAGGTCGCGCCAGGGCGGCAGCAGGGTCTCCCGCTCCAGCAGACGACGGAAGACGACCCCATAGCGCCGCAGGAGCGTCCAGGCGACCGTCTCGGCGGCGTCGCGGGAAATCCCCTCGGCGGCCGCGCCGGGGTGGTACAGCAGCGACCAGCGCCCGGCGTTCTCCATGCCGAACAGGGACACGGAGCTCCGCCGCCCTGAGCGGTCCACGGGCGGGCGCTTGTGGGCGGGAGTGAGGAGCGCCCGCAGGCCCGTGAAACTGTCGGAGGTCACGAGCCCCCACGCCACCAGCTCGGCGAGGGCCATCTCGAGCTGGGTATGGAGCAGGCCCGCGCCGTGCGCGATGTCGCCGAAGAAGGAGGCGCCGCGGCCCCTCAGCAGGTCGTAAACCGCCCGGGCGCCGGCCGAGAGATCGAGTCCGGCAGTGTCGGAGGCAGCGGAGGCAGCGGAGGCCGGGGCGATCTCCCACCAGAAAGGCAGATTCCCCCGCGAAAGGAGTGCGATGGGGGTGGCGCGGACGGGCGCCCGCCGCGAGCCGCCCGGACCGGGAGCCGACGCGCGGCCCCAGACGAACCGCCCGGAAAGGCAGAGAGCGTCCAGCCACGCCGGGTCGTACTCCTTCATCCGCGCCGGCAGGATCTCCCCTTCCCATGACGCGGCCGCCGCCTCGAAGCCCTCGAGCTGCTCGACCAGGGCGTGCAAGCTCTCCGGACCCTCGGCCCGCTCCTCGGGATCGACCCGCTGCCAGGCGAGGAGGAAGCGCAGGTAGTCGGCCTGGGAGACCGGCTCGATCTCCCGCCGCAGCCGGTCCATGGTGTAGCGATGGATGCGGGCCAGGAGCCGCCTTTCGCACCACTCCTCTCCAGGAAAGCCTGGAGTGAACCGGCCACGGAACATGAAGCCCTCGGATTCCAGGGCCGCCAGGGCCGCCTCGACGGCGCTCCGCCTGATCCCAAGGCTCGCCGCCATGGACTCGGCCGTCACCGGTCCCAGGCCTTCGAGCCGGCCGCGCACCATCTCCACGGCGGCCTCGTCGGCGGCCCACACGCGGGCGAAGCGGGGCGGGGCGGCGATCTCAGGCTCCAGCCGCGCTGTCGGATGCAGGGCGAGGATCTGCGGCAGCCGCTCGGCCGCCACCCAGAGACGGAGACCATCCCGTATCTCCGATAGCCCCACGGCCGTGGCCCGCCGGGCGGCGGCGAGAGAATCGAACAGCCGATTCCAGCCGGACCGCACCCCCTCTTCCACCGTCACGAAGCCGTGCGTCAAAAGGACGTCGTGGAGCTCGTCCGGAGTCTCGGCCTCGGGCCAGGCCTCCTCGCGAACCCGCACGATGGCGTCCATGTCGAGGGCCCCGAGGTCGGAAGCCGTCTCCGGGTCCAGCCAGCGGCGCAGGGAAACCGCCTGGGTGCGGCGCTCTTCGAGCGGCGCGTCGTCCAGGAAAGCGTAGGGCTGGGCCTTCAGGATCTCGTGGGCGAGCGGCGACGGCTCGACGACGTCCCTGGCCACCAGCTCCACCTCGCCGGCCTCGATCCGCCGCAGGAGGGCCTCCAGGCCCTCGATGTCCATGGCCTCTTCCAGGCAGTCCCGGAGGGTCTGCTCGACCAGCGGATGATCGGGGACCTCGCGCTCGCCCACGATGTTCTCCAGGCAGGCGAGCTGATCGGGGAAGACGACGGCGACCAGGTCTTCCGCCTGCTGGCGCAGCAGCGGCGCCGGCACCCTCTTGCCTCCCCGCTGGCGGGGGATCGCCAGGGCCCGGCCGGCGTTCCAGCGCCAGCGCACGCCGAACAGCGGCGCGTCGAGCACCGCCTGGGTGAGCACGCCCCGCACCGTCTTCGAGTGCAGGAAGCGGAAGGCGTCCTCCAGGGGGAAGCTGTGGGTGGGCCCCAGCGACAGCACGATGGCGTCCTCGGTGGCCGCAGCCTGCAGCTCGAAGTTGAAGGTCTGGCAGAAGCGCTTGCGCAGGGCGAGGCCCCAGGCCCGGTTGAGCCGGCTGCCGAACGGCGCGTGCACCACCAGGTGCATGTCCCCCGCCTCGTCGAAGAAGCGCTCGGCGACCAGCGTGTCCCTGCTCGGCATGGTCCCCAGCGCCGCCGCCGCGGCGGCCAGGTAGTCCGTGAGCTGCGCCGCGGCGGCCCCATCGAGCCCCAACTCGCCTTCCAGCCAATGGGCAGCGGCGTCTCTCGATTCCGCCACCACCCGCCGCGCCACCTCCTCGCGCAGCCGCGACACGGCGGCCGACAGCTCCTCCGTGCGGGCCGGCGCCTCGCCCAGCCAGAAGGGGAGGTTCGGCGGATGCCCCTTGGCGTCCTCCACCAGGACCCTCCCCTGCTCGACCTTGAGGATGCGCCACGAGGCGTTGCCGAGCTGGAAGATGTCGCCCGCCAGGCTCTCGACGGCGAAGTCCTCGTTGACCGTGCCGATCTGGGTGCCGGACGGCTGGAGCACGACCTGGTAGTCCGCGAGGTCGGGGATCGCCCCGCCCGAGGTCATGGCCGTCAGGCGGGCGCCCTTGCGGGGACGGAGGACGCCGTTCACCGCGTCCTGGTGCAGATAGGCGCCCCGGCGCCCCCGGCGGGTGGCGAAACCCGACGCCAGCATCTCGACGACCGCATCGAAGTCGTGCCGCTCCAGGCCGCGGAACGGCCACGCCCGCCGCGCCAGGGCGAACAGGTCGTCCTCCCGCAATCCCTCTTCGGGCTCCGCCGCCACGGCCGCCACGATGTGCTGGGCCAGGATGTCCAGCGGCCTTTCCGGGATGATCAGCCGGTCCAGCTCCCCCCGGCGGACGGCGTCCACCAGGGCCGTGCACTCCACCAGCTCGTCGCGGGTGAGCGGGAACAGCCGCCCCTTGGGCAGGCCCCCGAGCTGGTGGCCGGACCGCCCGACCCGCTGGAGCAGGGTGGCGATCGACCGCGTCGAGCCAAGCTGGCAGACGAGGTCCACGGAGCCGATGTCGATCCCCAGCTCCAGGGAGGCGGTCGCGACCAGGGCCGAGAGCTCGCCGGCCTTGAGCCGCCGCTCCGAATCGAGCCGCTGCTCCTTCGACAGGCTGCCGTGGTGGGAAGCCACCCGGTCCGCTCCCAGCCGCTCCGAGAGATGGCGGGTCACCCGCTCGGCCAGCCGGCGGGTGTTGGCGAACACCAGCGTCGTGTGGTGCTCGCGGATCAGCACCGCCAGGCGGTCGTAGATCTCGCTCCACACCTCGTTGGGCATCACCGCCTCGAGCGGCGAGGAGGATGGGACCTCCACCCGGAGGTCCAGCCGCCGGCCGTGCCCCGCATCCACGATGGCGCACCGCGGCGTGCCGTCGGGCGCCACGCTGCCCGTCCCCACCAGGAAGCGGGCCACCTCCTCGATCGGCCGTTGGGTAGCCGAGAGGCCGATGCGGACCAGGGACCGGCCGCCATTCCCGGCGAGGGCTTCCAGCCGTTCGAGCGACAGCGACAGGTGCGATCCCCGCTTGTCGTCCGCCACGGCGTGGATCTCATCCACGATCACCGTGCGGACCGTCCGCAGCATCTTCCGTCCGCCGTCGCTGGTGAGGAGGATGAAGAGCGATTCCGGGGTCGTCACCAGGATATGGGGAGGCCGCTTGACCATCGCCGCCCGCGCCGAGGCCGGCGTGTCCCCCGTCCGCACCTGGGTGCGGATCTCGACATCCGGCAGCCCCATGGCCGCGAGCTCCCGGCGAATCCCCGCCAAGGGCTCCTCCAGGTTCTTCTCGACGTCGTTCGACAGCGCCTTCAGGGGCGAGACGTACACTACCTGGGTCTCGTCGGACAGCCCTCCACTCATCAGAGCCTGGCGCACCAGGTCGTCGATGGCGGAGAGGAATGCCGCCAGCGTCTTGCCCGAGCCGGTCGGCGCCGCGATCAGCGTATGCCGCCCGGCCCGGATCTCCGGCCAGGCACGGGCCTGCGGCTCGGTCGCCGCGCCAAAGCGCTGCTCGAACCAGGAGGTGACGGCGGGGTGGAAGTTGGTCAGTGGCATAGCGTAAGAAGGGCGGAAGATCCCCTTGAGAATAACAGGAAATTGGGCGGAGGGATTCCGTGGAAGAGGCCCAGCAAGGACATCAAAGACATCAAGGACTGCAAGGACACCAAGAACGACAAGGACCGTGAAGCCCGTTATCGGCGATGCTTGTTCTCCTTGCTGTCCTTGCCGTCCTTGATGTCCTTGCCCACTCCACTAGAATCCTCGGGCCGATCCCGCCAAGGAGCCCCATGGAACCCATCAACCTCTTCGACCTCGAAGCTATCGCCCGCGAGAAGCTCCCCCGCGACGCCTACGACTACTACGCGAGCGGCGCCCACGACGAGGTGACCCTGCGCGAGAACCGCGCCGCCTACGACCGCCTGTCCCTCGCCTACCGGGTCCTGGTGGACGTCTCCCGCCGGGAGATGGCGACCACGGTCCTCGGCCAGCCGGTCTCGATGCCCCTTCTCGTCGCGCCCACCGCGTTCCACCGCCTCGCCTGCCCCGAGGGCGAGCTGGCGACCGTGCGGGCCGCCGGAGCGGCGGGCACGGTGATGATCCTCTCCACCCTCTCCACCACCGCCGTCGAGGAAGTGGTGGCCGCCGCCTCCGGGCCGGTGTGGTTCCAGCTCTACGTCTACCGCGACCGGCAGGCCACCGAGGGGCTGGTGCGGCGGGCCGAGGCCGCCGGCTGCCAAGCGCTCGTGCTCACCGTCGACGCTCCTTTCCTGGGGCGGCGGGAGCGCGACGTCCGCAACCGCTTCCGCCTGCCGCCCGGCCTCGCCGTGGCCAACATGCTGCCCGCCGGCTATGGGGACGTGCCGCCGGCCATCGCCGATTCGGGCCTCGCGGCCTACTTCGCCTACCTCCTCAACCCGTCGCTGTCGTGGCCGGACGTGGCCTGGCTCCAATCCCTCACCAGCCTGCCGGTCGTGGTCAAGGGAATCGTCCGGCCCGACGACGCCCTCCGCGCAGCCGAGGCGGGCGCCGCCGGCATCGTCGTGTCGAATCACGGCGGGCGGCAGCTCGACACCGCCCCCGCAACCATCGACGTCCTGCCGGAGATCGCCGACGCCCTCGCCGCCCGCGGCCACAAGATCGAAATCCTCATGGACGGCGGCGTACGGCGGGGCACCGACGTCCTGAAAGCCCTCGCACTCGGCGCCCGGGCCGTCCTCCTCGGCCGCCCGATCCTCTGGGGCCTCGCCGCCGATGGCGAGGCCGGCGCCGCGTGGGTCCTGCGCCTCCTGCGCGACGAGCTCGACCTCGCCATGGCCCTGGCCGGCGCTCCCACCCTGGCGGACATCACCCGGGATCTGGTGCGGCGGTCCACGCTTCGCGGGTGAGCCGCCAGTCGGTCTGGCTCCACCCCCGCGCGCGCAGCCAGCCGGGACCCGGCCGCGTCCCGGTCCTGGTGAAGCCGAGCCGCTCCACCAGACGTTGGACGCGAACGTTCTCGGTGATCGTATCGCCGCGGACCTCCCGCAATCCCAGGTCACGGAACCCGAAGTCCAGGATGGCACCCGCCGCCTCGGACGCCAGGCCACGCCCCCAATGCTGGGGCGAAATCTCCAAGCCGAACGCGGCCATGCCGGCTTCGCACCCCTCGAGCCGGACGCCGCAGCTCCCCATCAGCTCCCGTGGATCCTCACGCCCCGCGATCGCCAGTTGATAGTTCCGCCTCGGCGCTTCGGCCGCCCACCTGAGAAACTTTTCGAATAGATCGCGCAGGAAATCAGGCCCGGTCTCCCCGGGGCCGTAGAACTCGTCGGAGCGGGGATCCGAGTGGGTCTCCAGGAACGCGGGAAGATCCTCGGCGTTGAAATCGCGGAGGATCAGCCTCTGAGTGATGATTTGCATGAAAGCTTCTTCACACCTCTCTTACCTGATCCAGCAAGAAACAAGCCTGAGGGGATCGACGACGGATCTTCGTTTTTCTTCGCGAACCCGGCCAGCGAGCCGGTCTCTTACTGAAAGATCATCATGGAGAGAGGAAAATGAAGATCCGATTCTACCTTTTGCTTCTGCTGTCCCTCTTGGCCGTGCCCGCGGCGGCGCAGCCCGACGCTGACGCCGACGCGCAGGGCCTGAAGATCCTGGGCCGCGACGGCCACGGCGTGCCGACCTTCGTCTCGGGAAAGTTGGGCTTCCTTTCGAAAGGCGACCGCGGCCGGGCGGCGGCGGCCTTCCTGCGGACCTTCGCCGAGCAGAGCCTCGGCGCCACCGGCACCGAGAACCTGGAGGTCCGCCGCGTCCGCGAGGACCATCTCGGCAAGCTGCACGTCCGCGTCCAGCAGCGCATCAATGACCTGCCCGTGGTGGGCGCCGAGTTGATCCTCCACTCCGACGCCAAGACCGGCGAGGTCTACGCCGTCAACGGGCGTTTCATCCCCGATACCGGCCTGCCGCTGGAGCCGAAAGTCGATCCGGAGAAGGCCCTGGCCACGGCCTACATCACGGCCGGCATCCGGGAGCCCAAGGTCCTCGAGGGTCCCGAGCTGACCTACGTCGTGGACTCCGCCGAGTATGAAGCCCACCTCGCCTGGTCGGTGCTGGTGGCCTATGAGGATTCCGAGGGCGTTCAGCAGATCGATCGCGTTTTCGCCGACGCCATCGCCGGCGGTCTGGTGGACCGCCATCCGCAGATCCATACCGTGCGCACCCGCGAGACCTACAACGCCAACAACACGACCACCCTGCCGGGAACCCTGGCGATCCGCGAGACCGAAACGTCCACCGACAACGTCCTGCAGACGATCCACGACAACGCCGGCAGGACCTACGATTATTACTGGGGCCGCTTCGGGCGCGATTCGATCAATGGCCTGGGCATGACGATCATCTCCACCGGCCACTACGGTTCCTCGTACAACAACGCCCACGGCAGCTCCACTCAGGTTTACTACGGCGACGGGGACGGCACGCGGTTCGCGCCGCTCGGCAACGCCCTCGACGTCGTCGCCCATGAGATGACCCACGCCGTCATCGATTTCGAATCCGACCTGATCTACAAGAACGAGTCCGGGGCCCTGAACGAATCGCTGGCGGACGTCTTCGGCGCGGCCGTCGAATCCTGGACCGACGGCGGCCTTAACGGGGATACCTGGAAAATTGGCGAGGACGTCTACACCCCCGCGACCGCCGGCGACGCCCTGCGGTACATGGACAATCCCACCCGCGATGGATCGTCCAAGGATTACTATCCGGAGCGGTACACGGGCGCCGACGACGAGGGCGGCGTCCACTACAACTCGGGCATCTCCAATATGGCTTTCCACCGGCTCGTGGCCGGCGGCGGCCATCCCCGGTTCAAAAACCATTTCAACGTCACCGGCATCGGCATGAGCAAGGCCGAAGCGATCTTCTACCGGGCGCAGACCGAGTACCTCATCTCCACCAGCGACTTCCAGGGCATGCGCAACGCGACGCTGCGGGCGGCCGAGGACCTCTACGGCGTCAACTCCGCCGAGCGCGGCTCGGTGAACATGGCCTGGTGCGTGGTGGGAGTCTTCGGCACCGGCTGCCCGCCGTCCAACATCTCGGGCTCGGGCACCATCTTCGCCGGCCGCCGCCGGGCCACCGTCTCCTGGCTGACGCACGGCTGGCCCGCCTTCGACGTCTTCCGCGACGGCGTCAAGGTCGGCACCACCTACAGCTCGTACTACAGCGACAGCTTCGTGAGCTCGGCGTTCAGCGCCAACTACTGGGTCTGCTGGGCCGGCGCCACTACCTGGTACGACTCCCGGTACTGCTCGAACGTCACGACCGTGGGCTTCTCCTACCCCTAGCCGTTCCCTTCCCGACTGCCGGCCGGAGCCTCCGGCCGGCAGTCTTGAGCTACCATCCTCGGTATGTCCCGTCACAGTCCGAGCCTTCTGCTGCTCCTCACCGCTGGAATCGCGGCCGCCGCGATCGGTTGCGCCGGCCGGAACAAACTGGCCCAGCCCACTGAACCTCCACCGCCGGCCGCCGTGGAGCGGCCCTCGCTCCGCGAGATCTGCCGGCAGGGCACGCCCGAAGAGGAAGCCCTGATCGACGAGGGCCGCCGCTACATCGCCGAGACCTTCTGCGGCGCCACCCTGTGGTTCGACGGGCTCTTCGGCCAACCCAACATCGCGAATGCCCGCGCCGTGTCCGGCCGCGTCGAGCTGTCCACCATCTACACCGAAGCGGACGGCACGCAGCCCAAGGCCCGCCTGCGCCTCAACTACGACCTGCCGAACCTCAAGAACCGGTTCAACCTCTTCCTCGGCCGAGACGACCGCAACGATTTCGTTCGCGGCCGCCAGGAAGGCTTCGCCATCCGCTCGTCGGTGTTCGGCATCGAAACCGACGACCGCTGGCTGGCCGGGCTCGGGTACTCGCCTCCCGGCAGGTGGTCGGAGCGGCTCGACTTCCACGTCGGGGCCCGCCTGAGCTCGGCCCCTGAGGCCTTTGTGCAGGGCCGCCTGCGGCGCAACGTGTTCCTGGGCGAGCGGTCGGTCTGGCGCCTTCGAGAGACCGTCTTCTATGAGAACCGCGACGGCTTCGGCTCGACCTCGAGCGCCGACTTCGACTATGTCCTGCGGCAAAGGAAACTGCTGTTCCATTGGGGATCGGTGGGCACCATCTCCGAGAGCACCGACGGCCTCGACTGGCGGACGGCGACGGTGCTCTATCAGAACCTCGGATCGAGGTCCGCGATGGCCTACGAGCTCTTTCTCCGCGGCTCGACCGACCTCGACGTGGCATTGCGCGAGTACGGCACCCGCGTCGTCTACCGGCGGCCCCTCAACCGCCAGTGGCTCTTCGGCGAGCTGATCGGCGGCTACACCTGGCCCCGCGAGTCGCGCGACGAGCCCCGCGAAGGCTCGGCATTGATCGGTTTCGCCCTCGAGCTGCTGTTCGGCAAGGCACCCTACTGAGCGGCCCGGGCCGCCGCCGCGCCGGTGACTCGCCAGATGGTGTTGCCGACGTCGTCCGCCAGCAGCAAGGCGCCGTCCTTGTCGATCGCGACGCCCACGGGCCGCCCCATCGCATCGCCATTGTCCTTGACGAAACCGGTCAGTACGTCGATCGGCTCGCCGGACGGCTTGCCGCCGGAAAAGGGTACGAAAATCACTTTATAACCGCTGCGCGGCTTGCGGTTCCAGGAGCCGTGCTGCCCCACGAACATCCCGCGGCTGAACGGGCCGGGCAATGACGTGCCCTCCGAGGAGGCCAATCCCAGCGAGGCCGTATGCGGCCCCAGGGCATAGTCGGGCACCAGGGCCTTGGCGACGAGATCCGGCTTCTGCGGCTTCACCCGCGTGTCCACGTGCTGGCCGTAATAGCTGTAGGGCCAGCCGTAGAAGCCGCCATCGCGGACCGAGGTCATGTAGTCGGGCACGAGATCGCTGCCGAGCTCGTCGCGCTCGTTGACCGACGTCCACAAGGCGCCGCTCTCGGGCTCCCAGGCCATCCCGACGGGATTGCGCAGCCCCGAGGCGAAAACGCGATGGTTGCCCGTCGCGGGGTCCACCTCCCAGATCGCCGCCCGCCCCTCCTCGGCCTCGATGCCCCTCTCCGCCGCGTTGCTGTTGGAGCCCACGGCCACGTAGAGCTTCGACCCGTCCGGGGAGGCGATGACGTTCTTGGTCCAGTGATGATTGATGGAGCCCCCCGGCAGGTCGACGACCTTGGTGGCGGGCGCCGTGATCTTCGTCTCCCCTTCCTTATAAGGGAACTTCACGACCGCGTCGCTGTTGGCCACGTAGAGGACGTCCCCCACGAGCGTCATGCCGAAGGGCGAGCTGAGCCCTTCCAGAAACGCCGAGCGCGTCTCCGCCACGCCATCCCCATCGGCGTCCCGGAGCAGCGTGATGCGGTTGGCGCTGGGCACGGCGCCGCCGGCTTTCTTCTGGAATTTCTTGAAGAAGAAACCCTTGATCCCCGGGGCGTCGTCCGGCCGCGGCGGCGCGTTGGTCTCGGCAACGAGCACGTCGCCGTTCGGCAGCACGTAGAGCCAACGCGGGTGGTCCAGCCCCTGAGCGAACGCGGCCACGGCCGTCCCCTCGGCGGCCACCGGCTTGGCGCCTTCCGGCCAGCCCTTCGCCGTGACCACGTGCACCACCGGGATCAGCGCCTTTTCAGGGGAAGGCAGGGTCGGGGCAGTGCCGATACCGGCCGAGACGGGGAGGCGCGCCGTGGAAGCGCAGCCAACGACACCCACGGCGGCCACGACGAGCGCACAACGCTGGACGAGCTTGAACGTGATTCTTTTCGCTGGTTGGAACATGGGCAGGCCTCGAGAAGTAGAGCCCTGACGGAAACCATCAGGCCTATTCCCAAGGCCAGCAAAAATCGAGCCCGTGTGCGACGGCTGGAAAGCGCTGAAGGCGTCCGTCGCCTAGACGGCAGAACCTTGTGACGGCTGGAGGGAGTGGACGAGCGAGCGGTTCCTCCGCCTCGGAGACGCCCCGACTGGGTGCGTCTCTACGGAGCGTTGGAGGCAGGCCGGACGATCGGGGTTGAGGGAACGGTGGTTCTGACGTCCCCTCAACCTCCACCCTCCGCCAATGCGTCATCGCTCCGTAGAGACGCTCCAGACGAGTCTCCGCAGCGGGGAAAACGCTGGCGGCCAACAACAACTCCCGACGTCACATCCCGTACTACTGGGGCGTCTGGCACTGGCAGGTCGTCTTGCAGCTCTCTTCGGGACGCTGAGAGAATCCGGCGCCTCCCACGATCTGCACCGCCTGGTTGTTCGTCAAATCGTGCAGCGTCTCCCTGCTGATGGCAAGCTTCTTCGCGGTCTTCTTCAAGATCCTCTCCTCGTCCGGTAGTTGAACCGGTGCCGCTCGTCGTCGAGCCGCTCCGGATTGCGTTCAGGGGAAAGAACGCCGGAGAGCCATGAATTTCCTCAGGCCATCCTCTCAGTTCCTTCGGCTTCCACAGATCTTGCCCTTGGAGGCGGCATGCCCTTCGAAAACCTCACCCTCGGTCCCTCTCCTCCTGAGGAAGAGGTCCAAATTCGACCCGCGATCCGGCGCCGCCCGGGCATGAATGCCCGGGCTAGGTAAAACAGCCGGCTGAAGCCGACTGAGTCCCCTTCAGGGGGCTCTTTCGAGTAGCCCGGGCATTGATGCCCGGGCGGTGTCCGCGTCCTGTT
>DATFNZ010000219.1:0-18555 GCA_035266085.1 Thermoanaerobaculia bacterium
GGGATCTCCGCGGAGCTGCGGCCCTCGACGGTAAAGCCGATCGTGGCGACGCGGCGGGCGCGGTCCGCGGTGGGCTCGCCGAGGACGCGGACGCCGGGCTTGCCGGCGAGGTAGGACAGCAGCGGCCCGGCGAGGCCTTCCTCGTGGCGGGCGATGGCTTCGAAGGCGAGCTCGATCCGCTGGCGGGCCGTCGAGCCGGCGTCCGCTCCGGCCCGGGTGCCCACCTCCTCCAGATACTCGACGATGGCCGGCACGCCGTGGGCCAGCTCGTAGTTGAGGTTGCCCGGCAGCAGCTTGTAGGGCACTGCGTCCTTCGCCAGGTAGACGTGGTTGACGTTGGCGAGGTCCAGCAGGAGGTCTCGCTTGCCGTAGAGCAGCCCCTGGTGAGGTCCGAAGACCTTATAGAGGCTGAAGACGTAGAAGTCCACGTCCCAGGCTTGCACGTCGACGGCCCGGTGCGGCGCGCTGGCGACGCCGTCCACGCAGACCAGGGCGCCCCGGTCGTGGATGTAGCGGGTGAAGTCCGCTGCCCGGTGCAGGTTGCCGATGACGTTGGAGACGTGCGGGAAGCAGACCAGCCGGGTTCGCTCCGTCATCAAGGCGTCGAGGTCCGCGAGGTCGAGCTGGCAGGTCTCGGGGTCGGCCCGCCAGAATTTGACGGCGGCGCCTCTCTCCTCGGCCAGGCGCAGCCAGGGGGTGATGTTCGCCTCGTGGTCGGCGTTGGTGACGACGATCTCGTCGCCGGGACCGATCCGCTCGCGGAAGGCGCGCGCCAGGTTCTGCAGGAGCTGCGTGCTCGAGGGGCCGAGGACGACCTCGGAGGGATCGGCGGCGTTGACCAGGAGGGCCGCGGCCCGCAATGCGCCGGCAACCCGCTCCGCCGCGAGCCGCGACGGCTCGTAGGTGGCGCCGAGTTGAACGCTGCTGGTGAGGAGATAGTCGCGGACCCGGTCCGCCACGGCGGCCAGCACCTGGGAGCCGCCCGCGTTGTCGAGGAAAATCCACCCGCCCGCGAGGGCAGGGAACTGAGCTCGAGCGTAGTCGAGGTCCAGAGCGGGGAGGGGAGCGCGAGCTTCCGGGGACGGCGCCTCGGAGGGCTCCTGCAAACGAATCGACTCCATCCGGAGAGCTAGAGGCTACGCTTCTTGGCCCGCAGACCGCGCCGGCTGCCGCCTTCTTTGCGCGGCTTGTAGTTGCCGCGGTTGAAGCCGCCACCGAACCCGGGGCTCTCGTCACCGCCGCCACCGCCACCGAAGCCGCCACCGCCGCCGAAGCCACCACCGCCGCCGCCGTAGCCGCCGCCACCGTAGCCGCCACGGTCGCCGCCGCCGCCGCCGAAGCCACCACCGCCGCCGCCGCCATAGCCGCCGCCGCGGGCACCGCCGCCGCTGTAGCCGCCACCGCCGGCGTAGCCGCCAGGACGGGGACCGCCGGGCGTGCGCTCGCGGGCTTCGTTGACGTTCAGGTTGCGGCCTTGGAACTCGTAACCGTTGTACTCCAGAACCGCTTTCTGGGCCTCCTCTTCAGTCCCCATCTCGACGAAGCCGAAGCCGCGGGACCGCCCGGTGGCGCGATCCATCATCACCGTGGCCGACTCGCAGGTGCCGGCCTGGCTGAACAGCGTGCGCAGGTCTTCGTCGTTGGTCTTGAAGTTGAGGTTCCCTACGAAAAGCTTCTTTGCCATTCTCTGTCGCTCCTGGCCCTTGGGGGCCCTTGATCTCCGAATAACCTCCGAAACACCTCTCTGTCTCAGGACTCACAAAGATACCAGAGCGTGCAAGGCCCGTAAACCACGTCCTCGAACGAGGCCTCCAAGCTACTCGCACCCGCCGAAGGCGCCGGCGTCGGTGACGGAGGCCGCCGTGACTCCCTGCGGGTTGAAGTAGACCCGGACCTTCCCCGTGAGAGCGTCGGTCACCGTCAGGACGTACTGGACGTTGGTGGAGGGGCCGGTGAACAGCCAGTAGCGGCCATTGGCGGCACAGCCGTCGATCACCTTCACCAGCAGCTCCAGGTACTCGGGCTTGAAGAACCAGAAGAGGCCGGAATCGCGGGATTCGACGGGCGTCACCCAGCCCGGACCGGCGTTGCCGTCGGCGGTCTGCCAGGCCACCTGGACGCCGAAGCGGCCATTGCCCAGGCAAAGCGTCCAGGCGCCGGCCACGCAGGGGCCGGGCACGGCATCGGTCGCCACCCGCACCTCGTTGGAGTACTCCGAGAAGGCGCCGGTGCGGCCGGCGCGGACGCGGAAGAAATAGCCGGTGGCCGGGTACAGGCCCTGGACGATGGCCACGACCGAGTTTGCCCGCACGGCGCCCAGGTCCTCGAACTCGCCGTCGACGGTGCGCGCCTCGACCCGCACCTCGGTCTCGTCCGTGGCCCGGTCCTTCCAGGTGAGCTCGACCTCGGTTGGCGAGAGCACCTGGGCCGACAGGTGGGTGGGCGAGGCCGGCGGCGGAACGTCCGAGCCGTAGAGCGCCCTCAGGCCCGCCCGGTCGTCGTCCTCGAGCCGGGCGCCGCGCCCGTCGTCGTGGACGAAGGCGCGCATCAGCGCCTGGTCGAGCCCGGGATTGCCGGCGCAGAGGGGCGTCCTCAAGTCGCCGCAGGAGTGGCCGAGGCCGAGGGCGTGGCCAAGCTCGTGGGCGAGGATCTCCGCCATCACCTTGGCGGGGCTCGCGCTGCGGCTGAAGAAGCAGGAGAGGCCGTCGTTGACGATGACGTCCGCCGTGAGGATGCGATGGAACGGCTGGGCGGCGTGGAGGGTGGAGGCGGTTTCGAACCACGGCCCGCCGATCGCCAGCAGGCCGCCGGACGAGCAATCGAAGGCGGGCACGAAGCCGGTGGGATCGTTGAAGACGACGGAGCTCAGATCGTCGTAGCGGTCGAAGCCGGCGGTGGAGGTGGTGGTGCCGGCGTAGTGGAAGTCGACCGGGGTCAGGGGATCGTCGTTCCAGGCCCGCAGGGCGGTCCGGATCTCGGCGTAGCCGCCGCCCGCGATCCCCTCCTGGCCGGTGGCGAGGGCCCGCCAATCGACCCGGCCGCCGCGGTCGAAGTCGAACCAGCGCAGGCGCCGGCCGTCGCGCGCACCGTTGTAGAAGGTGAACTTGCCGGGGCTGGGGCCGTCCGCGGGACCGGCGAAGTAGTCGGCCGGGCGGGCGTCTCCCGCGGCCCGTGCCGCCACCCAGCGGGCGAAGGCGTCGAAGTCGCGCGGGCGGTCCGGAGCCGGGGGCAGGGCTTTGGCGCCGCCGTCCGGAACCACCCGCACCTCGCTGACCTCCGAGAGGTCGCGCAACGCCAGACGGCGCCCGCCGGCCGCCACCTCGTGGAAGGCGCCCAGGAAGAGGTGCAGGGGACGCCAGGCGCCGCCGCCCGCCGGTTCGAGGAAGAGCAGGGCCCGCTCGCCGGCGCGAAACGCCGGAGAGCCAGCGATCCGCAGCTCGAGGCCGCCCGGCCCCCCGGCAGGGATTCCCCCGGGCACACGCAGCCGCAGAACCTCGCCTTCGGGATGTCCCTTGAGGGCCGTCTCCACCCGGACGGCGTACTCGGCGCCGGACGGATCGGCGGCCTCGACGCGCACGACGGCGGCCAGGCGAGCCTGGTCGACCAGCGCCTCGTCGGCCACCCGGACGTAGCTGGTGGCCCCGAGGGGAGACGCGGCGAGGCCCAGGGCGCAGGCCATCGTGAGAATCCAGGAATGGGGACGGACGGCGGCCATACCTTCTCCAGGTCCAGGCGCAGAGATACTGATCGGCGAATACTGATACCGCTCGGCAATTCTACATCGGTCTCGCAGGACGTGCCGGTTGGCCCCTTCTTTGCTAGGCACCCCGGCAGGCAAGCTCCGGCCTGTCACGACTCCGAATGTCTGACGAGGAGAACGATGGCGCCCAACTCACCCGCTCAAACCCATACGCTCTCGCCGGTCCCCAGGACCACACCCCAGGCGCCGCTCCGGCCCCTTGCCATCGGCGAGAGCGGCCTGGCGGCCGTTCCCGCGGGATGGACCGCCTGGCTCAGCCGTGCCCTGACACTGGCCGTGCTGTTCATCACCGCCGAAGCCCTGTTCAGCGTCCCCAAGCTCACCTGGGATCTGGCGACCGGCGGCGCCGGCAGAGCGGGCTTGGCGGTCGGGGCCGTAGTCGCCGCCATCGCCATGGCCCTCCTGTGGGCCGGCCGCCACCGGATCGCGGCGCTGCTCCAGGCGGCCGGCGGCCGCCTGGCGGCGATCCCCCGCCGGCGTTGGCTGGCGTCCGTGATCGTCGCGGGCATCGCCGCGCGGATCGTCTGGATGCTGCTCTTCCCGGCACCGTTCACCTCGGACGGCCGGTCCTACTACCAGCTTGCCGCGAAGCTCGCCGAGGGCCAGGGCTACCAGACCCCGAAGGGCGAGTTGGCGGCCTGGCCGCCGGGGTATCCCTTCATCCTGCTGGCCCACTTCAAGCTGTTCGGCGTCGGCCTCGCGGCCGTGACCGCCGCCAACCTCCTGCTCTTCGCGGGCACGATCCTGGTGGTGTTTCCCCTGGCCCGGCGCTTCGGCGAGGGGACGGCCCGGCTGGCGACCCTGCTGGTCGCCCTGTGGCCCAACCTGATCGCCTCGGCGGGTGTGGCGAGCAAGGAGATGGTGATCGTCTTCCTTCTGCCGGCGACCCTCCTCCTCTACCTGCGGGCGGCCGAACGGTCAGGGGGGAGCGCGGCGGCGATGCGCTTCGCGGCGGGGCTGGTGCTGGGGTACGCGACGCTCACGCAGCCGGGCCTGATGCTGATCGTGGGAGCCTTCCTCATCCACGAGGTTCTCCTGCGGACTCCCCTCCTCCAGGGGGCCGGGCGGCTGGCCCTCCTGGCGGTCGGCATGGCCCTGGTGATCCTCCCCTGGACCTGGCGGAACCAGCGGGTCCTGGGCACGCCGGTGCTGGTCTCCACCAACGGCGGCAGCGTCTTCTACCGGGCCAACAACCCGCTGGCCACGGGCGGCTGGATTCAGCACGGCGAGCGCCGGCTGACCGGCGACGAGCTGACCCAGGACCGTCTCGGCTATCAGTGGGGCAAGGAGTGGATCCGCGAGAACCCGGGCCAGTTCCTCCTCCTCAGCCTCAGGAAGCAGATCCTCTTCCTGGGCGACGACGCCACTGGCCTCTACGAGCTCAAGCGCGGCGGCCAGGTCGGGGGCGGCTTCTACGCCCTCCTCAAGCTGATCACCAACGCCTGGTGGTGGGGGATCTGGGGCCTGGTTCTGGTCGCCTTCCTCGTCCGCCGTGCCACGTCCTGGGACCGGCGCGCCGACGTCGTGCTCTTCCTGCTGACCATCCTCTACTTCTGGGCCATCGACAGCGTCTTCGAGAGCGGCGCCCGGCATCACATGCCCCTGATCGGGGTGCTGGCGATCCTGGCGGCTTCGGCGGCGTTGCCGCGCCTCTCTGCGAAAAATGCCAAGACTCCCGCGATGTAGCTACACTTCCTTGGTTAGATCTGTTCCCCCTCTGTAATTTCTCTTAGACGGTTTCGTATGCTAGGATGGCTATAGCTTTTCCAAAGGAGGAGTCATGAAAGCGAAAGCTGTCCGGCTGATGCTGCTCGCCGCCGTCCTCACCGTCGCCCTGTGGACCCCCGCCGTCTCCTTGGCCTTCGTCGCCTGTCCGAGCCAGCACTGCAGTTTCTGGAGAGAGGTCTGCGAGAACAACGCTGGCCATTTCACGCAGAGCAGCACAGTGAGCTGTGAGCTTCCAAGCGGCGCCATCACACCTCTCTACTTGGGGACCTGTACGTACGACTGGCGGGGACCCTGGACCATCGACTGCTATGGCATCTGATCTGATCGCCTGAAAAGCCCGTCCTCCCTTGGCGGGGAGGACGGGAGCCGGGCAGCCTCTACAATTACAATGAGGCCGCTCATGCCGCCCCTCAACATCGTCGGCCTCTCCGCCTTCTTCCACGAATCCGCCTGCTGCCTGCTGCGGGACGGCCAATTGGTAGCCGCGGCGGAGGAGGAGCGCTTCTCGCGGGTGAAGCACGATCCGCGGCTGCCGGTGTCGGCGTTCCGGTGGTGCCTGAAGCGGGGCGGCATCGGCATCATGGACGTCGACGCCGTCGCCTATTACGAGGACCCCGTGAAGAAGCTGGGCCGCCAGCTCTGGGCCGGTGTCCCGGCGGGGGCGGCCCCGGGATTGGCGTGGCTCGATCCCGGCGGCCCCGAGCGGGCCATCCGCGAGGGGCTGGGATTCGAGGGGCCCATCCTCACCTTCGACCATCACCTCTCCCACGCCGCCAGCGCCTTCTTCTTCTCCGGCTTCCCCGAAGCCGCCCTGCTCACCGTGGACGGCGTCGGCGAATGGGCCACTACTACCTATGGACGGGGGCATGGCGGCGCCGTCGAGCTGTTCGAGGAAGTCGAGTTCCCCCACTCCCTGGGCCTCCTCTACTCCACCCTCACGTCCTATCTCGGCTTCGAGGTCAACGACGGCGAGTACAAGGTGATGGGGCTGGCCCCCTATGGCGAGCCACGCTATCTGGCAGAGATGCGGCGGCTCGTCTCCCCTGGACTGGAGGGGAAATACCGGTTGGACCTCCGGTACTTCGACTTCGTGCGCGGCCGGCGGATGTACTCCGAAGCGCTCCCCCGCCTCTTCGGCGCGCCGCCGCGCCAGCGCGAGGCGGAGATCACGCAGCTCCACCAGGACGTGGCCCGCAGCCTCCAGGCCGTATTGGAGGAGATCCTGCTCGGCAAGGTCCTCTATCTGCACGCGCGGACGGGCCTCTCCGATCTCTGCATGGCCGGCGGCGTGGCCCTCAACGTGGTGGCCAACGGGCGTATCCTGCGGGAGGGCCCGTTCGAGCGGCTGTTCGTGCAGCCGGCGGCCGGCGACTCGGGCGGCTGCCTGGGCGCGGCCGCCCTGGCGCACGTGAAGCTTACCGGGGAAAGGCCTGGGGGCCCCCTGCCCCACGTCTACCTGGGCCCGAGCTGGCGGCCGGACGAGATCGCGGGCCTGCTCGCGGCGACGGGCCTTCCCGCCCACGATTTCCGCGGGCGTGAGGCCGAGTTGCTGGAAGCCGTGGTGGATCGTCTGGAGGCCGGCAAGGTGGTCGGCTGGTTCCATGGCGCCCTGGAGCTCGGGCCGCGGGCGCTGGGCGCGCGCAGCCTCCTCGCCGATCCCCGCGACCCCGGGATGCGCGACCGTCTGAACCGGCTGGTCAAGAAGCGGGAGGCCTTCCGTCCCTTCGCTCCCAGCGTGCTGGCGGCCCACGCCGCGGAGCATTTCGATCTCGATCACTCCTCCCCGTTCATGCTGGAGACCTGCCAGGTGACCTCGCCGCTCGGCCTGCCGGCCATCACCCACGTGGACGGCTCGGCGCGCCCGCAGACGGTGGACCCCGCCGTGGCGCCCCGCTACGCCGCCCTGCTCGAGGCCTTCCGGCGGCGGACGGGCTGCCCCATGCTGGTGAACACCTCCTTCAACGTGCGCGGCGAGCCGATCGTGGGCTCCCCCGTGGACGCCCTCTTCTCCCTCGGCTCCTCAGGTGTCGACGCCCTGGTGCTCGAGGACTTCCTGATCGACCGGGAGATGCTGCCGGCAAGCTGGGCCGAGCTGATCCCCGCCTGGCGGGAACGGGCGCGCAGCGGCTTCGCCCGGGGGCGGAGCGCCGTGAGCGAGGACCTGTACACGTTCGTATGAGCGACCGGGGCCCGTTCGACGATCTCGCCCGCCTCCTCGCCACGCCCGAGGGGCTGCGCACGGCCCGCCTCCTCCAGGGCGCCGGCCTGCTGCGCCCTCCTGATCGCGGTCCCGAGCCGCCGCCGCCGCCGCCGCCCGGCCGCCGGATTCCGGAGCCGATCAGCATCTGGCAGCCGGCGGAGATCGACGGCGAGCCCGCCTTCGTGCGCCCCGATCCCCTGCCGCTGGGAGACCACTACGCGGCCACCCGGGTGCTCCGTCCGAAGAAGGCCGAGCTCCCCCTGCGGGTCGCCTTCTTCGGCGAGTCCGTGGCCGCCGGGTATCTCTACGCTCCCCACCTCACCCCCGCCCGGGTGCTGGAAGCGCGGCTCCAGGCCGCGGGCGGCGCCGACAACTTCGAGGTGATCGACCTCGCGCGCACCAACGAGACGCTCTGCTCCCTCGCCGAGACCGTGCGGACGTCGCTCCAGATCAACCCGGACGTGCTCGTGCTGTTCGTGGGCAACAACTGGAACCTGCTGGAGACCCCCGAGGCCTCCCCCTGGGCGCCGGCCGTCGAAGCCCGCCAGCGCTACGCCCGGGCCCTCCGCGAGGACGGGATCGCCGGACCCGTGCGGCTGGCGGCCGAAGAGCTCCGGGCCAGGGCCGAGGCGACCCTCGACTTCATCGCCCTGATCGCCGGGGCCGTCCACATCCCCGTCGTCGTCGTCGTCCCCGAGGTCAACCTCGCCGACTGGGAGAACCGCCAGCCGCCCCTGTGGCTGCCGGGGGACGGCAACGCCCGCTGGCACGCTCTGTACGCCGAGGCCGTGGAACGGCTGGAACGCCGGGATTTCGAGGCAGCGCTCACGGCCGCCCGGGCGATGCAGGAGCTGGACGGCGGCGCCTGCCCCACTGCCTGGCGCATCCTGGCGCGCGCCTGGACGGAGCTGGGGGATCTCGAGCGGGCGGCGGGCGCCGCCCGCTCGGAGGTCGACGCCGCAACCTACCCGACCCTCGCCTTCCTGGGCGCTCCCCAGGCCACCACGGCGGCGCGGGAGATCCTGCTCGGCGCGGCCCGGCGGCACGGCTTCTCCCACGTCGACCTGCGGGAAGTCTTCAACTCTCCCCTCCCCGGCCGGCGCCTCTTCCTCGACTACTGCCATCTGACGCTGGAAGGCATCGAGACTGCCATGGCCGCCGTGGCCGCCGAGGTGCTGAACCTCTCGGGCATGCCCGTCCTGGGATCGATGGAGCCGAAGACGGAGATCGCCCCCGAGGCGGAAGCCACGGCCCGGCTGGGCGCGGCCATTCACACCGCCCACCGTCTGCTGACGGCGGGACCCAAGCGGCCGATCCTGGAGCACTGGTGCGAGGCGGCCCTCGACGCTTCTCCGGGGATCGAGGAGACCCTGTTCGACCTGATCGAGGCCCGTTGCGCCCCCTCTCCGGCCGTGCTCACGGCAGCCCAGCAGCGCAACCTCGCCTCGCCCTACCGCCTCCTTCTCCAGCACGGCTGGCGGTGGGATCACCTCGACGCCGACCTCATCCTGGCCGTGGAGGCCGTGCTGGAGCGCCGGGGCCGGCCCGCCCGGGACCGCATAGCCCGCCTCCTCCTCCGCCACCACGCCCTCCCTGCCGGGGGTACCGACCTCACCGAGCCGCCCTACCTCTGGGAGCCCCTGGAGCGGTTCTATCCCGAGGTCATGCGCTTCGAGGACCTCGCCGAGCGGGCCACCTTCCGCTCGCCCTGGCCGGAGTCCTCCTTCTGCCTGGTCTGCGATGCCCGGCGAGACGTCGAGATCGAGCCCACCCTCCGTCTCCCCGCGCCGGCGGGCCACCGGGGGAGCGTCACGGTCGCCGTCAACGGCGAGCAAGCCGGCAGGATGGACGCGACGGAGCGCTGGAGCCGGACTGCCCTTCTCCTCCCCCGCTCCTGCCTGCGGCCCGGCCTCAACCGGCTGACCCTGCGCTGGCCCGCTCCCGAAACGGATGGCGCGGCCGCTCTGCACGCCGCCGCGGAGCGCCTGGAGCTGGGGCTCGCCGCCAGCCTGCACCCCGTCTTCGGCGAGGTCTTCTCGCTCGTGGCCCGTCGCCGCTGAAGCTCCGAGCGATTCGCAAGCTTTTTCAGCTTTCGTTTTTACAGCATCCCTTGGTGATCGCCGATTCGACAACCGGATGGAAATCCCCTATATTTTTTTGTAGGGTTGCTCCGAGCTATCAATTCATCGGGTCAAGCTCCGTAACGGATCGGCGCCCGTGGCGCCTACCTGTTCAGAGGCCGCGGAGCTGGAGCATGTCCCTTTTCTTTTCTTCTTCCGCACTTGAGTAGAGCCTCGGCTGTTACAGACGTGCTTCTCTCGACCCCTGGAGTCTTGCTGGGGCAAGGACCGTGTGGGTCCGCCCTGAACATGCCGTACGAAACGAGAAGGAGGAAGCGAATGAAGAGGAACATGAAGACAACGTTATGGATGGCTTCGCTGCTGGCGGTGGCCGTTTGCCTGCTGGCGCTGCCGGCGGCGCACGCGGCGGCTCCGCTAGCTACCGTGCACGTCGCCGGGGACGGCCTCGAGTGGCAGCAGGTGGGCTCATTCGAGAAGCTGACGCTGACCATCTCCGGCCCCGACGGCCTGGTCGTCCGCCGCGAGTTCCCGGCCGGAACCAATCCCACTCTCGGACTCTTCGGGAAGGACGGCAAGCCCCTCGCGGACGGCTCCTACACGTATGAGCTGTCGGCCACTCCGATCCTCGACCGGGAGACCCGCCAGGCCCTGGCGGCGGCCCGCCAGGCCGGCGACGACGACGCCATCGTCAGGCTCCAGGCCGCGGGCAAGCTGCCCCGCGATCCCCTTTCCCAGTCGGGCAGCTTCGCCATCGCCGGCAGCGCCGTCGTGCGGCAGGACCTCACCGAACCGCGCAAGCCCGCGGCGCCGGCCAAGGCCGCCGCGTCGCCGGATATCCCCAGGAAGGACCAGGTGATCCCCGACGACCTGATCGTCCAGGGTAGCGCCTGCATCGGCTTCGACTGCGTCAACAACGAGAGCTTCGGCTTCGACACCGTCCGGCTCAAGGAGAACAGCACCCGCATCAAGTTCGAGGACACCAGCGCCGGGAGCTTCCCCGCCAACGACTGGCAGCTCACGGCCAACGACTCGGCGAGCGGCGGCGCCAACAAGTTCTCGATCGAGGACATCACGGGCTCCAAGGTCCCCTTCACGGTCACGGCGGGCGCCGCGACCAACTCGATCTTCCTCGACAGCACGGGCCGCCTCGGCCTGCGCACCTCCACCCCGGTGCTCGACGTCCACATCAACACCAGCAACACGCCGGCCATGCGGATGGAGCAGAACTCCTCGGGCGGCTTCACGGCCCAGACCTGGGACGTCGCCGGCAACGAGGCCAACTTCTTCGTGCGCGACGTGACGGGCGGCTCCCGCCTGCCCTTCCGCATCCGGCCCGGCGCGCCCACCAGCAGCGTCGACATCAGCGCCAGCGGCAACGTCGGCGTCGGCACGGCCTCGCCGGACGCCAAGCTCGACATCGAGAACTCGACCTCCGTCGAGATGCGGATGACGATCACCAACAGCAACATCTGGCGGCTGATCAACGACTTCAACGGCTTCGGCATCACGTTCGTCGGCTCCGGCCTGCGCGAGTTCAACATCGGCGGCGGCGGCAACGTGACGATCAGCGGCACCCTGACCCAGGGCTCCAGCCGCGAGATCAAGGACAACTTCCTGTCGCTCGATCCCAAGGAAGTGCTGTCGCGGGTGAGCGCCCTGCCGCTCTCCCAGTGGAGCTACAAGACCGACGGCCCGGCCGTGCGCCACATCGGCCCCATGGCCGAGGACTTCCACCAGGCCTTCGGCTTGGGCACCGACGACAAGCACATCGCGCCCTCCGATCAGGCGGGCGTGGCGCTGCTGGCCGTCCAGGGCCTGAACCAGGTCGTCCAGGAGAAGGACAAGGAGATCGCCGAGCTCAAGACCCGTCTCCAGGCTCTGGAGAAGATGGTCGAGACGCTGGCGGCCAGGCAGTAGCAGGCAGGTTCCGGTTCCTCCCTCCTCTCCCCCCCGGGAGAGGAGGGTCCGGGGCGGTGAGGGCTTCCTGCTACCAACTCCTGCTACCACCTGCTGCTACCATAGGCGCCCATGTCCGACCCCCGTCCCCTGTTGATGATCCCCGGCCCGGTGGAGCTCTCGCCGGCCGTCCTCGACGCCGCGGCTGCCCCGCCGCCTTCCCATACCTCGCCCCGCCTGATCGAGGCCTTCGGCACGTCCATCGAGCGGCTGCGCCAAGTCTGGCAGGCGGACGGGGCGAGCCAGCCGTTCATCCTCGCCGGCAGCGGCACCCTCGCCATGGAGGCGGCGGCCGCCAACCTCGTCGAGCCCGGCGACCGGATCCTCGTGGTCGACACCGGCTACTTCTCCGAGCGCATGGGCGAGATCCTGCGCCGGTGCGGCGCCGAGGTGGTCGAGATCGGAGCGCCCGTGGGCGAGGCGCCCACGCCCGAGCAGGTCTGGGAGGCCTTCGCCGACGGTCCCTTCAAAGCCATCTTCGCCACCCACGTGGACACCTCGACGGGCGTGCGCGTCGATCCCGAGCCGATCTGCAGCCTGGCCCGCGAGGCCGGCGTCCTCGCCGTGTTCGACGGCGTCTGCGCCACGGCCGGCGAGCGCTTCGAGATGGCGGCCTGGGGGGCGGACCTCTACTTCACCGGCTCGCAGAAGGCGATCGGCCTGCCGCCCGGCCTGGCCCTGATGGTGGCCGGCGAACGGGCCCTGGCCGCCCGCGCGGCCCGCAAGGCCGCGCCGCCGCCGCTGTTCCTCGACTGGCACTCCTGGCTGCCCATCCACCGCGCCTACGAGCAGCGCGCCCCGAGCTACTTCGCGACTCCGGCCACCACCCTGGTGATGGCTCTGGAGACCAGCCTGGGCGAGATCCTGGCCGGCGGCATCGAGGCCCGGACCGCCGCCCACGCCCGCGCCGCCGCCGCCCTGCGCGCCGCCTGGGACGTCCTGGGCCTGCGCCCGGTCCCCGGGAGCGGCTGGGCGGCCAACACCCTCTCCGCCCTGTTCTTTCCCGAGGGGATCGACGCCTCGCTCCTGCCGAAGATCGCCGCCCGCGGCGTCGTCGTGGCCGGCGGCCTCCACCCCGCCGTGAAGGCCACCTCCTTCCGCGTCGGCCACATGGGCTACACGGTCACCCGGCCGGATTACCTGCGGCGCGCCGTCGAGGCCGTGGCCGGAGCGCTCGGCGATGCCGGGGCGGCGGTGGATGCGGACGGTGCGGTGGCGGCGTTCGAGCAGACGTTCGAGCAGGGGGCGTCAACTCGCCCGGAGGAGAGGCCGTGCTAGAGAGGAGTGAGAGATGCCGATGAAGGACGCCTTCACCGACCCGGGGGACGAGCTCTCTTTTGCCAGCGCTGGGGCCCTGATGCGGCAACTCGGCGAAATCGACTTCTCCGTTCCGCGCAGGACGGAAGGGCGGAGGTCGCATCACCGCGAGCGGTACTGCATCGTGCGCTACCTGACAGCGCTGGCTCGGTCCTCCCTATTGGAGTTCCCCATCAGGGTCAAGAAGTGGGAGTCCCCGGACTTCCTCCTCTATCGGCCCGACGGTACCGTCTCCGGGATCGAGATCACGGAAGCGGGAACAGAACGCGCCCAGCGTGCCGCGACCCAGCTTGAGAGAAGTCCTCGCGGGTCACTCATGGAAGGTGAGGAGATCCGCCTGCCGGGCGAGGCGCTTCGGGGGCGTCCCTATATAGGGAACGAACCCGAGTTGGAGCTTACTAAAATCATCCTCGCGTCGGTTGCCAGCAAAGCCAAGGCGCTGAACCAGGGGCACTATGAGGAAGCCGACCGGTGTGAGCTTCTGATTTATGACAACAGCCACTTGGTGCCACTGACGGATCTCGGTACCTTGGCTCTCTTCTTGAAGCCTGCCCTGAACGAATGGTTCAAAGTAAACAGGACCGAGAGAGCTTTTGGGTTGATCTCGGTACTGCGCGATTCTGAGCTCTTGTACGACTGCGCGGGCGCGGGCACCGTCTTCCAGACCGGCGACTTTCCCAACCTGAATCTCACCCGCGGCGTCGTGGCTCCCGAAATTCTCAAGGCGGTTGGACTCGCCTCCAAGGAGCTCCGCGAGGCCCACATCCCTCATGCCCTCGCCGGAGGACTTGCCGTCGGCGCACACGGCTATCCGCGAACAACGGACGACGTGGACTTCTTGGTCGGCGACGAGGCGTTCGAGAAGCATGAAGGCGGTTTCGTGACCCTGAAGCTACCCCTCATCGCCATCGGCAACGTCCGGATCGATTTTGTCTCGATCGACGAGTCGAAAGGTGAGGAACGCCAGTTGCGCCCCGCCGTGGAAGAACCGCCTCAAAGCGATGGAGTCCCGATCGTGCCGCTGCCTGCGCTGGTGTACATGAAGCTCAAGGCAGGAAGACAGAAGGATACCGCCGACCTGGTGGAGCTTCTGAAACGTGGCCGAGTCGATCTCGAGGCGATGGACCAGTATCTCGAAGAGTACGCTCCGGAGCAGCTCCGGCGCTGGCAAAGGGTCAAGGAGATCGCCGCGCGAGAGGAGTAGGGTGCTCCGGCCCTCGTGCCGCCTACACGTAGATCTCCGCCCCGCCCTTCCGGAACTCCTCCGACTTCTCCTTCATCCCCGCCTCCAGGGCCTTCGCCTCCTCGATCTCCTGCTGCGCGGCGTACTCGCGCACCTCCTCGGTGATCTTCATCGAGCAGAAGTGCGGGCCGCACATGGAGCAGAAGTGGGCGACCTTGGCGCCTTCCTGGGGGAGGGTCTCGTCGTGGTACTCGCGGGCGGTGTCCGGGTCGAGCGAGAGGTTGAACTGGTCCTGCCAGCGGAACTCGAAACGGGCCTTCGAGAGGGCGTTGTCGCGGACCTGGGAGCCCGGGTGCCCCTTGGCGAGGTCGGCGGCGTGGGCGGCGATCTTGTAGGCGATCACCCCCTCCTTCACGTCGTCCCGGTTGGGCAGGCCCAGGTGCTCCTTGGGGGTGACGTAGCAAAGCATGGCCGTGCCGTACCAGCCGATCATGGCCGCGCCGATGGCCGAGGTGAGATGGTCGTAGCCCGGCGCGATGTCGGTCGTCAGCGGCCCCAGGGTATAGAACGGGGCTTCGCCGCAGGTCTCGAGCTGGCGGTCCATGTTCTCCTTGATCAGGTGCATGGGGATGTGCCCCGGCCCCTCGATCATCACCTGCACGTCGTGGCTCCAGGCGACCTGGGTGAGCTCTCCGAGCGTGTCCAGCTCGGCGAACTGGGCGGCGTCGTTGGCGTCCGCGATCGAGCCGGGGCGCAGGCCGTCGCCCAGGCTGAAGGCGACGTCGTAGGCGCGCATGATCTCGCAGATCTCCTCGAAGTGCTCGTAGGTGAAGTTCTCCCGGTGGTGGGCCAGGCACCACTTGGCGTGGATCGAGCCGCCGCGCGACACGATGCCCGTCATCCGGTGCGCCGTCAGAGGCACGTAGCGCAGCCGTACCCCGGCGTGGATGGTGAAGTAGTCCACCCCCTGCTCGGCCTGCTCGATCAGGGTGTCGCGGTAGACCTCCCAGGTGAGGTCCTCGGGCCGCCCTCCCACCTTCTCCAGGGCCTGGTAGATCGGCACCGTGCCGATCGGCACCGGCGAGTTGCGGAGGATCCATTCGCGGGTCTCGTGGATGTTCTTCCCCGTCGAGAGGTCCATCACCGTGTCGGCGCCCCAGCGGATGGCCCAGATCAGCTTCTCCACTTCCTCCTCGATCGACGAGGTGACGGCGGAGTTGCCGATATTGGCGTTGATCTTGACCAGGAAGTTGCGGCCGATGATCATCGGCTCGCTCTCGGGATGGTTGACGTTCGACGGGATGATCGCCCGGCCGCGGGCCACCTCGTCGCGCACGTACTCGGGCGTGATGATCGCCGGGATGGCCGCGCCCCAGGTCTGCCCGGGGTGCTGGGCTACGCCGCCGCCCCAGGCCTTGCCATCTTTATCCCTGGACAGCTCCCGCCGCTGGTTCTCGCGGATGGCGATGAACTCCATCTCGGGGGTTACGATCCCCTTCCGGGCGTAGTGCATCTGGGTGACGTTCGCCCCGGCTTTCGCCTTGAGGGGCCGGCGCAGCCGCGGGAAGCGGATGGAGTTGAGCCTCGTATCCGCGGCCCGATCACGGCCATACAGCGAGGTGACGGAGGCGAGCTCGTCGACGTCCCCGCGCTCCTCGATCCAGGCGCGGCGCAGGGGTTCGAGCCCCCGGTAGAGGTCGATGCTGGCGTTCGTATCGGTGTAGGGGCCCGAGGTGTCGTACACCGTGACGGAAGGATTCTCGACCGTGCGTGTCGGAGCAACGCGGATCTCCCGCATCGGCACCCGAACGTCCGGACGGCTCCCCTCGACGTGGATCTTCGTGGAGTTGGGGAAGGGCTCGGTGGTGATGCCGGGGCGGACGGGCTGGGCGGTGGGCTCGATCATGACGGGCTCCTCTCGGTGTGAGCAGGGGACGCCCATGCGATCGTCCTCGCTTCCCTACGCTGGCATGACCCAGGTCAGGTGGTGAGGGTGGTCCCAGAAGGGATCTCAGCCTTGCGGCCCCCCTAGCTCAGGGCTGCGATCCTACACCGTTCGGGGAGCGAAGCAAGGACCTCAAGCACTGCAGGGACCTCAAGGACCAGGTCGTCGACCTTGGAGTCCTTGCAGTCCCTGCAGTCCTTGCAGTCTTTCCCTACGCCGCCCGGCTCGCCAGCGTCCCCGCACCGGCCGCCCGCCGGCGCGCCGCCAGCACGTGATACGTCGCGATATAGGTCACGTCGAGCAGGAAAGTCACCGCGCAGAGGGTCATCAGAAAACCGTTCTCCGGGGTGAGGATGGCGTTGAAGACGCTCAGCAGCCCGGTGCCCAGCATCTTGCTCCAGCCGACCAGGGCCGAGAAGTTGCCGAGGTCGTCCTTCTGCTGGACGATCAGGATGATGTAGAGGGCCGACATCATGACGTTCAGGATGTATCCCGAGATGCCGCCGAACGGCGTGTCGTAGCCCCCCTTGACGAAGAAGCACAGCATCACCGCCCAGGCCGCGATGCCGAACGCGGCGGCGGGAGCGAACCAGCGGCGCAGCGTCGGGTTGGCGATCTGCTTAGGCCCGTACTTGAACAGGCTGTAGGTGATGAAAACGTCGAGGAAGAACCAGAGCCCGTAGCCCCAGGCGAACAGGCGCCCGACGTCCGGGTGGTAGATGAAGCTCCACACGAACTCCCAGGCGACGTTGGCGACCACGGCGGCGGCGGGGATCTCGACGAAACGGCAGCTCCGGATCTTCTGGAGCGTCCCCACGTAGGCCAGGGCCCAGAGGAAGCAGCCCACGCCGTAGAGCAGGAGCATGGGGCCGGAATACTTCGCGGTATTGAGCCACGGCAAGCTCTCCATGAGCAGATTCCCTCCTCACAGGCCAGCGTATTTCTCAGGATTGGACCGGCGAAGAATACCATCTTGACCCCTGATTTCACCAGGGCTAGACTGCCTCCAATCATGCCAGCGACCCAGTGGTCAGACGACGGATTCCTCGACGGTCTCCGGCGGCAGGGAGATGCCCTCGCGGATGGCGCCGTGGCGCGCCTGATCCGCGAGCGGGACATCTCCGAGGTCAACCGTCTCTTCCAGATCATGCGGTCCGACGATCAGCCGCTGCCGCTGGATCTGCCCGCGCCGCTCCAGGAGTTCCTGGACCGGACGAACGGCCTGCCCGCCGGCGTCGACCTCGAGCGCGTCGGCCGCGGCGAGGCCGTGTTCATGCGGCACGCCTTCACCGGCGCCCTCGTCCTCCTGGCCAAGAGCCTCCCCGAGGGGTATCAGGCGCCCTGTCTGACGGAGATCCTCATGATCTCCCGGGACCTCGCGCGCAGCCCCTACGACCGGCTCCTCGGCGTCCTCCAGATGCTCGTGCGGGTCTGCTCCGTCCATGGCTTCGAGCCGGCGGGCTGCGTCATCCTCACGGCTCAGAAGATGCGCCTCCTGCACGCCGGCATCCGCACCATCGTGCCCCGCCACCGGCCCGGGTACGAGCAGCGCTACGGGGTGCCGGTCAATCACGAGGACATGCTGGCGACGATCATGGGCTTCTCCTACCTGGTCATCGATGGCCTCCAGCGGCTGGACGTGGGACTGAAGGATCAGGACGCCGAGGACCTCTACTACCTCTGGCAGGTGTTCGCCCGGATGGTCGGCATCCACCCCCCGGACGACCCGGACGGCACCGCCCTCATCCCCCAGAACCTGGCCGAGGCCGCCGAGTTCTATGCCGCTTACGCCCGCCGGCACTACGTCGCGGCGGCACGGAACCCGGGCGGGGTGATCCTGGCGCGCGACAACCTGCAGATGCTGCAGAGCATGATCCCCAAGCTCCTGGGCTGGCTGGGGCTCCGCACCATGCCGCAGATCTACATGCGGGACCTGATGTCCAACGAAACGTGCGGCCGGCTCGCGATCGCTCCCGTGCCCGGCCACTCGTTTCTCAAATGGCTGCTGCTGAAGGCCGTCCGCGTCGAGCAGGGCACGGCCGACCTCCTCCCCGCGAAGGGCGTCGAGGCGTTTTCCCAGATGGTTTTCCAGGGGCTGATCAATCAGCAGTACGGCGGCGAGGTGGAGTTCCTGATCCCGGATTCAATGGCGACCCTGCACCGCCTGGCGCCGGTAAAACGGTAGGGTTCCCGTAGAGACGCCCCACCCCCGATACGACACCTTTCCGCAGTCCACGGGGACGACGCCGGGTAGACCTGGGTGGTTACCCACCCAGGTCCCCCACAGACCCGTACGTGCGGGACTACCGCATACGGTTCTTCAGATCACGGGTTCGCTACGCGACTTCAGGCCGCAACACAGATTCTCAGGTTCGGTAGCGGGTA
>DATFNZ010000220.1:0-18785 GCA_035266085.1 Thermoanaerobaculia bacterium
GCGACTCAAGAGCTACTGTTTGGCGCACGTAGCGAATGCCCGCCGAGTTGCCAACGACCATGCAGGAGCCGACGAAGCGTTTGCCCGCGCTTGGGAGTTTTGGCGGGCGGGAGCCGGTTCCGATCCCGAGTTACTCCCTGACTGGGTGCTACCTTCCATGGAGGCCTCGCTACGGCGTGACCAGCGCCGATTCTCGGAAGCGCTGGACTTACTGGATCGGGCAAGAGGCTGCCGGGACGGGTCGAGCTCTACGGCATCGGTGTTCCTGCTCCTCCAGAAGGAGCACGTCTTCGACGATATGGGAGATCCTCGGGGCGCGCTAGCGGCGTTGGCCGAAGCGGCCCCTTTCATCGAGGCTTCGGGAGATGCGCGCTTGTCCTTCGTCTTCCAGTTCAAGACAGCCCACAACCTGAACCAACTGGAACGCTTCGACGAGGCGGCGGAGATGCTGGCCGGGGTTCGCGAGTTGGCTATTCAGCAGGCCAACGAGTTGGACCTCCTCCGCCTCGTCTGGCTTGAATCGAAAGTGGCGGCAGGACAGGGACAGACGGAAGCGGCAGTCGCCGGCCTGGAGTTGGTTGGTCGGGACTTCACAGCTCGCGAAATGCCTTACGACGCGGCCCTCTCCTCGCTTGATCTCGCCGAGCTTTGGCTAAGGGCCGGGCGTACCTTGGAGGTTCAGGAATTGGCCGTCGCCATGGGCTGGATCTTCAGGACCCAAGGAATCAATCGCGAGGCCCTGGCTGCCCTGGGTCTCTTCTGTGACGCTGCCCGGCAGGAGAGGGCAACGGTGGAATTGACTCGCCGCGTGATCGCCGAGATCGAGAAAGCAAGGCGCCGCTTGCCTTCCTAGAAATAGCCGAGAAGGTAGGGGCTAAGCTACCGCGAAAGCACCTGATTCCGTACCAAGTCCCAGGCTATTGTGGCCAGCCGGACCGGCAACGAGGGAATGCCCAGGGCCTTGGCGGTCAACCTGAGGGCGGCCTTGGCGGGATTACGAATCGCGGCGCGGGTCAGGGAGACCGCGCGGGCCGCGTCGGCGAGGGGAATACCGCTCCGCGTCAGCACCTGCACGGCGTGAAGCGGGTGCAGGCCGAGGCGAAGGGCTTGCGCCGTCCAATCGGTGAGGGATTGGGCGGGAAGGGAGAGGCCGGTACGGCCCAGGCGGCGGTCGAGGACGCGGTTGAGGTCGCGGGAGAGGTTCTGCATCCACCGCTGCCGTGACGCGAGCGTGCGAGTAGCGTGCTCAGGACGGCGACGGGCGGCCTGCTCCAGATCCTGCCGGCCGTGTCCTCGGGCAAGGGCGATCTGATCCCGAGGACGCAAGGACAACAGACGCTCGTTAAGAGTCGCGGCCCGGTTCTGGATCTGATCCAGCTCGATGAACTGGGGACGAAAGCTCTCGGTGAGCTGTGCTTCCTTCCGGCGTGCCTCGGAGAGGCGGGCGTCGGCTCGCACGAGATCCTGCTGGGCGCGCAGATAGTCGGAGCCGAACCGGGGGAGTTGGTCGGCGGCGATCTCGAGAGCCTTGCTACCCTCTGCCCCGAGAGGAATAGGGCTGGGGGTGCGAAGGACGATTCCCCTCAACTCGCCAAGTTGGGCGGGGCGAACCGAAGGGAGTGCCTCCTCTTGGTCGATATAGGCGAAGTAGCGACTCTCGACCTGGACAGGATTGCGGTAGGCGCCAGCGATCGCGGCGCGAACGGTCTCCCGGGCCTGCTCCAAGCGGCGGGCGGCCTCGCCCGCCTGCTTCAGCGCGTCCTCGGCCTCCTGCCTTGCGCGAAGGGCTGGGGCGACCTGATTGTAGAGCTCGGCTCGGTGGTCTCCTCGTAAGTCACTGTCCACCTCCTGAAGCAGCGGCCTTCGCATTTCGTACGGTCCGAGCCTCGCTTCCAACGCCGCTAAAGAGGCGCCGCGTTCCACGGAGGACGCTTTGACGTGGCGGTGATCGTCGGTAACGACGAGGCCCTGTCCCTTGCGTTCCAAGAACAATCCTTTCTCGGCTAGGCGTTCGTGCAACTCGTCCCAGGAGCGGGCGTCCTTGAAGAGGGGCCGCGCCTCGGCGCGGGCGTAGTCGAGGAAGGGAGGCTCCCCGGCGTGAATGAAGCCTTGCATGAGTCGCTCCGGGAGCCGGTCCGGGTCCTTGACGTGAGGGGTCGGCTGCAGGCCGAGATCCAGCTCCTGGCCGCGCAGGGAGGCCATGAGGCGGGGCCGGTCTTGCCAGCGATTCCAGGCGCGCAGAGTCTCCGGGTGCACGCGATTGACCATGAGGTGGATGTGCTCGTGGTCGGTGTCTCGATGGGCGACGATGAGGGCTTGATGCCCTTCGAGGTCGAGGTCTTTCAGAGTCCGGTCGATGACCTGCTCCCACTGTTCGCGGGAAAGGTGCTCGCCCGGGGCCAGGGAGATAGAGAGGTGCTGCACGGGCTGGTCCGTGCGTCCCTGGGCGGCGGTGATGCGCATGAGCAGGGCGGCGTCTTGGGGATCTTCAAGTGCCAGCTCGCGAGTGGAGGTCCAGGCGACCCGGTCCGGCTTGGGATCGGATGTCTTTCCCTTGAGCAGGTAGCGAGTCAAGCCGCCGAAGCCGGAGCCGCTGTGAGTCTTGCCGATCATAGGAAGTCTCGGAGCCGTTCGCGGAGCAGGTCGAGGGCCTCTCTCACGTTGGAGGCGATGAAAGGTTGTCCCGTACGGATGGCTTGGCGGACGAGGTTGTTCAGGACGACGCCGGCGCGGTTGATGGCAACGACGGCCTCGGCGTTAACGCGTCGCCCGAGGGGTGTGCCGAGGGCGACGTACCGCAAGTAGCGGGCGGGCGACAGCCGGGCCGCCGCGGCGCGCTCTTGAACGGCAGCCCATTCATCAGGAGTAAAGCGCGCGGAGCGGATAACGGTCCGGTGCGTCTTGGCCTGCGGGTTGTCGGTGTCCTCGCTCATCTCACGAGCGAGTGTAAAAACCAGAGATTACCCGGTCAAGATCGATTCCGAAGTTGATATTAATCGAGCCGCGCTGACATTTCGTGAAAAGCCTTGCAAATAGATCGCGGCTCCTGAAAAGCCTTGAGATTGTGTGGGATCATGGTTTTTCCCGCTTGAGCGGCGAAGCCGCGAATGCGGGGCGATTTGCTATGTGCTTCGCGGCGCAGCCGCGTAGCACATAGCACTGGCTGGTTCCCGTTCCCGTCTCTCCCCCCGGCCGCAGGCCGCACCAGCTTACTTTCGGGGGTGGATGGGGACTTGGCCTTCAGCGAGCTGTCGGCGGCCGGGCGATTAAAGAACTCCCATTTCACACTACACCCCCATCGGGAAGGTGGTCCGCGAGAGCGTCTTTAGAGACAGAGGGCGCACGTCCGAGGAGATGCGGGAATTTCTTCGGCGAGAGGAAACGGCCAAGGCAAGATTTGACTGCCGAAACGCCCTGGCTCCTCTGCCGGAGCGTTGTAGTCGCCCGAGCGAAGCGGCTTCGCGAACTTACCTCACTACCCGCCGTCGGCAGCGGACTCAGGGGTTGGCAAGAGAGGGTAGAAGTGACAACCGGGGGCCGGCGGCAACGTGGTCCCGGCAGGTTGGCCTCTTGGAGCAACACAGTGCGACCCGGCCAGAGGGGGCTCTCATATTGTCTCCGGCGCTCTCTCCCGAGCGCAGCGAGCGCCAATCGAGCGCGAGCCGCAGGCGCTGTGCAGCGCGACAGGGTGCGCTGGGGGAATCAAGGAGCGCGCGAAGCGCTCGTACCTGACTAACCCGCCCGTCGGCAGCGGGCTCAGGGCTTGGAAGGTTCCGATCAATGATCCCTGTCCGGTCCCGGCCTACCACTTGGAAAGAGGCGCAGTTCTAGGGCCGCTGGTGCGATGGGCGGTGGACTTGTCGATTTGAGGCGCCGTGCGAGGTCACGGGCTATCTCAGGCGCATCTCTGGGTCCGGAGTTGCAACGCTGGGGGAGGTTTCCGCGAAGCTCGAAGCGCCGGGCCGAAGCGCTCAACCGGGCAGCGTAGACCAAGGCACTGGCCCCTCGCATGACCGAGGGGCCTTCGCCGTCACCAGAGACCGGCCTGGCTCAACAAAAGTCTGTGCAGGTAGCGCCACAGCTGGCGTCGCAGGACACGTAGTACGGGGTCGTGTAACAGCGCAGAGAATACCCTCCGGCCACGGGCTCAAGGTTGGGCTCCGGGAGTCCTAGTTGAACGAGACTTTCCCGGTGGAGGGTGAGCTTCTTCGTCTTTTTCTTCATGTCGTCTCCTTCGGACTGTCGAGAGCTTTTCAATCGCTCTGTAGGGATGTATGGTGGAGTGTCAGAAGCCTGCCGCAGGCGTCCCCCTCAAACAGCAACTCAGGATTATACCGCGCCTTCAGCAGGGGGAGAGCACCTCGCGGGCAAACTCCGTGCGTCACTTGTACTCGTCCCACTCTGGAAGGCGTTCAAGATATTTCTGCGGAACCTGCCCTTCAAAGGAGCGCGTCACATACTCGCCGCCACTGGTGCGTTCTGTGACCACTACCGCACCGCTGGGCGATCGGCGCACACTGACAATCTCACGCCCCCTGGTCTTCTTCATGATTCGACACTTTTAGTATAGTGGCGCCACAGGAGTCAACGGTTCGCCCTTTGGCGATGAGAGCGCCCCGAGTGTGCAGCGCCGCTCCCGCTCCATTACCAGCGCGCGCAGCGCGGAAGGAAAACTAACTTTTGCCGGCAGCGGGCTTAGGGCTTGGCTAGGGAGCGGAGCGACCGAGGGCCGCGCCGGCGGCGGAGCCCCGGCCATGAGACGGGAAGGCCCTCTCTGAACGGTTCTTGCACGCTCGGAGTCGCTCAACCCACCAGCCGCGCGTAGCGCGGGAGAGAAACTAACTCAAAACCCGCGGGCTTAGGGCTTGGCGAGGGAGCGGAGCGACCGAGGGCCGCGCGGCCCGGCGGAGCCGGGCCTCTCGATGTATCGCTGGGCTGCTCTGGTCATAGCCTCCGCGCGGAGACCCTAATTTAGGCAGCCTCCTGCTGGCGGCCCTGAAGGCCGGCCAGCTTCCGATGCCAAAGCCTCAGAGCTTCCTTTCTCTCGGTCCAGTAAGAATAGAGGTTGTACGTTCCGTTGACGGCTTCCTTCGCATGGTTGAGAAGGGCCTCTCCAACTTCGTCCCGAATTCCTAGGCCCGAAACATGGGTCCTCCCCGTCCGTCTCAGGTCGTGGGGCCGGATGTCCTGAAGGCTGGTCAGCTCCCGGAGTTCCCGGTTGGCGTCCTTGAGCTGACGGGGGTAATCGTCCCCCGGCGTGATCCTCCAAAACAGAGGACCAGTGCCGTTGACCTCGGCGATTCGGTGCTCAATAACTTCCCGGACCGGTCCCTCCAAGGGGATCAGGAAGTCTTTGCCGTTCTTGGGCTCGGCGACCTTCCAGACCCGCTCCCCGTTCAGGGTGGTGACATCCTCGGCCTTGATCCCGGCCGCTTCTCCCGGGCGGCATAGAGAGGCCAGGATCAGGAGGTAGATGTCCGCCGCCTTCTGATTCTTCATCCGGGGGAGCGCTTGTAGGACCGTCTCGATCTCAGGGTCTGTGAGCCAGCGGTCCCGCTTGACCTTCGGCACAGTCACCTTGACTCCCTGGCATGGGTTCGCTTTGACTCCATGAATGTGCTCTCTGCCGTAGACGAAGGCGCAACTTAGGACGTTCTTGGCATGGCGGACCGCCTGCGGAGCCCTGCGGGTGACCTGGGAAAGAAGGGAGCGTACGTCCTCCTCGCCGAATTGGAAGACGGGGATTTTGAAGACGGGGGTTAAATACGAGCGGGTGAGTTGGCGATAGTTGAGGTACCCCCTGGGGGTCAGATGAAAGGCGGCGTGGTGCTGGAGGTAGTCGGCCAGGACCGCTCCGACCGTACCCTCGACCACTCCCTCGGGGAAGATCTTGCGGAGATCCTCCGGGAGAAGGGAGGAGGGGATGAGCTTGGCCGTCTCGGGATCGACGGCCACCGTCTTAAGCTGCGGGTCAATACCCCGGGCGAGGTCCCCCCGGACAATGGAGTATTCCCGCTCAAAGTCCTTGAGGGAGAGATAGCGGGCTTGGCCCAGCCTTCCGGTCGGGTGCTCGCCGAAGTAGACGCGGCGCAACTGCTTAGAGCCCGGTGCGCAGTAGAGGAGAAACCAGGTCTTGCGTCCTTTGCGGGTGATCCGCAACCCCGCCCCCGGGGTGGGCTCGTGGAAAATGTCCTCTTGAGGCTTGAGGGTGCGGAGGGCGGGAATCCGGGCTTCCGTGAGCTTCAGTTTCATGGTTCGGCCCTTGTCCAGGTGGCGGTTGTAGGTAGAGAATAGGTAAAGAAATCGGTCTCTGTGCTTGCGATCTGGTAAGATGTCCTTGGTCACTATGATATCAGTAACCGTAGCAAAGTCAATGAGTTATACGTGAATACGAGACTCTTCGAGATACCCTGGAACACCCTGAGAGCGGGGCGTCCGCTTCACCGGGAGAAGAGGGAGAGATTTGTCCGGTGAGGTTTTTAAGCCCCTCTCTCCCGGTGAGGGTGGGAGGGAGGGGTCGGGAGAGAGGGGTTGGGGAGTGAGGGCTCACCCCCCCCGATGCCGCGCCGCGAACGCCGACGGCCGCTCGCCGTAGGTCTCGTGGAAGGCATTGGAGAAGTGGGCGACGCTCTTGAAGCCCACGGAGTAGGCGATCTCGCTGACCGTGCCGGCGCCCGCCCGCAGGAGCTGCTCGGCGCGCTGGAGGCGGAGGGAACGGATCAATCCCGAGGGGGTCTCGCCGGTCAGGGCGCGGAGCTTGCGCAGGAGGTAGGAGCGGTCGCAGGCGAGGGCGTCGGCGAGCGACTCGACGGTGAGCTCGCTGTCGCCCAGGCGCTCCTCCACGGCGGCCTGCACCCGGGCCACGAACGACTCGTCCGCCGAGGTCACCTGGACCTCCGAGACCCGCAGCGGCCGCGGCGGCGCACCTTCGAACCGCGCCACCAGGCGCTTGCGGGCGGCGATCAGGTTGTCCACCCGCGCCTTGAGCTCCCGCGGGTCGAAAGGCTTGACCAGGTAGTCGTCCACCCCGTCGCGCAGGCCCTGGATCCGGCTCTCCGCCGAGGCCTTGGCCGTGAGCAGGATCACGGGCACGAACTCCAGCTCGGGATCCTCGCGCAGGCTACGGAACAGGGCGTTGCCGTCGAGGCCCGGCATCATGATGTCGCTGACCACCAGGTCGGGCACGAGGCGCCGGGCCCGTTCCAGCCCCTCGACGCCGTCGGCGGCCTCCACCACGCGGTAGTCGGGCTCCAGGTGGCTGCGGACGTAGGCGCGGATCTCCGGGTTGTCGTCCACCACCAGCACCGTCGTGCGGTCGTCCTCGGGCGCCGGCTCGGCGTCGCCGGGAGTGACGCCGGTCTCGTCCAGGAGCGAGGCGACGACGAAGGTGGAAGAGGGGCGGTCCCGGCCGGCCGTCCCTTCGTCCACCGATCCGGGGGGAAAATGCTGCCGGCCGCGCAGGAGGGCCACGGTGAAGCAGGCGCCCTCCCCCTCGGCGCCCTCGACCGACACCGTGCCGCCATGGAGCTCGACCAGTTGCCGGGCGAGGGAAAGGCCGATCCCCGCGCCCGGCCAGCGCCGCCGCGACGTGGCTTCCACCTGATAGAAGCGTTCGAAGACGTGGTCCAGGTGATCGGCCGGGATGCCCGGGCCGTTGTCGCGCACGCTCGCCGTCACCCGGGCGGACCACGGCGGCGCCGCCACCGCCACCTGCACCCGGCCGCCCCGAGGAGTGAACTTGAGGGCGTTGCTGATCAGATTGTCGAACACCTTCTCGAGCTGCACCTCGTCGAACCAGACCTCCACCGCCTCGGCCGGCGCCGCCAGCGACAGCTCGATCTCGCGGCGCTGGGCGAGGGGCAGGAAAGCCTCGACGCGCTCGCGGATGAAGGCCGCGAGGTCCCCCTGACGGACCCGCAGCCGCAGCCGCCCGGCGTCCAGCCGGGCGATGTCCAGGAGCTGGTCGACCAGGCCGAGCAGGCGCTGGGCATTGCGCTCCGCCACCCCGAGCTGACCGGCGAGATCCTCGCGCAGCGGCCCGAACCGCCCCCCGAGGACATCGCGCAGGGGCCCGAGGGTGAGCGTGAGCGGCGTCCGCAGCTCGTGGGAGACGTTGGCGAAGAACTGCGACTTGAGCTGATCGAGCTCGCGCAACTTCTCCGCCTGCTCGGCGATGGTGGCCGTCCTCTCCTCCACCAACTGCTCGAGCTGCCGCTGCAGCGCCTCCTGGCGCGCGACCCGCACGCGCACCACCGCGGCCAGGAGCGCCGCGAGGGCCGCCAGCGCCGCCAGCCCGCAGAGGGTGCGGAACCAGACCGTCTCGTAGAAGCGGGGAACGATTTCGAGGTCGACGGTGGCGGGACGGGGGCTCCACTCGCCGTCGGGACCGGAGGCCAGAGCCTCGAAGCGGTACCGGCCCGGGGGCACCTTGGTGTAGGAGGCCTCGGGCCGCGTCCCGGCGTCGATCCAGTCGCGATCATAGGGGACGAGGCGGTAGCGGAACCTCTGGCGCTCGGGCGCCAGGAACGAGGGGGCCGCGAGCTCGAAGGTGAAGCTGCGCCGGCTCGGCGGCAGGCGCAGGGCGCCGCCTTGCAGCGGGGCTTCCTCCTCCCCCACCCGCAGACCCTCCACGTGCACGGGCGGCGGCGGGCGGCGGCGCAGGACCTCGCGTGGATCGAAGCGCACCACGCCGGCCTGCGTCGGGAACCAGAGCCGGCCCGAGCGGTCGCGCAGACCCGCGTCCTGGACGCCGCCGTTGGCCTCGCGCGTCACCATGCCGTCCCGCTCGGTGTAGGCGAACGTCTCCAAACGGTCCCGGCGGCCGTCGGCCACGGCGTTCAGGTCCGCGAGGCGCGCCCGGAAGATTCCCAGGTTGCTGCTCATCCAAAGATTGCCCAAGCCGTCGGCGACGATCTGGTGGATGCCGTTCGAGTAGAGCCCCTGCGCCTGCCCGATCCGTGCGATCCGGGGTCCTCCCGGCCGGCCGACCGAACCGGGATCGAGGCGGCTCAGGCCGCGGTTCTCGGTGCCGATCCACAATTGGCCGTCGGGCGCGAGCCAGAGCGCCCGCACGAGGTCGCTCGACAGCCCTTCGGCCTGGGTGACGGCGGTGAACCGTCCCTCCGCAAGGCGGATCACGCCGCCGCCGTTGGTGCCCAGCCAGAGCGCGCCGTCCGGCGTCTCGCGGATCACACGCACCCACTGTCGCGGGATTGTCCGGGTCCATCGCCGGGTCCACCGGCCGCCCTGGGAGGCCGGTTCCCGCCGGAAGAGCCCGCCCTCCGTGCCGGCCCACAGGACGCCGTGGGCATCCTCATGGAGCGCACGGACGATCAGCCGCTGCAACTCTCCGTCCTCCGCGGCGACGAGGCCGCCTTCGCCCAGGGAGAACAAGCCCCGGGTGGTCCCCACCCAGAGGACGCCGGCGCGGTCGCGCAGGATCGCCATCGTATCCAGGACCACTTCGCCCGGGATCTCCCTGGAGCGGAAGCGCCGCTCCCGGGGAGCGAGCGAGGCGAGGAACTTCCGTCCGCCGGCCAGGATCGTGCCGTCGCGGTCCTCGTAGAGGGGGTAGACGGAGGGGGTGGGGAGCCCCTCACTGAATGTGGTGAGCCGGGCCGGATGCAGAGCGTGCAGCTCGCCCGACCGCGAGGTCGTGGCCCAGACCGTGCCCTCGCGGTCGAGGGTCACCGAGGTGAAGGCGCCCAGCGGGTCCGCCAGCCGCAGCACCGGCACGCCATCGCGGTAGAGCGACCCGGTCCAGGCGACCCACGCCTGGCCGCGGGAATCGATGCGCACGTTGGACCCCGGGAGCAGGCGGTGGGTACCCGGCTGGCCGTCCACGACGGTCTCGATCCGCTCGTCTCCCCCGGATCCCCGGCGGTGCGACAGCCGGCCCGGGCTCCCGATCCAGATCCCGCCTTGGGGGTCCTGGACGACGAAGCCCCAGCCTGAGGTCTCGGGGGTGAACACGCCGTCGCGGACGCGGCCCGTGCCGAGCGACGTCGCCACCCAGACCTCGCCCGCGGAGTCCTCGGCCACCGAAGGGTAGGTGAGCTCGAATGCACCGGCGGGCAGCGCCACCCTCTCGAAGCGGCCGGCCCGCCTCACCCAGAGGCCGAGCCCGGTGCCCACCCAGAGCCGGCCCGCATGGTCGAGGAGGATCGACTCGACGGCCCCTTCGATCCCGCCTCCAGGGATGGCTTGGGCATCGCCGCCCGCCACCCGGAAGACGCCGGCCGGGCCGCCGAGCCAGACCGTGCCGGCGAGATCCTGATAGAGCCGGGTGTAATAGGGGGCGCCGGGCTGGGGCGATCCGCAGCTCACGCGACCCTGTTGCGGACGCTGGCACGAGGTGAAGACGCCCTCCAGATACCGGGCAACGTGCCCCTGCTCGGTGCGGATCCACAGGGTGCCGTCGCGGCCCTCGGCCAGCTCGACGACCCGGTTGCTCCCCAGGGCCGGGACGCGGTCGCTGTCGAAAACCTCGAATCGGCGCCCGTCGAAGCGCACCAGCCCGTCGAACGTGGCGAGCCAGAGATAGCCGTCCCGGCTCTGAAGCGCCTTCAAGATCCCCGCGCTGGGCAGACCGTCGCCGACGCCGAACACCTCGTGGACGTACCCCGGAGCGGCCGGCAGCCGGTCGAGCGTGCTCGCCCGGAGGGTGCCGCCGGCCGCTATATAGAGGAAGGCGGCGAGGAGGAAGAGCCGATTGCGGGTGGCGGGCATGGCTTACCGAGAGGAATCGAGAATAGAGAAACGGCTTATATTCTATACGGTCCGGGTAGAGGCGAGGCCTTCCTGAGTAGGGGCGGCCCTATGTGGCCGCCCTGGGTGGGGCGGCGAGAGTAAGCCCTGAGGTGAAGGCCCGGCCCGAGTACAATAAGGCAAGGAGGATTGGCTATGGGAGTCGTCAACATCGAGGAAGCTGAGGCAGACCTTCCCCGATGGTGATCGTCATCATGCCAACCCCCTGGCTCCGCCGGCTGGACTTCCTCCCTCCCTGGGGAGCCTGGGCGCTCGGCCTCGGCGGCGGTGCTTTGGCCGGCGCCGCGCTCGCGGGTGCGGCGCCCGGCGCGGCCGGCATCCTCGGATTTCTCGCGCTCCTGGGCGCCGCGGCCGGGTTGGCGGCGAGCGGCGAGCCCATCGCAGTGGTGGAGCGGGCCGGTCCTGGCGTCCAGCCTCCCCTGGTGGATCTCGTAGAGATCCGCGGCGGCTCGTTCCTCATGGGCAGCCCGGAGAGCGAAGAGGGCCGCTTCGATAACGAGGGGCCGGTCCATCCGGTCCGGATCTCTCCGTTCGCCTGCATGCGGCTCCCCGTCACCCGCCGCCTATACGCTGAGACCCTGGGTCAGGATCCGGGCTGGCCTAAAGGCGAGGCGGACGAGCGGCCTGTCAACAACGTCTCCTGGCTCGATGCCGTGGAATTCTGCAACCGCCTCTCAGAACGGGCAGGGCTCGAGCCCTGCTACCGGATCGAAGGCGAACGGGTGGATTGGAATCGCACCGCCACCGGCGACCGCCTCCTGACAGAGGCCGAGTGGGAATACGCCTGCCGGGCCGGCACCACCACCCGGTTTTCTTTCGGAGATGACGAGGAGCAGCTTGGCGGCCACGCCTGGTTCGATGACAACTCCAACAATGAACCCCAACCGGTGGGAGGCAAGCTGCCCAACGCATTGGGGCTCCACGGCATGCACGGCAACGTGTGGGAGTGGTGCTGGGACTGGTTTGGCTCTTACACCGCCGAGCGGCAGACCGATCCGGCCGGGCCTGACGATGGAGCCGGTCGTACGTTGCGGGGGGGCTCCTTTATCGACTCGCCCGGGAACCTGCGCTCCGCGGGCCGGGGCTGGAACCCGCCCCCGGTCCGGAACGGGGGCACTGGCTTCCGCTGTGCCCGCAGCCCCCGCCGCCAGCCTTGATCCTTGTCCTCTTGACCTGCTTTACGGGCCAACGGCCCGGGTTCCCTCAGCCCAGCCCATCGGGCTGGCAGAACGCCGGATCGCAGCGAGACCTTTCCTCTTGCGGCACCCTCCCGTAGAGACGCCCCACCCCCGTTACGACACCGTTTCGGCGACCACGGGGACGACGGGGCGTCTCTCTCGAAGGGTAGGCCGCCGCCTTGCCACGATCGTCGAGAAGGCAAAAGACCGCGAGAAGGCGCCGCCCACCGGGTCAGGTGGTACATGCGGCGTACGGGGACGGCGTGAGATCCGAGGTGGATGTGGAAGAGCCGGCAGGGCGGAACCACCGGATTCTACCGTGACGTTTTGGGTTGGACCTGACCGGATCAGGCCTGGGATCTTGGAGCGGCGTGCCCTCCGAAGAGACGGCCCGACGTCCCCGTGGCCTGCGGAAGGTATCGTAACGGGGATGGGCCGTCTCTACCGCTACGGTGTCTTGAGGCGGGAAATCTCACGGTGAACCAACGTTCTGCCGTTCAGTTTCCTAGGTACGGGGGCGACCGCTTACTTGACTCACCGGACGCCGTGCCATTCAGGGCGTTGCCCTGGGCTGAGGGGATTGCGGCCCGTTGGGCCTCCTGAGGCACAGGGCCTGTTCCTAAGGCGCTCAAGGCTGGCGGCGGGGGCTGCTGCGGGCACAGCGGAAGCCGAAGTTCCTGACCCGGTTCGAGGGCTGGAACTCGTTCCGGTTTTCTTTCGGAGATAACGAGGAGCAGCTTGGCGATTACGCCTGGTTCGATGACAACTCCAACGATGAACCCCAACCGGTGGGAGGCAAGCTGCCCAACGCATTGGGGCTCCACGACATGCACGGCAACGTGTGGGAGTGGTGCTGGGACTGGTTTGGCTCTTACACCACCAAGCGGCAGACCGATCCGGCCGGGCCTGACGATGGCACCAGGCGCATAATGCGAGGGGGCTCCTTCATCGACACGCCCAGGTTCCTGCACTCCGCGGTCCGGAACGGGGTCCAGCCCACGTTCCGGGTCAGGGGCATCGGTTTCCGCTGTGCCCGCAACCCCCGCCGCCAGCCTTGATCCTTGTCCTCTTGACCTGCTTTACGGGCCAACGGCCCGGGTTCCCTCAGCCCAGCCCATCGGGCTGGGAGCCTGCGCGTCAGAACGCCGGATCGCAGCGAGACCTTTCCCTCTTGCGGCACCCTCCCGTAGAGACGCCCCACCCCCGTTACGACACCGTTTCGGCGACCACGGGACGACGGGGCGTCTCTCTCGAAGGGTAGGCCGCCGCCCTGCCACGATCGTCGAGAAGGCAAAAGGCCGCGAGAAGGCGCCGCCCCACCCAGGTCGGGTGGGTACATGCGGCGTACGGGGAAGGCATGAGATCCGAGGTGGAGGTGGAAGAGCCGGCAGGGCGGAACCACCGGGATTCTACCGTGACGTTTTGGCTTGGACCTGACCGGATCAGGACTGGGATCTTGGAGCGGCGTGCCCTCCGAAGAGACGGCCCGACGTCCCCGTGGCCTGCGGAAGGTATCGTAACGGGGATGGGCCGTCTCTACCGGTACGGTGTCTTGAGGCGGGAAATCTCACGGTGAGGGATTGCGGCCCGTTGGGCCTCCTGAGGCACAGGGCCTGTTCCTCAGGCGCTCAAGGCTGGCGGCGGGGGCTGCGGGCACAGCGGAAGCCGATGTACCTGAACCGGATCGAAGGCTGGTACCAGTCCCGGTTCGCGGAGCGCAGGTTCCAGGGCGTGTTGATGAAGGAACCCCCCCGCAACGTACGATACTCGCCGGCTCCAGTCCCTTGGGGATCTGTCCGCGGACCGGATGAATAGGGGCCGCCGTACCGGTCCTCCACCCACTCCCAAACATTGCCGTGCATGTCGTAGAGGCCCCATGTGTTCGGTTTCTGGGTGGCGACGGGGTGCGGCTCCGAACCGGAATTCTCCCTGAACCAGGCAAATTCTCCGAGCTTGCTTTCATCGGCACCAAAAGACCAGGGAGTCTGAGTCCCGGCGCGCGCCGCATACTCCCATTCGGCTTCCGTGGGCAGACGCCCGCCGTGGCGCTCGCAGAAGGTCTTCGCTTCGTCCCAGGTCACCCCGGATGCCGGGAGCGTGTCCGGTCCCTCGTGGTCAGGGTGGTCCGAACGGTATTGGGCGTTCGTTACCTCGGTCTTGCCGATCCAAAACTCGCTCAGAGTAACTTCGTGTGCGGGCTTTTCATCATCTTCAGCCTGTGGATCGTCTGCGGCCGAGCCCATGGTGAAGGTCCCAAGGCAGACGTGGACGAAGGTCATACCATCCTCTTCGAGCAATTCGCCGTTCCGGCAAGCCGGCAACCCGCGAAGCTGTGCGTATGGATCGCCGAGCACCGGTTTCAGGCCCGGCCATACTTGTTGGACAGTCCTAATCCCGTCAAAGCGCAGGGCTTTCCTGAGCTTCCCCCAGTCAGAGTTCGGCAGGACGAGGAGGCCTGGGGCAAGCAAGTATCGCAGCGACCAAACAGTGGAGACAACCACCTGATCGGCCGATCCACTGTCCAGGAGATCAGCGGCCAAAGCGTCGGCTTCCGGAGATCCTGGCCGGGCTTCCAGTACCACGACCCTCCTCCTGAGGAACTCGGGCAAGGGCGGCGGATTTTCGAGAGTCCCACAGTTCCACTCCTCGGATTCAGAAGTCGCCCAAACACACCGCACCTTCCGGCTCTCCCACCGGACAGCCACCTGCGCACCAGCCGGGGCCTTTTGAACCGCCTGGGATTTACGGGTTCCTACGGCCACATCCCAGTGCCCGGCTGAGAAGGAACGGGTTTCCTCCCAGACGTCCGCGGGCTTCTCCGGACCATGCACGATGACTGGCGGGTCTCCCGGCTGCCGCCAGCCGCTGATACCGGCCGCGCCGAGAGCTCCCACGGCGAGCCCGAGACAGAGCCCCAGCCCCAGCCAGAGCCGCCCGGGCCGCCGAAGGCTGGCCGACGGCATGCCGCCGCCGAGCCCCATCTCTTGAAGCATGACCCGCGCGGACCCCGGGAGACTTTCCCAGGGCCAGGGAAGGTGCAGCAGCTCCGGGCTCCCCCAATCCGCGGGGGCCAAATCCCGGAGGTGCGTCTCGACGAGGTCGCGCAAGGCGCCGCCGTGAAGCCGGTAAAGCTCCCGCGCCCCGTTCCCAGGGTCGCGCCAGAGAGACAGCAGGGCGCGCTCCATGGCGAGGTGCTGGTGGGCCGGGGTGTCCAGCCAGGAGCCCTCCTCCGCCCGGCCGGTCCGCTCTTTCAGCTCCCGGTCGTAGACCTCCTCCCAAAAATCGAGCGCCTTGCCAAGCAGGCTTCCCGGTGACACTTCGTCCCCGTCTTGAGCCTCCGCGGCGTGCAGCCAGTTGACCCGCCGGGCGCGGTCCTGAGGTTGCCATTGAAGGCGCCCGGGCGGCCCCGGGGCCTCGGCGCGGAGATCGCGGAGGCCCCAAGGTGAGGTGGCGAGACCCAGCCGCTTGCGGAGTTGGAACGCCCGGAGCTCGTCGACGGAGGCCGGGGCCAGCGCGCAGGCGGCGGCCCAGGCGGCATCTCCCGTGGCGGTGGGCGACGGCTTTCGCTTCGCGGTCTCGCTGCCCCCCAGGAAAGCGGCGAGCCCGGCGGGTGCGATCCTCAGCAGGGAGTGCTTCGCCAGGATGGCCGCCAGCTCGCCCGGCTCCGCGGCGAAGTCCACGAATGCCAGCCGCGGCCAGTGGGAGAGGCTGCGCAGGAGCGCGTCGAGGCGGGCCCGCCGGTCGTCGGCCAAGTATTGGCGCGCGAGGATGCGGCCGTCAGTGAGGATTGCCACCAGGGCCGCGTCCCGCCGTTCGTCCACCTCGCTGGGCGCGAAGGCCTGGCCCGCGGATTGGACCAGCCAGTCGGGCACGCCACGGAAAAGCGCCCGCTCGACGGGAAGCCTATGAGCCTGGAGAGCAGCCTCGATCTCTTCGGCGATCCGGGGGATGGCCGGGTCGCCGGCCGCCTCGTCGATCCACAGCCAGACCTCCCTTGGATAACGGGCCTGGTGGAAGCGCAGGTGGGGGAAGCCTCCGGCCTGCGCCGTCTCCCGCACGGTGGCCGTCAGGTCGAGCCGGCGGGTGGGCTCTTCCGCCACGAAGTGGCCGATCCCCCAAACGAGAGCTTCCTGCTCGCGCGGCTCCAGAAGCTGGGGACCGGAGAGCTCCGGCAGGGTGAGAAACACCCGCGGTGGTCCCTTCCTCGCCGGCTCCGGCGCCGGCTCCGGCATCCAAGCCTGTTTTCGTACGTTGAGCCAAAGGGCAACGGCGGCGAGAAGCGCCAGACTTCCAAGCGAGATGGCCGGCCAGCCCCTCCACTCCTGTTCCGCGGGTGTGACAGTGAGGCTGGGAACCCAAGTTGTAAACGAGCGTTTGCGGATCTCAGCCGGCGTGAGGGCTCTGGCCGTGGAGACCGGAGTGGCCACGGGCGGTTTTGTCGGGCTGGCCATCTTGGGCGCCGACGGAGGCGTCTGCCGGACCTCATCGCCCAGCATCAAGACCAGCAAGGGCAAGGCCGCCGCCGCCAAAATACGCCAGACAGCAGGTCTGTGCCGAGGAGGCGATGTCGGCACGGGATCGGCCACGGGATCGGGCCCGGGCACGGGGAGCGGCGCCTCGCGGAAGCTCACCTCCCCCCTGGCGCGGCTGAGCCAGGCGTCGAAGATGGGCTCGAAGCGGGCGCGGTCCTCCGCCGACTTGACGAGAACGGACCGCAGGATGGCCTTCAGCCGGCGATCCTCTTCGAGCTGCGGACCGAGCGCGAAGACCCGCTGGAGGCGCGCCACTTCGGCGACGCCCACGGGCAGCCCCGCCTCGCGCAGGGCGGCGAGCAGGGGATCGAGGCCGAGGGCGGCGCTCATGAGCGTCTCTCAGCTCAACAGTGCGAGGTCGTCGCGGTCCTTGACCAGCGCGGAGTGGGCGGGCAGGGACTTGAAGGGGGCACGGAGATCCTCAACGGTCACGTTGCCCCGGGCGGAGAGAATGGTCAGCCAGACGAGCAGCTCCGCCGTGGCCGGTTTCTTGCGCAGATCGCGCCCCCGCAGCTCCAGGAAGCGCTGGAGGGCCGCCTCACGCACGTCCGTATCGAGGTTGGGGAAGTCGCCCACCCGGGCCTCGACGGCGCGGCGGAGGAGGTCTTCCGTGAATTCGATGTGGTGGAAGATGCAGCGCCGCAGGAACGGCTCGGGCAGACGCCGCTCGCTGTTGCTGGTGATCACCAGGATGGGAGGCGCCCCCTCCCCGCGGCTCACCGTCCGCCCAGCCTCAGGCACGTAAAAGGTGTGCTGGTCGAGGACGTTCAGGAGGTCGTTCGGAAAATCGCGCGGCGCCTTGTCGATCTCGTCGAGCAGCACGATCGAGGGACCGGCCGTTTCATAGGCCTTCCACAGGGGGCCGGGCTCGACGAACGCCTGCTTCTCCACGGCCTTGCCGGAGAGGGCCGGGTCGTTCGCGGCATGGAGATAGGCCACGGCGTCGAAACGGTAGAGGAGATCCTCGGCCGTGGTGTTGCTGCGAACGTACAGAGAGAAGAGTTGGTCCTCGATGCCGAAGTACCAGGCGAGATAGAAGGCCACCTGGGTCTTGCCCGTGCCTGGCTCACCCGTGAGGAGGAGGGGCGCGCCCACGGCGAGCGCCACGTTGACGGCGTCGACCAGGTCGGCGTCCGGCTGGAAGGAGCGCGCCGCCGCGCGGTGGCTCCCCAGGCTGGGAGGCAGCGAGCGTTGCGCCAAGGCCTCACGGCGCTCGGGCCGGCGGTCGTCAGGAGCCAGCAGCCGTTCTGGGAGCCCTCGAGCCGTGGCTGAAGCGCGCGGTTGAGGGCCGTATCGAGCATCTGGTGGACAGGATCGATCGATGGCCTCACCTTGGCCCAGGAGAGGCTGGCCGAGCCGAGGGGCTCCAGCCCAGGCTGGTGATAGGTGACGAGCAGGGTTTCCCCGCGATCCTCCAACTGGACCGTCAGCTCGTAGGCCCGCGCGGGACCGGCGGAAGGAGCGGCGGACGGAACGGCCGCGGATGCCAGGGCGCCGGCCGTCGGGGCCACGCCGGCGAGCGCCCGCAGGCGGAGAGCGAGATCCTTATAGATCCTGTCCCTCTGGGACCACTCCAACTCGGAAAGCGGCTCGTCGGGCTTGCCATAGCCCTGAAATTTCGTCAGGAGAACCGTTTCGCCGCCGCCGGCGCCCGGTTTGGGAAACCGGGTCTCGTCAACGAACGAAGGGCTCAGGAACACGGGAAGGACGGTCATCTTCCCCGCCGCCTCGCGCTCCAGGACTCGCGGCACCTCCTCCTCGAGGATGAACTTGGAGTTGAGGAAATCCTGCGAGATCAGGAAGACGGCGACCTTGGCCTCAGCCAGAGCCTGTTCGATCTCCCGCTGCCAGTCGTCGCCACCCTCCAGCCGGGTATCCGCCCAAGCGGTGAGCAGTCCGTCGCGCTCCAGGGGACGCAGGAAGCGCTGAAGTTGCTCGAGCGCCTTCTCATCCTTGTGGCTGTAGCTGACGAAGACCTTCGGTCCCGGCAAGCAGTCCGCCTTCCTCGATTGGCATCTGGAAAGTTGAGCCTACCGTACTTGCTGGAGATCGCCAAAGCAGGCCCCGCGGATCGCTCAGAGGGTGTCTCGAAAGTCCCTTCCCTGCCAGAGCTATCTGCCCTCCAAAAACCTCACCCTCGGTCCCTCTCCTCCTGAGGAAGAGGGCCAATTCGACCCGCGATCCGGCGCCGCCCGGGCATGAATGCCCGGGCTAGGTAAAACAGCCGGCTGAAGCCGACTGAGTCCCCTTCAGGGGGCTCTTTCGAGTAGCCCGGGCATTGATGCCCGGGCGGTGTCCGCGTCCTGTT
>DATFNZ010000221.1:0-3429 GCA_035266085.1 Thermoanaerobaculia bacterium
TCGCCGCCTGTCACGCGCGAGCGCGCACCCCGGAGGAGACGGACTGGGTGCGCATCGCGGCGCTCTACCAGGCGCTCGCCCAGCTCACGCCGTCACCCGTCGTGGAGCTGAACCGCGCGGTGGCCGTGGCCATGGCGTTCGGTCCGGCGGCGGGCCTCGAGCTGGTCGATGCGTTGACCTCCGAGCCGGCGCTCGAGGGCTACCACCTCTTGCCGAGCGTGCGCGGCGACTTCCTCGCCAGGCTCGGCCGGTTCGCCGAGGCACGCGCGGAATTCGAGCGCGCGGCATCGCTGACGCGAAACGCACGCGAGCGCGAGCTGCTCCTCGATCGCGCCGCCGCGTGTTGACTCTACCTTGTCAGATCGAGCCCGTCGTCCCGTGGGCGCCCTCATCACCCCGGCCCTCTTCTCCCGCCTCCCTCCCATCCGGCCGGGAGAAGAGGGAGAAGTTTGTCTGAAAAGAGGGCCGGCTCCGAAGGAGCCGTGGTATGTAGGGGCGATCTGACAAATATTTGAACTATTGCGTGACGTGATTGAGTCGCGGTACAGCCACATCCCCCGGAGGTCGACGCGGTGATCGCGAACGCCGAAAAGCGAATCGCTGAAGGGGAAGTTGAGCGTCCGATGGAATCGTAGGAGAACGGGCGGGTGCGACCCGCCCGCGGGTGACGGCCAGGGTGTTCACCAAGGGCAAGGTCGCGTGCCCCGCCGGGGGCTGCTCAAGGGAACGTGAGGAACGTGGGCCTCTGATACCAGAAGTGATAGGTCCCGCTGCCGCTATAGGAGGTCACGCGGAACCGGAAGGTACCCGGTGTGGCGCTGTAGGTGATCGAGTCGCTGGAGCTGGTGCTCGTAGCGCTCCACACCTGGAGCCATGAGCCGTTGACCAGCTTGTCGAGGAACAGGTCGAAATCGGTTCCATCCGGACCTTCGACCCAGCCCTTGATGGTGCCGCTGCCGGACATGGCGAAGGACCCGCCGCAGGGCTGGACCTGGGAGCTCCCCGAGGTCAGGTATTCCGTATAGGCGCTGCAGGGGCTCAAGAGAACGTTGGTGCTGCAGGGCGCCGTTCCATAGAGCGCCCGGATGCCGTTCCTGTCGTCCGCCGAGGTCGTGGCCGGGCTGTTGTCGCAAGAGGAGACGGACGGGAGCATGGTCGCTCCGGCGGCGCTCGAGTGGTGGAGGCCCAGGGCGTGACCGATCTCATGCACCATCACGCCTTCGATGTAGTACTCGCCGGAGCAGCCGGAGCCGTTCGGGTCCTCTTCCTGCGAGGTCCAGTTGTAGGCCAGGTTGGTCACGATGTCGGCGTCGTCGACCTGCCAGGAGTCCGCCCCGGGGGACCGCTGACTGATGTAAACGATATACGTAGCCGCCAGGCAGTTGCCGAGGCACGCGCCGAGCGGATCGCCGAACTTGATCATCGGCACGCCGTCGCCGAGCGTGAAGCCCGCCGTCGATCCTTTGTGGGCGGAGAGGATCCTGGCCGAGCCCGCGCCGTTCCAGGCATCGCTGGCCGAAGAGATGGCGGCGATCACGTTGCTGACGCCGCCATCGCTGTCGGTGATGGTTGGAATGCCGGTCTGGTCGACCGTGTAGTTGGGCGGGCAGTTCCAGGTCTGGCCGTGAATGAGCAGCACGTAGCCCGTGGCGCTGCCGGTGGTGAGCAGGGCGCCGAGAAGGAGGGCGAGGGGAGAGACGATACGGATTCTTTTCATGACGGATCTCCTTGATCGCCTGGATTACTGGGCTTGCGGCCGGCCGACCCGGACGGCGGTTTCACGGATCTGACGCTTGAGGTCTTCGAGAGGAACGGCGCGCGGCACGCGCAGGGTCGTGCCATCCGCCTTGAGGATGCGGGCGGTGTCCGCCTCCCAGGAGGGGACGGCCATCTCGCGCCCGCTCGGGTCGGGGCGAATGCGAAACTGCCCCTGCTGGTAGCCGAGCACCCTGTGGAAGCCGTCTTTCTTCGGCTCCAGGAAGAGCAGGAGCTTTTCGCCCCGTGCGAAGGTGGGGAAGCCGGGGGCCACGAGCTTGACATCGCCCACCTCGCCGCCGAACGTCCGCACCCGGACGTGGCCCGGAGCCTTGCCCAGGAGCGAGTCCTGGACCTCGATCACGGCCTCCGTGAAGATGGCCGTCCCTTCGCGGTTCCAGTAGGAGCTCACTTCGACGACCCGGCCGGCGACGACCGCGCCGGACTTCTCGACCAGCTCCTCCTGACTCATGGCCAGGAAGGTGGAAGCCCCGGCGGGGAGCGCCAGGACCAGTAATAGCGCGATTCCAAACCAAGATCGCTTCATCGGAATCTCCTTGTCCGTTCTCCGTTCGATGGGGTTCGGAATGAACCCTCGGAGGGGAGACGATGGAGATTCGCGGTAGTATTAGAAGATCTTGGGTAGAATTTATTTTGCCCGTCGCTTCATTCTCGGAGGATGCTCATCATGCGGCTTCGGTCCGGATACCTGATACCGGCTCTCGTTCTCACCCTTGGATTCGCCGCGGCGCCGGCGTCGGCGGGCTCCGCTCATCTGGTAGCCGATCTCAACCCGGGGGTGGAGCCGCCGCTGGTCGACCCGTCGGAGAGCCCGGCGGTCTTCTCCTCCTATACCGCGGTCAACGGCCGGGTGATCTTCCTGGCGGTGCTGCGTGACACGTCCGTCCTTCCGGAGGATCTCCAGTGCGGCCTCTGGGCGACGGATGGCACGGCCGGCGGCACCGAGCGGCTGGCCGAGCTGTGCGCGGAAGCGGAGACCACCGGCGGCCGGCTCTCCTCCTTGGGAGCGGCCGGCAGCGTGGCCTTCTACACCGACTCCTCGGGACTGCTCTGGCGGACGGACGGCACGGCCGCGGGCACCTACAAGCTCGCCAACGTGGAGCTCGGCGGTTTTGGCACTGCCGGCGCCCAGGCCGTCATCGCCAACGGGCGGACGCTCGTCTTCGCGGGCTGCACCCGGGCCCGGGGCTGCGAGCCCTGGAAGAGCGACGGCACGCGCGAGGGCACCCAGCTCATCCGCGACATCGTGCCGGGGCGCCAGGGCTCCAATCCGCAGCGGTTCGTCGTCCACCCGGGGCGCGGCGTGCTGTTCCAAGCCGTGGGGGCCGTCTGGTTCACGGACGGCGCCGCGGCGGGTACGGTCGATCTCTTCCCCGCCGCGACTCCCGTGGCGGAGGTCCTGCCGCGCGGCGGGATCGTGTACATCCCGGTCTCCGCCGCTCCCAGCTCCCGCGTCTGGGTGGTCGACGTGGCGGCGCGCCAGCGCCGGCTGATCACGAGCTTCCCGACTCCAGGCCCGAACCAGGGCATCCGCCTTCACGAGGCGGGCGGCCGCGTCCTGATCAGCCATTTCGACGAGAAGGGAGTGACCTCCCTCTGGGAGACGGACGGCACCCGCGCCGGCACGCGGCAGCTCGGGCCTCCCTATCAGCT
>DATFNZ010000222.1:0-17018 GCA_035266085.1 Thermoanaerobaculia bacterium
CACCGTGCCCTCAACCCCGTTCTTCCGGCCTGCCTCCAACGCTCCGTAGAGACGACCCCAGACGGGTCACGAAGAGGTCTCGGAGGCCTCCCGCGTCGGGGCGTCTCCGAGGCGGAGGAATCGCTCGCTTTGCTAATCCCTCAACCGTCACGTCGTTCCGCCGTCCAGGCTCTCGGTGCAGCGCAAACCCGGAACGAACTTCGGGCACGTCGTACTAGTTCATCGGTTGCTTCTAGGAGATGCGCGCGCAGGCTGTCCTCTTGTATATCGGTCAATATCGAAAGGAGTCGAGTTTTGTCGGCAACTACATTGTGATCAGTGCTATCAAAGCAGCCTCTCGGGAGTTGCCCGTGCCTTTCGGGCTCGTCAGGCGGCAAAGGGCGCGACGCCCCTCGCGAGGGGAACGACGCCCCTCGTGAGGGGCACGACGCCCCTCGCGAGGGGCACGACGCCCCTCGCCAGGGGAACGCTCCCCTCGTGAGGGGCACGACGCCCCTCGCGAGGGGAATGACGCCCCCGTGAGGGGAACGATGCCCCTCACGAGGGGAATGATGCCCCTCGCGAGGGGAACCGCAACGACTTCGGGGGTCTGGAAGACTTCCCTTGCTGTACCATCCCCTTTCAGCATGCTCTGTCCCAAGTGCGAGCTCGAGCAGCCGGACGGCTCCGTGGAGTGCCTCCGGTGCGGCGTCGTGTTCGCCAGGTATGAGGAGCTTCAGGCGGCGGGGGGCCGGCTGTACCGGCCGGTGCCGGCAGCCGTTGCCATCGAGGAGCCCGGGTACCACGACCGGGAGAACGTTCGCCTGGGGCGGCTGGCTGCTCGTGCGCCAGCACCGCGAGCTCAAAGCTTCCCGGCGGACGATAAATGTTCAAAGCGATAACTTCTGAAAGGTCCGTCGCGTTCAGGCGGAACTCTCGACGACGCAGAAGAACATCATGTTTGTCATAAACCCCTGATTTCACTCCTCTCCGCACACTCTTCAATATGGCTTCGCGATCGGCTACGATACGTGCCCGTTGCACTCCTTCCTCTTTAACAACGCAAGGCGAGGTCCCGTCGAATGACTGATGTCGTCCAGAGGTTCTGGGGTTTCTGTCACACGCTGAGACATGACGGCATCGATTACGGCGACTACATCGAACAGATCACCTACCTGCTCTTTCTCAAGATGGCGAACGAGCGGAGCATCGATCTCAGCCGGATCGCGCTGCCGCAGGAGGGCGAGCTGGCGGTCGACTGCTCCTGGCCGGCGCTGGAGCGCGAGACGGGCGCCGAGCTGACGCGGCACTATGCCGGCGTGCTGCGCACTCTCGGCCGCCAGCCCGGCCTGCTGGGCGACATCTTCACGGCCGCCTCGTCGCGCTTCAACAACCCGGCGAACCTCAAGCGGCTGATCCATCTGATCGACGAGACGGAGTGGACGGCGCTCGAGGTGGACATCAAGGCCGCCGTCTTCGAGGGCCTGCTGGAGAAGGCGGCGAGCGAAGGGAAGAAGGGCGCCGGGCAGTACTTCACGCCGCGCCGGCTGATCCAATCGATCGTGCGCTGCGTGCAGCCCGATCCGCGCCAGGTCCCGGAATTCGCCATCTGCGATCCGGCGTGCGGCACGGCGGGTTTCCTGGTGGTGGCCCACGAGTGGTTCCTGGCCCGCTGCCTGGAATCGGAGCCCGGCGGCGGCGGCGGCCCGGAGCTGGCGCAGCGGATGCGGCGCGGCACCTACTTCGGCCAGGAGCTGGTGCAGCGGCCGCGCCGGCTGGCGCTGATGAACCTTTTCCTGCACGGCCTGGAGCCGGAGATCAAGCTCGGCGACTCGATCGACGAGACTCCCGAGGAGCAGCGGTTCGACGTGGTGCTGACCAATCCGCCGTTCGGCAACAAGGGCGCCAACCAGGTGCCCAAACGGGGTGATCTCACCATCAAGACGTCGAACAAGCAGCTCAATTTCCTGCAGCACGTGATCACTCTGCTCAAGCCCGGCGGCCGGGCCGCCGTGGTGGTGCCGGACAACTGCCTGTTCGCCGATCAGGCGGGCGAGGTGTTCAAGATCCTCACCCAGGAGTGCGACCTCCACACCGTGCTCCGGCTGCCCAACGGCACCTTCACCCCCTACAGCGCGGGCACGAAGACGAACGTCGTCTTCTTCACCAAGGGGCCGGCGACGGAGACGGTCTGGGTGTACGACGCGCGCACCAACGTGCCGCGCATCACCAAGAAGGACCGCCCCTTGACCCACGCCCACCTGGCGGCGTTCGAGGCGGTCTACGGCCTCGATCCCAACGGCCGCGCGCGGCGCTCGGCCGGCGACTCGCGGGAGGACCGCTGGCGGTCGTTCTCGATCGCCGAGGTGCGCGCCCGCGATTTCAAGATCGACGGCCTGAAGTGGCTCAAGGAGGAGTCGCTGGAGGACGAGCTGCCGGAGCCGGAGGAGCTGGCGACGGAGGCGATCGCCGAGCTCGAGAGCGCGGTGCAGGACCTCGCGGCCGTCATCGACCTGCTGACCAACGAGGTGGAGCCGCGGCGGCCGCGCGTGCTCCAGGGCGGCTCGTGACGAGCGCCGTCTCCGATTGGGAGAGCGGACGCCGCGCGGGCGAGCTGCCGGAAGGCTGGGCCGAGGCCACGCTCGAGGCGATCGTGGTCCACAAGCTCGGCGGCGACTGGGGCCTGGACCCGGAGGCCGCCGAGACGGACCCGGACCTGGTGCGGGTGCGCATGATCCGCGGCACGGAGTTCCGCGAGTGGGCGCGCGACAAGGGCTCGACGGCGGAGGCGCGGGCCGTCAAGCGGTCGAGCCTCGCCAAGCGGCGGCTCGCGCCGGGCGACCTCGTGGTCGAGATCTCGGGCGGCGGCGTCAGCCAGCCGGTGGGCCGGACGCTGCTGATCGACGAGGAGGCCCTGCGGCGCGCCGACGCGCCGCTGATCTGCAACAACTTCTGCCGCCAGGTGAGGATCCATCGCGAGATCGATCCCGCCTTCGTCCATCTCGCGCTCTCCCATCTCTACCTCTGCGGCGGCGTCGACGAGTACCAGACGCAGACCACGAACCTGCGCAACCTCAACTTCACCAGCTTCCTCGCCGGCGTCATCCTGCCGCTGCCGCCGTTCGCCGAGCAGGGGCGGATCGTCGACAAGGTGCGGGAGCTGATGGAGCCGGTGCGGCGGGCGCGCGAGGGGCTGGCCCGCCTGCCGGCCATCCTCCGCCGCTTCCGCCAGTCGGTGCTCGCCGCCGCCTACTCGGGCAAGCTGACGGAGGAGTGGCGCGAGGAGCAGCCGGGGCCGCCGGAGTCCCTCGAGGGCCTGCTGGTCCGCTCCTTCGAGCTCCGCCGGGCCGCCTGGGAGAAGGCCTGCGATGACGCCGAGGCGTTCGGCCGGCGGGCGCCGCGGCGGCCGAAGAACCTCGACGTCACGGAGTGGGAGGCGCCGGAGCCCCTGGAGGCCCCCGAGGTGCCGGAGGGGTGGCGGGTGGCCGCCCTCCACGACGTGATCCACCGCGCGCAGTACGGCGTGTCGGTGAAGGCCGAGGCCAAGCCGCGGACCGGCATCGCCATCCTGCGCATGGTCAACATCCGGGCCGGCCGGATGGACGGCTCCGCCCTCAAGTACGTGGACCGCAAGAAGGTCGACGTGCCGGCGTTCACGGTGCGCCGCGGCGACATCCTGTTCAACCGCACCAACAGCGCGGAGCTGGTGGGCAAGGCCGCCGTGTACGACCTCGACCTCGAGGCGGTGTTCGCCTCCTACCTGGTGCGCATCGAGTGCGACGAGGACCTGGCCGCCAGCCGCTACGTCTGCGGCTGGATCAACTCGCCCTGGGGCCGCCGCTGGGCGCGGACGGTGCGGACCGACTGCAGCAATCAGTCGAACATCAACGTCTCACGGCTGCAGACGATGCCGGTCCCCGTGCCGCCGCTCGCGGAGCAGCACGAGATCGTGCGGCGGATCGGCGAGCTGCTGGCTTTCGCCGGCGCGGTGGAGAAGCGGGTGGCCAAGGCCGAGGAGCGGGCGGAGAAGCTCCAGAGGACGATCCTGGCCCGGGCGCTGCGCGGCGAGCTGGTGCCCACGGAGGCCGAGCTGGCCCGCGCCGACGGCTCCTACGGCCCGTCCGGCAGCGGCTTCGAGCCGGCTTCCGACCTGCTCGAGCGCATCGAGGCCGAGCGCTCGGGGCTGGTGGCCATGGGCGCGGGGCCGGCCGGCGAGGTCTCGGAGCGCATCCTGACCGCCGTCCGCCAGGCCTGCTGGGGCTCCGGGGAGATGACGCGGGAGGAGCTGATCCGCAAGGTCGCCGACCGGCTGGGCTGCCCGAAGTTCGGCCGCACCGTCCGCGCCCGGCTGGAAGCCCACGTCGAGGCCGCCGTGGCGCGCCGCATCGCCGTCCGCAAGGGCGAGCTGCTGACCGGCGCCACGCCGACCTTCGGGCGCTACGATTTCAGGTTCCTGATGGCGACCGCCCGGTCGCTGTTCGCGCCGGGCGTGGAGCTCGAGAAGGAGGAGATCGTCCGCGCCATCGCCGCCTACCTGGGCTACGGCCAGGTGACGGTGGCGATCCGCGACCGCATGGAGAGGGTCTTCCAGTGGGCGGCCCAGGGCGGGGAGATCGAGGTCCGCGAGGGGCGGGTGCGGCTGCCCTGAGAAGGAGCCCAAGGACCGCAGGGACTGCAAAGACTGCAAGGACGACAAGACAACCAGGACCAGGAAGGCTCCTCCTTTGCAGTCCTTGATGTCTTTGCAGTCCTTGCGGTCCTTCGTTCTCAGAGCACGGGCACGTCGGCGATCGGCACCGGCATGAAGGCGAGCACGAACATCAGGAAGGCCAGCCAGGCCAGGACGCGCCGCTTGGGATCGAGCGGCGTGCTCTCGTCGTAGACCGGCGGGTGGTAAAGGCCGATCAGCAGCACGATCAGGCACCAGAGGAGCCAGCCCGGCCAGTAGAACCCCATCAGCCCCAGGACGATCCAGAGCGGGAAGGCGAGGCGGCGCTGCAGGCGGCCGGTGACGGCGTAGAGGATGTGGCCGCCGTCGAGCTGGCCCAGGGGGAGCAGGTTGATGGCGGTGGCGAGCAGCCCGAGCCAGGCGCCGAGGGCGACCGGGTGCAGGTTCAGCACCACCCCCTCGCTCAGGCGGCCGTGGAAGAGCCACGTCGCCAGCTCGATCGCCAGGCAGCGGCCCGGCAGGAGGATCGTGGCGGCGGCGTCCTCGACCCTGGCGGCGGCGTGCAGGGGCGCGGGCGTGGAGTGGGCGATGCCGTAGAGGAGGAACGGGATCAGCGCCACGAAGCCGGCGATCGGGCCGGCGATCCCGACGTCGAAGAGCTGGCGCTTGCTGCCGATCGGCGCCTTGATCTTGATGAACGCCCCGAAGGTCCCGAAATTGAGCGGCACCGGCAGGAAGTAGGGGAGCGTGCAGGCGATGCCGTAGCGGCGGCAGGCGATGTAGTGCCCCATCTCGTGGGCGAACAGGATCGTCAGGGCGGTGATCGAGAACGAGAGCCCCATCCGCAGCAGCCCGGGGCTGCTCCATACCTGCGCCACCAGCCCCGGCGTCAGGAACGGCCCGAGGACGGCCATCATGTCCGTCCGGCTGAACTGGACCATGATCGGCGACAGCGTCGTCGTGCAGAAGAACGTCAGCCCGAAGAGCAGCAGGGCCAGGCCGTAGCGGGGGCGCTCGGGCCTTTGGACCGCCGGGGCATAGATGTTGCCGGGAGCCGGCAGCAGCTCGATCAGCGGGGGGTGAGTGGGCGGCTCAGAGATTCTTCAGGTCCTTGCCCGGCTTGAAGCGCACCGTCTTGCCAGGGGAGATCGCGACCTCGACGCCGGTCTTGGGGTTGCGGCCGACGCCCTTCTTGCGGTCGCGCACCTGGAACACTCCGAAGCCTCGGAGCTCGATGCGCTTGCCGTCGCAGAGCGCATTCTTCATCGCTTCGATGATGGTGTCGACGGCCTGTGCCGCCTTTACCCGGGGCACGTCCGTGATTTCCGCGACGCGGTCGACGATATCCGACTTGATCATTGCAGCTCCGAAACGGGGGCGAGTCTAAAACGGGTGTCGAAAAGAGTCAACAAGTGGAAATCCTACTAGGACTTAGGCTCGCCGCGCTTGCGCTGCAGGATGCACCGTTCGACGGCGGCGGTGGCGAGCGCCATGAGGCGCTGCATGTGGGACAGGTCGACCGGACCCTTGGTCGCGCCGTCGGCGTAGATGATCACCACCAGCCGGTCCTTGATGCGGACCGGCAGCATGACGCAGTCGCGCGGCATGTCGCCGCCCCAGGTGCGGGCGAGCTGGCGGTGGGCCGGCATGGGCGGCAGGGGGCCCAGGTAGAGGCTGTTGCCCTGCCGCAGGTTGAGGAACAGGGACGGCTGGTCGAAGCCGATCGAGAAGGCCGCGAACTCCTCGCGGTCGATCCCCGAGCCGTGCACCTTCCAGCCGGTGATCCGGTCGCGAGTCGCCTGGAACAGGGCCGCCCGGCGGTGGGTCCGGCCGAGGAAGCCGAGGAGGATCTGGCCCACCTCGTCGAGGTTCTTCGCCTTGACCAGCTCCGCCTCCACCTCGTCGAGGTTGGCGGGCAGGGGCAGGGAGCGGTCGCTGGAGGCGGGCTCGATCCACGAGAAGGCGCCCAGCTCGGCCCGCTCCTCCGGCGTCAGGGTGACGCTCATCGGGCGGGGAGCCGGCGCCGGCCGCGGCGCTGGAGCCTCGGCGGCCGGCGCCGGCGTGGGACGCGGCACGACGACCGGCTGGGGCGGCGGGGAGTAGGCGACCGGCATCGCCAGCGCGGGAGCGTGCTCCGGACGGGGCGGCGGCGCCAGCTCGGGCAGGTGCGGCGGCGGCGCCATTCTCGGCGGCGCGGCGAACGGGTTCTCCAGCAGCGGCCGGGCGGGCTCCGCCTCGGGGCGCTGCTCGGCGGGCTTCTCCCACAGGAAGCGGGCGCGGTTCAGCCGGTCGAGCACCATGCCGAAGCGGGAGGGGCACTCCTCGCCGTAATACTTCTCGAGGGCTTCCAGGATGCGGATCTCGGCGGCGACGTAGACCTTGACGCGCTTGCCGGAGGCGAAGGCGATCTCGTCCTGGGCGGCGAGGTTGCGGGGGTCCATCAGGGCCAGGTCGAGCCGTCCCCCCTCCACCCGGAAGGGCACGGCGCGCAGACGGCGCGCCAGCTTGTCGGAGATCAGGCTCAGCACCTCGTCGGCGACGCCGCGCAGGTCGTCGATCTCCACGGCGGGCACGCCGAGCTGCTCGGAGAGCCCTTTCAGCAGCAGGTCCTCGCGCAGGGCGTCCATCTCCAGGAGGCAGGTGCCGAGGCGGCCGCCGGCCACGTTCTGGGTCTTGAGGGCGCGGGTGAGCTGCTGGACGGTGATCCAGCCGCGAGCCACGAGGGTTTGTCCGAGCTTTCCCATCGTCAGGGGGTGAGAGCCGCAGGCGTCACGTCGTCGTCCGTCGGTTCGTCTAAATGGTTCACTTTCCTGAAGTTAAGCGCAAGGGCGCCATTATAGAGGCGGGTCGATAGCCTTGTAAAGCGCCGCGCAGCGCTGGTATCCTGCCACCTGTGAAGCTTTATGTCTCCGCGGTTTCGGCCGCCTGCCTGGCCCTCCTGCCCTCGCTCCTCACCGCTGCGGCGCCTGTTCCGGCGCCTGTTCCAGGTTATCCGTCGTTGCCGCCCAAGGCGTCCTATCAATTCGCGCTCGCCAAGCTGCTGGCCGTCGAGGGCTCGGTCGAGGACGCCTTCGCCGCCTTCGACGAGGCCGAGAAGCTGGCGCCCCAGTCGCCGGAGACGGCGTACGTCCTGCTCGAGCACGGGCAGCTCCTGGCCCGCATGGCCCAGTACGCGCGCAACCCGTCGGCGCGCGACGAAGCCCTGCGCAAGGCGGCGGACAAGGTCTCCGCGGCCCGCCTCCTGGCGCCCGCCAACCTCGACGTGCTGCGGGCCGTGGGCGACGTCTTCCTCGACCTCTCGGCCAGCGATCCGAAGGCCCTGACGGCGGCCCAGGACGCCCTCGAGGAGGTGCGCAAGCGCGACCCCAACGACGCGCAGACCTTCCTCACCCTGGGCCGGATCTACCTCGACCAGAACCAGCCGGACAAGGCGGCCGCGGTCTTCCAGGAGCTGGTGAACAACGTTCCCCAGCAGCGCATGGCCTACGCCCTGCTGGTCGAGTCGCTGATGCGGTCGAACAAGCAGGCCGAGGCCGAGAAGGCGCTCCGCGAGATCCTCACCTTCGATCCCGGGTCGCTCGAGGCCCGGCTGTCCCTGGCCGACCTGCAGAGCAAGCGCGGCGACTCGAAAGCGGTGCTGGAGTCTCTGCGGGGAGCGCCGGATGAGGTGAGCGACGATCCGCGCCTGCAGCGCCAGCTCGCCTGGGCCCTCTACCAGAACGGCGACCTCGAGGAGGCCGTGGCCCTGGTGAACCGGCTGGCCGGCAAGGACCCCGACAGCACGGCCCTCGTGCTGCTCCGCGGGCTGATCGTGGCCGCCCAGGGCAACAACGAGGAGGCGATCGGCCTGCTCGCCAAGGTGCAGGAGGCGCAGCCCAAGGACCCCGGGATCGCCCTCTCGCTGTCGCGGGTGATGCAGCGCGCCGGCCGGCGCGACGAAGCGGCCGGGGTGCTGATCGGCCTCGCCGATTCCCTGCAGCGGGACGGCAAGGTCAAGGAGGCGCAGGAGGTCCGCTTCGAGGCCGCCCAGGTGCACTTCGAAGGCGAGCAGTGGGAGAAGGTGGGGGAGGTGCTGCGCCCCCTGCTCACGGCCGAGGACCCGGCGGTGCGCGGCCAGGCCGTGCTCGTCCAGGCGGACGCGCTGTCCCGCGCCAAGCGCTTCGACGAGGCGCTCGAGCTGCTCGGCCGCGAGAAGGAGTCGCCGGCGGTCGCCAGCCGGCGGGCCGAGGTGCTCTCCCGCGCCGGCCGGAAGGACGAGGCGGCGCGGGTGTTCGGCGAGCTGGCGGGCGCGGGCGAGGCGTCGGCCCTGGCCGCGGCCCAGGGCTACCAGCGGCTGGACCGCTATCCGGAGTCGATTCCGATCCTCGAGAAGCTCGCCGCCGCGAATCCCGACCAGGTGATCACCGGTTTCCTGCTGGGCGCCGCCTATGAGCGCACGGGGAAGCGCGACCAGGCGATCACGCAGTTCCGGAAGGTGATCGGTCTCGAGCCGGACTTCCACGCCGCTTTGAATTACCTCGGCTACACCTTCGCCGAGTCCGGAACGAACCTGGAGGAAGCCTTGGACCTGGTGAGCCGTGCGGTGGCGCTCGACCCCGACAATGGCGCCTATGTCGACTCTCTGGGCTGGACCTACTATCGACTCGGCCGCCCGGAACAGGCCCGCGGCTATCTCGAGCGGGCCGCCCGCCTCGAGCCCGAGGACGCGACGTTGCAAGTGCATCTGGGAGATGTCTATGTTGCGTTGGGGCAGACGGAGAGGGCAAGGCAGGCTTACCAGCGGGCGCTCGATCTCGGGGGCGACGACGACGTGGACAAGGTCCGGCGCAAGCTGGGCGATCTCGACAAGCCGCGGCCTTAGCGCCGCGGTCCTCCTGTCATTCCTGACGGCCGGGTGCGCGGGCGGGCCTTCGCCGCGCCCGCTGCCGGCGTCCACCCTCGCGCCGTGGCAGATCCCGCAGGGCGCCTATGGCGCGCAGCGGCTCTACCGGGTGGCCTACTCGGGTCCGGAAGGGGAGGGCTCGTTCCGGGTCACCCTCCGCCTCGTCTCGCCGGCCCGCTACCAGCTCCAGGCCGTCGATCCCGTCGGGCGCGCGCTGTGGAGCCTCGACGTCGCCAACGACGCCGGCCTGTGGCTCAACCACCGCGGCAAGTCCTACTGCCTGTTCGAGGGGCGGTTCGACCTCTCCGGCGTGCCCCTGGGGCCGTTCCCCCTGCTCTCCCTGCCGTCGCTCCTGCTCGGCCGCGTGCCCGCCGAGCCCGCCGCCGGCTCGCCGGCGGCCCAGCCGCTGGGCCGGGAGTTCGATTTCCGCGACGAGGCGGGCCGGCGCTGGTACGGTACCCTCGGCGAGGAAGGACAGGTGCTGGGCTGGAATCTGGCGGAGGGGAGCACGCCCAAGGTCTGGTGGATCCGCCGCGAGGACTGGGCGATCCTCTCCGACCGCGAGCGCGGCGTCCAGGTGCGCTGGCGCGAGGCGGTGCGCGAGAACCTGGACAAGGAGCCGCCGCGGCTGGAGGTCCCCGCCGGCTTCCGGGAGATCCCCTGCGGCGAGCAGGAGGTGCCGGAGCCCGGGGGGCAGGAGCCGGACGGACCGGACGGCTGAGTTTAAAAGGACCCACCGATCAGAAGGACCCACTCATCGGATGCCGGCCCGAAGGGGCCGAAAAGGAGAGAACCATGATGCGTCGACTGCTGCTCTTCTCCGCGCTCTCTTGTGCCCTGCTCGCCGGCTTGCCGGTCTCGGCCATCACCTACGGCCAGCCCGACGGCAACGGCCACCCCAACGTCGGCGGCATGCTGGCCGAGTACCTGGCCCCCGGCCGCAAGGACCTGCTCTGCAGCGGCACGCTGATCTCGCCGACGGTGTTCCTGACGGCGTCCCACTGCACGGCCTACGCCGAGAGTCTGGGGCTGGACGTCTGGGTGACGTTCGACGCGCAGTACACCTCCAGGTCCAGGATCCATCACGGGACCATGCACACCAACCCGGCGTACAACCAGGCCCAGAGCGATCCCGGCGACATCGCGGTGATCGTGCTCGACAGCCCGGTGCGGGGCATCACGCCGGCGTCCCTGCCTTCGGCGGGCCTGTTCGACCGCATGTCCGCCGAGCACACGCTGGCGGCCCAGCTCTTCACGGCCGTGGGCTATGGAGTCCACCAGCCGACGACGGGCGGCGGCCCCGCGGTCTACCCGTTCGACGACAATCGTTGGGTGGCGGTCTCGTCCTTCAACTCCCTGCAAGAGGTGTGGCTCCGCCTGTCGCAGAACCCTTCGACGGGCGCTGGCGGCACCTGCTACGGCGATTCGGGCGGCCCGAACTTCCTGGGCGCCGGCGCCTCGGAGACGTCGATCGTGGCGGCGCTCACCGTGACGGGCGACTCCAAGTGCCGGTCCACCAACGTCGACTACCGGCTCGACAGCCCCGCCGCCCGCGCGTTCCTCGGCCAGTTCGTGATCCTGCCGTGACCCCGTCCATTTGACAGCCCCCGCCGCTCGCCTCTAGCATAGAGGGCCGCGCGGCGGGGTTCGCGCGGACCCGCGGGGGCCGGTTCTCGAAAAGTGGTCCCTGAGTGCTCTCCGGAGGTTCCGTCAGTATATAATGCCTCGATTGATGCCGACGCGTGTATAGTGCGGCCCCTTCTCCGGAAAGCGGAGCTCCTCTAGCGTCTTTTTTACAGAGGAAGCCCGCCGGGGACGGTCGGAGCTTGTTGTTACACGCCGAGGGACGACCAGGGATGACCCGGAGAGGACGCGGAAATGGAGATTACAGAGGTCAAGGTCTTTCCGATTCAAGAAGAGAAGCTGAAGGCGTTCGTCTCGATTGTCTTTGACCAGAGTTTCATGGTCAACGACATCAAGATCATCCAAGGCCGGGACGGGCTGTTCATCAGCATGCCGAGCCGGAAGAAGAAGAACGGCGAGTTCAAGGACGTCGCCCACCCGCTGAACAACGAGACGCGGCGCATGATCGAGGAGAAGGTGCTGACGGAGTACGACCGGGTTCTCGAGGAGCGGGGCGAGCCGCGGGCGGAGCGGGGAGAGCGCGCCCTGCGCGCGCCCTCCGAGGGCGAGGAAGAGCCGCACAGCCTGGCCGCCGCGGCGCCGGCGCCGGTCCCGGTCCAGGTCCAGGTCCAGGAGAAGAGCATGGAGGAGGTCGAGGAGATCCATCTTCGCGACTCCTTCTGGACCGTGTAAGCTTCGAGTCCAGCCCCGCGGGTAAGAACTGGGGCGTCGCCAAGCGGTAAGGCACCAGACTTTGAATCTGGTTACCGGAGGTTCGAATCCTCCCGCCCCAACCAAGACCGAGCCGGAAGAAGCCAGAGATTCATCCCGCCGCATCCCGCGTGGGGCTCGAGTCCCGCGGCGCGGTCGTCCGTCGAGAGGAAAAATTAGAGGGGTCTATGGCCGGTGAACTGAAAATCTTTGGCGGACGCGCGCATCCGGCGCTGGTGCTGGAGATCTGCGAGTACCTGAACCTCGAGGCCGGCAAGGTGACGGCGCTGGATTTCTCCGACGGCGAGACGTTCTGCCAGATCGACGAGAACGTGCGCGGCTCGGACGTCTTCGTGATCCAGCCGACGAGCAGCCCCGTCAACCAGAACCTGATGGAGCTGCTGATCATGCTGGACAGCTTCAAGCGCTCCTCGGCGTCGCGGGTGACGGCGGTCCTGCCGTACTATGGGTACGCGCGGCAGGACAAGAAGGACAAGCCGCGCGTGCCGATCACCGCCAAGCTGGTCGCCGACCTGATCTCCCGCGCCGGCGCCGACCGGGTATTGACGATGGACCTCCACGCCGACCAGATCCAGGGCTTCTTCGACGTGCCGGTGGACCACCTGTTCGCCGCGCCGGTCCTGCTGGAGGCGGTGCGCGAGCTCAAGGTCCCGGACCTGATCGTGGTCTCCCCCGACGCCGGCGGCGTCGAGCGCGCGCGGGCCATCGCCAAGCGGCTGGAGGCGGGCCTCGCCATCGTCGACAAGCGGCGCACGGCGCCCAACGAGGCCGAGATCATGCACGTCATCGGCGACGTCGCCGGCTGCAACTGCATCGTCGTGGACGACATCATCGACACCGCCGGCACCCTGACCAAGACGGTGGACGCCCTGAAGAACAAGGGCGCCGAGCGGGTCCTGGCGGCCGGCGTCCACGGCATCCTCTCCGGGCCGGCGCTGCAGCGCATCGCCGATTCGACCCTGGAGGCGGTATTCATCACCAACACGACGCCGGTGGAGGACAAGCTCTCCCGCCTGCCGAAGCTGCGGCCGCTCTCGGTCGCGCCTCTGCTCGGCGAGGCGATCCGCCGGATCCACGAGAACAGCTCCGTGAGCTCCCTGTTCGTTTAGAAGCGAGGAAACCCATGAGTGAGACGATGACCATCGAAGTCCAGCCCCGGCAGGAGACCGGGAAGAACGCCAACCGGCGGTCGCGCGCGGCCGGCAAGATCCCGGCCGTGGTCTACGGCGGCGGCAAGGAGAGCGTGTCGATCGAAGTCGACCGCAAGACCCTCCTCGACATGATGAAGGGGCACAGCGGCGAGAACCCGATCTTCCTGCTCAAGCTCGGCGACAAGGACCGGCACGCCATGATCCGCAACATGCAGGTGCATCCTCTGAGCCGCCAGGTCATTCACATCGACTTCCAGCGCGTGCTGCTCGACCAGAAGGTGCGCGTGGCCGTGCCCATCGAGCTGATCGGCACCGCCTTCGGCGTCAAGACCGAGGGCGGCATGATCGACTTCGTGAACCGCGAGGTTCACGTCGAGTGCCTGCCGGGCCAGATCCCCAAGCACTTCGAGGTGGACGTCACCGAGATGCGCGTCGGCGAGCACGTCGAGGCGAAGGACCTCCAGCTTCCCGAGGGCGTCGTCCTGATCGGCGAGCCCGACCGCGTCATCGCCTCCCTCGTCCACGGCCGGCTGGACGCGGACGAGACGCCGGAGGGCACGGCGGAGCCCGAGGTCATCAAGCGCACCAAGGCCGAGTCCTAAGGCTCGCCGCCCCCGCTGCGCATGCATCTCATCCTCGGGCTGGGCAACCCGGGCGAGGAGTACCGCGACACCCGCCACAACGTGGGCTTCCGGGTGGTCGAGGAGCTCGCCCGGCGTTGGGAGACCCCCATCGACCGGCTGGACTGCAACTCCCTCACCGGCCGTAAGGTCCTCGGTGAGGGCGAAGCCCTGCTCGCCCGGCCGCAGACCTACATGAACCGCAGCGGCTATGCCGCCCGCTGCTTCGCCGAGCGCTACGCGATCGATCCCGCCGCCGTGCTGGTGGTCTACGACGAGGTCAACCTGCCGCTGGGGAAGATCCGCCTGCGCCGCGCGGGCAGCCCGGCCGGCCACCGCGGCCTCGAGTCGGTGATCGAGAACCTGCGCACCGCCGAGGTGCCGCGCCTCCGCCTGGGAGTCAGCCCCGAGGCGGGGCGGCCCACGGGCGGCGAGGAGCTCGTCGAGTTCGTGCTCACCCCTTTCGGCCCGGAGGAGCGCGAGGCCGTCGACGAGATGGTGCGCCGCGCCGCCGACGCCTGCGAGGCCTGGGTGCGCGAGGGGATCGAGGCGGCCATGGGGCGGTTCAACGGCTGAACCTTGCCTTTTTCGCCGGGGCGTGTAAACTACGCGTTCCTATCGGGCGGGCCGTCCGCGGTGCCGCCGTCTGTCAACCTCTCTGTTCCGCTTGAAGCGGGACCGACCCTAGGCCATAGGGAGGACAAGCACCATCCATGCGCACGTATGAGCTGATGTTCGTGGTCGACCCTCGTGTTGCTGACGAGGACGTCGTCACCATGACCAACGATTACAAGAACATGATCACCACCGCGGGATCGCAGATCACCTCGGAGGAGAACTGGGGCCGGCGCAAGCTCGCCTTTCCCATCGAGAAGCTGAACGAGGGCAAGTACGTCCTGCTCTACGTCTCCAGCGAGACCGGCAAGACCGCGCTGCCGGAGGTCGAGCACCGGCTGCGCCAGAACGAGAAGATCCTGCGCTTCCTGACCGTCCGCACGGACGAGGACCTGAAGCGGGCCAAGCACAAGCATCCGCTGCCGGAAGGCGCCGCCGCGGCCGGAACGGGCGAGGAGCGGGAAGCCGCCGCGGGCGCGGACAACGAGCCCCAGGAAGGGGAGGCCTGAACCATGGGACGCCCAAGAAAAGTCTTCTTCCGCCGGCGCAAGGTCTGTAAGTTCTGCGCCGACAAGATCGACTACATCGACTACAAAGACGTGAAGCTCCTGCAGCAGTTCATTCCTGAGCGCTCCAAGATCCTGCCGCGCCGGATCTCGGGGACCTGTGCCCGTCACCAACGCCCCCTGCAGCAGGCGATCAAGCGGGCGCGCCACCTGGCGCTGATCCCGTTCACCACGGATTAGGAGGATAAGCGTGAAAATCATCCTTCTAAGCGACCAGCGCCACCTCGGCAAGCGTGGCGAAGTGGTGGACGTCAAGCCGGGCTTCGGCCGCAACTTCCTCGTCCCGCAGGGCATCGCCCTCGAGGCGAGCCATGCCAACATCAAGTTCTTCGAGCAGCAGCGGGCCAAGTTCGATGCCCAGTACGCCAGGGAGCGCGACGCCGCGGCGGCGATCGGCAAGTCGATGGAAGGCTTGCGGATCGAGATTCCCAAGCGGGTCGGCGAGACCGGCACGCTCTACGGTTCCGTCACCGCGGGCGACGTCGCGGAGCTCCTGGAGAAGAAGGGCTTCCCCGTCGACCGCCGGCGTATCGATCTCGAGGGCGGCATCAAGAGCCTCGGCGATCATGCCGTGCGCGTCGAGCTGCACCCTGAGGTCATCGCCGAGGTGACCGTCTCGGTGGTGGCCGCAGAGTAAGCGGCCTGAAGAGGGGCGCGATGGCGAACGGACCCCGTGTCCCGGAGCGTCGAGCCCCGGAGCGCCGCGCCCCGGCGGTGGACGACTTCCTCGTCGAGCCCACCCGCGATCTTTCCGACTGGCGATGGCTGTGGTCGGGGGACCATGAGTTCCCCATCCGCAGCCATCGCGGTTTCCTCGGACGCCTCCTGGTCGGCGTCAAACGCCTCTTCCGCCCCGTCGTCAAGGTCCCCCAGAACGACCTCTGGGAGCGGCAGCGCACCTTCAACCTGATCCTGCTGGAGCACCTGGAGCGCCTCGAGGCGGCTCGCGCGGACCACCTGCGGCGGATCGAGTATCAGGAAGCGCTCGACTCCGAGGGGATCCACGAGGTCATGCGCCACAACGACGCGCTCTTCGCCCGCGCGGACCAGAAGCTGGACCGCTACCGGCGCGAGGCCCGCGACCTCCTGGGTAGCCTGGGCGCGGCGCTGGCCGTGGTGACCGAGGGTGGGGATGGGGTGGAGACGATCGCCCGTGCCCACGAAGAGCATGGCTACCTGGAGCTCGAGCGCCGCTACCGGGGCACCGAGGAGGAGATCCGCGAGCGGATCGCCGCCTATCTCCCCTACCTGAAAGAGGCGCCGGTGCTCGACCTCGGCTGCGGCCGCGGCGAGGCGCTGGCCCTGCTGCGCGACCACGGCATCGCCGGCCGGGGGATCGATTCCTCCGCCCGCATGGTGCAGCTCTGCCGCGACCGCGGCCTCGATGCCGAGGTCGGGGACCTGTTCGGATACCTTGCGGCGGTGCCGGCGGGGAGCCTCGGCGGGGTGGTCTCCTTCCACGTCATCGAGCACCTCCCGGGAAGCGAGCTCGACCGCCTGGTGCGGCTGGCGTACCGCGCCCTCCGCCCCGGCGGCGCGCTCGTCCTGGAGACGCCGAACCCCCTCTCGATGGTGGTCGCCGCCCGCAACTTCTGGCTCGACCCCACCCACGTCCGCCCGGTCCATCCCGAGAGCCTGAAGCTGATGTACGAGCTCGCCGGCTTCGATCCCGTCGAGCGGCTCGACCTCCGCCCCTTCCCCGAGAAGGACCGGCTGCCCGAGATCGACCTCGCCCGCCTTGCCGCGGACCAGCGTCCGCTCGCCGATCAGGTCAACCGCCTGCGCGACCGGATCGACGAGCTGCTGTTCGGCTACCAGGACTTCGGGATGGTGGGGCGGAAGCCGTAGAGGGCTTGCCGCTGTCCTACCGCTGTCCTACCGGGGCGGCCGGTGGCGGAGTCTCCTCGGGCGCTGCCTCTGTCGGCGGCGGCACGGGGGCCGGGGCTTCCTGGGGACCGGGGTCGGTCGCAGGCGGCGGCGTTCCCGGGGCGGCGGCGTCCGTCTTGCCCGGCATGTTCTCGCCTTCCTTGGGGATGTAGAAGGCCTTCTGCTGGTACCACGGCAGGCTGTTGATCGTGGACCACTGGGGGCTGACCTGCCGGTTCGGCTCCGTGCCGTTGACGAAGGCTTCCTTGACGGCCCGGCCGCCCTGGCCGGAGAGGAGGCCGGAGTAGTACTCGA
>DATFNZ010000223.1:0-3937 GCA_035266085.1 Thermoanaerobaculia bacterium
TACCAGAATCACGCTCCCAAGGCACTCCCTTGCGAATACGAATCTGCTCTCCCGTCTCGTAGAGAGGGAAGTAGACCCCCAAGGCCCGCCACACCTAGCTTTCCCTAAGCCTCGCTAAGGGGATTGCGGAATCGCTGGCCCTAAGCGCCCTAAGCTGGCTATAGGCCTACTCGCCGAAGCCGGCGCAGGCGCCTGGGGTGAAGGACCGCACCTCGCACCTGGCGAAGCAGGCATTCGAGTAGGTCATTCGGTCACAGCCACAGACGGGATCGAAGATTTGCGGGCAGATGCAATTTTCCGGTCGGAACGGCGACGGAATCCTGCAGGAATTTCCTCCGCCCGGAAACTCGTCCGGCGGGCCACTGAGGAGCAGGACCTCGGGAGTCGTCATCTGGGGCGCGTGGGGCGCGGCCGCCGGGATCCCGCTGCCGGCGGCCGGCAGGGAGAAGAGGGCCATGACCAGAAACGCAAGGGCACAGGCAGAGGGTACTTTCTTCATCGGGGGACTCCTTCCTTGAAACGACGTTGGGACGGCTGGAGAGGCCGCCCGCGGGGTTCGGCGCCGGATGGCGCCATGAAAACACGCGGTGGAAATTCAAGCAAAACCGCGGCCACCAAAGAGGGTGGGAGAATCGATGGGGAGAGATCGGATACGATCCCCGCAAATGGACCTTCCCGACGCGGCGGCTCGCGGGGCCGAGACGATCCACCAGGCGTTCGACGAGCATCATTGCCGCCTGCGCGCCATCACCCGCGAGGTGCGGCGGCGCTTCGAGGCGCGCGACTGGGAGGGCATCCGGCGGGACACGGTGGAGAAGCTCGACCTGCCGTCCCGGAGCGTCGGCGCGGCGGTCGGGACCCTCCGTGGCCAGCTCGGGGAGCGGATCGCCGACCGGGCGGTGTGGGCGCTCATGAAGGAGGCCTATACCCGGGAGATCCTCGGCCGCGACGACTTCGAGATCGCACAGACCTACTTCAACTCCATCACCCGCAAGGTGTTCACCCGCGGCGGCGTCGATCCGGCCATCGACTACACCGCCGACGAGTTCCCGCTCCCCTTCAGCGGCTGGGAGATGGCGAGCGCCCGCATGTACGCCGTCCGCCGGGTGGACGCCTCCGTGATGCGGCGGGTGCTGGCGGACGCCGGGTTCCAGGCGCCCTTCCGCGATCTCGCGGGGGACGCCGCCCTGGCCGCCGGGCAGCTCGAGGAGGCGATCCTGCGGGCGTTCGGGACGCCGGAGATCGAGGCCCTCGACGTGCTGCGACCCGTCTTCTTCCGCAACAAGGGCGCGTACCTCATCGGCCGGGTCCGGCGGGGCGCCGAGGTGCTGCCGCTCGCCCTGGCGCTCCTCAACGACCGTGACGGGCTGGAGGTGGACGCCGTGCTCCACACCGAGGACGAGGCGAGCATCGTCTTCAGCTTCGCCCGCTGGTACTTCCACGTCGACGTGGCCAGCCCGCGCGAGGTCATCGGCTTCCTCAGGTCCATCCTGCCCAGGAAGCGGACCGCCGAGCTCTACATCTCCCTGGGCTACAAGAAGCACGGCAAGACGGAGCTCTACCGCGAGCTGATGGCCCAGATCGCCGGCACGGACGACCGGTTCGTCTTCGCGGCGGGGCAGCCGGGACTGGTGATGGAGGTCTTCACCCTGCCCTCCTACGAGTTCGTCTTCAAGGTCATCAAGGACGACTTCCCGGCGCAGAAGAACACGACGCGGGAGCGGGTGATGGCGAAGTACCGCACCGTGGAGCTCCACGACCGGGTCGGGCGGCTGGTGGGCTTTCAGGAGTTCGAGCACCTGACGTTTCCCGCGGCGCGCTTCGATCCCGCGGTGCTCGAGAAGCTGCGGAGGGTCGCCGGCCGGAACATCTCCGCCGGCGCCTCGGGGGTGACCGTCCGCCACTGCTACGTCGAGCGCCGGATCACCCCCCTGGACCTCTATCTCCAGGAGAGGGACGAGGACCAGGCCGAGGCGGCGGCCCTCGACTGGGGACGATGCCTCAAGGAGCTCGCCGCCGCCAACATCTTTCCGGGCGACGTGCTGCTCAAGAACTTCGGCGTCACCCGCCACGGCCGCGTCCTGTCCTACGACTACGATGAGCTCTGCCGGCTCACCGACTGCGTGTTCCGGGACCTCCCCCAGGCCCGCGACGAGGAGGAGGAGATGGCGTCCGAGCCCTGGTTCACGGTCGGGGAGAACGACATCTTTCCCGCCGAGATGCGTACCTTCCTCGGTCTCCAGGGTCGGGCTCGGGAGGCTTTCCTGCGCGAGCACGGCGACCTGCTGGGCGTCGAGCTCTGGCGGCAGCTCCAGGAGCGCCACCGCCGCGGCGAGGTGGTCTCCTTCTTCCCCTACAGCCCGGCCCGGAGGCTGCGGGCATGAGCTCTGACCCTCTCCGCCCCTTTCTGACCGCCCGCTGGCGGTATCTCGCGATGCTGAGCTACGAGGTGCCGCCGGAGATCCTCCAGCCTTTCGTCCCGCGGGGGACGGAGCTCGATTCCTGGGAGGGGAAGACGTTCGTCAGCGTCGTGGGCTTCCTCTTCCTCGATACCCGGGTGTGGGGGATGGGAGTGCCCGGCCACCGCGACTTCGAGGAGGTGAACCTCCGGTTCTACGTCCGGCGGCAGGCCGAGGACGGCTGGCGCCGGGGGGTGGTGTTCGTCAAGGAGATCGTTCCCCGGCTGGCCATCGCGGGGCTGGCGCGGCTGCTCTACGGCGAGAAGTACGTGGCGGTGCCGATGCGCCACTCGATCACGGGCGACCCCGCCCGGGGCGGCATGTACGTGACGTACGGCTGGCGGCATCCGAGACGGGGGCGGTGGAACGGCATCGGCGCCGTGGTCTCGGGAGCCCCGGCGGAGGCGGCGCCGGGCTCGGAGGAGGAGTTCATCACCGAGCACTACTGGGGGTACTCGTCGCTGCGCGGCGGCGGCGCCGTCGAGTACCGGGTCGAGCACCCCCGCTGGCGGGTCTGGCCCCTGCTGCGGCCGGTGCTCGACTGCGACGTCGCCGCTCTCTACGGCGAGCGCTTCGCCGGGCCGCTCGGGGGGGAGCCCAGCTCCGCCTTCCTGGCGGACGGCTCGGCGGTGACGGTGTTCAAGGGGCGGCGGCTTTCGTAGGGACGGCCGTAGTGGCGCCCGCCAGCGAATCCAGCAGCGGCTTGTCCCGGCCGTAGACGTCCTTCCGGAACTGCGTGACGCCGGCGTCGTCCACCCAGGCGGTCCAATAGGCAAGGTGGACGGGCAGCGGGTTGGGGATCTTGACCCAGCTCTCGCTTCCCTTGGCCAGCGCCTTCTGGATTTTCGCCGGCGTCCACGCCGGGTCTTCCTTCAGGAGGTACTCGGCGAGCTCCAGGGGCTTCTCGACGCGGATGCAGCCGTGGCTGAAGGTGCGCTGGGAGCGGCTGAACAGGGAGCGCGAGGGCGTGTCGTGGAGATACACGTCGAAGCGGTTCGGGAACAGGAACTTGACCTTGCCCAGGGCGTTGTTGGGGCCGGGCCTCTGGCGGACCCTGCCGCCCGGCAGCATCTCCATGTTCTGCTTGGCCAGATAGCCGGGCTCGCGGGCCAATCGGGGCCGGATCTCCTTCTTGAGGATGCCCGCCGGCACGTTCCAGTAGGGGTTGAGCACGAGGTGGGTCATGGTGCCCGTGAACATTGGCGTGCGGCTGGTGGGCTTGCCGGCCACGATCCGCATGGAGAGGGCGGGCTTGCCGGCCTCGATCACGTCGAGGGCGAAGCCGGCGATGTTCACCATCACGTGGCGCTCGCCGAGGTCGCTCGGCAGCCAGCGCCAGCGGTCGAGGTTGATCTCGATCTGGCGCACGCGGTCGGCGGCGGGCACGTTGAGGGCCTCGAGGGTGCCGGGGCCCACGGCGCCGTCGGCGTCCAGCCCGTTGCGCTCCTGGAAAGTCCGGACGGCGGCCTGCAGAGCGG
>DATFNZ010000224.1:0-4517 GCA_035266085.1 Thermoanaerobaculia bacterium
AGCTCTTCATGACGCTCGACCCCACGAGCCGGCGCCTGCGCTTCCCCCGCGAGGGCGAGGTGGTGATCACCGACACGGTAGGCTTCATCGCCGACCTGCCGCCGGACCTCGTCGCCGCCTTCCGGGCCACGCTCGAGGAGCTGGCCGACGCCGACCTCCTCCTCCACGTCGTGGACGCCGCCGACCCGCGCCTGGAAGAGAAGGTCGAGGCCGTCGAGCGCATCCTGACCGAGCTCCACCTCGACGGCGCCCCGCGCCTCGTCGTCCTCAACAAGAGCGACCTCCTGGAGCCCTACGAAGCCGACGCCCTGGCCCGCCGCTTCGAAGGCGTCGCCGTCTCCGCGGTCAAGGGCAAAGGGCTGGCGGAGCTCGTCCAAGCCGCCGAGGAGCGGCTGGGGCGGGAGAAGCCGTTGATGAAAAAGTATGGGGACGCCCAGGCCGGGGTGGTGTAGAATGTCCTCGAAAGGAAACACTGGCATGTCGCTCGACGATCTCAAGCGTGAAGCCCTGAAGCTCTCCGTTGACGAGAGGGAGGAGTTGGCACGTACCCTCAATGGCAGCCTGGACGATGAAGACGAGATGGAACCCGGTCTTCCAGCAGAGGTCAGGCGACGTCATCAGGCCTACAAAGAGGGCAAGACCAAGCCGATTTCTCTTGAGGAGTTGCTGGCGGGCATCGATTGAGACGGATCGGATTCGATCCAGCGGTGCAGTTTGACCTCCGGAGTACGAAAAGATATCTCGAAGCGCAGAGCCCGGGGCTCGGCGAGGATTTCCTCAAGCGGGTTCAGGATCAGTTCCAGCATATTATTCTCTACCCGTTCACGGGAAAAGCCCTTGAGGACGGCGTCCGCAAGACAGGAATGGAGAAATTCTCGTATGAGATCTACTATGAGGTAGATGACGAGGAGGTCTTTGTACTGGCAGTTCTGCACCAGCGTCGCCATCCGGACACCTGGAAGAAACGACTCTGAAAAGACCCGGCCTCTACCTCCACATCCCCTTCTGCTCCGCCATCTGTCCCTACTGCGACTTCGCGGTCCTGACCGGCGGGCCGGAGCGGCAGAGGCGATTCGTCGATCACCTTCTCTCGGAGATCTCCTCCTGGTCCCCTGATCGCTCCGATTTCGAATCGATCGACACGATCTACTTCGGCGGCGGCACGCCTTCCGCGCTGACGCCGGACGACCTCGCCCGCATCCTCGACGCGGCGAGGAAAAACCTTTCGATCCGCGAGGACGCCTGGGTATTCTTCGAGGCCAATCCCGAGGACGTCACCCCGGAGAGCGTCCGTGCGTGGCGGGATCTCGGCGTCCGGTTCCTATCCCTGGGAATCCAATCTTTCGACGCCGACGCTTTGCGCTTCCTCGGCCGCCGCCACACCCCGGAGCAGGCCCGGCGCAGCGTCGAGATCGCCCGCGCGGCCGGTTTCGATACGATCTCGATCGATCTGATCTACGGCCTGCCCGATCAGCCTTTCGAGACCTGGCGGCGCACCCTCGAGCAAGCGGTTGCCCTTCAGCCGGACCATCTTTCCTGTTATCAACTGACGATCCACGAGGGGACACCGTTCGGATTTCGGCTGGAACGGGGAGAGATGACCGAGCTGCCGGAGGAGCCCCAGGGCGAGCTCTTCCTGTTCACCCACGAATTCCTCCGCGACCACGGCTATCCGGGCTACGAGGTCTCGAACTTCGCGAGCTCGCCGGAGCACCGCTCACGGCACAATCAGAAATATTGGCACCACGTCCCCTATCTCGGACTCGGCCCTTCGGCGCACTCCTTCTCCGGATCGCGGCGCTGGTGGAACGAACGGAAGCTCGGCCCTTACGAAAACCGGATCGATTCGGGAGAGAGACCAATCGCGGGCAGCGAGGAGCTGACGCGGCAGGATCTCGCCCTCGAAGCGCTCATGCTCGGCCTGCGGACCATGGATGGGATCGATCTCGACGTCTTCCGGGAGTGCTACGGCGTGGATCTGCTGAAACGAAACGAGCCGCTCGTCGAGCGGCTCGCTGGAGACGGACTGCTGAAGATCGAGGGAAGCGCTCTTCGCCCGACGCTCGCCGGCCTCGCGGTCACGGACTCGCTGGCGCGGGCGTTCGAGTTGGGCGCGCCCTGAAGCGCTACTTCCGCTTCACCACAAACTCCATCCACTTGAACTCCTTGCCGTCCGGTCCCGGCCCATACATCTCACTCCTGAAGGTGTTGTCGTCCACCCAGGTGAGCTCCGAGCGCATGTAGGACTCCTTGCCCGTCATGGGGTCCATCATGTCGCCCTTCATCGAGCACTTCACGCCCTTCTCGTCGCAGGTGCCGGTCGAATACATGACGCCGGTGGCCATGTTGTCGATCCAGGAGCTGACGTACTGCTTGGTGAGATTGTCATAGCCCTCCGTGGCCCGTCCCTCGAACGCCTGCCCCATCATGTTGCCCTTCCACTGAGCCTCGAGGTAACGGCCGCCCATGACCATCTCGCCGTGCATGGTGCCGTTGGAATCCAGCGGCGGCTGGCTGGGGTCCATCCACATCTTGCTCGTGAAAGTCCAGTCCCCGGCCCTGCGGGCCAGGTGCTTGTGCGGCTCGCCCGGGGTCATGGCCTTCGTCATGGCCTCCATTTCGGCAGGGTTCATGGCGTGGGTGGCGGGCTCCTTCGGCTTGTCCTGGGCGAAGGCGGGTACGGCGAGCAGACACAGAGCGACGGCAGTCAATCGGTTCTTCATCCTTTTTCCTCCTTTTACGGCAGTCATTGGAAGTGGGGCGGACAGACGGTTTGAATTACGCCTCGTTACTGCGTAGACTATCACCAGGTACTGGTTTCGTCAAGGCGCAATTCCGATGCGCCTTTCCGGTCTTGATCGGCTGGAAGAGGCCTCCTGTATCATGGGCCGCTCGCTCAGACGAACGGACGACTGAACCACTCTGAATTCTACTCATGGCCTACGACGCCTCATCCATAGAAGTCCTCACGGGTCTCGAGCCGGTGCGCAAGCGCCCCGGCATGTACACCTTCACCGACCGGCCCGACCACCTCGCCCAGGAGGTGATCGACAACGCCGCCGACGAGGCGATCGCCGGCCATGCCAACGAAATCCTGGTGACCCTGTACGGCGACGGCTCCCTCTCCGTGACCGACAACGGCCGCGGCATGCCGGTCGACCTCCACAAGGGGGAGAAGGTGCCGGGGGTCGAGGTGATCCTCACCCGGCTGCACTCGGGCGCCAAGTTCTCGGACAAGAGCTACCGGTTCTCGGGCGGCCTGCACGGCGTCGGCGTGTCGGTGGTCAACGCCCTCTCTTCCAAGCTGGAGGTCTGGGTGCGGCGCGGGGGCCAAGTCCACCACATGGCCTTCGCCGACGGCCAGAAGACCTCGCCCCTCAAGGTGGTGGACACCGTCGGCCAGCGCAACACCGGCACGGCCGTCCGCTTCTGGCCCGACCCCGAATTCTTCGACTCGCCGAAGTTCAGCGTCCCGAAGATCAAGCACAACCTGCGCGCCAAGGCGGTGCTCTGCCCGAAGCTCCACATCCGCTTCTTTCACGAGGACCACCCGGAGGACAACGAGGACTGGTTCTACGAGGATGGCCTCAAGGACTACCTGACGGACGAGCTCGAGGGCTGCCAGACGGTGCCGGCCGAGCCGTTCATCGGCCACTTCCGCGGCAAGGACGAGGAGGTGGACTGGGCCGTCGCCTGGCTCGGCGAGGAGGAAGAGTCCTCGGACGTGGTGGGCGAGAGCTACGTCAACCTGATCCCGACCCCCCAGGGCGGCACCCACGTCAACGGCTTCCGGGCCGGCCTGACCGACGCCATCCGCGAGTTCTGCGAGTTCCGCGACCTGCTGCCGCGCGGCATCAAGCTCGCCCCGGAGGACGTCTGGGCCCGCTGCAGCTACGTCCTGTCGGTCCGCATGAAGGACCCTCAGTTCACGGGCCAGACCAAGGAGCGCCTGTCCTCCCGCGAGGCGGCGGCCTTCGTCGCCGGCGTCGCCAAGGACTCCTTCGCCCTCTGGCTCAACCATCACACGGCGGACGCCGAGCGCATCGCCAGGCTGGCCATCGACAGCGCCCAGACCCGACTGCGCGCCGGCAAGCAGGTGAAGCGGAAGACGGTGACGTCCGGCCCCGCCCTGCCCGGCAAGCTCGCCGACTGCACGAGCCAGGACCTCGGTCTGACCGAGCTCTTCCTGGTCGAGGGCGACTCGGCCGGCGGCTCGGCCAAGCAGGCGCGCAGCAAGGAGTTCCAGGCCATCCTCCCCCTGCGGGGCAAGATCCTCAACACCTGGGAGGTCGATGCCTCCGAGGTGCTGGGCTCCCAGGAGGTGCACGACATCGCGGTCGCCATCGGCGTCGACCCGGGCTCCAACAAGACGGACGGCCTGCGCTACGGCAAGATCTGCGTCCTGGCCGACGCCGACTCGGACGGCGCCCACATCGCGACCCTGCTCTGCGCCCTCTTCCTGCGCCACTTCCGGCCGCTGGTCGAGGACGGCCGCGTCTACGTCGCCATGCCGCCCC
>DATFNZ010000225.1:0-20691 GCA_035266085.1 Thermoanaerobaculia bacterium
CGCCGCCAGCGTTCATTCTGAGCCAGGATCAAACTCTCCAGTTTTAACCCTTGTCCCACCAGACCTGGCTAACAGGCCCAGCAGGCGCTTTTTTTGTTCGGAATTACACTTCCAGCTCAACCTCACCGAAGCAAGGCGAGCTCAGAAGCAAAGCCGCTGACTCTTCTCTTTCCTCTATCTAGTTTTCAAAGAACCGACGCTCATTCGCGCCCCCTTTTTTCAAGGGAGGCGAAGTGTAGGGCAGACCGGCCCGGGAGTCAACCCCCAATTTGCCGTTCCGCCGCGCTCCGTAGCTCGCAGGGATTCAGAACCGTAGGCTCGCGGCCCGTATTCCGGTCCGCCAGCTCGAGGCCTCTCTCGCGATGTCAATTCTCTCCCGCCGCCCCGCCACTCCCCACTTACGTCCGCCAGTCTTACAACCGGCCCAGCGAGCGGAGTATTCCACCGCGCCCAGCCTTTTGTCAACCAGCTATCAAACCGGCCCCCCGCCACCCCGTCACCCGCCGCACGCAAGGAGGGATAACCGGCGGCCCTCCCTTCCTATTCCAGCCCCGGCCGCCGGATGTAGACTGGTCCCACACAAAGGAGGATGGCACATGCGGAAGCTCACTCTGGCGGGCGCCCTGCTGGGTCTGGCGCTCACGGCGCAGGGATGCGGCGGAGGCGGCAGCAGCAGCCCCACCGAGCCGGGGGGCCGGCCCATCCGGGGCAACTGGATCGGCACGATCTCGGGCACTCACGCGGACCTCCGGGTCCAGGGCACCTGCGACCTCGAGATGGACCTCGACCCCACCTTCAACGGCCGGTGGTGGATCGACTGCCCGAACGGCGCCAGCAGCCAGGGCCAGGCGCTCGGCATCTCGATCAGCAATATCGTGGCCTTCGTCTTCCTCACCGGCAGCCCGCGCTCGGACTGCCCCTGGAGCGGCGTCGCCAGCGGGACGGCGGGCACGATCGAAGGCGAGTTCGAGGTGACCGACTGCGCCACCAACGCGCAGCGGAGCACCGGCACGTTCCAGCTCCGCAGGCGCTAGGACGCAGGAGACGAGAAGACGAGCCGCCGCCCGTCCACTCGCCACGGCTCGGTGAGCAACCTCCTCAGGGCCTCGGGATAGGCCCCGTGCTCCTGCTCGAGGATGCGGGCGGCCAGGGTGCGGGCCGTGTCGCCGTCCAGGACGGGCACCGTCCGCTGGACGACGATGGGGCCGCTGTCGAGCCCGTCGTCCACCAGATGGACGGTGCAGCCGGAGACCTTGACGCCGTGGGCGATCGCCTGCTCCTGGGCGTGGAGCCCGGGGAACGCCGGCAGCAGGCTGGGATGGATGTTGACGATCCGCCCCGGCAGCGCCGCCACGAATTCCGGCGACAGGCGGCGCATGTAGCCGGCGAGGCAGACCCACTCGGCCCCCGCCGCGCGCAGGGCCGCCGCGACCTTCTCCTCATGGGCCCGCCGCGACGGCTCCCCGGCGTGCGGGATCGCGGCCGTGGGCAGCCCCAGCTCGCGAGCCTTCTCGAGGCCCGGGGCGTCCGCGGCGTTGCTCACCACCAGGACGATCCCGGCCGGCACCTCGCCGCGCTCGATGGCGGCCTGGAGGGCCAGGAAGTTGCTCCCGCGGCCCGAGAGGAGGACCGCGAGCCTGGCTTGCCCCTCAGGCATCGGGAGCCTCAGGCGAGGCCGGCCCCAGGTCGTAGACCACTCCCGAGCCGCCCGGCTGAAGGGTGCCGACGAGCCAGCTCTTCTGCCCCACCGAGCGCAGGAGGCCCAGGACCTCGGCGAGGCCGGCGGGGTCCACCGCCAGGATCATGCCGATCCCCATGTTGAAGACGCGGAGCATCTCCTCGGTCTCGACCCCGCCCGCCTCCTGGAGGAAGTGGAAGAGGCCGGGCACCGGCCAGCTCCCCATGCGGATCAGGGCGTGGGCGCCGTCCGGCCCGCCGGGAAGGATGCGCGGCAGGTTGTCCGTGATGCCGCCGCCCGTGATGTGGGCCATGCCGTGGAGGGCCTGGTGCCCGAGCAGGGGGCGGAGGGGCTTGAGATAGGAGGTGTGGGGCTCGAGGAGCTCCTCGCCCACCGTCCGCTTCTGGTTCCAGGGCGCCTTGTCGGCGATGCCCAGACCGGCCTGCTCGAACACGGCCTTGCGGGCCAGGGAGTAGCCGTTGGTGTGGAGCCCCGAGGAGGGGAGGCCGACCAGCACGTCGCCGGCCCGCACCCGGGAGCCGTCCAGCACCTTGGGGCGGTCGACGAGGCCGACGATGAAGCCGACCAGCTCGTAGTCGCCCGGCTGGTAGAAGCCCGGCATCTCGGCCGTCTCGCCGCCCAGCAGGGCGCAGCCGTTCTCGCGGCAGCCGTCGGCGACGCCCGAGACGAGCTCCACCATCTTCTCCGGCTCGAGCACGCCCGCCCCCAGGTAGTCCATGAAGAACAGCGGCTCGGCCCCCTGGACCAGGATGTCGTTGACGCAGTGGTTGACCAGGTCGCGGCCGACGGAGGAGTAGTCCCCCGCCATCTTCGCCACCACCAGCTTGGTCCCCACGCCGTCGGCCGAGGCCACCAGGACGGGCTCGGTCATCCCCTGGAGGTCCGGCCGGAACAGGCCGCCGAAGCTGCCGATCTCGGTCAGGACTCCGGGGGTGAAGGTGGACTTCGCCAGCTTCTTGACGCGGGCTAGGCCCTTCTCCTGGGCGTCGATGTCGACGCCGGCGGCGGCGTAGGCGCTTTTGGGGGTGGGAGGCGTCATGGCGGCAGAACTATATCCCGGCACCCTCAGTCGGTGATCCCGACGCCTTCGTCGACCAGGTAGTACTTGATACGGTCGTACAAGAGCCGCTGAAAGAAGCCGTTCTCCGTCAGGAGGAGGACCGAGCTGTCCCCCGCGACCGTGCCCACGAGCTCCTCCCATTGGGCTTCGTCGAGGGCCTGGGCCACGACGCCCGCCGCCGCCGGGTCCGTCAGGAGCAGCATCTGATGGGGTCCGGCCGGCTTGACTCTCCGGATGAAGCCGACGACCCTCCGAAAGGGTGAATGGTCGTCGTCCTCCACCCAGGAGGGGATCTCGTAGTACCCCCGGATCCGCACGGCTCCGAGATCCTGCAGGTCCCGGCTGACGCTCGATTGCGTCGCCACGATCCCCCTCTCCCCCAACATCTCCACCAGCTTCTTCTGGTCTTCTATCGTCCGGTCCTCCTTCAGGATGTCCCGGATCGCCTCGCGGCGTATTTCCTGGGTCTTGCGGTCGGACGGCATACCGAACCTCCTTCACCGTATGTGTATACCATCTCACGAAGCCTTCGCGGCCTCAAGGCCCCTCTTGACAGGCGAATCAGGCTAGCCAATTCTATGCACATCGCAGCTGGCTACACACCGGCGCCGATCGAGACGCTGAAGGATCCGTCGCCAGATCCCCGGACCTTTCCGCGATCGGCGGGTTACACTGTGGTGATGTCTGGGATGGACGAAGACAGGCCGCCGGTGCGCGGCCCGGGCCGGCAGGAGGCGGAAGGGAAGTCTCCCGAAGTATCGCCGCTGCTGGTCTCGATGTTCGGGCGGTACACCGAGGGCTACCTGGCGCGGCACTTCCACGCCGTCCGGCTCTCGAAGGCGCAGCGGCCCGATCCGATCGCACTGCGCGGCAAGCCGCTGATCGTCTACTTCAACCATCCTTCCTGGTGGGACCCCCTGATCTGCCTGCAGCTTGCGGCGCAGTTCTTTCCCGAGCGCAAGCATTACGGACCGATCGACGCCGCCGCCCTCGGCAAGTATCAGTTCTTCGAGCGTCTGGGCTTCTTCGGCATCGAGCCCGGCACGGCGCGCGGCGCGCGGCGGTTCCTCGCCGTGTCGAAGGAGATCCTGAGCCGGCCGGACACGGCCCTCTGGATCGCCGCCGAGGGGCGCTTCACGGACCCGCGCGAGCGGCCCATTCAGCTCCGCTCGGGGCTCGGCCACCTCGCCACCCGGGTGCGCCAGGCCGTGCTCCTGCCGCTGGCCCTGGAGTACCCGTTCTGGGAGGAGCGGTCGCCGGAGGCGCTGGCCCGCTTCGGCGAGGAGATCCCCACCGGCGACGCCGACCTCGGCGCGGCCGACTGGATGCCGATCCTCGCGGACGGCCTGGAGTCGGCCCTGGAAGCCCTCGCCGTCGAGGCGCTGGCCCGCGACCGCTCCCGCTTCGACGTCCTGGTCGGCGGCAGCGCCGGGGCCGGGGTGGGCGGCGTCTACGACGCCTGGCGCCGCCTGAAGGCCCGCTTCAAGGGCGAGCGTTTCCGGCCCGAGCACGGCGACGAGGATCTGCCGCCGCCCCGGAGGAGAAGCTGAGCCTGCTGGGCGCCACCCTCCTCGGCGCGGCCGGCACCCTCTGCGCCCTCCTGCCGGCCCTGGTCTTCCGCAAGAACCTGAAGCTCTACGCCCCGCCGCCCATCCCCCGGCCTGGGGAGCCGCTCCCCAGCCTCTCCATTCTGATTCCCGCCCGCAACGAGGAGGGCTCGATCGCCGGCGCGCTCGACGCCGCCCTCGCCAGCCGGGGAGTGGAGTTGGAGGTCGTGGTGCTCGACGATCACTCGGAGGACCGCACGGCGGAGATCGTGCGGGGGATCGCCGCCCGCGACCCGCGCGTCCGGCTGGAGGGGGCGCCGCCCCTGCCGGCGGGCTGGTGCGGCAAGCAGCACGCCTGTGCCGCGCTGGCCCGGCACGCCCGCCATGGGCGGCTGCTGTTCGTCGACGCCGACGTCCGGCTGGAGCCCGGCGGCGCCGCCGGCGCCGTCGCGTTCCTGGAGGCGAGCGGCGCCGGCCTGGTGAGCGGCGTGCCGCGGCAGGTGACGGTGACCTTCCTCGAGCGGCTGCTCCTGCCGCTGATCCACTGGGTGCTGCTGGGGTTCCTGCCGATGGAGCGCATGCGCCGCAGCCGCCACCCGGCCTACGGCGCCGGCTGCGGCCAGCTCTTCCTGGCCCGCCGCGAAGATTACGAGGCGGCGGGCGGGCACGCCGCCATCGCCTCCTCCCTCCACGACGGCGTCGCCCTCCCCCGCGCCTTCCGCCAGGCGGGGATCGCGACCGACCTCTTCGACGCCACTCACGCCGCCTCCTGCCGGATGTACCACGACGCCGGCGAGGTCTGGCGGGGGCTGGCCAAGAACGCCGTCGAAGGGCTGGCTTCGCCGGGCAGGATCGTGCCGGTGACGTTGCTGTTCCTGGCCGGCCAGGTGATGCCGCCGGTGCTGCTTCTGCTCACCTTGGCCGGCGTCTTTCCGCCGCTCGTGCTGATCCCCGCGGGCGTGGGCACCCTCGCCGCGTACCTGCCCCGCCTGATCGCCGTCCGGCGGTTCCGCCAGCCGCTCGACGGCGCCCTGCTCCATCCGCTGGGGATCGCGATCTTCCTCGCCATCCAGTGGACCGCCCTCGGCCGCAAGCTCCTGGGCCGGCCGGCGGGCTGGAAGGGGCGCAGCTACAGCGCCAGTAGAGCCAACAGCGCCAAGAGCCCCAGCCCGGCGCCGTGAGGACGCGTCTCCGCCGGATCGCCGCGGCCGGGAACGCGGTGGCGGTGGCGCTGCTGGCGATAGGGCTGGCGATCTCGACGGTTCCCGCGATCTCCACGGCCTCGGCCCCTCCGGGCCCTCACCTCCCCGGCCCTCCTCTCCCTCAGCGGGAGGGGGGAGAACGGCGGGCCATCCTGATCGTGGTGATCGACGCGTTGCGGCGGGACCGCGCGGCGGACCCGGCCTTGATGCCCCACCTGAACCGGCTGGCGCGGGAGGGCGGACGGGGCATGGCCCGGGTGGAGTCGTGGATCCCCTCGACGGTGGCGGGAATCCGCGCGATCGTCGAGGGCGCCGTCCCTCCCCCGGCCTCGTTCCTTCAGGACTTCGGAGCCTCGCCAGCCCGGGATGGCGGGATCTTCGCCGCGGCGCAACGGGCCGGCCTGCGGACCTTCGCCGCCGGGCCCCGCCTCTGGGCTGACCTCTATGGGCCGTGGCTGGACGGCTCGCTTTCCGTGGACATCCTGGGCGCCGAGGACGAGCCGGTCGGCCGGGCGGGGCTCAGGGCTCTCGGCAACCACGATCTCGTCGTCGTCCATCTGAGCGGACCGGACGACGCAGCCCACCTCCACGGCGGGGACTCCGGCGAGTACCGGGCGGCGCTCCAGAAGGCCGACGCCGCCCTGGGCCGGCTGATCGGCCGCGCCGGAACCCGGACGACGGTCGCCGTCACCTCCGACCACGGTGTCACAAGCTGGGGCGGCCATGCCGGACCCGAGCCCGAGGTGCTGGAGACGCCGGTTATCGTCCGAGGCCCTGGCCTGCCCAGGGGGGACCTTGGGGAGATCCGGCAACGGGATCTCGGGGGATTTATCCTCCTGGGGAAACAGGGCCAAGCTCGAGGCACCGGCGCCACCCGGGCATTCATGCCTGGGCTCCTGGCATCAATCCTCGCCCTCGCCTGCGTCTCGATCCTCGGGCGCCGTCTGGCCGCGGGCGCCGAGGGTGGCCGGGCCGCCTTCCTCCTCGACGCCGCCCTCTGGGCAGGTCTGGCCCTCGCCGCCGGCGGCTTGCCTCGAACGGCCCTCCTCGTCGCCGCTGCTGCCCTGGCGGCCGCGACCCTGCCTGCCGTTCTCCCTCCTCTCCCCCGGAGAGAGGAGGGCCGGGCTGTCCTCGGCGCCGTCGCGACCGGGCTCGCGTTCGGAGCCCTCCGCCTGCTGGACGGCGGCCTCCCTGCCCGGGCGCTTCTCCCTTCGGGATCTCCTGGCCGGCTCTTCCTCTGCGCGATCGGCCTGGCGCTGGGCTTTGCGCTCCGGCGTCTCTTGCCACGCCATCCCCTGCCGGCAGGCATCCTCCTCGCCCTCCTGCCGGCCCTCCTCCTCCGCCTCCTGGGCGAGACGGCCAGCCTCTCGACCCTCGACGTGCGTCTCGCCTTCCGTTTCGCGGCCGGTCCGCTGGGCCTGCCAGCCGCAGTCCTGACGGTCCTCCTGACCCAGGCCCTGCCCACGCTCGCTCTCCTCCTGGGACTTGGCGCCATCCCCGCCCGCTCTCATCCCAGCCGGACCGGCAGCTTCGCCGCCGGGCTGGCGCTGACGCTGACCGCCCAGGCGGCATGCGCAGCCGCCGCGATCTCGCTCGATCCGGGTATGGGCTCGCTGGCCACGGGACTGCTCGTCCGGCTGGCGGGCGAAACGACCTTCTGGTTCCTGGGGAGCACCGCCGCCGTGGCGCTGGCGTCGCTCAGGGCTGGAATCGATCAGGGCACCCGCGGCACCGGCTCGGAGCCCCGCGGCCAGCCGCCCTTGAGGAAGGCGTCGGCGGCCGGGAAGAACGACTTCGGGCGCTCGATGTAGGGGTGGGCCCCGGCGCCGTCGACGGACAGGAACCGGCCGTTGCCGGCCCAGGCCGCCCACTCGCGCGAAGCCTCCACCGGCACCAGGTCGTCCGACCCCTGCATCACCAGGAGGGGCGAGTCGAGACCGGCCAGCCGCGGGCGGAAGTCCCAGTCCTCCATCTTGGGGATGATGTGGCCGAAGTAGACGTCCATCGTGTGCTGCGGCCACTCGTTGGGGAAGGAGCAGACGTCGTCCAGGGGGAAGCGCGAGGCCGCCGCCAGCTCGCCCATCTGGGCCGGCAGCAGGAAATACGTGAACCAGGCGCGGCAGAAGGCCACCGGGTCCTCGCGGTCCAGCCCCTCGCGCCGCATCTCGTCGAGCCGCGGGATCCCCGGCGGGAAGGCCAGCTCCTCCGGCGTCGGCGTCTCCTGGACCCACTCGCCCGGACGGCGCGGCGTGATCGGGCTGACGAGCAGCATGCGCTCCACCCGCTCCGGATTGTCCAGGGCGTAGAGGGCGGTGGTCGCCGCGTGGTACGAGGAGCCGAGCAGGGCCATCTTCTCGAGGCCGAAGTAGCGCCGCACGGCCTCGAGGTCCGCGGCGTCGTCCTCCAGGCTCAGGTGGCGGGCGTCCGTGACGGCGCTCGACCGGCCCCGGCTACGCGGGTCGTAGAGGATCAGACGGCGCCCCTCGGCCAGCGGCAGCAGGAGCTCCGCCAGCCAGTTGGCGTTGGGGATGACCACCGTCTCCTTGCCGTCCCCGAGGACGTGGTAGTAGAGGTGGAGGCCCCGCCGGACGAATACGAACCCTTCGCTGCTCCGCATCGCCGGGGATCGTATCGGAAGGAGCGGCCCGGCGACTATACCGGCGGTTCTGCTAAAGCGAAGGGTCCACCGCGACCTCGAAGATCCGGACCGCCGGCCGGTCGGGATAGGAATGCCGCAGGAGCGAGAGGCTGACGTTGAAGACGGGGATGCCCTGGGCCGTCTTGCCTTCCGGCTGTCCGCGGTGGGCGTGGCCGTGGAAGACGGCGTCCACGGGATAGCGGGTGAGAGGCTCCTCCAGGCGGCTGGACCCCAGGAAGGGGAAGATCTCCACCGGCTCGCCCTCCACCGTCTCCTGGATCGGCGAGTAGTGGAGCACGGCGATGCGCGGCTTGTGGCGCAGCCGCGCCAGGGCCGACTCGAGCTTCAGGGCCTCGTCGACCGCCTCGCGGACGAAGTTCTTGATGATGTCCTCGCCCCAGGGCCCCAGGGCCCGCTTGCCAAAGCCGCCGCAGAAGCCCTTCACCCCCGCGAACCCCACCCCCTTGACCTCGGTGGCCTCGCCGTCCAGCACCCGGATGCCACCCTCGCAGAGGATCTTCTTGATCTCCTCCTGCTTGCCGCCCTCGAAGTCGTGGTTGCCGAGCACGGCGATGACCGGCACGCTGACCGCCGAGTGGATCTCGCGGGCGAGGTCGTGCGCCTCCTCCACCAGGCCGTGGTCCGTCAGGTCTCCGCACAGCAGCAGGACGTCGCACTCCCTGCCGGCCTGCGCCAGCACGTCGCGCACCGGCGGCTCCGCCGACCGGGTGTAGTGCAGGTCTCCGAGCGCGCCGATGCGCACCGTTCCGTTTCGTTCGCTCATCTCGTCCTCCCTCGTCGCCCCCTCCCCGGGTTCAAGACACGTGCCAGTCGCCTCGGAAGGCGCTCAACTGGTACGCCTCTTGCTGTTGCGAGTGGCCCTTGAAAGGGGAGACTCAATGACGACCCTGACCGCTGACCTGGCCCAGCAATACGCAAACCAACAAAACGAGCTGGGACCGGAGACGATCGCGTTCTACCGCGAGGCGATGGATGCCTTCGACGAGGCCGGCGTGCCGTTCCTGGTCGGCGGCGCCTACGCCTTTGCTCCTTATACCGGCATCGTGCGGCACACCAAGGACTTCGACGTCTTCGTGCGCCCCGCCGATTTCGACCGCGCGCTCGCCGCCTTCGCCGCCAGGGGCTGGCAGACCGAGCGCACATTCGCCCACTGGCTCGGCAAGGGCCGCCTGGGCGAAGACTTCGTGGACGTGATCTTCAGCTCCGGCAACGGCGTCGCGCGGGTGGACGAGGAGTGGTTCGACAACGCCGTCGCGGGGGAGGTGCTGGGGCGCCCGGTCAAGCTGGTGCCCGCCGAGGAGATGATCTGGTCCAAGTCCTTCATCATGGAGCGCGAGCGCTTCGACGGCGGCGACGTCTCCCACGTGTTCCGCAGCCGCGCCTCGGAGCTGGACTGGGACCGCCTGCTGCGCCGTTTCGACGTCAACGGCGGCTGGCGGGTGCTGCTCGCCCACCTGACGCTCTTCGGCTACATCTATCCGGGGGATGCCCGCCTGATCCCCGCCCGCGTGATGGACACCCTCGCCGACAAGCTGCGCCGGGAGGTCCACCAGCCCCCCGCCGACGAAAAGCTCTGCCGGGGCACGATCCTCTCCCGCTCCCAGTACCTCATCGACGTCCACCGCTGGGGGTACCAGGACGCGCGCCTGCGACCGCTCGGCACCATGAGCGCCGAGCAGGTCGAGGCCTGGACGACCGCCGCCAAGGAGGACGGCGACGTCACGCAGCATCAGGTGCTGGAGGAGGGATCGTAGGGGCGGCCCGGCTCCCAGCCCGCCGGCGCCATCTCGAAGCCGGCGAACTGGAAGGCCGGGGCCACCGTGCAGCCCACGAGGGTCCACTCGCCCAGAGACCGGGCGGACTGCCAGACCCAGGCCGGCACCACGCCTTGAGGCCGCTCGCCCGCGGCCAGGTCGATACCGAGCCGCATGTCCCCGCCATCCGACAGCCGGAGCTCCAGGGGCGCCCCGGCGTAGTGATGCCAGACCTCGTCCGCGTCCACCCGGTGCCAGGCCGAAATCTCGCCCGCCCGCAGCAGGTAATAGATCGCCGTCGAGGCGCCGCGCCCGGTATCCGGAGCGGCTGGAACGGCTGGAGCGGCCGGAGCGGCAGCGCGGAACGTCTCGCGGAACCAGCCGCCCTCGGGATGGGGCTGAAGGCCGAGGAGCTCGACGACCTCCTCGGCCGATAAGACGGCCACCTATTGAGAGATCCGGTAGCGGATCGTGACGCTCGCCTGGACGCCCACCTGGCCGGCCGAGACGGGGGTGTCGGCCATGGCGCTCTCCGCCGCCATGCGGAGCATCCCGCCCCGCGGATAGGGCGGCGGCGAGACGGAGATGCCGCCCTCCGCGACCTCGAGGATGCTCCCCAGGCTCAAGCCCAGGGCCTTGGCCAGGGTCTGGGCCTTGGCGCGGGCCTTGAGGGCGGCGTCGGCGAGCGCCTGCGCGCGCGCCGCCTCGTCGTTGCGCAGCCCGAAGTCGACGCCGTCCAGGGTGTTGGCGCCGGCGCCGAGCCCGGCGTCGATGATGGGGCCGACCTTGGTCAGGTCGCCGGTCCGGATGGTGACGGTGTTGTTGGCCTGATAGCCGGTGATCCTCGGCGTCTGGCTCTCCTGGGTCCCCGGCCGGCCCTGCGAGTACAGGGGCTGCAGGGAGAGGCCCGAGGTCTGGATGTCCTCGGCCTTGACGTCCAGCTTGCGGATCGCCTCCAGCACGGCGCCGGCCGCGCGGTTCACCTGGTCCTGGGCGGCGCGGGCGGTGGGAGCCTGGGCGACCACCCCCAGGCGGACGGTGGCCTCGTCCGGGGCCACCCGGGCCTCTCCGGACCCCGACACGGTCAACATGGGAACGACATCCATGGCCATCTCCCCTCCTCCAGGCCGCGGCTCCTGAGCGGTTGCCTGAGTGAAAGGCAGCGTCATCAGGGCCAGGGCGGCGGCGATCGTGAGTCGTTTGCGCATGCGTGCACTCTCCTTTGCGGCCCCCAGTATAAACACAGCGCCCCCGCCGGCGCTGAGGCCGGCGAGGGGCGCGAATCACGAATGGCTGGCGGGGGCGCTACTGGGCAGGCGGAGGAGGGGGATCCGCTACGATCGGCTCTCCGCCTTCACCCGCGCGAGCGCAGGAGTCCTGACCTACCTGTGGCTCGATCTTCTTCTCGTTGGCCATGTTCTTCTCCTCTTTAGTGTCTTCAGTCTAAAGAGGCGTTCCCAACCCTGCTCTCGTTACACGATTCAACATCTATCTGTACTCCCCGACGAGGACGAAGGGAGCCCAGTAGGCGGGGTGCGAGTAGATGCGCCGGGAAATCATCGTCAACTTGGCCTGCCGCAGCGCTCTGGCTTTGCCTCCCGGCCCGTCGAGATCCTGGTAGAAGCTCAACATGAGGTCGGGCGTGGGGCCGTCCACCACGTTCCACAAGCTCACGACCACGCTGGGGACGCCCGCGTAGAAGAAGGCCCGGGTGAGGCCTACCAGCCCCTCTCCCGTCACCTCCTTGCCCAGGGCGGTCTCGCAGGCCGAGAGCACGGCGAGCTCCGCCGAGAGCTTCAGGTTGAAGATCTCGTAAACCTGGAGAAAGCCGTCACCGCCCTCTTCCGTGCCAGGCGCCAGCACCAGGCCGGAGAGCTCGGGATGCCGCTCATCCACCTGGGCATGGGTCGCGAAATGGAGACGCTCGGCGGTGGCGACGGCCGGATTGTGCCTGACCTCGTCTTCGTTGGCATCCCCGGCGAGAAACTTCAGCGCCGAGCCGGAGTAGAGAGCGGTGATTCCGGAGACTTCGCGCGAGGAGGCCGGGAGCGGCAGGAAGCTCCGGCCGGACTGGCTTCTCTCGGCGCTGCTGATCTGAGAGCCATCGTCGGCCGCCATCGAAAAAGGAGCGAAGGCGACCAGCCGTTTGCGGCCGGCGGCGGCGGCTTCGAGCCCGGGAGACCGCAAGCCGGCCAGGACGCTGGCCGAGGGCACGTAGGAAATCGAATATCCGCGAAGCAGGTAGGGAAGATCGGCATACGAGCGATCTCCGGCTTCCTTACTGAGGAGCGTTTCGAACGGCACATAGTAGAGGGCGCCATCCGGAACGATCACGAGGTCCGTCTTGCCCGCCAGCGCCGCGGCGGCGGGCGCGATCAGATCCTGATAAAGCTGATAGGCGACCTCGCGGTAGGTGCTCCGCGTGAGGAGGCTCTCGCGCTCCAGCGCTGTCCGAAGGCGGCGCACCCGATCGTCGATCTGCCTTGCACCCGGCAGAACGTAGCTGGCCAAACCCTCACGAGTGACCACGAACAGGAACGACCGCTCAGCTCCCAGCGCATACTCGAGGAGAGCCGTGCGCTCGTCTAGGCCCTGGCTCTGTATGTCCTCCAGAGTCAAGGGCTTCGGATCGACCTGAGCGTAGCGGGGGTTCTGATCCCGGATCTTCCAATCGAGCTGCTCCAGGCGCTCATAAAGGGCGTCCACGCGCTCTCTGAGCTCCTTGGCCCGGTCCGTGTCAGGCCTCGCCTCGCGAAGCGAGGCCTGGGCCTTTGAAAGCTCGTCCGAAAGCTCGTCCTCCTCTTTTTTCAACTCAGGGGAGAGGCCCTGGCGAACGTCGATCCGCCCTTCGGCCAGAAGGTCGAGCAGCCCCCGCGCGTGGGCCCGCTCGCTCAGAGCCAGTGCCGCGGCCGGCCGGCCGAGACGCATCGACAAGTCGATGTTGAGATCATAGTAGGTTCTCTTCGACGCCAGATAAGAGGTGCGGATTTGATCGCCCGCGATGTTTCGCCGGGTGGACTCGATGATCTCGATCGCCTTCTCGATATCGGCCTGAGCATCGGCCAGCCGCCCCTCATCCCGCAGCACCGTCGCGCGCCGCTGGAGACCCGAGGCGACGACGCTCGGATACTCGATCTGGGTCCCCAGGTCGATGGCCTGCTCGAAGTCCGCGACCGCGGCCTTGGTATCGCCGAGGGCTCTGTAGGCTGCCCCCCGAGCCAGCAGCGTCTGGGCCTCCCGCGAGCGGGAATTCGCCTCGCGAGCGGTCTTCAGCGCCACCTCGAGAGATTGCCGGGCCGCCGCCGCCTTGCCCAGCGCGAGTTGGGCCAGGCCGACGAAATAGGGCAGCTCCCAGGATTCCCTGGGCGTCAGCCTGCGGGCCGTCTCGTAGTCTCCGAGGGCGGCCATGGGATCGCCGAGGACCTGGCGGGCCCAGCCGATAGCCGTCAAGGCGCTCGCTTCTCCGTCGAGGTCGCTCGTCGCGTGGTAAGCGGCCCGGGAGCGCTGATAGTTTTCGAGCGCCTTCTCCGGATCGCCGAGCTCGAGGTATGCGGCGCCGAGGTTGTAGAAGAGCAAGCCCTCGGCCTGGGGCTTCACCCGTCCGACGAGGCGGGCATAGATCTCCACCGCCTTCTGGAGCTGGCCCCTGCGGCCGTAGAGCACGGCGATATTGCTCTCGCTCAGCAGCTCGCCGCTGGTATCTCCGACGGAACGGCTGAGCTCGCGCGCCTCCTCGAAAGCCGTCAAGGCCTGGCTGAGGTCTCCCCGGGCGTAGTGGACGGCTCCGACGCCGGTCAGGGCATTCGCCTGCTGGGCGACGTTGCGAGCTTCGCGCTCCAGGCGCAGAGCTTCCTGGAAGGCCGCCAGCGCCTCGCCGTCATCGCCTTTCTGGCGATAGACCCTGCCGAGGCTTTGAAACATGAAGCCCTGCTCGGCGACGTCGCCGATCTGCCGCCACTTCTCCAGGGCCTGATGGTAGAGGCCGATCGAATCCTCATATTTCTTGAGCCGTAGATTGCAGTAGGCGATGTTCGCCAGCGCTGAAGCCTCGCCTTCGGCATAGCCGCACAGCCGGGACTTCGCCAGCGCCTTCTCGTACCAGGCGAGCGCCTCCAGGGCCCGCCCGTCGTTGACGTGAAGGGTGCCGATCTCGGAGAGGGCCTCCACCTCTCCCCAGCCATCGCCTACTTTCTCCCATAAGGAAAGCGCCGCCTGAGACCTGGCGAGGGCTTCCTCGGCCTCCAGGCTCCTGGCTTCGGCGAGAGCCCTGACGGCCTCGACCCGGATCTCGTCTCCCCCTGCCGCCGGCCGCGACTCGCGGACCTCCAGCTCGAGGCGTCCGGCGGTCACCCCGCCTTTCGGCGCGATGACCAGCCGGTAGTCGCCGGCGGCCCGGGTGATCAGTGCCAGAAGCTTCACCTTCCCGGGGCCCTCGGCGCCCATCCCCAGGGCCACGGGCTCGCCCGCGGGACCGGCCAGCGTCACCGCGACGTCGGCCCCTACCGGCTTGATCTCGACCAACAGATAGGTCCCGGCCGCGAGCGGGATGCTGTACTCCTGAATCTGGCCATCGACGAGATCCTGCTGCAGGGAGGTGCCCGCTAGCAGTGCCGAACCCGAAGTTTCCGTTCTTGAAACGATGTCGGGACGAGGTCCGCCCATGCAGCCCGTCAGCATGGCCAGGGCAAGACAAAGGATCGCGTAGTGGAGAGAGGAAGGCTGGAGCAGGCTCTTTGCTGACACGTCTCCAGCAAGTTTAGGCCAGATTCTCGACGCCGGACAATGCGCCGCCCCCGCCGGCTCTGGGCCGGCGGGGTACGGAATGACGAACCCTCAGTAGCGGGTGGCCGGCCTTCGGGGGCTCCCACCTCGATACTGATAGAAGTCCCAGAGATTGAAGGCCAGACTGAGCAGCGCCAAGCCACCCGAGACCTCGCAGTAACCCAGGAATCCCGCCACGGCGGCCAAGGCTCCGAATGCGAAGCTGAGTGCCCGGGGCGGAGACGGCCTCGGATAGGGCTTCACTCCAGCGCCCGTGTTGTCGTCAAGAGTACCCATGGCGGCCCCTCCCTTCCTGATCAACGATCTTCATCTCAGTCCCTCCTCGTGGCATGGACGGTCTCCCTGACCCTCCTCCACGTCAGAAAGGCGTCGGAGTCACCCCGCGTGACCCGCCGCGCGTTATCTCCCATTGGACACTCTCAGTCTATAGCGCCAGGAGGCCTTCTCCATGGTCGCGGCCATACCTTTTTCTTTAAAGGCGCCGGAGATGGCCCAATGTTACGAAGGCAGCCCTTATCGGGGCTCTCCCAGGAGAATGAAGGGCGCCCAATAGGAAGGATGCGCGTAGTTGCCCCTGGTGATCATGGCAAGCTTGGCGGTCTGCAAGGCTTTCGCCTTGTCCTGGAGCTGGTCGAGATTCTTGTAGAAATCGAGCATCAATTCGGGAGTGGAGCCGTCGACGACGTTCCAGAGGCTCACCACGAGGCTGGGCACCCCCGCATAGAAGAAGGCGCGCGAGAGGCCCACCAGCCCCTCCCCCGTCACCGCCTTTCCCAGCGCCGTCTCGCAGGCGGAGAGCACGGCCAGGTCCGCGGCCAGCTTCAGGTTGAAGATTTCAGCCACCTCGAGGAGCCCGTCCTCGCCGGGCAGCTCCGAAAAGACCAGGGCCGATCTTTCCGGGGAGTCTTCGTCGATCTTCGCGTGGGTGGCGAAGTGGAGGCGGCGGGCACCGACGACGGCCGGGTTGTGGGTCACCGCATCCTCGTTCGCCTCGCTGCCGACGAATCTCAGCGATGCCCCGGGATAGAGGCTCGCGATCTCCGAGATCTCCCGCAGGGAGGCGGGAAGGGGCTCGAAGCTCCAGCGGCTCGCACCCGGATCGGGAGCGGCGCCCCGGGTGGCGGTCTTGCTCCCGGGCCCCGCGAAAGGGGCGAACGCCGCCACCTGCTTGCGGTCCGCCGGAACGGGCTCCTGCCGCGGCTCGCGCAGGCCGGCGAGCACGCTGGCCGAAGGGATGTAGGCGACGGAGTGAGCGCGCAGGAGATAGGGCAGATCCCGATAGGAGCGCCCTCCGGCCGGCTCGGTGAGGAGGGCTTCGAAGGGGATGTAGGAGAGGGCTCCGTCCGCGACGATGAGGAGCTTGGGCTTGCCGGCCAGGACCTTGGAGGCGGGCTGCAGAAGGTCGCGATAGAGCTGGAAGGCCAGGTCCAGGTAGTCCTGCCGCGCAAGAAGGCTGTCCCGCTCCAGCGCCTTGCGCAGCCGCTCCACCCGCTGCGTGATCCCGCTGACGGCGGGCAGCTCGTAGGTGCCGATCGCCTGCCGGGTGACCACGAACAGGGTTGAGCGCTCCTTGCCGAGAGCGTATTCGAGCAGAGCGGTCTGGTCGTCCAGGACGAGGCTCTGGATCTGATCCAGCTTCAGAGGGATCGGATAGCGGACGTCGGCATAGCGTTTATTGACGGCACGGATATCCAGATCGAGCTGCTCTCGCTGCCGGTCCAACTGGTGGAGCTCTTCCTGGAGGTCCCGGATCCGGTCTGGTTTCGCACTGCCGGAGCGAAGCTGGATCTGCGCGCTGGAGACCTTGAAGGAGAGATCCTCCTCACGCCGCCGGAGCTCGGGAGCCAGTCCCTGACTGACGTCGATCCGCCCTTCGGCCAGGAGATCGAGGAGCCCTCTCGCCCGGGCCCGCTCGCTCACCTCCAGGGCCTGGGCCGCGTACTTCCCCGGATGAGCCCGGTCGAGCGCCATCAGGAGGTCGATCTCCAACTCGTAGTAGGTCCTCTTCTCGGCGAAGAAGCCGATGCGGAGCTGGTCGCCCGGAATGTTCCGCCGTGCCGACTCGACCCCTTCCACAGCCTTCTGAATGTCTGCGAGGGCCTCCTCGATGCGGCCGTCGTCTCGCCGCAACTCGGCGCGTTTCAGAAGAGCAGCGGAGACGACTTTCTGGTGTCCGACTTCTTCACCCAACTCGATGGCCTGCTTCAGGCTCTCGGCGGCCAGATCCTTTTTACCCAGCCTGGCGTAAGCCGAGCCTAAGTCGAGTTGGGTAACCACCACCTTCGACCGATCGCCGGTGGTCTTGGCGATTTCGAGAGCCTTTTGCAGGAGCGGCAGGGCCTCTCCAGGCTTTCCAAGATCCGTCTGTGCCTGTCCGATGGCGCGGACGACGCTCCAAGCTTCCGGCAGCACCTGCCGGGCCTTTTCATACTCCGCGAGAGCGGCCTGGGGCTCCTTCATCTGCTGACGGACCTGCCCGATATGGACCAGAACGCTCACCTCGCTTTCGAGATCGCCGACGGCATGATAGGTCTCGCGCGCGAGCTTGAAGTTCTCCAGCGCCTCCTCCGGGTTTCCCAACTCCGCGTAGAGGCTGCCCATGTTGGCCCGAATGAGCCCGACCTCTTTGGGTCCACCCCTTTGGGCCAGGCGGGTGTAGAGCTCCAGAGCCCGCTGGAAATGGCCCTGATTCTGATAGAGGGCCGCCAGGTTGTTCTCGATCAGGCCTTCGAGGCTCGTGCTCCCTCCCTGGCGGCTGAGCTCCAAGGCTTTTTCCCAGCTCTCCCGCGCGTCGCCGGGACGGCCGAGATAGTAGTGGCTCGCCCCGAGGCCGCTCAGGGCACGGGCTTGCTGGATGAGATCCCCCGAGGCCTCGGCGAGCGGCAAGGCCTCCTTGAAGACCCGCAGCTCGCTTTCGTAATCCTCCTTGCGCTGATAGGCGAGGCCCAGCCTCTGGAGCGCGGAGGCCTTCTCATGAAGCCGCCCGACTCTTTGCCAGATTTCGAGGGACCGTTTGAAGAATTCGATGGCGCCGTCATAGTTGCCGAGCCTCCCCTGGCAAAAGCCCATGCTCGACAGGGATATGGCTTCCCATTCGGGAAGGCCGCTCTCCCGCGATTTCTTCAAGGCCTTTTCCAGCCAGCCGAGAGCCCCCGGTATGTCTCCTCTTTCGCCTCGGCGGCTGGAGATTTCGATGAGGGCCTCCACCTCGCCCCGGGCGTCTCCCGCCGTCTGCCAGGCAGCCAGCGCTTCCGTGCAGAGAGCCTCCGCCCGGTCGCGCTGCGGCTCCGGCTGGGCCAGGAGCTGCCGAGCCTCCACGAGCAGCTTCGCGCCCCGGACGCGCTCCTCGTCTCCGGCGGCAGCGGGCCTGAGCTGCAAGACTCTTACGGTGAATCGTTTGGAGAACCTCTGCGTCTCCGGAGCGGTGAGCTCCAGCCGGTAGGTGCCCTCGCGATCCGCGATCACGGCCAGGAGTTGGGGGACCGGGCCCTCTCCCCTGGCCACCACCTCACCGGCCGGGCTCAGGAGACGAGGCGCCAGGCTCGTGTCCCAATGGAGGATCTCGAATTCGAGGAAGCTGCCGGCCGGCAGAGGCAAGTCGAACGACAAGCTCCGCCCGCCCCGGATTTCACGCTCCTGGGAGACGCCTGGCTGCAAAGAGAGACTCTCGGCAGCCGGCGGATCGGCCGCCCGCGCCGTGCCCAACCCAACAGTCGACAACGCCGCCAGAAAGAAGGAGACCAAACGGACGAGGGTAGGAAGGGATCGAGGAGCCGTCACTGCGTTCCGACCTTTTCTTCATTCTATCCCACCGGCCAGGGCGTTCGCCGGATTGGCGGGAGAACGATAGGATACGGTCTATGGCTACGGACGACCGGGACGTGGTCGCCCGCTTTTTAAGGGGCGAGAGGGAGGCGGTAGGCACCGTCGACGGCTGGATCGCGCGCGCCGCCTGGCCCTACCAGCGGCGGCTCGCCGACCGCTGGGACGATGTCCTTCAGGACGTTCGCCTGGAGGTGACCCGCCTGCTGGGACAGGGAAAGTTCCGGGGCGAGTCGAGCCTGCGCACCTATCTCTGGAGAGTGGTCAGCCATACCTGCCTGGATCAGCTCCGAGCCCAGAGCAAGTGGAAGTGGGCCGACCTCGAAACCCTCGAAACGGCCGATGGCGCCAACGGCCTGGGGCACGTCCAGCCCGTGAACCGGGAAGACCGGGACCTGCTGATGCGCGTCCTGGAACGGGTCTCGCACGAATGCCGGGAGATGTGGCGCCTGATCGTCGCCGGCCTTTCCTACAAGGAGATGAGCCTGCGCATGAACGTCGCGGAAGGCACCCTCCGCGTGCGGGTCCTGCGCTGCCGGGAGAAGGCCACGGCCCTGCGGCAGGACCTCTTGGGAGGTCAGCCGTCCGAAGGACGTAACACAATGGTCAAAAAGTCGCCTAACAAGAGTGGAAGGGCGAAAACTAATGACCTGTGACCAAGCCATCGAACTCCTCCCCTGGTTGCTGAACGGCACCCTCGAAGCCGAGGAGCGCGCGGAAGTCCGCCGGCACCTCCAGACCTGTGAACGCTGCCGCGAGGCCCTGGCCGAGACGCGGATGGCCGGCGCCATGTTCTCCCAGCACATCCCCAGTCAGGACATGGTGGCCCTCGCCTGGGGCGAGACCCCCTCGGGGATCGATGCCGCGGCCGCGGAGGCTCACCTGGCTTCGTGCCCCCAGTGCGCCGCCGAGCTGGAGCTGGCCCGGATGAGCCGCCGCCTCGAGGAGGAAGCCAACGTGGCGGTCTTCCCCGCCGCCAGGCCGCGGACCGGAGCCGTGGAAGCGCCGCGGACCTGGCGCGCCATGGCCGTCGCGGCGAGCCTGTTGGCGCTCGTGGCCTCGAGCGGCTGGATCTACACGGCCGTGCAGGCAACGGATCCCGCGGGGATCGCCCGGGCCGAGCAGCCGGCGGCGCCGGCAACAGTGCCGGTTGCGCCCCAGGCTCCCAGCGGCGAAGCCTCCTCGCTGAGGCAGAAGATCGCCCAGATGGAAGGCGACATGAGGCGCCTCATCGGCCTTCAGCAGGAGAACGACAAGAAGGTCGCGGACGCCCAAGCCCAGGTCGCGCAGCTCGAAAAGGAGCGCGAGATCCTTGCCCGGCCGCAGCCCGCCGACCCCGTCCTGTTCAACGAGGTCGTGCGGGATAGCGAGGGAGGCAAGGAGACGGTCGTGCGGGCTGACGTCTACAGCGCCCTTCTCCTGCCGGCACGGGGCGCGACGGGGAAGCGTTCCGCGGAGATTCTGGACGAGTCCGGGAAGGTCGTCTTCCGGGTGGACGGGTTGACCGACAAGCTGGAGTACTACTCGCTCGCCCTGCCGCCCCGAGCCCTTCGCCCCGGCCGCTACACCGTCCGGATCAGCGGCCAGGACGAGGCCAGAGCCTTCCAGGTCGTCCCCTAGCGCTTCTTGTCAAAGTGAATCTGCCGTGTAGGGGCGGCCCTATGTGGCCGCCCTGGGCGGGGGGCCTCTACGGACCGCCGGCTGGCCCCCTATCCCCTTCCCGCGCGGGACCTTCCCCCACCCAGGGCGGCCACGCAGGGGTGCCTACGGCATCCTGCGGACCGCCCCTACAAAACATCCACCATTTCTATCTAGTGGTTGTCAACGCAGGATTGAGCTGCTGCGTAGCGCCTCCCTAGGAGCGTCGGCATCCCTGCCGGCCTGACGAACTTTCCTTGGACGGACTTTTGCCGGCTTTCGGTCTTTGCGGCCCAAAGGGTCGCGAGAACCCAGCCCAGGGCTGAGGCCGCAGGCCGATGCCCTGGGCCGACAGACCCCACAGCCTTGCGGCCTGAAAGGCCGCGAGAACCGGAGCGGAGCGAGCCGACTCCGAACCAGAACCTCTTGCGGCCTTTCAGGCCGCGGGGTTTTGTTGCCTTTCTCCCCAGGGCATCGGCCTGCGGCCTCAGCCCTGGGCTGGGTTCTCGCGACCCTTTGGGCCGCAAA
>DATFNZ010000226.1:0-6357 GCA_035266085.1 Thermoanaerobaculia bacterium
CCCCACTTCCTGCGCCCCGCCGACCTCTGGGCCCTCGACGTCGTGGCCGAGGAGGGCTATGCCTATGACTCGAGCGTCCGCCCCATGCTCCACCACTTCGCGGGGCAGCCCTGGCGGCACGCCGTTCACCGGCACGCCGCGAGCGGCCGGGTGCTCTGGGAGATCCCGCCCTCGGCCTGGACGCTGGGCGGCCTCGCGCTGCCGCTCGCGGGCGGCAACTACTTCCGGCAGCTTCCCCATACCCTGGTCAAACCGCTGGTGCGGCGCTGGCACCGCCGGCACGACGCCCCCTTCGTCATGTACTGCCACGTCTGGGAGCTCGATCCCGAGCAGCCGATGCTCAACACGGGCTCCCTGCTCACGCGCATCCGCCACTACCGGAACCTGGACAAGATGGAGTGGGTCCTGGAGGACTACTTCCGGACTTTCCACGTCACCGGGATCGCGGAGTACCTGGGGCTCGAGCAGGGCCCCGCGGAGGCCAAGACGGAGCCGCTGGCTGCCGCGATCGAAGAGGCAGCCGAGGCCACCGGCCGCGTCCCCGTCACGGTCGTCGTCCCCTGCTTCAACGAGGAGCGGTCGCTTGAGTATCTGGCCAACACCCTGCGCAGCGTTTCGGTGTGGCTGAAGAGGCATTACGACGTCTTCTACCTCTTCGTCGACGACGGCAGCGGGGACGCCACGTGGGACCTCCTGAACCGGCTCTTCGGGTCCCGGCCCAACTGCGCGCTCCTCCGACACGAGCGCAACCGCGGCGTGGCGGCGGCGATCCTGACCGGCCTGCGCGCCGCGAAGACGGAGGTCGTCTGCTCGATCGACTGCGACTGCACCTACGATCCCCACGGCCTCGTGGAGATGATCCCCAAGCTCGCGGAGGGCGTGGACCTGGTCACGGCCTCGCCCTATCACCCGGCCGGCCAGGTTTTGAACGTGCCCTCCTGGCGGCTGTCGCTGTCCCGCGGCGCCTCGTTCCTCTACCGGCGGGTGCTGCGGCAGAAGCTCCACACGTACACGAGCTGCTTCCGCGTCTACCGGCGGCGGGCGGTGGCCGACCTGCCCCTGCGCGAGGACGGGTTCCTGGGAATCGCGGAGATCCTCGCCCGTCTGGACCTCCAGGGCTCGGCCGTCGTGGAGCACCCGGCGACCCTGGAGGTGCGTCTGCTCGGCCATTCCAAGATGAAGGTCCTGCGCTCCGTCGCGGGGCACCTCCGGCTCCTCGGCCGCCTGGCCGCCCTGCGGCTCTTCGGGCCGCGGCTGCCGAGCGGCGCCGAGGCGGCCGATCTCCAGCCTTCGACTCCGGGAGCGCACCATGATTGAGTGTCTGTCCCTCCCCTCGGATCAGGACGCTTCCGGGCGGAGCTTCGGCGAGGAAGAGATGGAGATGCTCGCGGCAGTCCTGCGCAGCGGAATCCTGACGAGCACCAAGGGGACCGTCGTCCGCGCTCTCGAGGAAGGCTTCGCGGACACCCTGGGCGTCCCCTACGCCTGGGCGTGCTCCTCCGGAACGGCGGCCTTCCATACCGCCGTGGCGGCGATCGATCCCGAGCCGGGCGACGAGATCGTCACCTCGCCCATCACCGACATGGGCGCCCTGACGCCGATCCTCTACCAGGGGGCCATCCCGGTATTCGCCGACGTCGACCCGGCGACCTGCAACGTCACGGCGGCGACGATCGAGCGCTCCCTGAGCGAGCGGACGCGCGCCATCGTCGTCACCCACCTGTTCGGGAATCCGTGCGACATGGCGCCCATCCTCGCCCTCGCCCGCAGCCGGGGGATCCCTCTGATCGAGGACTGCGCCCAGGCTTTCCTGGCCCGCGACCGCGGCCGGTCGGTGGGGACGATGGGCACGATCGGGGTCTTCAGCCTTCAGCAGGGCAAGCACGTGACGTGCGGCGAGGGCGGCCTCGTCGTCACCCGGGACGAGGCCCTGGCGCGCCGCATGTTCCTTTTCATCAACAAGGCCTGGGGCTACGGCGATCCCTGCCCGGACCACACCTTCCTCGCCCTCAACTACCGCCTGAGCGAGCTCCAGGGCGCGGTCGCCTATGCGCAGCTCCCGCGGCTCGGCGAGCTCGTGGAGCGGCGGATCGCCAACGCCGCCCGGCTCACGGCGGCGATAGGGCACCTGCCGGGGATCGCCGGGCCCGTGGTGCGGCCCCGCAGCGTCCACGCCTACTGGCGCTACGGCCTGCGGGTCGACCCCGTCGCCGTGCCGGGCGGCGCCGTGGCCCTGGGCGCCCTGCTCAAGCGGCGGGGCATCGCCGCGGCGCCGCGCTACATCCAGAAGCCGGCCTTCGAGTGCGAGGTCTTCCAGCACCAGCGGACCTTCGGCGAGAGCCGCTGGCCGTTCACGCTGGCCCGGCCCGAGGCGCTCGACTTCCGGCGCGGCCGGTTCCCGGGGGTCTACGAGGCCCTGGACAGCGTCCTGGTCCTCCCCTGGAACGAGCGCTTCGAGCGGGAGCACGTGGATTTCCTGGCGGAGTCCATCCACGAGGCCGTGGGCCGGCTGGCGCGGGAGGCGGCTTGAGCGCGCCCTTGCGGTTCGGGCTGGTGGGGGCCGGGCGTATCGCCGGCACCTACGCCCAGGCGTTCGAGGGGCTCGAGGTGGCGCCCTTCGCCCCTTTAGCCACCATTGCCGGGGTGGCGGACGTGGACTCCAAGGCCGCCCGCGCCCTGGCCGGACGGCTGGGCTGCCCGGCTTTCGAGTCCCACCGGGAGATGTCCATCGCCTGCCCGCTCGACGCCGTGATCGTCTGTACGCCGCCGGTCACCCATCCGGACATCTCGCTCCACTTCCTGCGGCGCCGGGTCCACGTGCTGTGCGAGAAGCCGCTCAGCATCGACGTCCGCAGCGCCCGTCTGATGGCGCAGGGGGCCCGCCGGTCGGGCGCCCTCCTGACCATGGCGTCCAAGTTCCGCTACGCCGGCGACGTCGTCCGCGCCCGCCGCCTGGCCGAGTCGGGGGTGATCGGCGAGGTGCTGGAGGTGGAGAACTCCTTCACCTCGCGCGTCAGCATGGCGGCCCGCTGGAACTCGGACCCGGCCCTGAGCGGCGGCGGCGTGCTGATCGACAACGGCACCCACTCGGTGGACCTGATGCGCTTCTTCCTGGGGCCGCTCGTGGACGTGCAGGTGGTCGAGGGGGCGCGCGGCCAGGGGCTCGCCGTCGAGGAGGCCGTCCATCTCTTCGTCCGCAATGAGGGCGGTGCCCTGGGGAGCATCGACCTGTCGTGGAGCGTCGGCAAGGAGGCGGAGAGCTACCTCACCCTCCACGGCACGGAGGGCACCCTGCAGGTCGGCTGGCGGGAGTCGCGCTACCGGCGGCTCGCCGAGGGCGGCTGGGTCGTTTTCGGCGCCGGGTACGACAAGGTGCAGGCCTTCCAGGCGCAGATCGGCAACTTCGTCCGCGCCATCCGGGGCGAGGAGGATCTCGCGATCACGATGGAGGACGCCCTCGCTTCGGTCGAGGTCGTCGAGGCCGCCTACCGGGCCCTCCACGGCAGCCGGTGGACGGCGGTCGGCGCCGTCTCGGATCGGCTGCGGCGGCCCCGGCGGCTGGCGCTGGTGGCGGGTGAAGGGGCATGACGTTCCCGGATCCCTCCCCGGCGCTCGTCGATCCCACGGCCTTCGTGCACCCGACGGCCCTGATCGAGGAGGAGGTCGAGATCGGTCCCCGCAGCGCCGTGTGGGACAGCGTCCACATCCGGCGCGGCGCCCGGCTCGGCGAGGAGTGCATCGTCGGCGAGAAGACCTACATCGCCTACGGCGTGCGGATCGGCCACCGGGTGAAGATCAACGCCATGGTCTACATCTGCGCCGCCGTGACGATCGAGGACGGGGTGATGGTGAGCGCCGGCACGATCTTCACCAACGACCGCTTCCCGCGGGCCACGACGCCGGACCTCCAGCGCCTGCGCCCCTCGGAGCCGGACGAGCACACCCTGCCCACCCTGGTGCGCGAAGGGGCCACGATCGGCGCCGGCTGCAGGATCGGCAGCGGCCTGGTCATCGGCCGCTTTGCCATGGTCGGCATGGGCTCCGTGGTGACCAGGTCCATCCCTGATTTCCACCTTGCCCTCGGCCACCCGGCCCGCCCCGTCGGCTGCGTCTGCCGCTGCGGCCAGCTCGTCCAGCGCTTCAACGCCCGCGACGCGGACCGCTTTCAGAGGGTGGCCTGCCAGGCCTGCGGGAGGGTCTACGCGGCGAAGCGGGGGGAGGTTCGGGAGGGATGGCCGCCCGCTTGAGCTCTCCTCTTTCCAAGGGAGAACGCTGGGGCATCATCGGCGGCGGCGTGCTGGGGATGACGATCGCCCACCGCCTGGCCCAGGCAGGATGCGGCGTCACCCTCTTCGAGGCCGCGGAAGGGCTGGGCGGCCTCGCTTCGGCCTGGAACCTCGACGGCGTGGTGTGGGACCGCCACTACCACGTCACTCTCCTCTCGGACACCCACCTGCGGGCGCTCTGGGCCGAGCTCGGGCTCGAAGGGGAGCTGCGCTGGGCCGAGACGCGGACCGGCTTCTACTCCGGCGGCCGGCTCCACTCGATGTCGAACAGCCTGGAGTTCCTGCGCTTCCCGCCGTTGCGCCTGATCGACAAGCTGCGCCTGGCCGCCACCATCTTCCACGCCTCGCGCGTGAAGGACCCGCGCCCGCTCGAAGCGGTGCTGGTGAGCGACTGGCTCCGACGCTGGTCGGGCGACCGGACCTTCGAGACGATCTGGCTGCCGCTCCTCCAAGCCAAGCTCGGCGAGCACTACCGGCGGACCTCCGCGGCCTTCCTCTGGGCCACCATCGCCCGCATGTACGCCGCCCGCCGGACAGGCCTCAAGAAGGAAATGTTCGGCTACATGCCGGGGGGTTACGGCCGCATCCTGGACCGCTTCGCCGAGGTGCTCGCCGGCGAAGGGGTCGCCATCCGGACGGGCCACGCCGCCGAGCGGATCGCGCCCGAGCCGGGGGGCGGGGTGCGCGTCACCTTCCGGAACGGCCGCCAGGAGACCTTCGGCCAGGTGGTGGCCACCGTGCCCGCGCCGGTGGCCGCGCGGATCTGCCAGGGACTGGGGGAAGAGGAGGCCGCGAGGCTCCAGGGCATCCAGTACCTGGGCATCGTCTGCGCCTCGCTGCTCCTGAAGAAGCCGCTCGCCGGGTTCTACGTCACCAACATCACGGACCCCGGAATCCCTTTCACCGCCGTGGTCGAGATGTCCGCCCTGGTGGACCGCTCGGAGCTCGGCGGCAACTGCCTGGTCTACCTGCCGAAGTACGTGGACCCCGAGGACCCGGCCTTCGCCCTCTCCGACGGCGAGATCGAGACGACCTTCCTCGCCGCCCTGGAGCGGATGATGCCGGCTTTCGACCGGGGCGACCTCCTCGCCTTCCGCGTCTCGCGCGTGAGGAGCGTCTTCGCCCTCCCCACGCTCCACTACTCCAGCCGGCTGCCGCCGATGACCACCTCCGTTCCCGGGCTCCACCTCGTCAACGCGACGCACATCGTCAACAGCACCCTGAACGTCAACGAGACGATCCAGCTCGCCAACCGGGCGGCCGAAGCCTTCATGGCCGGGAAGTGAAGCGCCGCACCCGCGTGCCCGAGAACAGGATCTCCCGGTCCAGCCGGTACCGGCTCGCGAGATACCTCTCCAGGACGTCGAACCCGAAGTCGATCCCGAGCCAGCCCGGGTTGAGGGGGTGGGTGACCACCCAGACCGCCGGGGGCTCTCCGCGTCCCAGGGCGGCGTCGATCTCCTCCTCGCTTCGCAGCTCGAGCTCCCGCGAATCGTAGGTCTTGAAATCTTCCGCCGCCGGCAGGGGCGCGAGCGCGCCCTGATAGTAGTGCTTCAGCGGCAGCGCGGCCTCCGCCGTGAGGACCAGGATGGGCTCGCCCAGCCGCGCGTTTTGCTCGAGGAAGCTGCCCACCCGCGCCCAGTCCCCCTCCTTGGCCAGGGTGCCGTAGGTCTGGGCCATCGCCGCGGCGGTCAGGAGGATCAGGGCGCCCGTCCAGACCCCGAGGAGCCAGCGCCGCCCCGCCAGCAGGAGGACCGAGAGCACCGTCATCAAGGCGGGAAGGAAAAGCGCGGCCGTGTGCCGGGGCTGCATGAGATGGGGGCCGGTGACCCCGACGCGCACGGCCAGGAAGAGCAGGGCCGCCGTGGCGGTGAGCGTCCAGACCGCCCACTCCCCACGTATCCGGCGGCGATGGACCAGAACGATCAGGACCAGCGCCAAGGCGAAACCGATGCGCGCGCCGGGACGCCAAGCGTCCGGGAGCCCCGGCGTGGGCCACGCGTACTCCTGGACCCGTCCGGCGAGGGACTGCACGCCTTCGAGGACCGAGGCGCGCTCCAGGGCCGCCGTC
>DATFNZ010000227.1:0-21686 GCA_035266085.1 Thermoanaerobaculia bacterium
CTCTTCGTGACCCGTCTGGGGTCGTCTCTACGGAGCGTTGGAGGCAGGCCGGAAGAACGGGGTTGAGGGCACGGTGTCGCCTTGACCCCACCCTCCGCCAACGCGTGATCGTCCCGTAGAGACGTCCCAGACGAGTCACCCATACCGCTTCGGAATCGACAACGTCGGGGCGTCTCCGAGGCGGGAAAAACGTGGGATCCCACCAACAACTCCCGACGTCACAAGTCCCGGATACCCGGAACGAACTTCGGGCACGTCGGACTAGTAGCGGCAGCTCGTCGCTGGCGACGGGCTGCCGCTACATTGCCCCGTGCGGAGGAGAAGAGAGTACAGTGGGCGATGGCCGTGGAAGGCCAAGGAGCAAAAGCCTGCGAGAGGAATCCAGCAGCGGCGGCCTGATCCTGGTGACGGGCGCGACCGGCTACATTGGCGGCCGCCTCGTGCCGCGCCTTCTGAAGGACGGGCATCGCGTCCGTTGCCTGGTACGGGACCCATCCCGGTTGCGCGGCCGTTCCTGGGGAAGCGAAGTCGAAATCGCGGCCGGCGACGTGCTCCAGCCGGACGGCCTCGTCCCGGCGATGCTGGGTGTGCACACCGCCTACTACCTGGTGCACAGCCTGGCCGGAGGCACCGATTTTCATCAGCGCGACCTGACGGCGGCCGGCAACTTCGGCACGGCGGCCCGCGCCGCGGGCGTCCGGCGCATCATTTATCTCGGCGCTTTGGCCGAGGCTGGGCCCGGGCTTTCCGAGCACTTGCGGTCGCGGCAGCAGACGGGCAGTACCCTGCGCGCGGCGGGCGTACCGGTCACGGAGATCCGCGCCGGTGTGATCGTCGGCTCCGGCAGCCTTTCTTTTGAAATGATCCGTTACCTGACCGAGCGTGTCCCCGTGATGATCTGTCCGCGCTGGGTGTACACGCGCGCTCAGCCGATCGGCATTCGGGAGGTGCTCGACTACCTGGCCGCCGCGGCCGTCCTGACCGAGAGCACGGAGAGCACCGAAAGCACCGGCCGCATCGTCGAGATCGGCGGCGCGGAAGTCGTCACCTATGGCGAGATGATGCTGATCTATGCCGAGGCCCGTGGCCTGAAACGCTGGATGCTGCCGGTCCCCGTCCTTACGCCGCGCTTGTCTTCCTATTGGGTGAACCTCGTCACCCCGATCCCCGCGGCCATCGCCCGGCCGTTGATCGAAGGGCTGCGGAACGAAAACGTCGTCCACGATCCCAGCGCTCAGAAGCTCTTCCCGCAAATCCATCCCGCCGACTACCGCACGTCGGTTCAGCGGGCGCTCGCCAAGCTGAACGCGAGCGACGTGGAAACCGCCTGGAGCGATGCGTTGAGCACCAGCCAGGGCGACGTGCCGCCCGTGATCCTGACCACCCAGGAAGGCATGATCCTCGAGCACCGCCAGCGGATCGTCCAAGCCCCGCCCGAGAGCGTCTACCAGGTGTTCAGCGGCCTGGGAGGAGCCCGCGGCTGGCTTTACATGAATTGGGCCTGGGAGATCCGCGGGCTCCTGGACCGCTTGACGGGAGGCGTGGGCCTGCGCCGTGGCCGCCGCGATCCGGACCGCCTGCGCATCGGGGATGCGCTCGATTTCTGGCGCGTGGAAGACGTCGAGCCGGGACGGCAGATCAGATTGCGCGCCGAAATGAAAGTGCCCGGAAAAGCCTGGCTCCAATTCCAGGCAAAACCCCACGAAGACGGCCAGTCTCTCCTCTCGCAGACGGCATTCTTCGCGCCCAAGGGATTGATGGGATGGCTGTACTGGTACGCCCTCTACCCCTTCCATGCCTTGATCTTCAGCGGCATGATCGACGAGATCGCTCGCCGGGCCGCGGGCCTGAAGCGATGACGATCGTCCCGACCTCGTAGCGTCAGGAGGAGCAAACGGCGCGCCTCCTCTACTCGACTGCAGCTTCTTACGGCGACGATCATCCCGGCCGTTGGCCGCACGCCGCCTCCTAGGGCGCTAGAACGCGCACTTGTAGTGGCCCCCACCGCAAGAGCAATAGCCCAGGTCATAGCCAGCACAGCAGTACGTGCTCGTCGAGCAGGCCCTGTTCCCCAGGAAAGAGCAGGAGGGATAAGCGCCGGGGCAGGAACCGGCGGCCTGGACAGATGTCACCGAGGCGGGAATCCAGAATGCGAGCGCGAAGAATCCGGCCACCACGATGATCCTGAGCAGCTTTACCATAGGTCACCTCCTAGGATTGACGATTCTCTGGTGAGAGTAGCCCATGAAGAAACTCTCAAGCAAGGGCACGCGCGGCATCTATCGCCAACCCCTCTTTGACTCACTGGACGGGACGGGCTTTCCTCTACTCGACTGGCACCTCTCCCCCTGCGGCACCTCTCCCTAGCGGGACCCTCGCCTCGTGGAACTGGATTCCGGTCTGGCCCGTCCAAGCTGTAGGGACGAAGCGGCAGGAGAGCCGCTCCGGAATCGGGAGTTTCGACCATGGAACGATGGCGTTTCGCGGCATTCATGATCCTGGTCGCCTGTCTGGCCGCTTCCTGCTCCGGCCACCGCCAGGCCGGCAATCGCGACAATCCCGGCAATCGCGGGCCCGTCTCGGCGGGGACGGGCGACGTCGCCTTCCGGCTGGTGTGGATCGGCACGTCCGATCTGGATCTTTATGTTCAGGACCCGGCGGGAAACTGCGTCTTCTTCGCCAACAAGAAATCCGACACCGGCGCGATCCTGGACATCGACTGCAACGGCGGGACCGATCAGATTTGTGAGACCCCGGTCGAGAACGTCTACTGGCCGGCGCGCACGGCGCCGGCCGGAACCTATACCTATTGGGTTCAGGCCAACTCGCTGGTGCTCACGGAAGGCCCCGTCGCCTTCGAGCTCCAGCTCCTCCGCGGCGACCGGATCGTATGGCGCCGCACCGGATCGATCCAGACGCAGGAGGAGCGGTTCGGCCCTTTCGCCTACCCCTTCTCGGCGAGCCAGGCCGCCACGCCCGTCGAGACCGGCGTCCAGCCTCCCTGTAGCTTCTACGCGCTCATTCGAGCGTAGATCACTCGGGAGTGACCGGCGGCTCTCTCTGCAGGAACCTCCGGCGGACGGCCCTCTACTCGACTGGCACCTCTTTCCGGCCGGATACAGACCGTCGTCCCCGGACGACGAGCCGTCGCCACGAGATACAGGCTGTCGCCACGGGCGGCAGAGCGTCGTCCCTGAACGATGAACCGTCGCCGGTGGCGGCAGGCTGTCGGCACTGGACGACGGACCGTCGCCGCTGGATACAGACCGTCGTCCCTGGACGACGAGCCGTCGCCACGAGATACAGGCCGTCGCCACGGACGGCAGAGCGTCATCCCTGAACGATGAATCGTCGCCGGTGGCGGCAGGCTGTCGTCGCTGGACGACGGACCGTCGCCACGGGATACAGAACGTCGTCGTCAGCGGCAGAGCGTCGTCCCCGGACGACGAACCGTCGCCAAGGGATACAGGCCGTCGCCATGGGCGGCAGAGCGTCGTCCCCGGACGATGAACCGTCGCCGGTGGCGGCAGACTGTCGTCCCTGGACGACGGACCGTCGCTACGGGACAACAGGACGTCGTCATCAGCGGCAGACCGTCGTCCCTCGACGACGGACCGTCGCCGCTGGATACAGGCCGTCGTCCCCGGACGACGAACCGTCGCCAAGGGCGGCAGAGCGTCGTCCCTGGACGATGAACCGTCGCCGGTGGCGGCAGACTGTCGTCGCTGGACGACAGACCGTCGCCACGAGATACAGAACGTCGTCGTCAGCGGCAGAGCGTCGTCCCTCGCCAACGGAGCATCGTCCGCGGACATCGGGCTCGTCGGCCAGGACGATCAGGGCGCCACCTCTCCCTCTCGCAGGCCTGAAAAAAGCCGCCGCGCGACGACGGCCTGCGGCCACGGACGACGAGCCACCCACGGCGGCTTTCCTTCGGCGGGTGGGCACTCCTCGACTCGACTGGCACCTTCTCTCGGTTCCCGCTCGGGAGCTTCCCGCCCGCCCTGCCGTTCGTAGCCGGATAGGCACCGGCCGCGGCGGCCGTCCTCAGACGTTGATCGTCCTCGCGGACCTGAGGCTCCGCCTGGTAGAGGTGTGCTCAGTCGGCCGATTTCAGGCGAAAACCCGGTAGGGAAGGCCAGTGTAGGGAGGCCGGTCCGCCGGACTCTGGGCGAATCGGGGGGCAAAAAGGGCCGCCGGGAGGCCGAGCAGGCAGTCTGAGCCCGCGTCAACCGCCCCCAGATGCCGCCAGGAGCGAGGGCTCTCTCGAATTACCTGGAACCTCTTCCCTGCACCTCTCTCCGGCCGTCCTCAGACGTTGATCTTCCTCGCGGACCTGAGGCTCCGCCTGGGAGGGGTGCGCCCAGAGACCCGATTTCACCGCTAGAACTCGGCAAGGCGAGCTTGGATTTCGGCACACCTCGCCCGATTTTCCGTCCAACCGAACCAGGCAGGCCCTTCGAGAGTGGTGCTGGAGGCCAGATGAGCAGGGGCCGACTATCTGAGCCTCGGACTGGACGGAGGGTTTCTCTCCATTCGACTGGTACCTCGTCCCTGGAGAGGCAAGCCCTGGGACCTCTAGACCGTTTTACCCGAACTCCTCACGTGCTCGCCGCCAAAGCAGCCGCCTGCTTTTCCGTGAACTTCAAGCCAGTATTTCAGAAGCTCGAAGACAAGAAATACTTGACAACAGCGCAAGATTTATGGAACTATTAGTTGTCTAGGAAAATTTTTCATTAGCGCGTGGCAATATCTCTTGAAAGGACTAAGGAGTATGTCGCACATTGAGGCTAGCGGGATTGCCGAGGACTTAGCCATTGTCGTCCTCTCGCTGCTCCTAGGAGTCATTGTTATAATTGCAATTCGGTTCTTGGGTAAATTCCCTTCGGAGCTCGACCGGATAGGAAGCGACCTTAATCTCTACGGCTATGGCATAGGACTGTCGATCGTTTTTGCTTATGAGGCAGGTCGGCCGGTGCTAAAGTGCTTCAGGCCTTCTTGGATCCCTCTAATCGCGGGCGCAGCCTTGATCTTCACGCTCATCCTTTATGGTTATAATCTCCACATCTCACAAAAAATCCGCGATATGAATCGCTTCCGATTTTCGGATGGACTAGAGACATGGGAAGATCTCGACCAATTATTGAGCGGAAGAAGAGGTAAAGCACTCTTCAGAAAGAGTATTACAATTGGCTTTGTGCCCACACTAATTATAATTGCCTTTGATATTGTAGGTGGAAAATGATCAAAATCATGACAGCGCTGGCTATTGCCATACTCCTGGCCTGGGTTTTGGGCTATATAGTCGCATCAATACTGGGTTGGATAGCTAAACTTCTGAGCAAAGAGACGCCCTCGAGCACAATTTTGATCACAGGAAGAGCTGCCGGTTCTTCTGGCAACGCAGTCAGGTCCATTAGGATGTTCAAATGAACCTTGCGCATCCATTGTCCGACTGGAAGGATCACAAGGATCCGGTCGGTGCTATTCTTCAAGTCTTCCTCTTCGCTGAAGGATTTAATTGCTTCTGCGCAAGGAGGGCCATTGCTGATCCACAAAGATTATTCTCCACGTCCTCTCTGCTCTTATCCTTTAGAGAGCACTTAGCGGGCCGCGATTCTTGGCCCGAGTGGATTGAGCTCGCTGGGCTTTTAAAGAAGGCAGACAGACTGCCACCCTATAACACAGCGCTTCTTGACTCCTTAACCTTTCTCCTCCTTGAACCAGCCATAGTTGTGCGAGAACCCGGAGAGCAATGGCGCTTGACAGGCTCATCTCGGCTACCGCGGATTCCTCTTCCAGCCAAATTGACTCAGAACACTTGGCTTATCAGCAGCGGTGACGCGACATTTTTCTCCACTCGCCAAATACCAGAAGACAATTCTTCAGCAATTGGTCGCCAAAGGGGCTGGTTTTGGGATCAAGTTGTTGACCCTATTGCAATTTGCCACAGACTGCTTATGGAAGCGTTCCCTGGCAAGAAGAGCGTTGAGCGAACAGAATTCTTTCTACAGAGAGCCTTTAAGCGGTCATTTTCTCTTGGCCCGTTTAGCAATGAATTTAAATACCTCGTCTCGGAGATAACATCAACCTTTAATAGCTTGTTCTATGAATCTTCGTCGTCAACTCGCCTTGAGGATGCCCAAGGAGCAAGATCAGCTACCGTAAGCACTTCACTAGCAATCGAAAAAATTCGGGCCGTCTTCACGGCAGCAAACCAAAAAGGATATCTCAAAGAGAAGAGTGACGAGAGTGATAAGTCGTTTTTTAGGCAAGCACTTGGCATCCTTATGTTTGCACGCTTTTGTAGAGTTCTTCGAATCCGATACTTTCAAGTTGACAAACCTGACACCCTGCCCGATACCATCGGGACCCCCTCTTTTATGAGACAAGGTTTAGTCGAACAATGCGTAAGTTCAGTGAGGCATCTAGAATTTGGATATTTTCTCAATCGAGTGTTTGGCTCAATTTCAGAAATCTCGGGACTTAATTTTGTTTTTAGAGGTGGAATACTCCCTAGGCCTGAAACTGGAAGAGTTTTTGTCCTCAAGGGACCTGCCGGTTCGGGCAAGACAGTCTTTGCATTGCAAAAGCTTTGTGGAGTAGCCGGACGCGGTGGACTTGCAGTTTATTTCTCCTTTGAAGAGAGATTCGACTTGCTTGTTGATCGCCTTGTCACGTTTGGCCTGCTTGATAATAGCAGATTTGATGTTATCCTAGGCGGTAAAGACATCGTAGACGAACTCGGCAAAAGGCCGAGCGACGGCCGCGGAACCTTAGTATTGTTCACAGTGGGAAATGGTAGTGAATACCCTCTCCTCGACGTAATCGATAGGATAGGAAGGCTGAAATTCTGGCCTTGGCGCGCATTAGTGATTGACAGCATTAATGCGCTGCAGCTTGTCTCCCGAGAAGAGCAAAGAGGTATACTACCCTCGCTTGAACGCGTTGCTGCCAGGGATCTGATTGAGCACATAGAAAAAAGTGGATATCTAGGCGTGATTATATCGGAGGACTTGGGCAGCAGTTTCGATGAGCTTGAGTATGTAGCTGATACCGTAATGCGTTTTGGCTTCGATTCAGGCGACCGAAGCAGGTGGATGGAAGTAAAAAAATGTAGGAGCCAAAACTTTCACGGTGGCCGACACAAGCTGCGATTCATAGAGGGAGAAGGAGTTGTGGTCATCCCTTCGCTTGGAGCTGTACGAAGTGCCCTTAGAAGGAGGATTAAGAGCACTCTGAGCCGAGAAAGAGTAATACCGATTCCCGCCACCCTGGGAGGCCCTATAGGTATAGTGGAAGTCGCGGAAAAGAGCTCCTCTTTGGTCCTAGGCCATCATGGAGCCGGAAAGACTTCGCTGCTTTTGAAGTTAGCAACGGAACCTACAAGATTAATCCTAAGGAGCGGGCGAAGAGTAACAGAGGATCCCAGGGCAGTATTATTCGTTAGCTTTAAAACTACCGAAGAACGTTTCCTGCGAGCTCTCCGACTAGAACGCGCAATGTATGCCAGATGGCAGCGTCTAAGGATGGCTAAAGTCCGATGGTTTTCCCCTGGCCTAACCTTAACTGGAGACGAAGTTGTTTGGGAGATATGGCAACATATCCAAAGAGCTCGGCGACAGGGCCTGAGCATTGAACGAGTTATTTTCGATGAAATCGAAAACTCTGTCATAGCTCTCCCGGGCGTCGCAAAGGAACCGCTATTTTGGACGACTCTATTACAAATGACATCTGCCGAAGCTATAACAACGTTCTTTGGTTTAAGCTTGGAGCGATCTTCGGCGGCGGGCAGCGTGAGCGACGAGCTCTCGCATGTTCTTCTGTCAGAAGTTGATTATGTTTTGACAGTAAGCTCTGCGCTTCCCGCCTTAGATATCGAGGGACATGAGAGAGGCTGGGCTGATATATCCTCGACATCAGTGTCATATTCTGTGGAAAAGTGCCCCGAGGAGATGCGGGTCGAGGCCGTGACGACCGATGAACCTGAGGGGCGTGACGATATCGGGGTCGTTAATAACTAGAGGTGAGTGATGTCCACATTTCGGATGGCCGCTTTATGTAAGAACCCACGAGGGTAAGTTCAGTATCCGCAATGCAGCAGCTATGCCGCCCCTCGATGGTTCGGGAGTTCATGAAATCGAATGCTCCCCTCGCGCCATCCCCTCATATTCCTGTTTCTGCAAGTCCACCGTCCACACCCCCTCATACCCCTCAGTCAGCAGGCTCCCGGGCTTGCCCGTAATCCCCAGCCGCTGAAAGCACTCCGCCTTCGCCCCAAGCCTCGCCAGCAGTTCAGGCACGGTATTCGAGTGCCCCACGATCAACACAGCCCGGTCCGCCGCATGCTTCTCCCGTAGGCGCGCCAGAAAGGCGGCCATCTCGTCAGGCTTGGTGGTGGCATCGTCCGCGGTGATCAGCACGCCCGCAGCCTTGGCTAGGGGAGCGCCGGTCTCAAGGGTGTGCGAGTGGTCCGGCTGGTGTAGATGGCGGCAATACCGGCCGTCTTGAAGCGAACGGCCAAGGCTTCGGCGCGGGCGAGGCCCGCGGGGGAGAGGGCTGGAAGGCGTCGAGGTCTCGGTCGGTGGCCAGAAGTCGGCTTTCTTGGCGCGGCGGACGAGGTAGAGGGTGTCCAGGGCGGCGGCGGGGGCCGCCAAGAGGACTGCGAGGAGGGCGAGGAGCAGGAGGGCCTAGATCAGACGGTTCAGACCGGGGACATGGGTAACACTTCAGACCGGGAACATGGGTGACAGATTGTGGGAGAGCATCCGGAGCCGTAGGAGGTTCTGGATGCCTTGGCACGAGACGACCCGGATGACCCATAGAGCGCGATTTTTGTTGGAGTTCAGCAGCTACCCTTACACGATGACCGAACTGTGTGGCCGCTAGGGAATCAGCCGTAAGACGGGCTATAAGTGGGCCCATCGCTACGTTGAGGGGAGGTGGCCGATCTGCGGGATCGGTCTCGGCGGCCCAAGAGCTGCTCGCACCGGATGTCGGAGCCCGTCGAGACGGCGCTGCTCGAGTTGCGGCGGCAGCACCCGACCTGGGGTCCGCTGAAGCTGCGGTCTCGGCTGGAAGAGAGTCACCCCGAGGTGGCTTGGCCGGCGCCGAGTACGATCGGCGATCTTCTGAAGCGCCAAGGACTTGTGACCGCTCGAGCCCCATCGCGAGCGGTCAGTCGTCCGCCGATAGCCCCTTTGACCCAAGCGTGCGCGGCGAACGAGGTTTGGGCGAGCGACTTCAAGGGCCAGTTTCGCACCGGTGATCATCATCTGTGTTACCCCCTGACCGTCGTCGATGCCTACAGCCGCTACATTCTCGACATTGTCGGTCTGGACTCGGTGAAGGAGGTGGGAGCCTGGCCTGTTTTCGAGCGGCTCTTTCAAGAGTATGGTTTGCCGTCCGTGATGCGAACGGACAATGGCAGTCCCTTTGCCTCGATCTCGGTCGGCCGCTTGTCCCGCTTGGCGGTGCGCTGGCTGCGACTCGGGATTCAGCTCGAGCGGATCAAGCCCGGCCACCCCGAGCAAAATGGCAGCCATGAGCGGATGCACCGAACTCTCAAAGAGGAAACGACGCGGCCTCCAGCCGGCAACGCCCGGTTGCAGCAGGTGGAGTTTGACGCCTTCCGGGGTGTCTTTAATACCGAGCGTCCCCATGAATCTCTGGGGCAAAAGCCTCCTGCCTCGCGCTACCAGTCCTCCAGCCGGCCCTATCCCGGACAGCTCCCCGAGCCGGAGTATCCGGGCCACTACGAGGTCCGAGTCGTGAACTCAAAGGGCTACATGAAGTGGTACGGTGGCGAGATCTTTGTCAGTGAGGCTCTTGTGGGGGAAAGGATCAGAATGGAAGAGACGGCTGAGAGTTTGTGATTAATTGACTGAGGCGTCAATGGTCTATTGAAAACAAACGACTTACGGCCACGAAAACAGCCTCTGGACCGATTTTTTCACAGCCTCTGAGAGGATCTGGTCGGAGCGGCCGCCCCCCGGGGGGGCTTCCCGGTGCTCGCCTTCGCGATGCCCGTGCCCATGAGCGCCATGCCATGCCGGTCATGATCGTGCGCACGTCCGCGAAGTCGATCGACGTTGACCGCCCGGGATGGTGGTCAGGTATCGATCGTAGGGGCCTCTCTACTCACCTGGAACCTCGGGTGCTGCCGGGCTCTGTTTTAGAAATTCCGTCCCTCGTTGGGTAATTCGGTACCGCTGCTTCGAGCTACGCGGCTTCTCGGGGAGGGTCATTTCAACGCCCCCCAGCTTGAGTGCCGGCAGGAGATAGGCTTTCCGAAAATGTTCCTCGTGCTTCAGTCCCAAGGCTGCCTGCATCTCTAGTCGCTTCATCTCCCCCTTCATGGCTTCGAGCAACCGGAGGACTTCCCCGGTGACTTCCCCGGTGACTTCCGGGGATGGGGCCACAATCTGGGCTCTGACCTCAGGATTCGGGAAGAAGACGGCTGCGAAGAAGCCGTTCTCGGTGAAGGCCGGCTCCGGACAGCCTGCTCGCGGGCCGTGTCGCGCATACGCCTGATGCCGGTGCAGCAGATCGGCGATGAGGGAGTTGCGCCGCACGCTCTTGTGGCCTCTTCCGCAGCACCGGTGGATTGATCAAGAGTGGGTCAGCGATCCTGCCCAAGGCGCACGTGCAGATCTCGGCACAACTTGTCAAACGAAGGAGACCGCAACCGGCACTGAGCCAGGTCCATGGCGCTTGTCATTGCGGGCTGATCAACCGTCTCGCTGTACTTGACACCCTTGAACCGGCGCTGGATCCAGGCCTTGCCGAGCCCCGCCGCTTCAGGAGCCTCAGGCAAGGTCTCGTCTCTGGAGAGATCCAGGTAATCCGGAAGAGACCGTGCCGCGGCGATGAACCAGGTTTCATATTCCACCTTGGCGATCACACACGAGATGTCCATATCGGACCTGTGCTCACGTGCGATGCCGAGTAGTCTCGGACCAAGCTCACAGGGCGGGTCTTCGTCGGCATCGAGAAGGATCAGAACCATTCGTGGATCACGGGACGCCGACGCTTTCAGCTTGAGAACGGCAAGATCCACGGCGCGGGCAAGCTCCCTGGCCTTGACGAGCTTGAATTTCGATCCCCGGATCGGTTTGAGGACCTCGACGTACTTGCCGTCCAGCAGCTCCGTCCAGACTCGCTGGAGAAGGATGCGAACCGCGTTGTCCTCCCCGTGACCCTCGACGATCGGCGCGATCCGGAGACGGCTCAAACCTATTCTTCCCAGTCTTCAACCAGCGGCAGGGATTCCCGCTCTTGCCGGGCCAGATCTTCCGGATCGGGATCGAGCTGGTCGAGACGCAGGAGCTCGCCGGGTGTATAGAGGTGCTCCTGAATGGCAGCAAGACTCGCCTTGTCGATGGGAGCGATCTTCGTTACACCCTCGTCAGCCAGGACGGCGAGAAGACGGTCGGTTTCCAGGTCCACCTGATCCAGGAGGTCGGGGCTATGGCTTGTGACGAGGATCTGTGTGTGCGAGGAAGCCTCACGGAGGGCATCCATCAGGACACCCGCCGCGGCCGGATGGAGTGCTGTCTCAGGCTCTTCGATGCCAACCAGGCTCACGGGTGATCCACCGCCAGCGAGCTGCCCCGTTGCGACCAGGGAACCCAGGGCGCGCAGCGTGCCGTCCGACATGCTCCAGGCAAAAAACTGAAGAGGGTGGTCCGCGGTTCCACGCTTCAGTTTGAACTGGACGGTCTCGAGGGGACCCAGGGAAACCTTCTCGACTCCTTCGAGTCCCGGCACGATGGCCGACAGATACTGCGTCAAACGCTCCTGCGCTTGAGGATGCTCGGCGCTCAACCTGGCGATCACGCTCGCCAGATTGCTGCCGTCGCGGTGCAGCAGCTCGCCGGCGTCAGGCTTTTGGAGGATTTTCATCGAGTCGGGATTCAAGTTGTAGAAGCTCATCGACGACAAAGCGTCGTAGACGACACGGAATTCTGGGAAGCCCGAGGCACTGACGAGATAGAGCCTGTCCGGCTGGGCCGGAGGGGGGTTCTCGATCGAAGAGTCGGAAACCTCGCCCCTTTCGACGAGGTAATGCCCAACGTCAGAGCCCGATTCTGAATGCACGTCCAGGAATTCGGTCCCCACTCTGAAAGATCCCCGCGATTGAGCTTTGACCACGAAGCCATACGTGGCGATCCGGCGCTCTGGAAGAAGGATTTCCAGGGTGATCGCGAAGCTTCTCGACTCAGCCCTGCGGTAGGTGATCTCTGAGGCGCCGCCTCTCGCCTTGATCGCATGGTCGAGAGAGGACTGAAGCCCATCGGATACGAAGTGGAGGGCGTCGAGAAAATTGCTCTTTCCGGCGCCATTGCGTCCGACAAGGATTGTGAAGGAGCCAAGCTCAACGTCAGCCTTGGCGATGCTCTTGTAGTTTCGGATGCTGACCCGCCGCAGAAAGGGGGCAGTGCGGTCGGGAACGCTCATCAGGGGAGTATAAGCGCGTCCCGCGCCATCCCCTCGCACCCCTCCTTCTTCAAATCCACCGCCCACACCCCCTCATACCCCTCGATCAGCAAGCTTCCCACCTCCCCCACAATCCCCAACCGCTGAAAGCACTCCGCCTTCGCCCCAAGCTTCACCAGCAACTCGGGCACGGTATTCGAGTGCCCCACAATCAACACCGCCCGGTCCGCTGCATGCTTCTCCCGCAGGCGCGTGAGAAACGCGGCCATCTCGTCGGGCTTGGTCGTGGCATCGTCCGCGGCGATCGGCACGCCCGCAGCCTTGGCCAGCGGGGCGCCGGTCTCCAGGGTGCGGGTGGTGCGGCTGGTATAGACGGCGGCGATACCGGCGGTCTTGAGACGGGCGGCCAGGGCTTCGGCGCGGGCCAGGCCCGCGGGGGAGAGGGGTTGGAAGGCGTCGAGGTCCCGGTCGGTGGGCCAGAAATCGGCTTTCTCGGCGTGGCGGACGAGGTAGAGGGTGTCCAGGGCGGCGGCGGGGGCCGCCAGGAGGACCGCCAGGAGGGCGAGCAGCAGGAGGGCCCAGATCAGACGGAGCCCCACCCGACCTCCCCGTCCATCAGCTCGGCGGGGGGTGCGGCGGTACGGCGTGAGGCTCGGCATCTAGTCCATCTGCTTTCTCAAAACGGTCGGGATGTCGTAGTCATCCACGTTCGACCAGTTGGGGCCGAAGCCGTTCGGGTCGTCGCCGCGGACGTTGGCGATGGCCTTGCGGTAGAACGGCATGTCGACCGGCTTCTCGGGCTCGTCGCGCTCCTCCCGCTCCCTCTCCCGCTCGCGCTCGCGCACCGGCATCGAGGCCAGACTCGGGGCCGGAGCCGAGGCGGGCATGGGACGGCTGATGGAGATCGGCGGCATGCGCGGGCGGTCGTCGGCGCTACGGTCGAAGCCGGTGGCGATCACCGTCACCTTCATGGCCTCGTCGAGCGTCGGGTCGATCACCATGCCGGAGATGATGTTGGCGTCCGGATCGACGGAGTCGGCGATGATGCGCGCCGCCTCGGCCACCTCGTGCAAGGTCAGGTCGTGACCGCCCGAGATGTTGATCAGCACGCCCTTGGCACCCTGGATGGAGGTCTCCTCCAGGAGCGGCGAGGAGATCGCCCGCTGGGCCGCCTCCAGGGCCCGGTGCTCGCCCTTCGCGATGCCCGTGCCCATGAGCGCCATGCCCATGCCGGTCATGATCGTGCGCACGTCCGCGAAGTCGACGTTGACCTCGCCCGGGATGGTGATCAGGTCGCTGATGCCCTGCACGGCCTGGCGCAGCACGTCGTCGGCGATGCGGAAGGCTTCGAACAGAGGAGTGCCCCGCTCGACGAAGTTGAGCAGCCGCTCGTTGGGGATGGTGATCAGGGTGTCGACCGCGTTGCGCAGCTCCTCGACGCCGCGCTCGGCGTACTGCAGCCGCCGCCGGCCCTCGAAGCCGAAGGGCTTGGTGACCACGGCCACGGTCAGGGCGCCGATCTCGGCCGCCAGGGAGGCGATGATCGGCACGGCTCCCGTGCCCGTGCCGCCGCCCAGGCCGGCGGTCAGGAAGACCATGTCCGCCCCTTCGAGCACCTCGAGGATGCGGTCGGTGTCCTCGAGGGCGGCCTTGCGGCCCTGCTCGGGGTCGGCGCCGGCACCAAGGCCTTTGGTGAGCAGGCTGCCGATCTGCAGCTTGATGGGCGCGCGGCACTTGGCGAGCGCCTGGAGGTCGGTGTTGGCGGCGATGAACTCGATGCCGCGAAGCTGAGCGTCGATCATGCGGTTGACGGCGTTGCCGCCGCCGCCGCCGACGCCGATGACCTTGATCTTGGCCGGGGTCGAGTCCGCCAAGTCCTGAGCGGCCCGGAGCGCCTTCACGGCTTCCGGAGAGTCCTGGTCGTCGAAGAGAATCATGTGTATACCCCCTTTTCTGGGTTGTGCCATTTCGTCTGACTCAGAGAAGATCCGAGAACATCCCGCGCAGGCTGCCGACCATGCCGCGCATGCTGAAACCCTGCTTCTTCTGCACCTTGCTCTGGCTCTCCTCGGCCGTGCGGGCGTAGAGGAGGAGCCCCGACGCGGTCGCCCACGTCGGGCTGCTGATCACGTCGACGAGACCGCCGAGCCCGCGCGGCAGGCCGTAGCGCACGCCGGCGTCGAAGATCTGCTCGGAGAGCTCCAGCAGGCCGTCGAGCTGGGCGCCGCCGCCGGTCAGGACGACGCCGCCGCGCAGGCCCTCATCCGAAGAGTGCTTCAGGAAGTCTTCCCGGATCAGGGTGAACAGCTCCTCGGCCCGTGGCTGAAGGATCTCACAGAGCTCCTTCTTCGGCACGATCCGCGAGGTGCCGCCGGCCACGGTGGGCACGGCGATCCCCTCCTCCTCGGTGACCATGCTGGGCAGGCAGCAGCCCTGCTTGACCTTGATCCTCTCGGCCTCGGCGAACGGGGTGCGCAGCACCATCGCGAGGTCGTTGGTGAAGTGCCCGGCGCCGATGGGCGCCACGGCGCTGTACTGGATCTCGCCCTCGACGAAGAGGGCATACTCGGTGGTGCCGGCGCCGACGTCGATCAGCAGCACGCCGAGCTCGCGCTCGTCGGGCGAGAGCACGGCCTCGGCGGTGGCGAGCGGCTCGAAGACCATCTCGACGACCTCGATGCCGGCCCGGTTGACGCTGGTCAGCAGGGTGCGCGAGCGGGTGACGTTGCCGGTCACCAGGTGGACCATGACCTCCAGGCGGGTGCCCAGCATGCCCAGGGGATCGTCGATGCCGCCCTGCTCGTCGACGATGAACTCCTGCGGGATGGCGTGGAGGATCTCGCGGTCCGAGGGGAGGGAGGCCGACTGGGCCGCCTCCAGGACGCGCTGGATGTCCTGACGGGTGATCTCGCGGTCCTTGCGGGCCACGGAGACCATGCCTCGGGAGTTGACGCTGCGGATGTCGGCCCCGGCGACGCCGACGTAGGCGCGGGAGATCTCCACCCCGGCCATCACCTCGGCCTCCTCGCTCGCCGCCTTGAGCGCCTCGACCGTGGCCTCGACGTTGACGATGTTGCCCTTGCGCGTGCCACGGTTGGGAGCCAGGCCTTTGCCCACCACCTCAATCCCGCCCTTGTCGTCGCGCTGGCCGATGAGCACCCCGACCTTGGAGGACCCGATGTCGATTCCGACGAAGTAAGGTTCTGTCTTGGCCATTGACCTGACCCTCTCTAAAAAGTTGACTTCAAGCTCCGGTCCCGCCCGGGAGCGGGGTAGACAGCGCTGGCTGCACGACGATCCTGCGTGAGAAGCGCAGGTCCACCGCTTCGATCTTCGGATACCGGCGGGACAGGTCCGGCAGCAGCTCGACCAGACGCTGCACCTTGGGTCCCACCCCTCCGCTCGTCACCAGCAGGGGGAAGGGCAGGGCGTCCGTGTGAAGCCGGAAGTCCTCCTCCCCCAAGACTTCGATGCGCGCGAGCTTCGCCGCCCAGGTCGGCTGCACCCGCCCCAACTCGGCCGCCACCTCGAGGGCCGAGCCGACGCCTGCCGCGTGCGGCCGCTGGGAGGAGAAGCTCACCACCAGCAGGCCGGCGCTGCGGGCCTCCTCCAGCTCCGCCGGGGTGGTGACGGGCGCGATGGCCCGCCCGTCCTCGTCGGCGTAGACCAGCCCGGGGCCGTCGGCCAGAAGGGCGACGGGCCGGCGCTCGGCGACCTTGATGCGCAGCCGGCCGGGCAGCTCCTTGACCATCTCCACCGACTCGACCCATGGGTTCTTCTGCACCCGCGCCGTCGCCTCGGCGAGGGAGAGGCGCACCAGGTTCCTGCCCTCGACGGGCGCCAGCGCCTGCCGCACCCAGTCGCGGGGCACGCGGCGGACGGCGCCGCGGATCTCCGGGCCGGTCACCTCGACCTCGCGCAGCCGGAACATGGGCGCCGTGAGCACCCAGACGACGAGCCCCACCGGCAGGCCCACCAGCCCGAGGGCGACGGCCAGCGGCTTGAGCAGCGCCACGGCCAAGCTCTTCCGGCGGCGGCGCGGCGGCGTATCGGAGCGGCGGAAGTCGAGCACCCGCGCTCCGGCGCCGGGCGGCAGCACCGTCACCGTGCCGTTCCCCGTCATGCCTGCGCCTCCTCTTTCACCGGCGGCTCTTCCGTCACCAGCAACTGCGTCAACCGGTTGACGTCGCCGGCGCCCATGGTGATCACCACGTCGCCCGCGGCCACCTCGCCGCGCAAAAGCAGCGGTGGGGCGTCCTTCCAGGCGGGGCAGAAGTGGACGTTGCGATGGCCGGCCTGGCGCGCCGCCTCGACCACCAGCTCGCCGGTGACACCCGGGATCGGCTGCTCGCGGGAGGGGTAGACCTCCGTCACGACGGCCATGTCGGCGCCCAGGAGCGCCCGGCCGAAGGCCTCGGCCTGATCCTGGGTGCGCGAGAAGAGGTGCGGCTGGAAGACGGCGAACACCCGCCCTCCCGGGAAAGTCTGGCGGGCCGCCTGCAGGGTCGCCTCGACCTCCGTGGGATGGTGGGCGTAGTCGTCCACCACGGCGGCGCCGCGCCAGGCGCCGACGTGCTCGAAGCGGCGGCTCACGCCCTCGAACCCGGCGAGGGCGCGGCAGATGGTGTCGAAGTCGATGCGCAGCGACAGGCCCACGCCGACGGCCGCCAGGGCGTTCAGCACGTTGTGCCGGCCGGGGATCGGCAGCTCGACGCGCCCGAGGTCGATGCGGCCGAGCAGGCCGCCGCCGCGCAGCCGGACGCCGAAGCGGCTGCCGCCCGCGTGGGCCTCGACGTCGACGGCCGTGAGGTCGGCCTGGGGCGAGAAGCCGTAGGAGATGATGCGGCGGTCGGCGAGCCGCGGCAGGATCTTCTGGATGTTCGGGTCGTCGAGACAGACGATCAGCCGGCCGAAGAAGGGCACGCGGTTGGCGAACTCGACGAAGGCGTCCTGGATGTTCTCCAGGGTGCCGTAGGTGTCCAGGTGGTCGCGGTCGATGTTGGTGACGACGGCGATCACGGGGGTCAGCCGCAGGAAGCTGCGGTCGAACTCGTCCGCCTCGGCCACCAGGTAATCGCTCTTGCCCAGGCGCGCGCCCGTGCCGAGGAGGCGCAGCCGGCCGCCGACGATCACCGTCGGGTCGAGCTTCGCCTCGGTCAGCACGGCGCCTACCAGGGAGGTGGTGGTCGTCTTGCCGTGGGTGCCGGCGACGCCGATGCCGTACTTCAGACGCATCAGCTCGCCCAGCATCTCGGCCCGGCGGACGACGGTGATGCCCCGCCGGCGGGCCTCGCGCACCTCTGCGTTCTCCTCGGCCACGGCGGAGGAGATCACCACCAGCTCGACGCCCTCCAGGTGGTCGGGCGAGTGCCCCTTCTCGATCCCCGCTCCCAGCTTGGCCAGGCGGTCCGTGGCTTCGCCGAGGGAGAGGTCGCAGCCGCTGACCTCCAGGTCGTACTCCAGGAGGATCTCGGCAATGCCGCTCATGCCGGCGCCGCCAATGCCCACGAAGTGGATGCGCGAGAGGTCGGTGAAGCGGTTGAACATCAGCCGTTGCCTCCCGCCAGCGCTCCCAGCGCTTCGAGCCGGTCCGCGATGTCGGCCACGGCGCGGGGCCGGGCCAGGACTCGCGCCGACCGTCCCATGGCCGCGAGACGCGGGCCGTCGGCCAGCAGGGCTTCCAGTTGCCCGGCCAGCCGCTCGGGGGAGAATTCGTCCGAGCGGATCATCTCGGCGCCGCCGGCGTCGACCAGCAGCCGGGCGTTGTCCACCTGGTGGCCCTGGGCGATGGCGAGCGGCACCAGCAGCGAGGCGCGGCCGGCGGCACAGATCTCGGCGAGGGTGATGGCGCCGGCGCGGGAGACCAGCAAATGGCTCGCCGCCATGGCCCCGGCCACGTCGTCCAGGAAGGGGACGACCTCGACGCTCGAGATCCCCAAGGCCTGGTAGGCGGCCCGGGTCTCGTCCAGGTTGCGGGCGCCGGCCTGGTGGGTGATCCGGATTCCAGGCGGGATTGCACCAAATCGGGCAAGCAGCCGCGCCGCCGTCTCGGGCATGGCCTTGTTGATCTGCTGCGCCCCCTGGCTGCCGCCGAGCACCAGCAGGCGCGGCGCCCCCGCGGGCGGCTCCGGCGGGATGGCGAAGAAGGCCGCGCGCACCGGCACGCCGGTCACGAAGCTGGGGCACTTGAGGTCGGCCATCGTCTCCCGGTAGCCGACGGCGGCGGCGGTGGCCCAGCGGGAGAGCCAGCGGTTGGCGACGCCGGCCTTGCCGTTGGGCTCCAGCAGCAGGACCGGGCGCCGGGCCAGGCGGGCGCCGATCACGGCGGGCGCCGAGACGTAGCCGCCCGTGCCGAGCACGACGTGGGCGCCGAGACGGCGGACCAGCTTCGAGGCGGCCCCCGCCGAGCGCGCGAGGGTCGCCAGCGCCTGGACCTTGCCGAGGGGACCCCGGCCCACCAGGGGACGGGCCGGCAGCGGGAAGAAGGGGATGCCCCGCTCCGTCACCAGGCGCTCCTCGAGCCCCGCCGTGGAGCCGGTGAAGCTCACGCGCCACCCCCGTGCCCGCAGCTCTTCCGCCACGGCGAGGGCCGGGAAGACGTGGCCGCCCGTGCCGCCGCCGGCGAGCAGGACGTGCAGGGCTGGATCCATGGGTGCCATCTCATCGCTCCGCCGGGTCATCCGTGCTGAGAGATGTTCAGAAGGACGCCGCAGATGCACAGGGTCACCACCAGCGACGATCCTCCGTAGGAGATGAAAGGCAGGGGGATGCCCTTGGTGGGCAGCAGCGCGATGGTGACGCTGACGTTGATCAGCGCCTGCATCACGAGCACGCCCGTCAGGCCCCAGCCCAGGTAACGGCCGAAAAGGTCCGGCGCCTTGGCTCCCGCGCGCAGCCCCCGCCAGGCCAGCATGGCGAAGGCGGCCACCACCAGGAGGGCGCCGATCATGCCGAGCTCCTCGGCCACGATCGAGAAGATGAAGTCCGACTCCGGGTGGGGCAGGAAGAAGAGCTTCTGCACGCTCTTGCCCGGCCCCAGGCCGAACACCCCGCCCGAGCCGACGGCGATCAGCGACTGGAGCGCCTGGAAGCCGCTGCCCAGGGGGTCCTTCTCCGGATCGAGGAAGGTGAAGAACCGCTGCCGCCGGTAAGGCGCCATCATCACCAGGAAGATGAGGAGCGGCGGCACGACGGCGAGCGCGGCCAGAATGTAGCGCCACGACAGGCCGGCGAGGAAGATCATCAGGAAGAACGTGGCCCCCAGCAGCACGGCCGTGCCCATGTCGGGCTCGAGCAGGATCAGCGCCGCCGTGAGGGCCGTGAACAGGCCCGCCGGCACCAGGAAGGAGAGCTCGTTGACCCGCTCCTGCTTCTTGTCGATCTGGTAGGCGAGGAAGGGGATCAGCGCCAGCTTCGCCAGCTCCGAGGGCTGCACGGAGACGCCGCCGACGAAGAACCACCGCCGGGTGGCGTTGAGCTGGGGCGAGAAGAGCACGCCCACCAGCAGGACGAGGCAGCCGCCGAGCAGCGTATAGATCACGGCCGGCGAGCGCAGGCGGCGGTAGTCCAGGTGCATCAGGCAGGCCATGAGCAGCAGCCCCAGGCCCGCCGCCACGGCCTGCTTGACGAAGAAGTGGTTGGTCGCCGGCCCGCCCGCCAGGGCGTCGCTGGCCGAGAACACCATCACCAGGCCGAAGAACATCAGCAGGACCACGGTGGTGAAGAGCACCTTGTCAAACGCCAGCTTCTTCGCCATGGGGCCCTCCCGTGATGTTGCCGACCAACTGCTGGAAGACCTGGCCGCGGTGGACGAAGTTGCGGAACTGATCGAAGCTGGCGCAGGCCGGCGACAGCACGACGGCGTCGCCCGGCCGCGCCTGGGCCGCGGCGGATTCGACGGCGCGGTCCATGGTGCCGGCGATCTCGAACGGCACGGCGCCGCCGAGCGCGGCCTCGAAGTCGCGGGCCGACTCGCCGATCAGGTAGGCGCGGCGGGCCTTGCGGCGGACCATGGGCGTCAGCACGGCGAGGTCGGCGTCCTTGTTGCGGCCGCCGAGGATCAGGTGGACGGTGCCGTCGGCGAACCCCTCGATGGCCTTCAGGGTGGCGCCGGGGTTGGTGCCCTTGGAGTCGTCATAGAAGAGGACGCCGGCCCGCTCCCCCACCTTCTGCAGCCGGTGGGGCAGGCCCGTGAAGGTGCGCAGAGCGGCGCGGATGGCATCCGGGGCGGCGTCCAGGGCGCGGGCCAGCAGGGCCGCGGCCATGGCGTTCTCCAGGTTCTGGACGCCGGCGAGGGGCACGTCCGAGGCGTGGAACAGCTCGGTCCTCCCGCCGTCGGGCGAGACCTCGATCACCCGGCCATCCTCCATGGCGAAGCAGCCGTCCTCGACCTCTCCCAGGCGGGAGAAGAGGCGGCGCCGGGCGCGGGTCTCGACCGCCAGCGTCTCGGGATCATCGGCGTTCAGCACGGCGACGCCGTCCGCGTCCATGCCGCGGAAGAGACGCTTCTTGGCGGCGCCGTACTCGGCCAGGGTGCCGTAGCGGTCGAGGTGGTCCTCCGAGAGGTTGAGCAGCGCCGCGGCCTTGGGGCAGAAGGTATCGATACCCTCGATCTGGAAGCTCGACAGCTCGACGACGAAGACCCGGCCCGCCGGGCCGTCGACCTTGTCCGCCAGCGGCTCGCCGATGTTGCCGCAGACCTCCACCGGGAAGCCGGCGGCGCGCAGCATGTCGCCCACCATGGCGGTGGTGGTGCTCTTGCCGTTGCTGCCGGTGATGGCCACCACGGGGCCGTTCAGGAACGGGAAGGCCAGCTCGACCTCGGCGATCACCGGCACGCCCTGGCGCCGGGCGTCCTCCAGGATCGGCCGGTCGAGCGGCACGCCGGGCGAGACCACGACGGCGTCGATCCCTGAGGGCAACGCTTGAGAGCCCCCGCCGGAAAGCAGCTCGACGGCGAGGCCGCCCGCGTCGGCGGCCTTGTCGTCGACCGCCAGGACGGCGGTGCCGCGGGCCAGCAGCAGGCGCGCGGCCGCCCGGCCGGAGAGCCCCAGGCCGTACACCAGCACGCGGTTCAAAGCCCGGCCGTTCATCGCAGCTTCAGGGTCGACAAGGACAGCAGCGCGAACAGGATCGACAGGATCCAGAAGCGCACGATGACCTTGGGCTCCGCCCAGCCGGAGAGCTCGAAGTGGTGGTGGAGGGGGGACATGCGGAAGATCCGCTTGCCCCGCAGCTTGAACGAGGCC
>DATFNZ010000228.1:0-12231 GCA_035266085.1 Thermoanaerobaculia bacterium
CCTCAAGAAGTCTGGCTTCCCCTCCAACCCTTCAACATCCCATCCGCACGGGGGCACACCGCGGCCTTGGCCGGCCTCTTCTACCCCTGGTGCCTCGACAGTCCAGCTCAGGACCCTCGATTTCTTCACAAGCTCTGAGCCGAACCGGACGAAGAAGTCGCCAGCCCCCCGCTTCCACGCGATCCGGACGTGGGTCCGCAAAGAGCTCTACCAGACGTATGCCCTCTTCGCGCAGGCTTACCATGAGGCCGCCGAGAAGTTGAGCTCGGGAGATCGCGCAGTCTCGTTCCCAGCGGGGAGCTTTCCTCCCCCTCTACCCTTCGTAGGATAGGCACCAACATACCTCTCAGCCCGCCGCCGAAGGAGCGCGAGGTGTACCGCGTTGGGCCGCGCTGCGGCCCAACCCTATCGGCCGACCCAATTCCCGCCCCCGAGAGTGCCGACCTGGGCTCAGACTGAGCTTCTCGAGTTGATCTCACTCGTCCACGCGCCCGCTCAGACTCCACTCGCGGTTTCCGGAGGCTCAGCGCTCAGCAACCCGGAGGTCCCATCCAGCATTCGGGTGGAACTTATTCCCCTTGGGATAACTCTGCAGCTCCCTATGGGAAAGGGGCCGATCGCCTGAAGCATCAGAACTGCTGGTAAATCCGCCTTGAGCAATGGTTAGAGTCTTCGCTACCGCATAGATCGAGCGTTGACGAGGTCGTCGAGGTGTTCCTGCGAGAAGAGAAAATGCATCGTTTTTTCTTTCCTTCTTTTAACCATTCGCATGTAGCTGGGCATTACGGAGGAGTGGCTATTCTCGGGGCGCGGAATATGCCTAAAGCCGCCACCCCCATTCCGGTCGTAGAGGAATTGGGCGTAGTTCAATGCTTCGTTCTCCGTGTTGTAGTCAAAGCCTTCGAAGCGGAGCTGTTCTGGCGGTTGGCATTTGGTAGACTCATATATGGCATCGAACAGATTTAAGATGTCGACCACATTTGCGCACATTTCTGAGGGAGGAGGTTCCGCAATGCTGCCGAAGATTTCATGATAGTGATCCTCTAGGCCGCTCTCCAGAATTAGAATCCTGCTAGGGTAGTTGTAATAATCCGCATCCTTCTTGTTGAGTGCGGAAAGAGTTCTGTACTGATTTGCCAGAATCAAACGTTCTGCCGGAGTTAGCTTGGGCGCATTGTCGGTCATAATTTCTCCTTGCCGTTATTTTAATCCAGCCATTAGCTAGTCTCGGATTTGGTCCTGCTTCCCCTACTCGCATTCAGCGTTGATATTACTCTGGTTCGACAAGGTCGCCTTGGATGTCGTACAGCTCCAATTTCTTCTCTGCGATCTCAACGTCGAGCTTGTCGCGATCACGGACTAACTCAGACATGATGAGGATTGCGACGCTATCGTCAGACATACCCTCGTCGCAGGGCATAGAACTGTTGTACTGCCGCTCCTTATATTGCAAATTGGAGGAGAGGGCCTTTTTCCTTTTCTCTAAGAGATCGATCTCAAGTTCCAGCCGCTGCGTGGTTGTCATTGTCTTACCCTCTTTTGAGATAATAAGCCGGCGAGGTGGTGAGGCCTCTACTACTACACGATCTCCAGCCTTGATTCCGACAGGAGCCAAAATCGACTGTGGAAGGCTCACTACGACGGAGCCAGCAACGGTACGCACCTTCACAATCTCTCTCATGGGACATACGCTAACATATGTGAAGAAGGGAATCAAGGGCATGGCATATGTCTACATGTCATTCACGAAGGGGCCGACAGAGAACCGACTCCCTCAAGCAATACCTGCGGATGGATCACCTGATTCCTTTCGAGGAAGGGGTAACCGGGCTCGCAAAGGAGTTCCACCAGCCCCGGGCCAGCCCCACATCTCTCCTGCGTTACGTAAACGTAAAGCCCATTTGTTTCCCACTTCCCGGTCAGGAAACCGAGATTCGGCATCTAGGAGCGGTAAGGCTCCCCGCCGTTGGCTCGGCGCTTGCATAAGCCTGTAGATCCACCCAAAGGAGCGAACCATGCCTACTAAGAAGACGCAGCACTACCGTGAGGGCGAACACTACGAGCGATCCGAGACGACGCGGCCCGATGGCTCCCAGAGAATCACGGAGTCGAAGGTGATCGATACGCCTCTCGGCCGAGCCGGTTCGAACATCGTGAGCGAGACGAACATCGACAAGGATGGCAACTCGACAACAAGAACCCGGCGCTAAGAGCACCCTGAACCGGGTGACGGCGAACGGGGTTCATCCACAGGTACTGCTTACCCGGGAGGTAGCCGATCTTTTCGAGGAAGGCGATAACCGGGCTGTCGAGTAGCGCGTAGATACCGACGAAGGCCACTTCCCGGGGGATGTGGGCCTTCAACTCATGTGCAAGGTGGTCCCGATCCCCCGCCGCCGGTACTCCGGAAGGACGGCGAGGAACACGATGCGGGCCGAAGTCTCCTCCAGCATCGCATAGAGGAAGCTAGGATACGGCCCCGCCGCTCGGCGACCAGGGTCACGGTGTTCATGACCTCGAAGAGCCAGCGGTTGAACTCCCCCCTTGTCCATAAAGACCCGCTGATTGCTCGCCTGTAGCTCGGGAACGGAGAGCGCGAGCTGGAAGAGCCGGTCCAACTCTACCCGGTAGGCGCGGCGGATGTTGACCTTGAGGGGCTTCTCACCCTCTTCCTCTTCCGAGATCGCGTACAGCTCCTTCCGACGGCGAGACATCGTGTAGATCGCCTCATCGAAATCGTGGACTCCGTTCTCCGCGAGCGACGTGAGCCAAGCCGCGACGGAGCGGAACCCGAGGTGTTCTGCCATCGTGGACCATCGAAGCGACTGGAGGATGTCGGCTCTAACCGAGTACGACATTCGTTTTGAGCGCGCCATATCTACGCCCTCCCCCCGAGCGCCTGCTCGATCTCGTCAGCGACAAGGGAAGCTCCCTCGCGAGGTGTCCGGCTCCGAGAGAGAAGCTTCCTGGTGCTCCCTCTCCACGGCAGAGAGATAGCCTTCAAAACGAGATAGCCTTCGAGGTGCCGGAGATCGGCAAGCGCGGCGCGTAACTCCGTCGCAGTGACCCTCAGGCCAGTTGGGCCAGTGGTGGTGGTGGTACTCCGGAACAAGCTCGTGGAAGAGACGGCCGAAGACCCGGAGGGCGGGTGTTGGAGGGCGGCTCGGTGAAGTAGGCCAAGAAGGTCTATCGGAAGACGGGGAAGTCTTCCCCACGCGGCGGGATCGAGGTTCGGAGGTAGAGCGGGCGGCTGCGGTGCGTCAGAGGGCGCTACGGGGGTGGCGTCCAAATCTTCGCCCGAACCGCATAGCCAGGGGCGCGGATCTTGATCCTGATGCGCCCCCGGTGCGCCCCCAGCGTACTCCAGCTGCATGGAGCTATCGCCCCGGGGTGAGCTAAGTTCTTATTTTGGAAGGAAGTAGATGGTGCCCCATAGCTTCGCCAGTTCGAACCCCGGACCCAGGCCAAGTGGTTCAGTTCGTCCACGCTGTGGATGCACTTCGCCGGCTCTCCTGGGCCGCCTAAGTTGTAGAAATTAAAACGAATAAGCCGCTCAACCGAGGTCGAGGCCTTCCCGCCCGCGGAGCTTCGAAGGCACATTCTGGAGCAGCTCGAGGCACCCGAACCGGCCGGCAGACCGAGGCACTCCCGCTCGTCGAGCGCCAAGCCGGCGCCGATCCAGGCGAAGACCCGGATCCAGATTCGCGCCGAGCTGCGGCGGCAGGCGCGCGCGACGGGCTCAGAATCCCTCCCCTTCAAAGCGGAAGGTCCAGAGGGCGCCGGCCTCGATGGCGATCGCGAGATCGCCGGGGCTCATGGCTCCGGCGCGGGCGCGGGCTTCGGAGCTCCTGCCGGCCCGGACCCCAACGGGAGTCCGGACCGGTGCGTTGAGAAACGATTGGGCCTGCTTAGAACAGCAGGTTGCCTTCGCCCAGATTGAAGGTCATGCCAGTGCCGAACTTGGACTTGGCCGAGTTCAAATCGGAGAGGGCGCCCTGGATCAGCGACTTGCGCGTAGTCGACGAGGTCTCACCGATTGCGGAGTTGTTTTTGGAGATGGCGCTGTTCAGGAGGGTCACGGCGTCGGAATGCAGGCCCTTCTCGCTCAGGACTTGAATGGCGTCCAGGGCCTCGGCGTTAGACAGCGACAGCAGCGTGTTCACCGTCTGGCGCTTGCCGTCTACTGCGCCGCCCGGGTCTGTCCCTCCTACCGTCGAAGAGTTGTTTTCAAGGGACAGGGCGGCGTTGTTGCGCCGGAGCGACAGGGCGACGTTGAACGATGCGTTGAGGACCCGCAGGAACTTGCCGATGTTGTCGATGTCAGTCGGCGTCAACGGGATGGCGGTGCCGCCGCCGGCGGGCGAGTTGGCGAAGGCGGCTGTCGTGTAGAAGGCGACCGCATCCTCGATCGTCTCGGCCAGGTTGTTGTGGAAGAACGGCTCGGTGTCCGCCGCCTCGATCAGCGGCGGCGTGTTGAATGTGCCGTCGCCGAAGCAGTCATTGACGCCGTTGCCGTCGCAGTCGCGGTTGACGGTGCCGAAGCCGCCGTCGTGCGGGTGGGGCTCGGTCGCTTGGCTGGGATCGAAGGCCCGCTCGACGCCGGTGTCGAAATTAAAGTTCTCGCCAGTGGCGATGTTGGCTCCCGCGTTGACGTGACAGCCGTTGCAGCGGGCGTCGGCCGCCACGAATCGGAGCTTGCCGGCCTGCGCGGAAGCGTTGGTCAGGGTTACATTGGCGAGGTTCAACTGGTTGAGGCGTCCGCTGGCCAGCATAAAGGCCTCCATCCTGTCGAGCTGGGCGTCGGTCGGCAGGACGAAATCAACCCCGGAGACCCGATTGAGCCGCTTGGGGTAGTGCTGGATCACGGCGCCGACCGGGAAGAGGCGGAGCGCGCCGGTGTTGGGGGCACCGTCGCCGCTCCAGCCCGTGCGCTGGACTGGCGCCCGCCCGTCTGCGGGAGCCAGGAGCGAGGTGGCCATCGAGAGTGAGTGCGGTACTCCGCGCATAGTGAACTTCACGGTAGGGTTTTCGAATCCGTCGGCGTTCTCCAGGATCAGGGCATGGTTGCGCATGAGCGCCGGCCGCTCCAAGCCCGGGACGCCGCCGGTGGAGAACTCGGCGACAAAGAGCGGGTCGTTGGCGGGAAGCGTCGCGATGAAGTCGAGGTCGAGGCCCTGGTTGTTGGTCACTCGGTGGCAGGTCGAGCAGGAACGGCCGTTGCCGCCGAAGAGGCCGCGGAAGAAGAGGTCGGCACCTTCGCCCACCATTTGGCCGACCAGGCCACGAGCGATGAGGATCTGGGTCGAGTCCGCCTCCGCCGCGCGCGGTGTAAACATTGAGAGCAGGGAGCGGGAGCTGAGCAGGCTCGCCGGCACGGTGGCCTTCTGCGCCCGCTCTGCCGCTAGGCGAGTGGTGGTGTAGAGACGCTCGAAATAGGGCCGGCCGCCCAGCAGGATGCTGTTCTCGGCAGGAGTCTCGCCGGTACGCGAGACCACGATCAGGTCGAGCTCGAAGTCACGGAAGAAGTCACGGCCGAGCCGCGCAGCCAGCTTTGCGCTGGCGCCGCCCTGCAGCCGGCCGAGACGCAGCATACGGTCGCCCGGCTCCGGCTGCACGGTCCGGCCGGGCCCGTCTTGATTGTCGACCAGCCAGAGGTCGCCCGGCCGGCCGGCAAGGCCCTGCACCTCGGCGCGCACCAGCCCGGCAACCATGTCGAGGCTCACCCGGCCACGAGCGGTGCTGCGCTCGGTAGACAGACCCTCGGTCCAAGCAAGGCCTATCTCGACGTTGCTGTCTCCACCTGCCGCAAGGTAGCGCTCCTGCCACTCGCGGTAGAACTGCTCCAGAGTGGATTGCTGGGACACCAGGGCCCGAAGCGGGTCGACAGGTTTAAGGACATGGTCGGGCAGCTCCGCCGGAAAGCCGGAGCTCAACCACAGCACGGACAACAGACTCACGAAAAAGACGGAAGCGAGAACGACCAAGAGAGATCTTAGTTTCATCTCGAGCACACTCCTCTTAGGTCAAGGTAAGCGTTTTTAAGCTTTGCGAGGATGGCCGAGGTCCGCGGAGAGGGCGGGTCACGACAGGCCGGAGGTGTTTTGCAGAGCCGCCCGGGAAGTTCAGAGTTTGTGAGCCCCACCCTCACCCCCAATCCGGAATGCCTCTTCTAAGAGGCTTCGTGTAGGACATATATATGATAATCTTAATTTAAGGTAATAGATATGATAAGCCTGGGCACAATCCGCACCTTGCCTGACCGTTCACGAGATTCTCGCTACCGAAGATCCAGCCGCAGAGTGGGCTCCAATTCACCTCGTGCTTGAGGAAGGGACAACTATGTCGGCAAGAGCTCATGCGTCCACCCTCGCTCGTCTTCTGCTGACCCTGGGCCTCCTAGCACTCAGTCCCGGCACCGCCAGAGCGGTCGTCATCCCTGAGGGCAGCGGCGACCCTCTCGAATCGTTGGCTTTCGTCAGCGGTAAGCTCCGGTCCCAGACCGTCCCCGAACCGTTTGAGGCTGTCGAGAGCACCCTTGAGCCCGAGGTTCGCGACGGCTGGGCAAGCTTCCGAGCGGGCCAGCGGGGCGAGTGGCGCGCCCACGTCGACGCCCGCAACGGCAGAATCGACTTCGCCGAGGGTGCCGGCATTCCCTGGGTGCCCGGCCACGGTAACGCCTTGACCCGGCAGGACGTATCGGACTACCTGAACGCCAGGCGCGAGATCAACCTTGGCAGCCTGGAGAAGATCGCACGCGGTTTCCTGCCCCGGGTGGCCCACCTACTGGGCGTCAACCCGAGCTCGCTGGTGCTCAATCAAGGCCGCTCCGGCCAACAGGCTGACTACCTCTGGTTCGTCGACTTCGATATCCAGCGCGACGGCCTGCCCGTCGAGGGGGCGCGTGTCGTCTTCCGGGTCAACAACGGCAACCTGATCCAGTTCGGCACCGAGAACCTGCCCGCCATAAACGTGCCCACCCCCAGGGGGAAACTCCAGCGCGAGGCGGCCCTAGCCCGGCTCGCCGACTTCATTGGCGGCTTTCAGGCCGGCGACACCTTCTTCGACAACGGCTCGATGCGCCTGCTCACCGTGGCCCGGGAGGACCCCGGCTTCGCCGAGGGATTCCGCTTCGGCGATGGCCGCGGGCTCGCCGCCGTCTGGCAGTTCACCTTCCGCCGCGACCGCTCTCACGCCACCTGGCACGCCCGGGTCGACGCCGACTCTGGCGAGATCCTCGAGCTCAAGGACGTCAACCGATATGTCTCAGCCTCCGGCGGGGTCAAAATCTCGGATGACATTTGGAACCTCCCGAAGCCCATGCCCTTCACCAATACGGGCCTCGCCTTTCCCAACAACTACACCAACAGTGCCGGCGTCTACAATTATCCCGGCGGCGCCGCAACCTCGACCTTGAACGGCCTGTACGTCCGTGCGTCCGACGCCTGCGGCATCACCTCGCTCGCGGCCGATACCTCGGGCAACCTCAAGTTCGGCCCCGCGTCCAACACTGCCAACGGCACCGACTGCACCACCCCAGGCTTCGGCGGCGCCGGCAACACTACTGCCTCGCGCACCCAGTTCTACCTCCTCAACCGTGCCAGGGAGGTCGCCCGTGGCTGGCTGCCGGGCAACGAATGGCTGGATTCCCAGCTCACCGCCAACGTCAACATGAACGCCACCTGCAACGCCTTCTGGAACGGCATCACCGTGAACTTCTACCGCTCCGGCGGCGGCTGCGGCAACACCGGCGAGATCGAGGCCATATCGCTGCATGAGTATGGCCACGGCCTGGACGCCAACGACGGCAACTTCGACTTCACGGACAACGCCACGGGCGAGACCTACGGCGACTTCACCGCCGCTCTTGCTACCCGACGGTCCTGCATCGGCCCGGGCTTTCGCACCACTACCTGCGGCGGTTACGGCGACGCCTGCACCTCCTGCACTGGTGTGCGCGACATCGACTGGGGCGGCCACACCTCGAACACCCCGCACACCGTTGCCAACTTCACCCAGACGCGCTGTCCGACCCACGCCACCTACCTGGGCCCCTGCGGCCGCGAGGGGCACTGCGAGTCCTACGTCTCCTCCGAAGCGCTCTGGGATTTTGTGGCGCGCGACCAGCCGCCGTGGAACGCCCCCACGAGTTGGGCGGTGGCGGAACGGCTCTGGTACCTGTCGCGCTCGACCGCCACAGAGGCCTTCACCTGTAACCCCTCGGGTACCTGGACCTCGGACGGCTGCAACACCGGCTCGCTCTGGCGCACCCTGCGCGCGGTCGACGACGACGACGGCAACCTCTCGAACGGCACACCGCACGGCGGCGCCCTGTTCGCCGCCTTCAACCGTCACGGCATCGCCTGCACCACCGACGCCGGGGCGAGCACGACCTTCCGCGGCTGCGTTCAGCCGACCGTGCCCACCCTGACCGTGACCGGCGGTATCAACAGCGCGACCGCGACTTGGACGAGCTCGGGCACCGGCATGGTCTATGACGTCTACCGCAGCGATAGGTTCAGCGACGCCGGCTTAATCAAGATCGCCGACGACATCTCCGGTATCTCGTTCACCGAAGACGGTATAGCCAACGACATCAGATATTACTACCAAGTTGTGGCGCACCCCCCGGGCAACGAGGCCTGCGCAGCCGACCCCACGGGCAACCGGTCCACCATCCCGTGCATCCCTCCCCCCGCGGGCCTAGCCGCCGCCGCCGCGGGCCAGACGCAGATCAACCTCTCCTGGAACGCGGTTGCCGACGCCACCTCTTACGTCGTCTATCGTTCGACCACCAGCGGCGGCCCCTACACCCAGATCGCCAGCGGCATCACCGGCACAACCTTCTCGAGCACCGGTCTGTCGTGCGGCACGACCTACTTCTACGTCGTGCAGGCTGAGATGAGGCTGTGCAAGTCGGCCAATTCGAACCAAGCCTCAGCGGCCACGACCATCACGGTGATAGCAGCACCCACGGGACTGACCGCCGCCACCACCGGCCAGCCCCAGATCAATCTCTCCTGGAACACGGTCGCCGGCGCCACCTCCTACAACGTCTATCGTTCGATGACCAGCGGCGGCCCCTACACCCAGATCGCCAGCGGCATCACCGGCATGACCTTCTCAAGCACCGGCCTATCGTGCGGCACGACCTACTACTACGTCGTGCGGGCGGTGTCGAGCGCCGGCTGCGAGTCGGCCAATTCGAACCAGGCCACGGCGGCCACACCCACCACGGTGACGGCGGCGCCCACGGGCCTGACTGCCAACGCCGCTGGCCAGACGCAGATCAATCTTTCCTGGAACGCGGTCGCCGGCGCCGCCTCCTACAACGTCTATCGCTCGACTAGCAGCGGCGGCACTTACACTAAGATCGCCAGCAACATCCCCGGTACGACCTTCTCGAACACCGGCCTGTCATGCGGCACCTACTACTACGCCGTACGGACGGTATCGAGCGCCGGCTGCGAGTCGGCCAATTCGAACCAGGCCTCGGCACTCGCCACGACCATGCCGACGCCCACGGGCCTGACCGCCGCCGCCGCCAGCCCGATTCAGATCGACCTTTCCTGGAACGCGGTCGCCGGCGCCACCTCCTACAGGGTCGAGCGCTCGTTCACCAGCGGCGGCCTCTACGCCACGATCGGCGGCGCCACCGGCACGACCTTGTCGGACACCAATCTATCGTGCGGCACGACCTACTTCTACGCCGTGCAGGCGGTGGCGGGCGGCTGTAGCTCGGCCAATTCGGTCCAGGCCTCCGCGGCCACCCCGGCCTTGACGGCGCCCACGGGCCTGACCGCCGTCGCCGCGGGCCAGACCCAGATCAACCTCTCCTGGAACGCGGTCGCCGGCGTCACCACCTATAACGTCTATCGCTCGACCACCAGCGGCGGCTCCTACACCAAGATTGCCACCAACGTCCCCGGTACAACCTTCTCGAACACCGACCCGTCGTGCGGCATGCCCTACTTCTACGTCGTGCGGGCGGTCGCGAACAGTTCCTGTGAGTCGGCCAATTCGAACCAAGTCTCGGCGGCCACCGCAACGACCACGCCGGCGCCAACGGGCCTGACCGCCGCCGCCGCCGGCCCGGCCCAGATCAACCTCTCCTGGAACGCAGTCACCGGCGCCTCTTCCTACTACGTCTATCGCTCGACCACCAGCGGCGGCCCCTACGGCCTGCTTGCCAATGTCGCCGGCACGACCGTCTCGAGCACCAACCTGACGTGCGGCAATACCTACTTCTACGTCGTGCGGGCGTATAAGTCGGTGGATGGCTGCTTATCAGCCGATTCGAATCAGGCCTCGGCGGCCACCCCGGCCTTGCCGGCGCCCACGGGCCTGACCGCCGCCGCCGCGGGCCAGACCCAGATCAACCTCTCCTGGAACGCGGTCGCCGGCGCCAACACCTATAGCGTCTATCGCTCGACCACCAGCGGCGGCTCCTACATCAAGATCGCCAACTCCATCCCCGGTACGACCTTCTCGAGCACCGGCCTGTCGTGCGGCACGACCTACTTCTACGTCGTGCAGGCGGAGGTGGGCAACAACTGCGCGACGGCCAATTCGAACCAGGCCTCGGCGGCAACCACATGCACGGCCCTCTCCAGCAACGACTTCGAGAGCGGCACCGCGGGTCCGACTGGGGCCACTACAGCTTTGTCCCCTCCGGTGCACCGCGAACTCGTGCGGCATCCAGACCTGCACCGCGCAGACCGGCATCCGGCGAACAGGGCACCGCTGCGCGGTGTGCCGTTCGAGAGGTTGCCGTCGTCGACCGCGCGCAGGGTGCGCCAGAGCGAGCCGGTGTTGCAGCCGTCCGAGGTCCAAGTGCCCGAGGGATTGCAGGTGAAGGCCTCCGTGGCGGTCGAGCGCGACAGGTACCAGAGCCGTTCGGCCACCGCCCATCGGGTCGGCTTCGATCTGGTCCGGCGGCTCGCAACCGGTCGACGTGACGTGGGCTTGTTCGACCGCGGCCCGCTTCGTGAGAGACCTCGCTGAAGCGACAGCTTGAGACCCTCTTATCTAGGGCTGGGCCGGACTGTAGAGACGGCGGTGTCGGTGAGGGATGCCGATGCTTCCCAGAAAGCGGTTTCAAATATCGTTCGGAGGAGAATGTGGTGCGCCCTAGAGGATTCGAACCTCTGACCTACAGCTTCGGAGGCTGCCGCTCTATCCAGCTGAGCTAAGGGCGCATAAAAAGCGCGGAATGAGAAGAACCGGTGGCCTGCCTGGAGGGATTCGAACCCCCGACCCGCGGCTTAGAAGGCCGCCGCTCTATCCAACTGAGCTACAGGCAGCCGAGTGCGTGGCCCAGAGAGACCGCCGTCGGTATCGGGGCGCCCAGATTTGAACTGGGGACCCCCTGCGCCCAAGGCAGGTGCGCTACCAGGCTGCGCTACGCCCCGACGGTAAACGCGCAGGCGGCACAGTGTACGGCAGGCCGTAAGGGGAGTCAAACCCCCCTTGTAGGGGCGGCCCTATGTGGCCGCCCTGGAGAGGGGAGGCGAGGAGGGCGCCCACCCAGGGGCGCCCCTACATCCGCGGTCCTACCAGGAGAACGCTGCGCTCGCCAGCGCCCGCCGCGAGAGCAGGTCGCCGCCGAACGACTCGAAGTGCTCGTCGTCCAGGGCGTTGCTGACGTCGATCCCGAGCGACAACCTGTCGTTCACCCGGAACAGGAAGCCCAGGTCCACCACGCCGTACGACGGCACGTCGCCGACGAAGATGCCGGCCGCCCAGGGGAACCCGTCCACCCAGCGGTACTTGGCCGAGCCGCTGAAGCGGTCGCCGTTGTAGGCCACGCCGCCGTTGAGCTTGTTCTCCGGCGCGTTCGGCAGGAGCTGGTCGCGCTCGTTCCTCGCCTTGACCTCGAAATCGAACCACGAGTAGCTGAAGTCCGCGACCCAGCGGTTGGTGACGTAGTAGTTGAAGGCAACGTCCACGCCCTGCGTGTCCACCACGCCGGAGTTGGTGTAGGAGAGCACCAGCGTCGGCTGGCCGTTGATCGTGGTCAGGCCCGCGAAGTTGGCGCCCAGGCCGCCGCGCAGGGTGGCGAGCACCTGAGCCGCCACCGGCGCCGGCAGGAACGACGGCGCCGTATAGCCCGGGAACGACGGGTTGACGCCCGGCAGCAGGTCGGTGACGAAGTTTTCCACCCGGCCCTTGTAGTAGTCCACCGTCATGAAGAGCTTGTTGCCGAAGATGCCGTTGTAGCCGACCTCGTAGCTG
>DATFNZ010000229.1:0-82470 GCA_035266085.1 Thermoanaerobaculia bacterium
CACGGCCAGGGCCCGCGACCGCGCCACGGAGGTCTCGTCTCTGCTCGTCGACCTGTTCGAGATCGCCGATCCCGGAGAAGGCCGCGGCAGCTCGATCACGGCCAGGGAGCTGCTCGACCAGGGCACCGACCGCGTCCTGCGCCGGCTGGACCGGCAGCCCGAGACGCAGGGCACGCTGCTCGCGACCCTGGGCCGGCTCTACGCCCAGCTCGGCCTCTACGACAAGGCCGCCGAGGTGCTCGGCCGGTGCGTGGCGCTGGAGCGCAGCCGGGGCGGCGTCCGTCCGGAGCTGGCCGCGGCGCTGCGGGAGCTCGGCCGCGCGCTCGCGGGCGGCGGCCGGTTCGCCGAAGCCGAGCCGGTCTTCGGGGAGGTGCTCGAGCTCGCCGAGCGGCTGTATCCTCCGGATCATTCGGAGGTCGCCATCTCGCTCAACAACTACGCCCTGGTCCAGCACGACCTCGGCCACTACGAGGCGGCCGAGCCTTTCTATCGCCGCGCCGTCGAGCTGGAGCGCCGGGGCGGAGGAGAAGCGGCGCGCCAGGCCGCGACGCGCGCCAACTGGGCTCTGCTCTTGATGGATCTGGGCCGCTATGGCGAGGCCGCGTCCATCTATGGGGAGATCCTGGCCGCCCGCGAAGCGTCGTCGCCGCCGGACCCGGTGGCGGTAGCCGACATCCTGGAGTACCAGGCCATGGCCCTCCAAGGCGCCGGCCGGCTCGCCGAGGCCGAGGGGGCGGCCCGCCGCAGCCTGGAGCTGCGTGAGCGTTACCTGAGGCCCGAGGACCGCGACGTGGCCCGCAGCCGCAACGTCCTCGGGGCGGTGCTCCGCGACCGCGGCGACCTGGACGCCGCCGAGACGCTGCTGCGCGGCGCCCTGGCCGACCGCCGGCGGCTGCTCGGCCCCGGGCACGCCGAGGTGGCCGTCAGCCTGGAGGACCTGGGCGACCTACTGGCCGCCCGCACCCGGTATGCCGAGGCCGAAGAGGCCTTCGCCGAAGCGGAGCGGATCCTGCGGTCCTCCTTTCCGGCGGGCCACCCGACGATCGCCCGGCTCGAGGCCGGCCGCGCCGCCGCCCTTGTCCGCGCCTCCGGCTGCGCCGATGGGTTGGCGGCTCTGCAGCGGGCCCTCGGCCGGGTGCCGCCGCGCGACCGCCGGGCGGTGCGCGGGCGGCAGGTGCTGGCGGAATGCCGGTGATCTCGAGATCGTGAGACACTCCCTTTCGAGGCTCGGCCCGATGGCCGGCCTCAGGGGGAGAGCGGAGAAAATCCCGTGGGAGAGATAAAGCTGGAATCTCAAGAGTCCCTCTGGATCGGCGGCGAGCGGGTGCCGGCCCGCTCCGGCCGGTCCGCGCCCGTCCTCAACCCCGCGACCGGCGAGGTCCTCGCCGAGGTCGCCCAGGGGGGGCCCGAGGACGTCGACGCCGCGGTCGCCGCGGCCCGGCGCTCCTGGGAGCGGGGGGACTGGCGCCGGGCCACCACCTCGGAGCGGGCACGGGTGCTGCTGCGGCTGGCGGAGCGGATCCGCGCCGCCGCCGAGGAGCTCGCGGCTCTCGAGTCGCGCAACGTCGGCAAGCCCATCCAGGAAGCGCGGGGCGAGGTCGAGATGGGAGCCGCCTGCTTCCAGTACTACGCCGGCCTGATCCCCGCGTTCGGCGGGCAGACCGTGCCGGTGGGCGCGCCCGGCACCGGCCTCACCTTCCGCGAGCCGGTCGGGGTGTGCGGCCTCATCGTGCCGTGGAACTTCCCGTTCGCCATCACCACCTGGAAGGTCGCGCCCGCCCTGGCGCTCGGCAACTCGGTCGTGGTCAAGCCCGCTTCGGCCACCCCGTTGACGGCACTGCGGCTGGCGGAGCTGGCCGCCGAGGCGGGATTGCCGCCGGGGGTGCTCAACGTCGTGCCGGGCCCCGGCGGCGCGGCGGGATCGGCCCTCGCCCGGCACCCCGACGTGCGCAAGATCGCCTTCACCGGCTCGACCGAGGTCGGCACCGAGGTGATGCGGATCGCGGCCGGCGACGTCAAGCGGGTCTCCCTGGAGCTGGGCGGCAAGTCGGCCAACCTGATCTTCGCCGACGCCGACCTGGAGAAGGCGGGCGCCTCGATCTCCGGCGCCCTGGGCAACGCCGGGCAGGACTGCTGCGCCCGCAGCCGCGTGCTGGTCGAGCGGCCTGTCTACGAGGAGATCGTCGAGCGGTTCGTGGAGCGCGCCCGCGCGATCCGTGTCGGCGATCCCCTCGACGACGCGACGGAGATGGGCTCGCTCATCTCCCCTGAGCACCTCGAACGGGTGGACGGCTGGGTGCGCCGCGGCGTCGAAGAGGGAGCGCGGCTGTGCACCGGCGGGCGGGCGCTGACGGGGGATCTCTACGGCCGCGGCAGCTTCTACGAGCCGGCGGTCTTCCGCGATGTCGAGCCCGGCATGGCGATCGCCCAGGAGGAGATCTTCGGCCCGGTCGTGACCATCCTGCCTTTCGACACCGAGGAGGAGGCGATCCGGCTCGCCAACGGCACGGTCTACGGCCTCTCCGGCTCCCTGTGGACGCGCGACATCGGCCGCGCGCTGCGGGTGGTCCGCGCCGTCGAGACGGGCGTGATCTCCGTCAACTCGAGCTGGAGCGTCCACCTGGAGATGCCGTTCGGCGGCGTCAAGCGCAGCGGCGTCGGGCGTGAGCTGGGGCCCTCGGCCCTGGAGCACTACAGCGAGTGGAAGAGCGTGTTCATTTCGGACGAATAGCGTTCGGAGGAATGAAGATGGCGTTGAAGGGCCTGCTGACTCCCGGAGAGCTGAGCGACCTCGTCGAGCGCGGCGAGATCGAGACGGTGCTGGCGGTGTTCCCCGACATGTACGGCCGGCTGATGGGCAAGCGGATCACCGGCTCGTTCTTCGTCGAACAGGTGGCCGGCGGCGGCTTCCACGCCTGCGATTACCTGCTCGCCTGCGACATGGAGATGGACGTCATCCCCGGCTACAAGTACACAAGCTGGGAGACGGGCTACGGCGACTTCCACTGCGTCCCGGACGTCTCGACGCTGCGTCGGGCCACCTGGCTGCCGAAGACGGCGCTGGTGCTGTGCGACCTCCTCGATCATCATGAGAAGCCCGTCGAGGTGTCGCCGCGCCGCATGCTGCAACGCCAGCTCGAGAGGGCTCGCGAGGCCGGTTTCTCGGTGATGGGCGGCACGGAGATCGAGCTCTACGTCTTCGACGACAGCTATGCCGAGGCGCGGGCAAAGAGCTACCACGACCTGCGGCCCATGGGCGCCTACAACGAGGACTACCACATCTTCCAGGGCACCAAGGAGGAGGATCTGGTGGGCGCCATCCGCCGCCACCTCGACCAGAGCGGCGTGCCGGTCGAGACCAGCAAGGGGGAGGCCGGGCTGGGCCAGCAGGAGATCAACCTCCGCTTCAGCGAGGCGCTCACCCAGGCTGACCGCAACGTCCTCTACAAGCACGCGGCCAAGGAGATCGCCTGGGCTCAGGGGAAGTCGGTCACCTTCATGGCCAAGTGGGACGAGAAGCACACCGGGTCGAGCGCGCACGTGCACGTCAGCCTGTGGGGCGTAGAAGGCGGCGGGAACGCCTTCCCTGGGGACCGTCCGACCGGACCCGTGGAGGCGAGCGACACCTTCCGCTGGTTCCTGGGCGGCTGGATGAAGCACGCGCGGGCGCTCACCGCCTGCTACGCACCCTACGTGTCCTCCTACAAGCGCTACCAGTCGCGCTCCTGGGCGCCGACCGCCATCGCCTGGAGCTACGACAACCGGACGGCGGGATTCCGGGTGGTGGGAAAGGGCCCATCGCTGCGCATCGAATGCCGCATCCCCGGGGCCGACGCCAACCCCTACATCGTCTATGCCGCCGCCCTGGCCGCCGGCCTCGACGGTGTCCGGAACCGCATCGAGCCGCCGGAGATCTTCCAGGGGGATCTCTACGCGGCGCAGGAGCTGCCGCGCGTCCCGGGCACCCTGCGCGAGGCGATCGGCGAATTCGAGAGCAGCGACGTGGCGCGCTCGGCTTTTGGCGAGGACGTGGCGGAGCACTACCTCCACTTCCTGCGCACGGAGCAGCGGAAGTTCGACGAGGTGGTGACCTGCTGGGAGCGGGCGCGGTACTTTGAACGGGCGTGAGCCATGCCACAGGATAAGATCATCAAAAGGGTTCATGCGATTCGTGAGGCTTATGCCAGCCGGTTCAACTTTAATATCCGTGCTCTTTATCGCGACGCGAAAGAGCGTGAGGGGAAAGACGGGCGCAAAGTCGTCCCACTCCAGCCGAGACGTATCGCAATAGCAGAAGACAAGGAGCCCCAATAAGTGCGTCTTCAAAACAAAGTTGCCCTCATCACTGGCGCCGGCTCGGGGATCGGCCGCGAATCCGCGCTTCTGTTCGCCCGGGAGGGCGCCCGGATCGTCGTGGTGGACATGAACGACACGGCCGGTCAGGCCGTCGTGGACGAGCTCAAGGCCGCCGGGAGCGAGGCGGTCTACGTCCACGCGGACGTCTCGAAGGCGGCTGACGCCGAGGGGATGATCCGCGCCGCCGAGGAGAGCTTCGGCCGGCTCGACGTGCTGTTCAATAATGCCGGCATCTCTCATCCCCAGGACGACGACGCCGTGGCCACCGAGGAAGAGGTCTGGGACCTGACGATGAACGTCAACCTGAAAGGGGTGTTCCTGGGGTGCAAGTACGGCATCCCGGCCCTGCGGCGCGCCGGCGGCGGCTCGATCATCAACACCGCCTCCTTCGTGGCGATCCTGGGAGCGGCTACGCCTCAACTCGCCTATACCGCCAGCAAGGGAGGCGTCCTCGCCATGACCCGTGAGCTGGCCACGATCCACGCCCGCGAGAGCATCCGGGTCAACGCGCTCTGTCCCGGTCCCCTGCGCACGCCGCTGCTGATGCAGTACCTGGATACCGAGGAGAAGCGCCAGCGCCGTCTCGTCCACATCCCCATGGGCCGCTTCGGCGAAGCTCACGAAATCGCCAAAGCGGCCCTCTTCCTGGCCTCCGACGAATCCTCCTTCACGACCGGGGCGACCTTTCTGGTCGACGGCGGGATCACGGCGGCCTACGTGACGCCGGCGCCTTAGAAGGTGGGCCCCCCGATGGGGCTGAACGGGATGATCGGGATGTCCCAGTTGAACTGGTACCTGAAGGCCGCCCGATAGTTGCTGTTGCTCCCGCCGAACTCGTTGCCGCTCCACACGTCATAGAGAGAGCAGCCGCCGGGGCTGTAGATGATGCTGTCGGAGTGCCAGGTCTCGGTGCCGACGTTCTGCAGCTTCTGCCCCTTGTAGCTGCGCAGGTTGTACTGGTTGTAGGGGCAGGTGTCGGCCGAGAAGAGGCCGCCCTGCTCACACTCCTGGTCGGTGTGGTAGACGCCGTGCTTGCGCTCGGCGGCATAGAAGGTCGGCGCCACGGTGACCGGAGTGGTTGAGTCGCAGGCGATCCGGACCGGCGCCACGCACGACGAGGCCTTCCAGGAGCACCCCGAAGCCCGGCAGTCTTCCTGCTCCCAGTGGTTGATGCACGGCAGGTTCTGGTAGTCGGCGATGCCGTAGCACAGGCTCCGCTGCCAACTGCACCACTTGCTGTTCGCCGTGCAGCCCTGCTCGTTGCTGTTGTAGGAGCTGCAGATTACCGGACACTTGCCGTAGGCTCCGTAGCGGCTGGAGTCGCCGCTGGTGTTCCAATGGGCCGCCGTGAAGTCGCGGACCATCTGCCAGTAGGTGGCGCTCGTCGAGGCGGTCGTCCAGTCGGTAGTCCGCTGCACCAGCGCCGCGTAGAACTCGCCGTCGCCGTGATGGCCGGAGATCCCCAGGATGTTGTCCCCGTAGTCCTCCTTGTAGGCGGTGCCGTAGCGGATCTCGAGGCACTCCTTGTCCTGGTCGCAGAAGCCCTGGGTGACGCGATTCACGGTGAAGGGGACCGTCCAATTATTGTAGAAGTAGGACGGCTGAAGGTCCTTGTCGAAGTGCTGCAGCAGGATGTTGGGGAAGAACTGGTGCGCCAGGGAGTACTCGAGCCGGTCGGGCACGGTGTCCGCGTCGTCATCGGTCCAGGTGAACGGCAGGCCGCAGGTCAAGCAGTAGTCGGTCTGACAGGCGATACAGCCCCCGAGGCAACTGTTCAACTGGTCCTCACACTGGGGGCACCAGTCCATCCCCTGGCAGCTCGGGGTGGTGAAGATGCACGTGTTGTAGTTGGTGTTGCACCGGTTCTCGCAGTCCTGGACCGTCTCCGCCGCGGAGATCGAGCCCAATTGAGAGGGCGGCGCCAACGACTTCCGCGCCGGGACGGAGGCCTCCCGGCGCAGCAGGCGGTCGTATCCGATCACGTCGTGGAACGGCAGGCGCTCGATCTCCCTGCCGTCGAGCCTCACGACCAGCACGAGAGTCCCTGGGAGCTCGGCACGGTCCAGAGCCAGGAGCTCCTGGCGGACCTCTGGAGACTGGGCCGCGAGCTCGATACGCATGGTGGTCTCCGTACCGCGGCGGGCGACCTCGTGAGACTCCATCAGGAACCTCTCGCCTCCTCGCAGGAGCTCGAGCTCGACGACGCTCCTGCCCTTCCTCGGCAGCAGGCTCTTTTCGAGGTGGTAGACGATCCGTCCAGGGGCGGCCGAGACCTGGGCCGCGCCGGTCTCGGGGGCTTGCGCAAAGACCGGCGTGGAGAGGACCAGCAGCAGGGCCAACGAGGATAGACTTCTCTTCATGACTTTCTCCTTCCTGGGAACGCCTGCTCACCGAGCGGGAGTTTCTCTTTGTACGTCTATTGCTTCAGTTTGTTTAACTATCGTAGGCGTCAAGGGTGGGTGATGTCAACTAAATTTAAACCGATGATTACGTATCGCCAGGGCAACGACCTCGATCTCGACCAGGTCCTCGACCTCTACCGCTCCTGCAGCCTGGGGGCGCGCCGGCCGATCGACGACCGGTCGATCCTGGCGGACATGGTTCGCCATGCGAACCTGGTGATCACGGCGTGGGACGGCGATCTCCTGGTGGGGATCTCCCGGTCGATGACGGATTTCAGCTACGTGGCCTACCTGGCGGACCTGGCGATCCGCGAGTCGCACCAGCACCAGGGCATCGGAGTGGAGCTCATCCGGCTCACCCGGGAGGCCATGGGGCCGCGTTCCATGATCGTGCTGCTGGCCGCTCCGGCTGCCGTGGACTACTACCCGAAGATCGGCTTCACCCAGCACGGCTCGGCGTGGCTTCTCAAGGCCGGCGAGCCGCTCGGCTAGTACCCCAGCTTCTTCTTCGCCGCCGCGATCGCCTCGTCGTTCCCCTCGACGCTGAGCTTCTCCCGCTCCTCCCCGCGGCCAGGCGGGTAGAGGCTCTGGCGGTACAGCGGATAGCACTCGGTGCGCAGGTGGGCCAGGTTCTGGTGCCCGCGGCGGACGGCTCGCTCGTGGCGCAGGGCGCCGATGTCGATGGGGGCCACCACGATCTTCTCGCCGGGGCCGGGGTCCGCCTGGGCGAGGATGCGCCCCTCGAAGTCGACCACCATGCTGCCTCCGGGCCAGGAGAAGGGGGGGTAGTGCGAGAGGCTCGCCGCCTGGTTGGAGGCCACGACGTAGGCGACGTTCTCGAGGGCGCGGCAGCGGTTGACCACCGTCCACCAGTCCATGGGCGGGGTGGCGCCCCAGGGGTCCATGTAGGCGGAGACGCGGATCAGCACCTCGGCGCCATTGGCCGTGAGCTGGCGCAGGGCCTCGGGGAACAGCCAGTCGTAGCAGATGGCGACGCCCAGGTTGCCGATGGGCGTGCGCGCCACGGGGAACATCTCCTCCCCGTAATCGGGCATGTCGTGGGGGCTGGCGTGGACTTCCCAGGGGATCCAGGGGTTCACCTTGCGGTACTTGGTGAGGATCCCCTCGGGGCCGATCAGGCAGGTGGCGTTGAAGACGGCGCCAGGGTAGCGGTCGTCCCGCTCCAGGAAGGTGCCGGTCTGGATGTAGATGCCGTACTCCTTCGCCTTGGCCTCGTAGCGTTCGGTATGCTCGTTGGGGATGGGGAGGGCCAGCTTGTCCAGGAGCTCCCTGGCGGTGGGATAGACCGGGGCGGCGTGGGCGAACTCGGGGAAGACCACGAGCTTCACCGGCAGGAAGGGCGCGTAGCCTTCGACCGCCTGGGCGATCATGGTGAGCATGCGGTCCGTATGGGCCTTGATGCCGGAGCGGTCGGCGGGATTCGGGAAATCCACCTGACAGGCCGCGGCCGCGTAGCGAAGGGTCGTTGACTCGGTTGACTCAGTCATCGCGTCAGTCTCCTACAATGGCGGACGGGCTGCCCGGCGTGGACCGTTTTTGGTCCCCGATTCTTACATGGCAGGGTGTTCGGCTTGCTCAAATAGCCCGGCGATGAAGCGCTTCTCGGTTCCGCTCGTCCTGTGGATTCTCCTTTCCGCCGCCGCGCCGGAGATTCCTGCGAAGGAAGAGATCCTCTGGCACCATCGCAATCTTGGCAAGGCGTTCTATGAGAACCCCACGACCCAGTACCAGGCCGTGGCTGAATTCAAGGCCGCCTTGGACCTGGCGCCGGACTCCGCCCGGGAGCGGATCAACTACGGTCTGTCCCTGCTCAAGGCGGGGAAGGTGGCCGAGGGCGTCGCCGAGCTCGAGAAGGTGCAGAAACAGGCCCCCTCGCTCCCATACTCCTGGTTCAACCTCGGCATCGCCTACAAGCGCGACGCCCAGTACGAGCGGGCCATCGTCCAGTTCGAGAAGATGGCCGAGCTGGTGCCGGACGAGCCGGTGACCCGGTACAACCTGGGCGCCCTCTACAAGCTCACCGGCAAGCCGGACCTCGCCCTGCGGCCTTTCGAGGAAGCCGCGCGGCTGGCCCCCGGCTTCGCCGGACCCCACTTCCAGCTCTACAACGCCTACAAGGCCGCCGGCCGCGCCGAGGACGCCAAGCGGGAGCTGGCGCTCTTTCAGGAGATCCGCAAGCGGCAGGAGGGCGCCGCCGTTCCCGAGGACCTGGAGTGGAGCTGGTACTCGGAGGTCTATGACGAACCGGAACCGGAGGGCGCCGCCGCGACGGCCGCGTCTCTAAAATGGCAGCCCCGGGAGCTGGCGTCGAAGATCGACGCCGCCACGGCTTCTCTCGTAGTGCTGGACGCCGACGGCGACGGCCGGCCCGACCTCCTCGCGGCCTCGGCGGCGGGCGCCGTCCTCTTCCGCAACGGGACGGACCGGGTGGCGGCGAGCGGGCTCGCGGGGCTCACGAACGTCGCCGCCGTCGTACCCGGCGATTACGACAACGACGGCCTCACGGACCTCTGCGTGCTGGCGGGCGGCGGCGCGGCGCTCTGGCGCAATGCCGGCGGGCGCTTCGAGAAGGCAGCCATCCAGCTCCCCGCGGGCAGCTTTCGGGAGGCGGTCTGGCTCGACTTCGATCACGATTACGACCTCGATCTGATCCTCCTGGGCGATGGCGCCGCCCTGATGCGCAACGAGGGGACGGGCGGCTTCCAGGACGAGACCCGGCGCTTCCCCTTCGCCGCCGGCAAGGCGATCGGCGCCGCGACCCTGCACGTGGTCTCCGACACCCAGGGAGTCGATCTGGCCGTCGCCTACGCCGACCGGCCGGGAACGGTCTACCGCGACCGGCTGGGCGGCACGTTCGAGGCCACGGCGGCGCCGGAGCTGCCGGCGGGGGCATCCCCCTTGATGGCCTTCGACGCCAACGCCGACGGCTGGACGGACCTCGCGGCCGGTTCCGCGGTGCTGGTCAACGGCCGGGGCAAGGGATGGACGGTGGAGAAGGCGCCGGCGCCGCCGTACGTCCCCGCGGACCTGGACAACCGGGGGATGGCGCCGCTCGTCCAGGCGCCGGCGGAGCTCGCGGCGGCGGCCCTGGCAACGGCCGACTTCGACGGCGACGGCCGGGAAGACCTGGCGGCGGTGGGCAAGGACGGCTCGCTCAAGCTCTTCCGCAATGCCACGGAGACCGCCAACCGCTGGCTCGCCGTGCGGCTGGAGGGGGTGAAGAACCTCAAGCTCGCCCCGGGAGCCGAGATCGAGGTCAAGGCCGGGCGGAGCTATCAGAAGAAGCTCTACACGGGCACGCCCCTGGTCTTCGGGCTGGGCGGCCGGGCCGAGGTGGACACCATCCGCATCACCTGGCCCAACGGGCTGATCCAGAACGAGACGAAGCAGGCCGCCGGCCACCTTGTCGCCTACAAGGAGGCGCCGCGCCTGTCGGGCTCCTGCCCCATGATCTTCACCTGGAACGGCGAGCGTTTCGAATTCATCACCGACGTGCTGGGCGTCGCGCCCCTCGGCGCCTCGGCCGGCGACGGCGAGTACTTCCCGGTGGATCACGACGAGTACATCCAGATCCCCGGCGAGGCCCTGGCCGCCGTCGACGGCCGCTACGAGGTCCGCATCACCGAAGAGCTGCGCGAGGTGGCCTATCTCGACGAGGTGAAGCTGATCGCCGTGGATCACCCGGCGGCGGTGGAGATCTTCACCAACGACAAGTTCAAGGGGCCGCCCTTCCCCGAGTTCCGCCTCTTCGGGGTGGAGCGGAAGATCCGCCCGGCGGCGGCCCGCGATACGGCCGGGAGGGACGTGCTCGACCGGCTCCTGGCCCGCGACCGGCGGTATCCGGACGGCTTCCGGCGCACCTCGGCGGGCGTCGCCGAGATGCACCACCTGGACCTCGACTTCGGCCAGTCGGCGGCGCCGGACGGCCGCGCCGTGCTCGTGCTCTCGGGCTGGGTGGACTGGGCGGACGGCAGCACCTTCCTCGGCGCCGCGCAGGAAGCCGGCGGCGGCCTGGTGATGCCCCGCCTGCAGGTGAAGGACGCCGCCGGCCGGTGGGTGACGGTGCTCGAGGACATGGGCATCCCCGCCGGCAAGCCGAAGACCATCGTGGTGGACCTCGCCGGCAAGTTCCTCTCGGCCTCCCGGGAGGTGCGCATCGAGACGAACCTCTGCGTCTACTGGGACGAGATCTTCCTCTCCGAGAAGACCGGCGAGCCGCGGACCGCGCTCGCGGAGCTCACGCCGGCCACGGCCGAGCTGCGCTTCCGTGGGTTCTCGCGGCCGGTGATCCATCCCGAGCGCAAGCAGCCGGAGAGCTTCGACTACCAGACCTGGATGCCCCTGTCGCAGTGGAACCCCACGCCGGGCCTCTACACCCGCTACGGCGATGTCCGCACCCTGCTCGAAGGCGTGGACGACCGGCTGGTGGTGATGGGCTCCGGCGACGAGATCCGGCTCCTCTTCGACGCCCGCGCCCTGCCCGCCCTGCCGGACGGCTGGCGGCGGGACTTCCTGCTCGAGGTGGACGGCTGGGCCAAGGATGCCGACGCCAACACGGCCTTCTCGCAGAGCGTCGAGCCGCTGCCCTTCCACGGCATGAGCCGCTACCCGTATCCGGCGGGGGAGAGCTTCCCGGACGGCGACGCGCACCGCCTCTACCGGCAGCGCTACAACACCCGGCCGGCGCTGCGTTTGATCCGCTCTCTGCAGGCTGCGCCGCAGCGCTGAAAGACATCTCGAACGTCCCGCCTTTGCCGTTCCGCGGCACTGTCGATGGTGAGCTCGCATGAGTCGAACATGCTCCGCCGCGGGGCGCGTCGAGAAAGGACGTTTTTCAGATGAAGACCGTTGGTTACGAAGAGATCAGAGAGCGGGTCCGGCTGGAAAACGTCATCGATCCGGTTCGTGAATCCTTCAAGAGCTATTCCGCCGGCAAGGCGAACATTCCCGCCGTTCAGCACCTGGAGATGCCGACCTGCCGCAGCGGCGCTCTGCACATCAAGACCGGCCACGTCGAGCCGTTTCCCTTCTGCCTCGTCAAGGTGGCTTCCACCTTTCCCGAGAACACCCGGGAGGTGCCCTCGAAGCCGTCGATCAACGGCGTGATCGTCGTTTTCAGCACGTACGACGGCGAGCCGCTGGCGATCCTCGAGGACCGGGCCTGGATCACGCAGGTCCGCACCGCCGGCGCCGGAGCCGTGGCCGCGGAGCTGCTGGGCAGGCCCGGCTCCCGTACCCTGAGCGTGGTCGGCGCCGGCACCCAGGCGCGCCTGCAGACGCGTGGACTCCTGCACGTCTGCCCTGACATCGAGCGGATCCTGGTGTGGGGACGCACGCCCGCGAACGTCGACCGCTACGTCGAGGAGATCGGCGCCGCCTATCCCGGCGTGGAGCTGGCGGCCGCGGAGACGGTCGAAGAGGTGGCGCGCGAGGCGGACATCCTGGTGACCACCACCTATTCCACCCAGCCCCTGGTGCAGGGGGATTGGCTGCGGGAGGGAGTCCTGGTCATCGGCATGGGCGCCGACGCCGTCCACAAGCTCGAGCTCGACCCGGCGTGCCTCGCCGACATGGACCGGGTGATCGTCGACAGCCGTTCCCAGAACGTCAAGATGGCCGAGATCGGCTGCGGCATCCGCAGCGGCTTCTTCGGGGCGGACCGGATCGACGCGGAGATCGGCGAGCTGCTGCTGGCCGGCGGAGCGGGCCGGCGCTCGGACGAGGAGAGGATCGTCTGCAAGCTGACCGGCGTGGCCGTGCAGGAGATCTTCGTTTGCGAGTTCCTACTGAAGGAGCTAGGGATCGTGCATTGAGGGCAGGCTAAAACGTGTCGCTCGTCGACACCAGATACTGCACGCGCTCGATCGACGAGCTCCCGTCCAGGGGAAACGCCACGTCGAGGTGCAGCACGGCGCCGCGGGAGGAGCGGCTGGAGCCCAGGCGCAGGCCGAGTCCGGCGTCCTTGAGGATCCGGCGCTCCTGATAGAAGCGGGCATCCAGCTTCGACAGGGGGCCCACGAACCAGGCCTGGCCGGCGTCGAAGAAGACGGCGCCCCCGAGGTGGGCGAGGTGGAAAATCTCGCGGTCGCTGAAGAAGCGCTGCTCGAGGGTGAGCAGGACGCGGCGGTCGCCGGCCTGATAGCGGAGGGGATAGCCGCGCAGGCCGCTGTCGCCGCCCAGGAGGAGCTGGTCCTCGCCGTCCAGACGGTGGGCCAGGTCGGCGCCGAGCGAGGCGTAGAAGATGTGCTCGCCGAAGTCGCGGGCGTACCAGCGGACGCGCCCGCCGGCGGTCAGGTCCTCGGCGTCACCCGCCGCCCAGCGGGTGGAGCCGCCGACCTGGGCCAGCACGAGGTTGCGGGCGGTGGGCCGCCAGCCGGCCGAGAACGCGCTCTGGACGATCAGGCGCTCGCCATCGCCGCCGAAGGCGGGGGAGGACCAGCCGAGGAGGACGTTGTACTGCCGGCCCAGGTTCAGGTCCTCCGCGCGCTGGAAGCGGTTGAGGTCGCGCTCCACGACGAAACGGTCCTGCACCGACTCGAAGCCGATCCAGGGATAGACCAGCGTCCGGTTCTCGGGGGCGTCGAAGAGCTGCTGCTGCGGCAACTGCGCTTTCGGGATCAGGAACGGGAACTGCAACGGGCCCAGCGACGAGCGCACGAAGGTGTCGGTCGAGTAGGTGACGCCGAGCCGGAAGCGCCGCGCCGTCCCGTTCACCAGTCCCGGGGAGAGGCCGCCGTAGACCTCCACGAAGTCGTGCCGGTGCTCGAAGTTGGTGACGACCTTGCCCGCCTTGTAGAGGTTCTCGACACGCTCGTCCCGGAAGCTGCGCAAACCGGCGCTCCAGCGGGAGGAGAGGGAGTAGAAGGGCCGCTCCAGCTCGAAGCGCGTGCGCCCGCCGTCGCTGTTGTCGGCGTACGACGCCGTCAGCCGCACGCGGCTTCCCAGCACGTTGGGATCGCGGTAGCGGACGAGGTTCGAGGTCCGGTCCACCGTGCCGATCCGCGACAGCGAGATCTCCTTGCCGGTGCCGAGGAAGTTGGTGTCCTCCAGCGAGAAGCTGGTGTTGTTCTCGCCGCCCGAACGGCTGAAGCTCGCGCCTCCCTGGAGCGTCCACAGATCGCGCGTCGTCACCTCCACGTCGACCTTGCCGTCGTCCCGCAGGACGGGCTTGAGGTCCACGTCGTAGAGGTAGTCGTTGCGCCGCAGCAGGCGCGCGGACTCGGCGATCAGCTCGGGGGAGAACACGTCTCCCGGCTGGAACAGGAGCTGCCGCTCGATGACCACCGGCCGGGTGGTGCGGTGCAGGCGGTTGGCCAGGCGGAAGATCTTCCGGTCCTCGCCGGGCCGGGCCGAATCGAAGATGTCCTTGGCGTTCACCCGTACCTCGCCGATGACGCTCCCTGGAGGGATCGCCGGCGCGCCCTGCACCTCCAGCCCGGTGCCGAGGACGGGCGTCTCCGAAGCTGCCTGGGTGCGGAGCCACGGGAGGAGGTTGGGGGACGGCTGAGCCGCCGCCGGTTGCGGGCGGCCCGAGAGGCAGAGGCTGAAGAGCGCCGCGGCCGCCGTGAGGCGTAGAGCGCGGCTGGAGACTGGCGGGCGGCGGTGGCCGCGGCTCGAACCCATGCAAGGGACTCCGTAAGTGGGACCGTCAGTTTGTACGGATCATATCCCGAGACCGTCGCGGACGCGACCACCGCAGGCTCGATCCGTCCCTGATCTCGATCAGGAGCTCGGGCGAGTAGGTGCTCCAGCCCTCCGGCGCCTGGTACTTGATCCTCAGCGGCAGCACCGGGACCTCCGGCGCATCGAACCCGGCGCTGCGCGGCATCTCGAAGACCTCGGCGCCGTGGCCAAGGATGAACCAGTAGGTGCCGTCCTGGTAGGGGCCCAGCTCCCAGAAGAGGTCGTCGCCGGAGACCTGGAAGCTGGCGCTCAAGGGGGCGCCTGAGCGGATCGAGGAGCAATGCCGCTCCCTCAGCACGGGGATCCGAGAGGTGAGATCCACCACCCGGCGCTCGCCCGGATCGTAGCCCCACACTCGTCCCAAGGGCTCTGGGTGGGCGCAGAGATACAGGTCGTCCTGGAACCAGCGCTCCCCCGTGGGACGGTGGAAGACGTTCTCCTTCATCCACCGCAGCTCCTTGAGGGAGGCCGCCAGGGTGAGCGGCTGCCGCAGGACGTCTCCCGCCTTCATGTCGAGGAGGGCGCGGTTCTCGGCGCTCATCCGCTCGACCCGGGCGAAGCGGTGGCTCCAGTCCTGCCGGTTCACCCACAGGCCCGCGGCGCAGGCCACCAGGACGACGACGGCGCCGGTCCTGCGGCCCAGGCGGCTGCCTCCCGCCGCGAAGGCCGCGCACAGGGCGATCCAGGCCGGCACGGCGTACCGGGGCTCCATTCGGGTCGAGACCGGCAGCACCGGCAGCACGGCGAGGAGCAGCCCGAGGCCGGTCAGGGCGGCCGCCCGGCGGTCTCGCAGGACGAGCGCCAGGATTCCCATGGCCAGCGCGGCGCAGAGCGCGGCCGCCGCCCACGAGAACCGGCCGGCCATGAGCTCCGCCGCGATCTTGCCGGGCATTGCCAGGGCGAGAGCGGGCAGGCCTGAGGGCGCCACGGTGAAGCCGTAGCCGCCCAGCAGCGTGCCGAGCACCCCGTAGCGCAGGCCGAGATAGAGGCCGAGCGCGGCGGCATGGGGCAGAGCCAGGCGGAGCCGCTCGCGCAGGCTCACCGGCCTGCCGCCGGCCGGCTCCGGCAGCAGGGGCAGGAGAGCGGCCAGGGGCACCGCGATCTCCTTGGCGAGGGAAGCGGCGAAGTAGAGCGCCGCCGAGAGCGCGGCCAGCCCCCAGGCTCGCCGCCTGGGCCATCGCCGCAAGGCCGCTGCCCAGGTTCCCAGGGCCATGGCGGCAAGGAGAATCGACTCGGCGTAATGGCGGACCATGAGGAGCGGCGCGAGCGAAGCGGCCACCGGTCCGGTCAGGAAGACCCAGGCTCCGGCCGCCGCCCACAGGCGGCGGAGCCAGAGCCGCAGGACGCCGTACAGCACGGCGGGGCAGAGGGCGAAGGCCAGGAGCTGATGGAGATAGAACAGGTAGGGATCCAGGCCGAACAGGCGCCGGTCCGCGTCGAGGGAGAGGAAGAGCAGGGGTGTGAAGACCCCGGCCGGAAAATCCCGGAATCCCTCGGCGTCGAACAGGTACCACCCGGGCCGGTGGGTGAGCAGGAAGCGGAAGTGGTGGAAGTCGTCGTGCGTCCACCAGAGCCCGAGCACGGAGCCGTAGAGCAGCCAGGCGGCCCCGGCGAGAGCCAGGGCGAGCCCCGCGTCGGCCGCGAGGCGCCGGGCTTCGGGACGGTTCCGCGTGAGCACCGGCCGCGTGAGCACCGGGGAAGCGCCTACGATTCGAGGCCCTGTTCGAGGTCACGGATGCGGGGGGTGAGCCGCTTGATCTCCTCCAGGTGCAAAGCCGCGAGCTGCTGGAGGATCGCCGCTCCGCGCGGCGTCAGCCGCAGGCGCACGACCCGGCGGTCCCCGGGGTCCTCGTGCCGCTCCACCATTCCCGACTTGACGGCCCGGTCCACCAGCCCCACCGCGCTGTGATGGCGCAGCAGCAGGTAGCCGGCGACGTCGCCGATCGTCGGGCCCTGGTCGCCTTCGTGCCCGCGCACGGCCAGCATGAGCTGGTGCTGCGCCGCGGTCAGCCCTGCCTTCTCGGCCTGCTCCTCGCTCCAGTGCAGGAAACGCCGCAGCCCTGTCCGGAACTGGAGCAGCCGCCGGTAGTCGGCGTCTTCCAGATCGCGATTCATGCCCTGAGTTTAGCGCACTGAAACGGCGGCGGTCAGGCGCCGGCCGGCCAGGCCCGCTGCTGGGCGAGGGTCGCCTCCCAGTGGGCCTTCACCTCGGCCATCGAGTCGCCGCCCAGCTTCTCGAGCAGGGCGTCGGCAAGGACGAGGGCGACCATGGCCTCGGCGATCACGCCGGCCGCGGGGAGGGCGGTGACGTCGCTGCGCTCGTATTGCGAGGTGTGGGGCTCCAGGGTGTCGAGATCGACGCTGGGCATCCCCTTGCGCAGGGTGGCGATCGGCTTCTTGTAGGCAGTGATCACCAGGTCCTCGCCGTTAGTGACGCCGCCCTCGAGGCCGCCGGCGCGGTTGGTGGGACGGGTCCAGCGGCCGTCCGCCGTGCGCTCGATGGGGTCGTGGGCGGCGCTGCCGAAGCCGCGGGAGGCTTCGATGCCGGCGCCGATCTCGACCGCCTTGACGGCGTGGATCGAGAGGATCGCCTGGGCCAGGCGGCCGTCGAGCTTCTCGTCCCACTGCACATGGGAGCCGAGCCCCACGGGCACGTTGCGGGCGATCACCGTCACCGCGCCGCCCAGCGTGTCACCGTCCTCCTTAGCCTGCTCGACCAGCCGGACCATCTCGGGCTCCAGCTCGCGGTCGATGGCCCGCAGGGGGGAGGTCTCGTCGACCTGCAGGAGGTCGTCCCAGGTGGGCACGGGCCGGTCGGCGCCGATCGGCCCCAGGAAGCGGACGCCGCTGCGGATCTCGACGCCGACCTCGGCCAGGAGCATGCGGGCGAGGGCGCCGGCCGCCACGCGGGCGGTGGTCTCGCGGGCCGAGGCCCGCTCGAGGATGTCGCGCAGGTCCCGCCGCTGGTACTTGATCCCCCCCGCGAGGTCGGTGTGGCCCGGCCGCGGCGACTTCAGGCGGCGCGTCTCGGCCAGGCGGGGATCGACGGCCTCGGGGCTCATCATCGGCTCCCAGCTCACGTAGTCGCGGTTGGCGATCCAGAGCACGACGGGGGAGCCCAGGGTCTCGCCGCCGCGCACGCCGCCGCGGATCTCGGCGGTGTCCTTCTCGATCTGCATCCGCCGGCCGCGCCCGAAGCCGTGCTGGCGGCGGGCCAGGTCGCCGGCCAGGACGTCGAGGTCCACCCGCAGTCCCGCGGGCAGTCCGGTGAGGATCGCGGTGAGGCCGGGACCATGGCTCTCCCCGCCGGTGATCAGTTGGAGCCGGCGCATGGCGGCAAGGATATCAGTCCGCCGCCACGGGCGCCGCCGCCGGCCGCGCCGCCTTCCGCTCCCGCGCCGCCCTCGACTCGTAGAGCTGGTAGAGGAAGTCGTAGAGCACCAGCTCGTGGACCCTGGCGGCCGAGCGGATCATCCGGTTGATGTGCATGTGGACGTAGCTGGGCGCCAAGTCGGCCACTGAGTGAGTCAGGCGGCCGGCGCTCTCCCTCTCCCGGAGCTCGGCGACGATCGGCGCCAGGCGCTCCGAGCGCCGGTGGAGCACGGCCAGGGCGGGAGCGAGATCGCTCGTCTCGTCGCCGCTGCGATCGAGCAGGGGCGTCAGGCTGCGTGATTCCTGGCGGAACCTCTGATCGAGCTGGACCCGCAGCCCCTTGCCGCCGCCGAACTCGCGCGCGAACCCCTCGCGCATGCCGCGCATCACCCGCGTCTTCGTCTCCGAGTCCAGACCGAGATCCGCCAGCAGCATGTCGGTGCCGCGCAGAGTGAGGCGCCAGCGCAGGTCCGCGCCCTCGTCGCCCTCCAGCATCTCGAGGATCTCCAGCACGGCTTCGCTGTCCGCCTGGAAGAGGCGCTCGGAGGGGAGCATCCCCTCCGGGCCGCCATAGCGCTCGACCTCGCGCTCGTAGGTGTCGAGCTGCATCCGCCAGAGCCGGCCGTCGGCGAGGAGCGGATCGATCGCGGCGTGGAGGCGCGGCAGGGTGCGCCCGTGGAGGGCGGCGGGATCGCCATGGAGGCGCACCCGCAGGTGCCACTCGGGATCGCTGTAGCGGATGAAGAACCAGCCGTCCGCAGCGCCCTCGCCCAGAGCCTCGCGCACCACCGGCGTCACGACCTCGCGCAGCAGGCCGTCGGCGGTGGAGGTCCCCGTGTAGAGCTTGACGTACAGCCACTCGGAGCCCGGCGGGAAGGAGCGCCGGACCGGGGTAGGACGGTTCTCTCCTCTCTCCCGGACCGTCGGGGGAGAGGCCGGGAGGGCGGGGTTGGGGGGCTTGCGCACGAAGGGCACCAGGATCTCGTGCAGGAAGCGCCCCTCGGGGCCGGCCGCGGGAAGCTGATCGGGGCCGGGGAAGAACTCGACGATCCGGGCGCGGTCGCGGTCCTCCGCGACGTCGAGGAAGGTCTCGACGGAGAGCACGTTGTCGAGGTCCACGAGCAGCTCGTTGTCGTTGTCGACCAGGGCCACGAGCCGTGGGAGCCGCCGTTGCTCGCGCCATTCCCGCACGGCCAGGAAGCGCTCCGCGCCTTTGGTTTTGACCAGCGCCTTGATCTCGTCCCCGGTCATCCACCAGGAGGCGCGGGCGAGGACCAGCTTGCCGCTGGTGACCCGGGGCAGGAAAGGCGCGCTGTCCAAGGGGCCCCAATTCCACATCATGCCGCCCATCACCTCCTGCGACTGCAGCATGCAGAGGAAGCGGTAGACCCCGAGGCTGCCGAACACGAAGTTGTGGGCGCTGGTCAGGCGGGGGATCACCTCTTTGCCCAGCCGCGCCGAGCGCAGCACGATCCGGTTGCCAGCGACCGACACCCGCAGGTCGCCGAGGGGGATCTGCATCTCCGGAGGAGCGCCGGAGCGGCCGAGGAAGGGGATCTCGTAGCCGCGCAGGACCGGCCGGGCCAGGATGTTGCCGATGCGCCCCTGCGGCAGGTGGACGACCTCCGCGAAGACGGCGCCGGGCCGCAGCGCCTCCTCGGCCCGCAGGTGCTCCTCGACGTGCCGGCAGAGGACCGGGTCGGCGTGGCAGAAGCGTCCCAGCAGCCGGGCCCCGGAAGGACCGCCCATGTTCTCGAGGAGGATCTGGAAGTCGCCCCGCTCCAAGGCTTCCGGCCCGGCCGCGGCCACCGAGAACATGGTGTGGAACGCGTCTGGGATCGGCTGCTTCTGCGCCTGGCTTTCGGCGGGCGCCATGCGCTCCAGGTCCTCGGCCGTGATCTCGATCTCCCGCGCTCCCCGCGCCAGCGCGTCGTGGAGCTTGCCGAGCAGCACCGTCTGCGTGCGGCCCCAGGGGACGGTGGGATCGGCGCCGGCGGGCGCGCCCACGGCGATGCCGCGCAGCAGGGGAGAGGCTTCGGCCCCGGCGTCGGAGGAGCGGTCGAAGCCGATGCCGACCTCCTCGTCCAGCGCTTCCAGCAGCGGCACCTCGCGGTTCTCGTAACGCTCGGAAAAAGCCTTGCGGAAGCGGTCGAGGCTCTCGATCGGGCGGTCAACGGCGAGGCGGATGAGGATGTCGAGGCCGCGGGCGACCTCCGCCATCACGGCCTCGCCGAGGGCCGGCTGGTCGCCGGGCTTGACCATGTCGAGCTGGAAGAGGCGCGACATCTCGACCGAGGTCGGCAGCTCCTTCAGGCTCTCGGCGATCGCCTCGTAGCGGGCGGGCGGCGCGCCGGGGCCGCCGGCGTCCAGCTCCTCAAGCGCGGCGCGGGCCTGGGCCAGCCGCTCGGCCGCCCCGGCCGCGACAGAACCGGGGGGAAAGCGGCTCAACTGGTCGATGACGTCGTGGATGGCCTCGGGGCCGGTGACGGCGGTGGAGAGGCCGGAGACCAGGATCTGGCTGTCGATCAGCTCGGTGACGAACTCCGCCGCCTCCTCCGGCGTCACTTCGCCGTCGGGATCGAAAGCCACCAGCGCCTCGGCGATCTCGCCGGCGCGCGCGCCGCCGCCGGCGCGGCGGAGGGCCTCCTCCAGGTAGTCGTTGTCGTCGACGGCCACCAGGTGGTGCGAGCGGGTCTTCTTGTCCAGCCGCGCCTCGGCGTAGCGCAGCCGCCCGCCGGCGCGGTAGAGGCTCGAGTTGGGGTGGTAGACCAGCGCCTCGCGCACCGCCGGGTCCTTCGCCAGGTCCTCGCAGAGGGCGAAGAGGTAGTCCATGTCGAGCCGCGTGTGCCGCTCGTAGCTGGAGCGGGGAGCCACGGCGATGCGGGAGGGCGTGCCGGGAGCGGTGTCGACCCGGCCCACCGAGCAGCCGGAGAACAGGCCGAAGGGGGTGGCGCGGGCCGCCATGCGGTAGACGTAGCGCACCAGCGCCCGCTCGGCGCGCTGCCCCTTCTTGCTCTCCGGCTGGGCCCGCCAGGCGTTCAGGCTCTCGTAGAGCGACGGCGAGGCCAGGAACACGGCCTCGAGGACCTCGGGGCGGGCCGCCAGCTCGGCGAGGCGGGCGCGCAGCCGCTCGCGGTCGGCGGCCAGGGCCTGCTCCAGGCGCTCGGGGTCGGCGAGAGCCGCCGGCGCTTCGAGCCCCTCGCTCCAGGCCTCCAGCTCCTCGAAGGGGAGCAGGGGAGTGCGGAAGGCGAAGAAATCGTTGGCGATGAAGGGGCGTTCCCGCTCTGTCTTAGCCATTGCGTTCCCGGACGAAATCGATGAACCCGCGCTCGACATCGGTGGAGACCAGGCGTACGCGCACCCGGTCGGCCACGTCGAGCCCTTCGAAGCCGCGCTCGAGGCGGCCCTCCACCACGGGATGCCTGAAGGTGCGCACCCAGGTGCCCTTCTCGGATGCGCCGGTGACGATGGCGTCGAAAGTATCGCCGACCCGGCTCTGGATCAGCAGGGCCGCCGCCGACTTGCGCACCTGCCGCTCCACCTTGTTGGCGGCGTCCTCCTGGAGCGTGCAGTGGCGGGCGAGCTCCGCCAGCTCGTCCATGGCGTAGGGAGCCGGCTTGCCGGCGAACGCCGCCTTGAGCAGCCGGTGGGTGATCAGGTCGGGATAGCGGCGGTTCGGGGCCGTGGCGTGGGTGTAGTCCCGCACCGCCAGGCCGAAGTGTCCGGGCGGCTCGCCGCCCGGCGGATCGACGGCGTACTCGCCGGGCCCCATCAGCTTGATTACGGAGAGCGACAGCTCGGGGAAGCCGTCCGGATCCTCCCGCCGGCGTCCCTCCAGGAACAGGTTCAAGGCGCGGGCGTCGGCCTCCTCCGGGAGGTGCCCGCCGAGCTCCGCGGCGAGCTGGACGATGCGCGGCCAGCGCTTGGGCGTGTGCACCACGCGGCGCAGCGAGGGCAGGCCGTGGCCGTCCAGATAGCGGGCCGTGACGCCGTTGGCGGCGACCATGAAGTCCTCGATCAGCTCCTTGGCGCGGTTCTGCCGGTCCTCCCTGAGGTCGGTCACCACGCCGTCGACGAAGACCGGCCGCGTCTCGGGGGTGTCGAGGTCCAGGGCCCCCTGCTCGTAGCGCAGGGCGCGCAGGCGGGAGGCGGCCTGGTCCTGGAGCCGGACCTGCTCGTCGATCCCCGGCACGTCCGCCATGCGCGGCGGCATCGGGCCGTCGCCTTCGAGCCACGCGGCCACGGCGTCATAGGCCAGCTTGCAGCGGTTGTGGACCCAGGCGCGGTAGATGTCCGAGTTCGCCAGCGAGCCGTCGGCGGACACCGTCATCTCGATCACGATGGCCAGCCGGTCCTCGCCGTCGTTGAGCGAGGTCAGGTCGGTCGAGAGGCGCTCGGGGAGCATGGGGAAGACGCGGGCGGCGGTATAGATCGAAGTGGTGTTGGTGCGCGCGTGGTCGTCGACGGCCGAGCCGAGCCGCACCAGGGCGTCGACGTCGGCGATGGCGACCCGCAGCCGGATGGCGTCGCCGTCCTGGGCCTCGGCCACTTCGAGCTGGTCGAGGTCGCGGCTGTCGTCGTTGTCGATGGAGGACCAGAGCAGCTCGCGCAGGTCGCGGATGGAGGAATCGCGGCCGGGCTTCTCGGGCTGCAGCCGCTCCGCCTCGGCTATGGCCGCGGGCGGAAAATCGGGCTCCAGGCCCCTCTGCTCCATGGCGCGGCGGGCGATCGCTTCGAGACTGTGGGAATGGCGTCCGGAATTCATGGCCGGGAAGGATATCAGTCCCTCACCTCCCCGACTCGCCCCCCGGGGGAGAAGAGGGGGAAAGGCTCGGATTGCGTTAAAATATCTGCACACCCTCAAAAGGAGACGCCGTGCCGCCCAAGAAAGGCCTGCGGAGCTTCGCCTTCCACCGCGACGAGAGCGCGGCCTCGCCGGCGCTCGCCGCGGCCCTGGCCGCCCGGCCCGCCGCGGCCCTGCCGGGAGAGCGCCTGGCCACCATGGAGCCCGAGCGGGCCGCCCGGATCCTGCTGCAGAACGCGCTCGATAGCGACGGTCTGCCCGGGTTCACCTCTCCCGAGGTGGACGCCGGCGCCGCCGAGTTCAAGCTGGCCGGCCACCGCAAGCTCCTCCTGACCAACTCGCAGACCGTCAAGTTTCTCCAGTTCTACCGCGACGTCCCGGTCTACGGATCGCTGATCACGGTGGAGATGGACGCGCGCAACCGGCTGCTCTCCATCAATTCCGCCCTGGGCGCGCCGGCGGGCGTCGATGCCCTGGCGGACGTTTCGCCGGCAGACGCCCTGGCGACGGTCTCCAGGGCCGCGGGGTATGGAACCGAGCTCCCGGACGTCCAGCCACAGCTCTCCTTCTATTTCGAAGGCGGCGCCGGCACCTGGCATCTCGCCTACATCGCGGAGAACGTGCCCCAGAGGCAGGGCGGAGCCGCGGACGACGACCACCATCTGCCGCAGGTCTTCGACTACGTCGTCGACGCCAACACCGGGGATCTGATCGCGGCCCTGCCGCGCACCCAGACGGCCGAGCCGCTGGAGTCGGAGGCCCTCGACGGCCTCGCCGTCATGCGCAAGTTCCGCTGCTCGGACGTCCCCGGCAAGGGGAAGTGCCTCGCCGACCCCCACTCCGGGGTGCAGACCCACGACTTCGCCTTCAACTCCGTGGAGATGGATCAGGCCCTGCTGCCGGGAGAGCCCGTCCTGCTCAAGGACCCGGACTCCTGGGACCCGGCGGCGGTGAGCGCCCACGCCAACGCCGCCGAGGTGGCCGACTTCCTTGAGCGGGTGCTGATGCGGAAGGGGATCGACGGCGAGGGCGGCCCCCTCATATCGAGCATCAACTGCGTCCGCCGCCTGGGCGCTCAGGAGTGGCGCAACGCGGCCTGGATCAGCACCCAGATGGTCTACGGCCAGCGGCTGCTCGACGGCAAGCTGCTCTCCTATGCCGTGTCCCGCGACGTGGTGGCCCACGAGATCTTCCACGGCGTGACCGAGCATTCCGCCCGCCTCGACTACCTGGCCGAGAGCGGAGCCTTGAACGAGTCGTACTCCGACATCTTCGGCATCCTGATCTCGAACTGGCGGCAGTCGGACTTGGAGAAGTGGAACTGGCAGATCGGCGAGGAGCTGGACGGCACGGGCCTGCCCCTGCGCGACCTCTCCGATCCCGAGAAGTGCAAGCAGCCCGCCCACATGAAGGACTACCAGGACCTCCCGGTCACCCAGGCGGGCGACTGGGGAGGCGTGCACGTCAACAGCGGCATCCACAACAAGGCGGCCTACAACCTCCTGACGGCGAAGCCCGACGGCAACTACGCCTTCGACCCGGCGACGGTGGCCAGGCTCTTCTACCTGACCCTGACCGAGCAGCTCTCCCGCACCTCGGGCTTCAGCGACAGCCGCCGCGGGCTGGAGCTGGTGGCCCGCAGCCTTTTCCGCACCGATCCGGACCGTAACGTCAGGCTCGCCGCCATCATCCAAGCCTTCGAAGACGTCGGCATCGAGCGTTAGCCGCCCAGGAGGATGCTGCGGGGGCGGAGAGCAAACCCTCCCGCCCGGCTCTACCTGCTGAGCGCCGTCGTGGCGATGCTGGCGCTGGGGGTGGTGCGGTGGGAAGCGTACGTCGTCCGGAGGAACGCCGGGTCGGCGGCGGAGTAGGAGAAGATGAAGCTGCCGCCCTTGATGGTGTCGATCACCGTGGACGCGACCTGCTCCGACAGGGCCGGGCAGCCCCAGCTCCGGCCGATCCGGCCGTGGCCGCGGGCGTGCTCGGGGTTCACGTACCACGCGCCGTGCATGACGATGTGGCGCTCCTCGGCGAGGTCGTTGATCCCCCGGTCGAGGCCCTGGAGCTTGAGCGAGTAGCCGTTGCCGCCCTCGTAGGTGCCGCCGGTCAGGAACAGGCCGAGGCTCGTCTGGCGGCTGTCCTTGACGTTGGAGAAGCGGGTGGCATAGTTGTCGCCGCTGCCGGCGCCATGGGCCACCAGCTCATGGAACAGCACCTCGCCCTTCGCGACGTCGAGCACCCAGAGCCGCGGCTTGGTGGAGGGCAGGGAGTAGTCGATGACCGTCAGGAGGTCGTCCCGTCCGGAGACGCCGTTGGCGCGAGCGGAGGAGACCGCGTCGAGCGCCATCGTGAGAACTTTCGGCGAGAGTCCGGGGACGCCGTGGGCGAACGCGGTCGTCACCGAAGGGGTGACGGGTTCAGCAGTCGGCGGGGTGACGATTGGAGCGACGATCTCGGGTTCAGGAGCCGGGGCGGCGATCGCCTCGGGTACCGTGGCAACAGCGTGGACGGGCTCGGGCACTGAAGCTGCATAGGCCGAAGGCAGCTCGGTGAGCTTGGCGAAGGGGCTTGCGGCGACGGCGGTCAGAAGGATGGCGGGGAGGGTGAGCTTCCGGCCCCAGGAGCGGAGGGAGTTGATCTTCGGGGCAACGGCAGGCGCGGAGGAATGTTTCGGCGTCATGCGATATGTAGCCTCCAGGATGTCTAACGTGCCTTCGCAAGGCGCGTCGGTTTCTGTCCGATCCACCTCTTTAACCCTTCAGGGCTTATTGGTATTTCCGAGGATAGACTCCTGCGTATAGATCCGCAAGACCTTTTTTCGAAAAAGTCCCCGCCTCACCCCGCCAGCCGCTGAAACGGCTCTCGGAGCACCTCCGGCGTCCGGCAGGGACGGCCGGTCGCGCTCTCGATCCAGACGTGCTCGGTGACGCCGGTCACCAGCCGTTCCTCCCCCTTGCGGACCTCGTAGGCGAAGCGCAGGCCGCGGCTGCCCAGCCGCTCGCACCAGCAAGCGACCTGGACGACGTCGCCATAGCGGGCGGGCCGGTGGTAGCGGGCCTCGACGCCGGTGACCATCAGGAGGTAGCCGAGCTTTTCGATGTCGGCGTAGTGGAAGCCGGAGCGCGAGCACAGGCTAGTGCGGGCCAACTCGAACCAGACCACATAGTTGGCGTGGTGGACGACGCCCATCTGGTCCGTCTCGGCGTAGCGGACCTCGACGTCGATCTGGGAACGGACGGGTTCTCGGGGGCTCTCGGGCATTAGCCTCTCTCTGGTCAGCCGCGGATGTGGCGGGCGACGGTCCAGAGGATCTTATAACCGGCGCGGAGGGTGCCGGAGACCGTGCCCGTGATCTTCGACACGCCCACCCGGCGGCGGTAGGAGACGGGCACCTCGGTGGACCGCAATCCCCGGCGCACGGCCTTGACCTGCATCTCGGCCGTCCAGCCGAAATTGGGGTCCGACATCTCCAGGCGCTCCAGGGCGTCCCAGCGGATGGCCCGGAAGGGGCCGAGGTCGGTGAAGCGGTGCCCGTAGAAGAGCCGGATCAGCAGGCAAGCCACGAGGTTGCCCGCCCGCGCCTGGGGAAGGAGGGCGCCACGCTCGCGCTGGCCCAGCACGCGGGAGCCGATCACCAGGTCGGCCTCGCCGGCGAGGATGGGGGCTACGAGCCGCGGCAGCTCGTCCGGGTGGTCCGAGTAGTCGGCGTCCACGAACACCACGACGTCCGGCGGACCGGTGCGCCGCAGGTGGTCCAGGCCGGCCAGGCAGGCGCTGCCGTACCCCCGCCGGGAGGCGGCCACGACCTCGGCGCCGCCCTCCCGGGCCACGCGGGCCGTGCCGTCGCTCGAGCCGTTGTCGGCCACCACGATCCGGCCCACCGGCGGCCGGGGGAGACCGGCGAGCACGAGAGGCAGCGAAGCCTCCTCGTTGAGGGCCGGGATGACCACGGCAATGACCACGGCAATGACGGGGGACAAGACCGGGGACAAGACGGGAGACGAAGGGACTCCGGCGTTGGACACCGGCGGATTTTATGCCATGCTCTTGCGCCCGGCCGTAGGCACAAGGGACTATTTAGAGGACTTCGCCGCAGTCATGCCCATCCATCCGTACCAGGGGCGCTGGCCCACCCTGGGAGCCCGCGTGTTCCTGGCCCCCGGCGCTCACGTGGTGGGTGACGTGACGCTCGGCGACGACGTGTCGTTCTGGTTTCACACCGCGGCGCGGGGGGACGTCAACTTCATCCGCATCGGCGCGCGGACGAACGTGCAGGACGGCACAATTCTGCACGTCTCCCACGTCCGGCACCCGCTGGTGATCGGCGAGGGCGTGGTGATCGGCCATCAGGCCGTGGTCCACGGCTGCACGATCGAGGATGGAGCGCTGATCGGCATCGGCGCCCGCGTGCTGGACGGGGCGGTGGTGGAGCGCGGCGCCCAGATCGGGGCCGGGGCCGTGGTGGCGCCGGGGCACCGGATACCCGCGGCTCACCTGGCCCTGGGGATCCCGGCGCGCGTGGCGCGTCCGCTGACGGAAGAAGAGGTGCGGCGGATTGCCGAGACGGCCGACCGCTATGCCGCGCTGAAGGAGCAGTACCGGGAGACGATGGGTTCGGGAACCGAGGAAAGGGAGATGTCATGAAGCGTCGGGGAGCGGGGACGATCACGACCGGGGACGTGGGCAGCCGGGTGAAGCTCCAGGCCTGGGTGCAGCGGCGCAGGGACCACGGCGGCCTGGTCTTCTTCGACCTGCGGGACCGCAGCGGCGTCGTGCAGGTGGTGCTGCGTCCCGAGGAGCGCCCCGAGCCCGCCGCCGCGTTGGAGGCCGTGCGCAACGAGTGGGTGGTGGAGGTGGAGGGCGAGGTCGTGCGGCGCGAGGCGGGAAAGGTCAATCCCGATCTGGCCACGGGGGAGATCGAGGTGGTGGCCGAGCGAGCCGCCGTCCTCTCCCGCTCTGAGCCGCCGCCGTTCGCCCTCGACGGCAAGAACGACGCGGCGGAGGAGGTGCGGCTGCGCTACCGCTACCTCGACCTGCGGCGCGCCGAGCTGCAGAAGAACTTCCTGCTGCGCGACCGGGTCGTCCACGAGATCCGCAACTACTTCCACGAAAGGGAGTTCGTCGACGTCGAGACGCCGATCCTGACCCGCTCGACCCCCGAGGGCGCGCGCGACTACCTGGTGCCGTCCCGGGTCAAGCGGGGGAGCTTCTACGCCCTGCCGCAATCGCCCCAGCTCTTCAAGCAGATCCTCATGGTGGCGGGGTTCGAGCGCTACGTCCAGATCGCCCGCTGCTTCCGCGACGAGGACCTGCGGGCCGACCGCCAGCCCGAGTTCACCCAAGTGGACGTCGAGATGTCCTTCCCTTCGGAGGAGGATATCTACGAGCTCGTCGAGGGGCTCTTCGCCCGCGTCTTCCCCCTGGCCGGCATCGAGCCGCCGGCCAGCTTCCCGCGCATGACCTATGCCGAGGCCATGGCTCGCTATGGCAGCGACAAGCCGGACCTGCGCTTCGGCCTGCCGATCGTGGACCTCTCGGAGGGGCTGCGGGAGAGCGGCTTCCGCGGCTTCAAGGAGACGGTGGCCGCGGGCGGCGTGGTGCGCGGCTTCGTGGTGCCCGGCGCCGCCGAGGCCAGCCGCAAGGATGTCGACGGCTGGGCCGAGGTTGCCCGGCGCTACGGCGCGGCCGGCGCGCTCACGCTGCGCCGCAAGGGCGGAGAGATCGTCTTCCAGGTCAAGAACGCCCTCACCGAGGCCGAGCTCCAGGGCGCCGCCGAGGCGCTCGGACTAGAGGAGGGGGGGCTCGCCCTGATCGTCGCGGCTCCCGAGAAGGTCGCCGCCGCTGCCCTGGGCGCCCTGCGGCTGGAGCTGGCCAAGGCCTACAAGCTGATCCCCCCGGGGAGCCACGCCTTCCTATGGGTGACCGAGTTCCCCCTGCTCGAATGGGACGCGGAGGCGGGCCGCTTCTTCGCCATGCATCACCCGTTCACCAGTCCCGACCCGCGCGACCTGGACCGGCTGGAGAGCGATCCCGGCTCGGTGCGCGCCCGCGCCTACGACGTGGTGATGGACGGTATGGAGCTCGGCGGCGGCTCGATCCGCATCCACGACACGGCGCTCCAGAGCCGGATGTTCAAGCTCCTGGGCATCAGCGCCGAGGAGGCGGAGGCCCGCTTCGGCTTCTTCCTGGAGGCGCTGCGCTACGGCGCTCCGCCCCATGGCGGTATCGCCTTGGGGGTGGACCGCATGGTGATGCTGCTCGCCGGTGCCAGCTCCCTGCGCGACGTGATCGCCTTCCCCAAGACGGCCTCGGCGACGGACCTGATGACGGACGCGCCATCCGTGGTGGACGAGAAGCAGTTGCGGGAGCTGGGGATCGCCCTGGCGAGGGAAGATCGAAAAGAAACCTGAACGCCGCTCGATCCCCGCTTTTCGCAAGAATGGCAGGGATCTCGCAGAAAGATGTAGCGGAAGAGGAGGAAAGAGCACCGATGCAAGCAGCGCGACCCAAGTTTTCCCGGGAGAGATTGTTCCAACAGGATCTGCAGACGCGTGTCGAGGAGCGGCTCGCCGCCCTGGGCAAAGCGAAGTATGGCGGTCTGCAGATCTATTCCAAGACGGTGCTGCTCCTGGTTTGGGCTGGCGCTTCGTACGCGGGCCTGGTGACCGCCGACCGGTGGTGGCAGATGTTGCCGCTGGCGGTGTCGATGGGGCTGGCCCTCGCGGCGATCGGCTTCAACATCGGCCACGACGGTAACCATGGCGCCTTTTCGTCGGTGCGGGTGACGAACCGGATCATGGGCGGAATGTACGATTTCCTCGGCGTCAGCTCCTACGTCTGGCGGTGGAAGCACAACGTCTTCCACCACAGCTACCCCAACGTCCACGGGTTGGACGACGACATCGACCTCGGCGCCCTCTGCCGGATGTCGCACCACCAGCGGCACCTCCCGCACCAGCGCCTGCAGCACCTCTATATGTGGGTCTTGTATGGCCTGATCGTGCCTAAATGGCAGTTCTACGACGACTTCATGTCCCTTTCCCGGGGTCGCATCGGCGATCACTCGTTTCCTCGGCCCCGGGGATTCGAGCTGGCGCTCTTCGTGGGGGGCAAGCTGGCGTTCTTCACCTGGGCGCTACTGCTGCCCGCTCTGTTCCATCCCTTTCTGGTGGTAGCGCTCGTCTACCTCTTCGTCTCGCTGGTCCAGGGCGTCACGCTCAGCATCGTCTTCCAGCTCGCCCATTCGAACGAGGAGACCCATTCCTTCTCGTCGGAGGACAACGGGGTGGTGGCGAATCGCGAGTGGGCCATCCACCAGGTGGAGACGACGGCGAACTTCGCCCGAAGAAACCGGTTCCTCACCTGGTACGTCGGCGGCCTCAACCACCAGATCGAGCACCATCTCTTCCCGCGGCTCAGCCACGTCCACCTGCCGGCTATCGCCGATGTGGTCGAGCGGGTCTGCCGGGATCACGGGATCCGCTACAACGACCATGCGACCTTCAGGGGCGCCGTCGCCTCCCACTTCAAATGGCTCCGCTCGATGGGGAGACCGCCGGAGGTTGTGGCGGACGCGGAAGCGGCCTGAAGGCGTCGCCAAAGAAAGGAAAAGAGACCCGGGAAGTGGTATCATCGGTGCATGAAGACCGGCGCCGCGCGCAGGCTCGACCCCGAACCGCACGATGATCCCACTCCCGAGACGTTCCTTGAGGAGATCCAACGGATCTTTGAGTCGGGGACTTTGCGTGGCGCGCGTGAGGTCGCCGCAGAAGGGCTCAACCTCTATCCCGATCATGCCGAGCTTCGGCGTCTCCATCATGCCTTGAGACCCACGGAAGTGCGGATGCTCCCGGGATACAAAATTCCGGACCGGCAGGACACCTTTGAATGGATCCGGGACAAGGCGGAGAGCTACCGCGGTCAGTGGGTTGCCGTGCTCGGAACCGATCCGATCGCGGCCTCGCCGGACCTCGAAGAGGTGCGCCAGGCTGTTCGGTCCAGAAAGCTCCCGGCTCGGCCTCTTTTCCACTCCTTTGACTGAAAAATCGATCCTGCCCGGGTGGGGGCGCCGGCCGTTCGCAACGGGTGTGTCCCGGTACGCCGACCACGAGGCGAAGGCTCTGGAGCCGGTTCCCCGGATTCGTCTTGAAGTCACGCCAGGGTTGCTCGAAGAGCCTGTGCTGGCCATGGTTGACACGGCTGCCCCTTGGTGCATTTTGCTCCTGCCATAGGGGAGTCTCTTCAGAGGGACTTCAGCCCCATTTCCGGAGGATTGTCCCTGAGCACGCGCTTGGGTTCCTTCAAAGGGCGTCTGTACCTTGTCCCCGTTATCCTTCCTGCCCGGGAAGGAGAGTCCATGGTCCTCGATGCGACGGTATTAGTCAGCCAGGATTGGTTTGGTGGGAGCTTCATAGGCTACGAGGGGCTGCTCCAGAGGATCCGCTTCGCCGTCGATCCGGAGACGAACCTTTTCTACTTCGGCCAGATCTGAAGCGTTCAGTGTGGAGATGCAGTTGCAGGACTTGGAAAAAGGAACCCGGGAAATGGTATTATCGACGCCATGAAGACCGGTGCCGCGCGCAGGCTCGACCCCGAACCGTACGATGCTCCCACTCCCGAGACGTTCCTCGAGGAGATTCGGAGGATCATTGAGTCGGGAACCCTACAGGGTGCGCGTGAGGTCGCCGCACAGGGGCTCGTCCACTTCCCGGATCATGCCGAGCTTCAGCGTCTCCACTACGAGTTGAGGCCGTTCGAGGTGCGAGTCAATCCGAGCTTCAAGCTTTCCGATCCACGCCCTTCATACGAGTGGCTCAAGAAGAATGCGAAGGCCTTCCGCGGCAAGTGGGTAGGCCTTGATAAAGGCGAACTCGTCGCGGCCGCCGATACCTTGGAAGAAGTTCTCCAAGCCCTTCAGGACCGAGATCCGGTCGATACTCTCGTTCACCACATCCATTGATCGGCACTCCACCCCTCCTCGGTAGGGACCGGACCCCATTCGCAACGGGGCTGGCGTACTATGTCGACATCGACAAGGCATACCCCAATCTGGATGCGCGAATTCTGGTCCGTGTAGCGACGAGTCTTTTGCCTGAACCCGTTCTTGTGGTCGTCGACACGGCTGCTCCTTGGTGCATTTTCGAGCCTGAATTAGGAAAAATCCTCAGGCGGACTTTGACTCCAATTCAAGGGAGAGTCACCCTGAGTACACGGCTCGGGTTGCTCCATGGAGCTCTCTATCGGGTTCCCCTCTCGTTTTCCGCTGACGAGGGGGAGTCCCTCGATTTGGAGGCCACCGTCTTCCTGAGCCCCGACTGGACCGGTCCGAACTTCATCGGCTATCAGGGCCTGCTCCAGAGGATCCGCTTCGCCGTCGACCCCGACGCCAATCTCTTCTACTTCGGCCAGATCTGATCTCTCCCCGGGGCGCCGAAGGGTCTCCATGGTGTATCGTTCGGCTTCACATGGACCCGTCTTCCGGCCTTACGCACCTCCGGCTCCACCGTCCGGACGGCATGACTCCCGTCGTGGTGGGGGAGGGTGCCCTGTCCGCCGTCTTGCCCGAGTTGCAGGGTTGGCTCGCTAGGCGCACGGCTTTCGTCGTTACGACCGGCCGGGTGCTGGCGCTTCATGGCGAGCGGCTCGACGCCCTCTCCCGGGCCGCCGGCCGTTGGGTGATTCTGGAGGTGGAGGAGGGGGAGCCCGCTAAGACGGTCGCCTCGGCCGAGCGGCTGTGGAACGAGATGCTCGCCGCCGGCGGCAAGCGTGACAGCCGGGTCATCGCCTTCGGCGGCGGCAGCGTGGGCGACCTCGCCGGCTTCGCGGCCGGGTGCTTCCTGCGCGGCATCGACTTCGTCCAGATCCCCACCACCCTCCTGGCCCAGGTGGACGCCTCGATCGGCGGCAAGACGGGCGTCGATCTGGACGGCGGCAAGAACACCGTCGGCCTGTTCCATCATCCGTCGATGGTCGTCTGTGACACCGGCCTCCTGCCGACGCTGCCTCGAGAGGAGCTGCGCTCGGGACTCGTGGAGGTGATCAAGATGGCCGCCCTCCTCGATCCGGACCTCTTCGAGCGGGTCGAGCAGCAGCTCGACACTCTTCTCGAGGGCGATCCGGAAGCCCTGGGGCCCGTGGTCGCGGCCGCCGCGGCGGCGAAGATCGGCGTGGTCGAACGGGACCCGACCGAGCAGGGAGACCGCCGGCTGCTCAACTTCGGCCATACCCTCGGGCATGCCATCGAGACGTCGAGCGGCTACGCCGGGCTGCGCCACGGCGAGGCGGTGGGCTACGGCTTCCTCTTCGCCCTGCGCCTGGCCTTGCGCCGCGGCCTCCCGCCCCAGGACGCGGCGCGCATGCACGCCCTGGTCCGGCGCCTGGACCTGCCGCCGCTGCCGGCGCTCGTTGCCGAGGATCTGATGGCCGCCATGGCCCGGGACAAGAAGGCACGGGAGTCCGGCCTGGTCTGGGTTCTCCCGCGGTCTCTGGGGGAGGGCCGGATGGTCGGCGGGATCTCGACCGAGGAGGTCCTGACCGAGCTGCAGGACTTCCTGCGCGACCCGCTACGGCCTTCGGTTTAGGAAATTCTCTTTTTCATCCGCGCGAGCTCCCCGCGCGTATCCCATTCAGGCTATAATCTCGCCAAGAGCTTTCATAGCCAGTCGACATGAAAACAAGCCGAAGCTTTCTTCGCCGCCTCAAGCTGCGGACTGTCCTAGTCGTAGCGCTTCTCCTATCCGGAATCATTCCTCTCGGGATCAGCAGCGCCCTGCTCATCCAGCAGAGCCTCGACGTCCTGAAGAACACCGAACGCGACAATCTGACCAACGAGGCGAAGTCGCTCTCTTTGGGAGTGAGCTCCTATCTGGTCTCGGTGCGGCGGCAGCTCACCCAGTTCGGCAACGGCGTTCTGGTGGCGCCGGGGCCGGCGGACACGGCGGAGCGCCTGCTGGAGCCGTGGGTGCAGCAGCAGCTCCAGGGATTCGCGCGCGGCAACCCGGACATCTCGGCCTTGCGCGTGCTCGACCCGGACGGCGCGGGCCTGAGCCCTGGCAACCTGAGCCCCGAGGTTCAGTCCGCCATGGACGCGGCCTTCGACGAGGCGCGGCGCCGCAAGGCCCCCGCCTATCGCTTCGTCGCCGCGGGGCCGGGGCGCGATCCCCAGGCGGTGGTGGCGGTGCCGGTGCCGGGGGGCTCCGTGGAGCCCCGGCTGATCGTCGAGGCGCAGCTCCAGTTCCATCCCCTCAAGCAGGTCTCGCGGGATGGGGCGCGCAAGGGTGTGGGCGTGTTCCTGATCGACCGGCAGAGCAAGATCCTGTGGTCGAACTCCGGCGGACCGGGCGGCCCCGGCAGAAAGTCGGCGGAGATCAACCCGGAGCTCCTGCGGTCGTTCTCCAAGATGCCGGTGACGCTGACCTCGAGCTACGAGGTGCGCACCCCCGAGGGACTCCGCGAGGTCTTCGCCCAGGTGAGCTCCATCGAGGAGAGCGGCTGGGGGCTGGTGGTGCAGAAGCCTCTCTCGGAAGCCTTCGCCGACGTCAACACCATGATCTTCAACGCCGCCCTGTCGACCGCCCTGCTGGTCGCCCTCTCCCTGTTCTTCGCCTATCTGGCGGCGCGGTGGGTGAGCCACCCCATCCAGCGGCTGGCCGAGACCACGCACGAGATCGCCGACGGCAACTTCGGTGGCAACGTGGAGATGAAGGGGCTCACCTTCGAGCTGGCCGACCTGGCGGAGGACTTCAACCGCATGAGCGGCCATGTCGCCAGCTACGTACAGCAGCTCCGGCAGGCGGCGCAGGCCAACCGCGAGCTGTTCATCGGCTCCCTGCGCGCCTTCGTTGCGGCCGTCGACGCCAAGGACCCCTACACCCGCGGCCACTCCGAGCGGGTTGCGGCCTACAGCCGCACCATCGCCCGCTACCTGCAGCTCCCCGAGGAGGTGCAGCACAAGATCTGGATCGGCGCGCTGCTCCACGACGTGGGCAAGATCGGCGTCGAGGACCGCATCCTCCGCAAGGAGGGCGTGCTCCTCCCTGAGGAGTACGAGCAGATGAAGCTGCACACCGTGATGGGCGCCGACATCATGACTCCCATCGAGCAGTTGAGGGAGATGATCCCCGCCATCCGCTCGCACCATGAGGCGTGGAACGGCCGCGGCTATCCGGATGGTCTCAAGGGGGAGCAGATCCCTCTCTTCGCCCGCATCATCGGCGTCGCCGACACCTTCGACGCCATCACCACCAACCGTCCCTACCAGCAGGCCTACAGCCTGCAATTCGCGGTGGAGACGATCACCCGTCTGACCGGCAGCCGTTTCGACGCCAAGATCGTGACCGCCTTCCTCCGGGCTTTCGAGGCCGGCGAGATCCGTGCCGGCGCGGCGCGTCCCTCGCGCCTCGACAGCACCGTGGTCGAAGCGCGGGCGGCGGGCGGCGGGCGCTGAGGAGCCGTATTCCTGGTGTTTCAGTTCGTCCTTGCAAATCTGCTTGCCAATAACGACCACGCCTTGGGCGCCATTTTCCTCGACGGCACCGGCGAGACGGTGGACCTCGCCTGCGGCACCGACTTCAGCCCCTACGAGATGCGCGTCATCGGCGCCTATCTCGGCATCTACCTCCGTCAGCTCGACAGGGTCCTGGCCAACAACGACCTGGGCGAGCCGCGGATGATCCACATCGAGAAGAAGGCCGTCCACATCTACGTCGTCCCCCTCCCGGACGGCTACCACCTGGCCCTGGTCCAGAGCCACCCAGCCCTGGTGGCCCGCGCCCGCGACACTCTCAACGAGGCGGTCGAGCAGCTCAGGCAGGAGCTGTTCTAGGGCTCAGGCGCTATCAGAAGGACCAGGAACGAACCGCCGCGCCGAGGCGTCACGGGCTCGGCGCGACGGTTGAGCTTCTTCAACGTCGAGGAGCCCTGGGCACCTCGACGAGCGTCCGCTTGACGGAATCGACTTGATAATGGGAGTCCGCGTTGATGCTGCGCGGATCGACGCGTAGCGGCGAGAGCCTCTGGCCGGTATCGCTGCCGCGGTGTCCGGCCAGCTCCAAGGCTTCCCGTTCGATCGCCGCGTCGTCTGGATGAGCACCGCCGCGCGAGGTCACTACCTGGTGAGTATGAACGACGGTGCCCGTCGATTCGTCATAGACGACCACCATGCTCCAGCGTTCGACGTCTCCGATTGCTTCCTGGTTCGCCATGGTTTGCTCCAATCTTGGAAAGGTCCCCGGTCTAGCCCAGGAACTCGGTGACGCAGAGCGCACGGGCGATGCAGTCCCGGACGGCCAGCCTGTAGGTCACGCTCGTGCAGTTGGTGGCGAAGACGCCGGTGAGCGACACATTATTCGTACCGGTTCCGTCGACGAATCGGGAGACGGTAGCGTCGGCACCCGCTTCGTCGGAGTTGACGCCCACTCCTTGCAGACTGGGATGAGCCCAAATCGAAGAGGGCCCGAAGTTGTGGACCAGGGTGGCCGACGCATTCGTATTGATCGCTCCGATGTTGAGCCCATTCGCCAGGATCCCTACAATTGCCATGGAGATCTCCTTTCAAGTTTCGGTTAGACTTCAAATGCTTAAATTTTCTTGACGGATAGAGGAACGAAGCGGACGGGCGCTTATCCTCACGTCCGCCGCGCAAGCAGGCGCGCTATGATGGCCTTGCCATGGCCGAAGAACCCAAGAAGAACGACGTCCTGGAGCTCGCGCCGGAGACCTTCCTGCCCGAGGAGGAGACCGAGGAGCAGAAGGGCTTCTGGAAGAAGCTGAAGCGCGGGCTCTTCATGACTCATACGGAGATCATCGACAAGGTCTCCGCGGCGGTGAACAACAAGGTCGTCCTCGACGACCAGACGATCGAGTACCTCGAGGAGATCCTGATCGGCGCCGACATGGGCGTCGAGACCTCGATGGAGCTGGTCGAGCGCGTCCGCAAGAACGCCCTGGCGGAGCAGACGGCCAGCGCCACCCGGCTGCGCAAGCTGCTGTCCGACGAGGTGGCGGACCTGCTGGCCGAGATGCCGCGCCCGCGGGTGTTCGGCCGCGGCCCCATGCTGACCCTGGTGGTCGGCGTCAACGGCGTCGGCAAGACGACCTCCATCGCCAAGCTCGCCAAGCGCCACCAGCAGAGGGGCGAGCGGGTGATGCTGGCCGCGGGCGACACCTTCCGCGCCGCCGCCATCGAGCAGCTCGCCCTCTGGGGCGACCGGCTGGGCCTCGAGGTCGTCCGCCAGGGCCAGGGCGCGGATCCGGGCGCCGTGATCTACGACGCCATCCACGCCGCCAAGGCGCGCAAGATCGATCAGCTCATCGTCGACACCGCCGGCCGGCTCCATACCAAGGACCACCTGATGGCCGAGCTCAGCAAGGTGCGCCGGGTCATCGACCGCGAGGCCCCCGACTGGCAGAAGCGGACGATCCTGGTGCTCGACGCCACCACGGGGCAGAACGCCCTGGCCCAGGCCCGCACCTTCAGCCAGGTGGTGCCCATCGACGGCGTCCTGCTGGCCAAGATCGACGGCACGGCCAAGGGCGGCATGGTGGTGGCCATCGCCAAGGAGCTGAAGCTGCCCGTCCTCTATCTCGGGGTCGGGGAGAAGGCCGACGACCTGGTGGATTTCCGCCCCCGGGAGTTCGCCGCTGCCCTCGTCGGCTGATTTCCTGCGGCGAGCGCTGCGCCTCGCCGCCCGCGGCCGCTACCGCACGTCCCCCAACCCCATGGTCGGCGCCGTCGTGGCGCGCGGCGATGAGGGCGATGAGATCGTGGGGAGCGGCTGGCACCGGCAGGTGGGCGGACCCCACGCCGAGGTCGAGGCGCTCGCCGAGGCGGGCCCGCTCGCCCGCGGCGCCACGCTCTACGTCACCCTCGAGCCCTGCTCCCATCACGGCCGCACGCCGCCCTGCGTGGACGCCGTGCTGGCGGCGGGCATCGCCCGCGTGGTGGCCTGTCATGGCGATCCCGATCCCCGCGTCTCGGGACGCGGCTTCGCGAAGCTGCGCGAGGCCGGCGTCGAGGTCGAGGTGGGGGTTCTCGCCGCCGAGGCGATCCGCCTCAACCTCCGGTTCCTGGTCGCCGCCACGCTCCGGCGGCCGGCGGTGACGCTCAAGTGGGCGATGAGCCTCGACGGCCGCATCGCCACCGCTACCGGCCAGAGCCAGTGGATCTCCTCCCCCCAGGGGCGACGCTGGGCGCTCGCCCTGCGCGAGGAGCACGACGCCATCCTCGTGGGGAGCGGCACCGTGCTGGCCGACGACCCGCGCCTCGACCGGCGCCTCGGACTGGCGGCCGGGCCCAATGTGCGGGTGGTGATGGACCGCCGGCTGCGCGTGCCTCCCGGGGCCCGGCTCTTCCAGGTACCGGGGCCGGTGCTGATCTACACTGAATCGGCCGACCGGGAGCGCCGCGAAGCGCTGGAGGCGCGAGGGGCGGAGGTGGCCGTGCTCCCCGCCGTCGAGCCCGCCGCCGTGCTCGCGGACCTCTACGAGCGCAGCTCTCGGAGCGTGCTGGTGGAAGGGGGAGCCGAGGCTCTGGCGAGCTTCGTCGAGAGCGGCTGCTATGATCGGGTGATGGTCGACTGCGCGCCCCTGCTGATCGGCGGCAAGGGCGCTCCCGGGCCGCTGGCGGGAGAGGGATTCGCAGCCCTCACCTCGGCGGCGCGCCTGGACGAGTTGGAAGCCCGGAAGCGGGGCGGAGATCTGATCCTGACGGGGTATCGAAAACGATGTTTACAGGACTTGTCGTCGTCGGTTCGACCGTCCTGAGCCGGCTTCAGCGGGTCTGCTAGAATCGCGGATCATGAACGCCGTCACCCTGAAGGACGCCAAGCTCAATCTGGAACGGCTCGTCGAGCAGGTCATCGCGGACGCGGAACCCACAATCATCGTTACCGACAGCGGCGAGCAGGTCGTGTTCCTGCCGCTCGATGAGTACAACTCCTGGAAGGAGACCCTCTACCTGCTGGCGAATCCCGCCAACGCGGATCACCTGCGCCGGTCGATCGCCGAGGCCCAGGCCGGCAAGGTGCAGGAGCGAGAGCTCCTCGAAGCATGAAGTTGGGCTTCACACCCGCCGCATGGGAAGACTACCTCTGGTTCCAGGACCATGACCGGAAGCTTCTGAAGCGGATCAACTTGCTGATCAAGGATACCCTCCGCACCCCGTTCTCAGGCATCGGCAAGCCGGAGCCCCTCAAGGCCGACCTGGCAGGGTACTGGTCCCGCCGGATCAGCGACGAGCACCGCCTGATCTATACCGCGACTGCGACCGACGTGACGATCATCGCCTGCCGGTACCATTACTCGAAGTAAGGCGAGCCGCGCCATGTTTACAGGACTTGTCGTCGAGCGTGGGAGTCTGATCGAGGATCCGCGGCCCTCGGGTCAGGGCGGGGTGCGCTTGTCGATCGGCATGAGCCCGGGTCTCGCGGCGCGGCTGGAGACGGGCGCCAGCGTCGCCGTCTCCGGCGTCTGCCTGACGGTGACGGAGCCGGGCGGCGACCGGGTGGCCGTCGAGCTCTCTCCCGAGACGCTCGCGCGCACCACCCTGGGCGGTCTGCGCCGCGGCGACGGGGTCAATCTCGAGCCCGCTCTGCGCATGGGCGATCCCCTGGGCGGCCACTGGGTGCAGGGCCATGTGGACGGCACCGCCCGCGTGGTGGACCGCCGCGACCTTGCCGACCACCGGGTGCTCGCCTTTTCCATCCCCACGGAGCTGGCGCCGTTTCTGGTGGAGAAGGGCTCGGTGACGGTGGACGGCGTCAGCCTCACCGTGTCGGCCCTCCTCCCGGACCGCTTCGAAGTGGCCCTGATCCCCCACACCCTGGAGGTCACCACCCTCTCCCGGCTCGCGCCGGGCGACGGCGTCAATCTCGAGGTGGACGTGCTGGGCAAGTACGTGCACCGAATCCTCGCCGCCCGCGGGCTGGTCGCCCCGCTGCCAGCAACGGGCGAAACGGGCGAAACCTGGCCGTGAGCCGCGCCGCCGGGGAAGCCGGCGAGGCGAAGCCAGCGGCCCAGCTCCCGGAGCCGGGCCGCTTCTGGGTGCGCTACGTCCCGCGCTCCTGGGAAACGCCCGAGCGCCCCTGGGTGAACCTGGCGGCCGGCACCCTCGGCGACTGGGGCAAGGGCGCCAAGTCCCGCTCCGCAGACATCGCCAGCCTGGCCGACGTCTCCCTCGACGACGTCCTCTACCTGCCGCCCGTGCCGCCCCGCCGCGCCGCCGCCCGCGACGAGATGGGGCGCGCCCGGCTGGTGGGCGGCACTCCGGTGCTGATCCAGCTCTTCCCGGGCGAGGAGACGACCGTGCCGCCGGTCTCCGGGGCGGCGTTCGTCTTCGACCTGCTGGAAACCCTGCTGGAGCGCGACCTGGGGGCCCTGCGGCGGCTGCCTTCCGGCGCCATAGCCGTCTGGCCGCTGCTGCCGGGGCTGACCGACGATCCGGCCCTCTGGGAGCTGGGCTGCCGCGATCTGGCCGCCGCCGGGGCCCGCTGCATCCAGGCCCTGACCCCGGTCCTGGCGCCGGCCGACCGGCGCAAGCTGGACGAGCGGTGGGGCGAGGAGGAGACGTTCGACGCCCTGTTCCACCGCCAGCCGCCCTCCGAGCGGGACTTCGCCCGCATGGCGCACCGTCACGGACTGGAGCCGTTCCTCTCCCGGCCGCTGCCGCGGCCGCCCGTGCTGGGCGCGGGCAACCGCTGGATCGGCGGCGTTCTCGCCCTCGCCGGCGAGGTCTGGCTGCGGCTCGGCCACCCGGTGGAGCAGGGGCAGGCCTTCTACCGCGCCGCCCGCTGGGTGGACCGCACCCCGTATGATCTCGAGGCGCTGGCCCGCGAGGGCAACCTGGGAGTGCTGCCGCTCGACGAGGCGAGCCGCGGGATCGTGGCCGAATGCGCGGAGACGGGGGAGTCGGAACGGCTCGCCCGCCTCCTCGAAGACTACGTAGCGCCGGCGCCAGCCGGCACCGATGAACCCGGGAGGACCGCCGATGCCCCGATGCTCGACCCTTAAGCTCCTCGTTCTTCTCCTCGCTCTCTTTGCCGCGGTTCCCGCCCGGGCCTCCTGGGAGGTGAGCGGCGACGCCACGCGCGAAGACTTCCAGGACTTCCACAGCCGTTTCAGCTCCGACGCCTACTTCTATCCCCGCCACGGCGCCGCGCCCCTCGGCCTCATCGGCTTCGAGGTCTACGCCGATGCGACCTACGACAAGAGCTTCGACGACGAGCCGTTCACGGCCACGGCCATCGACGGCGACCTCACGGGCGGCTTCCTGTCGGTGGCGCGGGTCGGGGCGCGCAAGGGGCTGCCCGGCGGCATCGACCTCGGGCTCTCCTACGCCAAGGCCCTGGACGGCGACGTGGACCTCGTCTCGGCCGAGATCCAGTACGCCTTCTTCAAGGGCGGCCTGCTCTCGCCCGCCCTCTCGCTGCGCCTGACCGGCACCCGCACCGTCGGCGCCAAGGCCTACGGCATCGACCAGTACGGCGCCGAGCTGCTGTTCTCCAAGGGCTTCGCGGTGCTCACGCCGTACGCCGGCGCCGGCGTCTACCGCAGCAAGGGGACGCTGGACCGGACGCTCGGACCGGACTTCGAAGAGACCGTCGACCGCGGCGTGATCTACGCCGGCCTGACCCTCAACCTCCTGCTCCCCAAGATCACGGTCGAGGTGGAGAAGGGCGAGGTGATTCAGGGCGCCGTGCGGGTCGGCATCGGGTTCTGACCCGGATCATGGAAATCGTCGACCTGCGATCCGACACCGTCACCAAGCCCGACGCGGAGATGCGCCGGGCCATGGCGGAGGCCGAGGTCGGGGACGACCTGTTCGGCGAGGACCCGACGGCCCGGCGGCTGGAGGAGGAGGGCGCGGCGGCCCTGGGGATGGAGGCCGCGCTCTTCTGCCCCTCCGGCACCATGGGCAACGAGATCGCCCTCCATCTGCTCGGCCGGCCCGGCGGCGAGGTGGTCTGCGACGCCGAGAGCCACATCGTGTGGTACGAGGGCAGCGCGATGACCGCCCTCTCCGGGCTGCTGCCCCGCACCCTTCCCTCCCCGCGGGGGCTGCTCGATCCCGCCGCCGTCGAGGCGGCCATCGCGCCGGACGCGGTCTACCGCGCCCGCACCGTGATGCTCGAGGTCGAGAACACCCACAACATGGCGGGCGGCACCGTCTACGACCGGCCGCGCCTCGAGGCGATCCTCGACGTCGGCCGCCGCCACGGTCTGCCGGTCCATCTCGACGGCGCCCGGCTGTTCAACGCCGCCGTGGCGCTGGGCGTCTCCGCCGCCTCCCTGGCCGCCGGTTTCGACTCGGCGATGGTCTCGCTCTCGAAGGGGCTGGGAGCGCCCATCGGCTCGCTCCTCTGCGGCGGCCGGGATTTCATTCACGAGGCCCGGCGGGTGCGCAAGATGTTCGGCGGCGGCATGCGCCAGGTGGGGATCATCGCCGCCGCCGGGCTGCTCGCCCTGCGGGACGGGCCGGCCCGCCTGGCCGGGGACCACGAGAACGCCGCCCGCCTCGCCCGCGCGCTCGCCGAGACCCCGGGGATCGAGATCGATCCCGCCACGGTCCAGACCAACATCGTGATCTTCAGCCTGACCCCCGAGCTGTGCGGCGGCTCCGCCGCGGCGTTCGTGGAGCGTCTGAAAGAGGCCGGCGTCCTGGCCATGACGGTGAGCGGCAACCGGGTACGCTTCGTCACCCACCGGGACGTGAGCGCCGGCCGGATCGAACAGGCGATCGAGCGGCTCCGGCGCCTGGCGGCCTGAAGCGATCGGCTTAAGGTATCCGCGCCACCAGGTCGATCTCCACCAGCGCCCCCTTGGGCAGGGCGGCGACCTGGATGGTGGTGCGGGCCGGGCAGTGGCTTTGGAGGGCCTCGGCGTAGAGCTCGTTGACCTTGGGGAAGTTCGCGAAGTCGAGCAGGTAGATGGTGGCCCGCACGATGTCGGAGAAGGTGCAGCCGCCGGTGGCCAGGACGGCCGTCAGGTTGCTCAGCACCTGCCGGGTCTCGGCCTCGAAGCCGCCGGAGACCATCTCGTTGGTCCAGGGATCGAGCCCGATCTGGCCGGAGAGGTAGAGCCAGCCATCCACCTCGACGGCCTGGCAGTAGGGTCCCAGGGCCTTGGGGGCGTTGTCCGAGTGGTGGAATTTCATCGTCGTTGAGCTCCTTTCCCTCAGGAGGGTGACGGCACTTCGGCCGAGTCCTCGGAGTCCATTACCGCGATATAGGGGAGGTTCCGGTAATGCTCGTTGAAGTCCAGGCCGTAGCCCACCACGAAGAGCTTCTCGATCTCGAAGCCGCGGTAGTCGATCTTGACCTCCGCTTCCCGCGCCGCCGCCTTATCGAGCAGGGCGCAGAGCTTGACGCTGCGGGCGCCCCGGAAGCGCAGCAGGTCGAGGATGGTGCGCAGCGTCCAGCCGGTGTCCACGATGTCCTCGATCAGCAGCACGTCCTTGCCGCGGACCGACAGGTCGAGGTCCTTGCGGATGCGCACCTCGCCTGGTGTGGTGCTCGAGCCGTAGCTCGAGGTCTGGAAGAAGTCGATCGAGAGGGGCACCGTCAACCGTTTCAGCAGGTCCACCATGAAGAAGACCGATCCCTTGAGGACCCCGACGCAGACCAGCCGGTCGCTGCCGGCGTAGTCCCGGTCGATCTCCTCCGCCAACTCCTGCACCCTCCGTTCCAACGCTTCCTGGGAGATCAGCACGCGCACTCGGTGTTTTCCTTTCCCGTCTCTTGGCGTAATATCGTCACAGTTCTATCAGGTAACCCTCTATGACGACTGTTCAGGAACTGAGCGTCCTCCATCGCCGCTACGCCGACACCTCCCACCGGTTCCGGGCGGGATGGACCTTCCATCAGTTCATCCAGAGCCTGGGCAAGACGCTCCTGCAACGGGTCGAAGACCCGCACTCCGCGGAGTTCCAGAACCTCTACACCGGGCTGAAGGAGATCTCGCAAAGCCTGAACGCGTCCGAAAGCGAGCGGATTCGGCACCGTCTGGAGGCCATCGACCGCCGGCTCACGGAGCTGATCGGAGCGCTCGAGGAAGAGGATAGCAAAGTCACGCCCGACTTGCTGCGGCAGTTCTTTCGCCGCGTCAAGAATTACGACGAGAAGATCCTCAGCCAGCTCGTGAGGTTCTACCTTTACGCCCATACGGGCGGCCCCTGGCCCTCGGAGCGCCTGGACAAGATCGATTTCCTCCTCGCCCGGCTCTCCGAGGAGGTGGACGACCGCACGGGCGAGCTGGTGCTGCGCAACCATCACCGGCTGAACGAGATCTTCCAGGGGATCTGGGCGCAGATCGGGGAAGCGCCTCCTTCCGACCAGCTCATCGAGGAGCGCCGGGCCCAGATCGACGCCCTGCGCCACGCGATGAACAACGTCGACACCCTCGACCAGTTGAACGAGGCCGCGCTGATCCGCCGCTACCGCGAGGTCAAGCACGGCATGGGAAACCTCTACTTCCACCCCGAGCTGCTGCTGGCCATCCAGGAGACCAACCTGGTCTTCAAGAGCCGCATCCAGAAGCTCTACCGCCAGGAGGAGCAGCGGATCGTCGCCGAGTACCAGCGCGTCTTCGAGCTCGAGCGCGAGGTGCCTTTCGACACCCAGCTCGACCAGGAGCTGGCGGAGTTCCGCGAGGAGATCGAGCGCTTCGAGAAGCAGCTCCAGAAGGAGGAGTTCCGCCTCGGCGACATCGCCCTGATCCGCCAGAAGGTCAAGGAGCTCCTGCCGCGCCTGACCGCCGGCCGGGCGCCCACGGCCGAGCGGCCCAGCCTCTCCAGAGTCGGCATGGACACCGGCGAGTACGCCCTCTCGCGGGCGGATGCCGCGGCCTCGGCGCCGCTCCACACCCAGGATGAGCTGCTCGGCGAGTACTTCCGCCGGCTGGTCGACACGCTACGGGAGATCAACCCGCCCGACCTGGCGTCCGAGCGGGTCGTGCTCCGGCCCGAGATCTTCGCTCTGCGCATCGAGCCGCGCGAGGTCGACGCCTACCGGCGGATCTTCGGCCGCTCGGAGTGCGACCGTGAGATGGAGCAGTTCCTGCTCGAAGGAGCGGCCCTGCGGATGCGGATCAACGAGGAGGCCCATGAGATCGCCAGCCTGCTCGACGAGACCTCGGTGACGGGCAACTCCATGGTCTTCGCGCGCGCCCGCCTGACCTGCCGCGCCGCCGATTCGTTCCTCTGGCGCTTCAGCCACGTGCTGAACGAGCTGATCACGGCCGGCGACGTGGGCGAATGCCGGCAGATCCAGCTCCTGCGCATGCGCCTGATGCGCGACTACTCCGGCCTCTGGCTGCTCGCTTTCAAGCCGCTCTTCAAGCGTCACGCCGGGACCCTGGCTTGACCGAAGTCGCCTCGATCCAGATCCGGGAAGTCGGCGCCGACGCCAGGCTCCTGGCCGGCTTCCTCGACCTGCCCAAGCGCGTCTACCTGGGAGATGCCCTGTACGTCCCGGCACCGCGCGGGGAGGTCGTGGCCGCCCTGCGGCGCGACGGGGCCCAGAAGGCGCTGGTGGCCCTCTCCGGCGACTTCGTGGTGGCCCGCCTGATAGCCCGGCTGGTTCCGGGCCTGCGCGACGCCGAGGGCAAGCCCTACGGCATCATCGGCTACTTCGAGGCCCTGGCCTGGTACGACGAGGCCGTGGCGGACCTCTTCCGCGCGGCGACCGCCTGGCTGCGGCAGGCCGGTGCGGGGCCCATCGTCGGCCCCATGGACGGCGACACCTGGCACCGCTACCGGCTGAACGTCGGGCCCTTCGCCGATCCCCCCTTCCTGATGGAGCCCTACAACCCGCCCTACTACGAGCCGCTGTGGACGCAGAGCGGCTTCGCGCCGCTGGAGCGCTACCTGTCGAAGCGGGTCGATCCAGGGTCGGTGGTGGCCCATCTCGAAGGCCGGAGCCGCGAGGCGCTGGCCGCCGGCTACAGCCTGCGCCCGCTCGACCCGCGGCGGTTCCAGGAAGAGCTGCGCACGATCTACGGGCTGTCGCGGCGGATCTTCGCCGGCAACGTCCTCTACACCGAGATCCCCGAAGAGGAGTTCCTGCGGCTCTACGCCGGGACGCGGAGCGTGATCGATCCGGACCTCGTCCTCTTCGCGCGCTCCCCCTCCGGCGAGGACGTCGGGTTCCTCTTCGCCTATCCGGACCGGTTCCAGGCGGTCGCCGCCATGCAGGGAGAGCGGGGGCTCCTCGCCAAGCTCCGCTTCCTGCGCCACCGCAAGGAGGCCGACGCGGTCGACTTCAAGACCCTCGGGGTTCTGGCCGAGCACCGGCGGGCCGGGGTCGCGGCGGCCCTCTTCCACGAAGGCCACCGCCGGACGGTGGAGAAGGGCTACATGTTCGCCAATCACTGCTTGTTCCGGGAAGGCAACCCTTCCGGCGATCTGGACGGTGGAGCGGGGCGGGTGATGCGGAGGTACGTGCTGTACCAATGGCAGGGCAGCCCTGGCCGATGAGGATTCTTTTGGGAGTGTGTTCCGGACTCACTTAGAGCTTGCCGAGGATTCCTTGGGAAGGTACGATAGGCAGCATGAAGACGACGATTGATATTCCGGAGATAGAGCTTCGCGATGCCATGAAGTACACCGGCGCTCGCAGCAAGCGGGAGGCCGTGGTTGCCGCGCTGGCCGATTTCAACCGTCGCCAGCGCCTTCAGCGCCTGGCCCAGCAGTTCGGGACGTTTGACGAGTTCCTTTCTCAGGACGAGCTGCGGCGCATGCGCGAGGAAGCTTGACCCGTGGTCCACGGCGTCCTGGTGGACACTTCGGCTTGGATCGAAACCTTGCGCCGGGACGGTGATCCGGAGATCCGCGCCTTGGTCCGCGCCGCGACTGTAGAGGGACGCGCGGTGCTCTGTGACCTCGTCTTGCTCGAGCTTTGGAATGGAGCACACGGGGCTGGCGAGCAGCGCCTCCTGCGCGAGCTCGAGCGGGACCTCCAGAAGGTGCCCACTCCTCCCGGAGCCTGGGAAGTTGCCATCGATCTGGCGCGTACCTGCCGCAATGCGGGCGTCTCGGTACCGGCCACGGACCTCCTTATCGCCGCCTGCGCCGAGCATCATGGGCTGGAGCTCCTGCACCGCGACAGCCATTTCGATCACATCGCTCGCGCCCGTCGTCCGTGACCCCTTCCCCCGACCACAACGTCCTTTCCGTCCTCCGCCGCGTTGCCGCGCGGGTCCCCGAGAAGCAGGCTCTGGTTATGGAGAGCGGCTCGATCACCTTCGGTGAGCTGTGGCGGCGGATCGACCGCGCCTCTTCCGGTCTGCGCCGTCTGGGGCTCGCTCCGGGGGACCGGGCCATCGTCATGATCCCCATGTCGATCGACCTCTACGTGGCCATGCTGGGGGTCCTGGCGATGGGAGCCGTGGCCGTCTTCGTCGATCCCTGGATCGGCGGGCGGCAGATCGCCGCCTTCGCGGCTTTCGCCAAGCCGCGCGCCTGGCTCGGCATCCCGAAGAGCCACGCGCTGCGGCTTCTCGATGCTCGGCTGCGGGCCATCCCGCTCACCGTCACCACGGGCTGGCGCCTGGGACCCCTGCCGGCCCGGCATACCCTCGGCGAGCTCGAGGAAACCGCGGGTAACGGCGAGGTCCAGCCCGTCGAGCGGGACGATCCCGCGCTCATCACCTTCACCAGCGGCTCCTCGGGCGAGCCCAAGGGGGCGAACCGTACTCACCGCTTCCTGCTCGCCCAGCACGAGGCGCTGGCCGCCGAGTTCCCGGCCGCGGAAAACGACGTGGACATGCCCATGTTCCCCGTCTTCGCGCTCAACAACCTGGCGAGTGGTGTGCCGTCCATCGTGCCGGCTATGGACTTCCGCCGCGTGGACCGGGTGGACGCCGGCCGCGTGCTGGCCCAGATGCGCCGCCATGGGGTGACCACCTGCACGGCTTCGCCTCCCTTTTTCGACCGCCTCGCCGCCGAGGTGGAACGGAAGGGGGATCGTCCCGCCCTGCGCCGCATCCTCACCGGCGGAGCGCCCGTCTCGGACGCCCAGCTCCGGGTCTGGCGCCGTGCTTTTCCGGAGACCGAGATCCTGGTCGTCTACGGCTCGACCGAGGCGGAGCCGGTGGCACATTTGACTGCCGAGGAGCGCCTGTCCCTTAAAGCACCAGATTTTCGCGGTTATTGCGCCGGCAAGCCCGGCGAGCGGGTGCGGGCGAAGGTGGTCCGCATCCACGCCGGTCCCATCGAATTGGGGCCCGGCGGCTGGGCGGATTGGGAGCTGCCGGCGGGGGAGATCGGCGAGCTGGCTGTGGCGGGCGACCACGTCGGCCGGGACTATTATGAGAACCCAAAGGCCGTGCGAGAGAACAAGATCGTCGATGCGGACGGCGCCGTCTGGCACCGCATGGGAGACACCGGCTCTCTCGACGGCGAGGGACGGTTTTGGATCGCCGGCCGGGTCCACTCGACGATCCGGCGCGGCGGCAAGCTGGTCCATCCCCAGCTCGTGGAGCAGGCGGCCCAGGGGGAAGACCCCCGTGTTCGCCGCGCCGCCGCCGTTGGGATGCCGGACACTGAGCTGGGCGAGCGGGTGGTGGTCGTGATCGAGATGTCGGAGCAAGGATTGGAGCAGGGATTTCAGGCCGAGATCGCGGCCCGTCTCGCCGCCGTAGGCCTTACCGCGGACCAAATCCTCCTTACCGGAGAGCAAATGCCCCTCGATCCCCGCCACAACAGCAAAATCGACTACGGAAAGCTCCGTTCCAGACTGCAAAGCAGGTAGATCAGAAGCTGAATCTCAGGCTCCGGAGCACGAATCTCAGGTTTCACCGGTCGTTTCTCAGACTTCAGCGCCCGAATCTCAGGCTTCAGCACCCGTATCTCAGGCTTCAACACCTGATTCTCATACTTCAGCGCCTGAATCTCATGCTTCAGCACTTGAATCGGCCGTGACAGAATCCGCTCCGATGGCCACAGCCCCGGTTCTGACCCGCGAATCGCCGTTCGCCCGGCGGCTCTCCGCCTATCTGGCGGAGCGCTTCCCGCTGGCGAGCCACGGGCTGCTGATCGCCGCCTACTACTCCTCGAACCAATTCCTGGCCCGCACCCTGACGGAACCGGGGCGGCCGATGCACTACGACTGGACGACCCTGCTCGGGGCCCTGACGCTGCTCTGCTTCTTCTTCCATCTGCGGGTCTTCGACGAGCACAAGGACTACGCCGAGGACCTCGTCCACTACCCCCGCCGGGTGCTGCAGAGCGGGGTGGTGACCCTGCGGCACCTGAAGCTGCTGGGCGGCCTCGCCATCGCGGCCGAGATGGCTCTCTCGGCCCTGCGCGGCCCGGCGGCCTTCGTGGCCTGGCTCGCCGCCTTCCTCTTCTCGGTGCTGATGCTGAAGGAGTTCTTCGTCCCCGGCTGGCTCAAGCGGCACTTCCTGGTCTACGCCGTGAGCCACCTGCTGGTCATGCCGCTGCTGGCCCTGATGGTGTTCAGCTTCGCCACCGGCCGCTGGCCCTGGGAGGCGCCTTTCTGGTTCGGGGTCTACGCCTGGGTAGGCTTCTTCGTGACCTTCAACTGGGAGGTATCGCGCAAGATCCGGGCGCCGGAGGACGAGATCGAAGGGGTGGAGACCTACACGCGCGTCTTCGGCACCTACGGCGCGGCCTATATCGTGCTCCTGATCCGGGTGATCGACACCGCGCTCGTGGCCCTGGTCGGCTGGCACCTCGGGCTGCCGCCGTGGTTCTACGGGGCCCTGGTGGCGCTTTTCCTGGTCTGCCTGGTCGGCTTCTTCCAGTACCGGCTCAACACCCACCGCAAGACGGCCAAGAGGATGGAGATCTACGCCGGCATGTACGTCATCGCGTTCGACGTGATCCTGGCGGTGGCGATCGTGGCCCGGTACGGGGTGCGGGTATGATCCGCGAGCGCCAGGGCTCGCGGATCATAGGACGAGACCTTCAGCAGAACGTTGAGACGCCGCAGGCGCGACCATCTGTTGCGCAGGTCGTGCAGTTCGTAGCGCAAATGGTCACGCAGACGGATCTCTCGGTTGCGACGGCGCCGAGGACGTTTTCCAGGCGACTCGCCTCCAGGTTGACGAGGGTTTCTTTGGTGAGCCTGAGTTTCTTGGACCACTTCTTCATGGGAGCTCTCCTTGCTACGGGGTGGGAGTCTGAGCGGTCCGCGAGTGTCAGGCCTCGCGGACCATGAGGAGACTCTTCAGAGTAGGTCTAGCAAAGGGCGCAGGCGGTGTTTGCGCAGTTCGTGCAGGCGGATACGGTTCCGCCGCCGAGTACATTCTCCAAGGAGCCAGTCTCCAGATGAAGGAGGGTTTCCTTCGCGAGCGTGAGCTTCTTCGGCATCTTCTTCATGAGGTCTCCCTTGTCTCTCGTTGCGGGGCGAATCGCCCAGCAAGCTAGTGAAGAATAGCTAAGAGTCCCCATGCATACAATGACTTCATCAAAACCTTTGGTGGATGCCGGATCCTGGACCGGAGGGCTTGGGGGCAAGGCCGCCAACCTTGCGGTCCTGGAATCCCTCGGTCTCCCGGTGCCGCCCTGGTACGCGATCACGACCGAGGCGTTCCATCAGGCCCTTACTGCTGCTGGCCTGCGCGAGCGAATCACCGGTCGCCTCACCTCTGCGGACGACCTGGGCGCCGCTTCCGCCGAGATCCGGGGATGGATCGCCGCAGTCCCCCTCCCTCCCGGGCTCGAGGCGGAGATCGCCAGCCTCCACGCCGCCCGCATCGGCGGCGACGCCTACGTGGCCGTCCGCTCCTCGGCGGCAGGCGAGGACGCGGCGGGGGAGTCTTTCGCGGGGCTCCACGACAGTTTCCTCTTCATCCGCGGCCGGGAGCGGCTGCTGGACGCCGTCCGCCGGGTCTGGGCCTCGGCCTACAACGAGCGGGCCCTGGCCTACCGGCGGGCGAAGGGGATCTCCCTCGACTCGATCGCCGTCGCCGTGGTCGTCCAGCGGATGATCGAGGCGAGGACCAGCGGCGTGCTGTTCACGGCCAATCCGAACACCGGGAGCGTCCACGAGGTCGTCATCAGCTCCCTCTGGGGAGCCGGCGAGGGGCTGGTGAGCGCCGGGTTCGACGCGGACACCTACCTGGTGGACAAGGAGACTCTGGAGATCGCCGAGACGGTCGCCGTCAAGTCCGACCAACTGGTGCTGGACCGCGAGGCCGGGGGCGGGCTCGTCCACCTCGCCGTGCCGGAAGAGATGGCCAAGCGGGGCAGCCTGACGCCGGACGAGGTCCGCGTCCTGGCCCGCTTGGGCCTCGGCGTCGAGCGCCACTACCGCCGGCCGCAGGACCTCGAATTCGCCGTAGACCTGGGAGGCCGGCCGTGGCTCCTCCAGGCCCGCCCCGTCACCACCGTCGAGGAGCTCGGCCCCGCCGCCGGCAACCGCCTGATCTGGGATAACTCGAACATCATCGAGAGCTACTCGGGCGTGACCTCGCCCATGACCTTCAGCTTCATCCGCCGGGCCTACTCGATCGTCTACCACTGCTTCGCGGAAGTGATGGGCATCGACGCGCGCACGGTGAAGGCCAACCGCGAGGTCTTCGACAACATGCTCGGTCTGTTCCGGGGGCAGGTCTACTACAACCTGCTCAACTGGTACCGGCTCGTCCGCCTCTTCCCGGGGTTCAATTACAACAAGAGCTTCATGGAATCGATGATGGGCGTCCGAGAGGCCGCTTCGGTGGAGGAGGAGCCCGCACAGACCTCGGGATTCCAGCGCCTGGTTCTCCGGCGCTATACCGTCGAGCTGCCGGCCCTGCTGCGCCTGGTGGGGCGGTCGGCGCGGAACTTCCTCCACATCCGGCGGATCGTGGCGGATTTCCAGGCGCGTTTCAGGGAGCACTACGAGCGCTGGTCCGCCATGGACTTCCGCGCCATGGCCCCGCACGAGCTGGCGGCCCTCTACCGCGAGATGGAGGAGAAGCTCCTCTGGGAGTGGAAAGCGCCCATCATCAACGACTTCTTCGTAATGGTCTTCTACGGCACGCTCAAGAAGCTCTGCGCCTCCTGGTGCGGCGACGAGTCCGGCTCGCTCCAGAACGACCTCATCTGCGGCGAGGGCGGCATCGAGAGCACCGAGCCCACCCGGATGCTCCTGGGGATCGCGGCCGCCGCGCGCCAGCAGCCGGAGCTGCGGCAGCTCCTCCTCGAAGGCCGGCCGGAAGACCTCGCCCGGGAGATCCCCGCCGATGGGCGCTTCGGCGACTTCGCCGTCTCGATCCGCCGCTATCTGGACCTCTACGGCTTCCGCTGCGTGAACGAGCTCAAGCTGGAGGAATTCTCGCTCCGCGACCGCCCGGCGTTCCTCTATCAGATCCTCCGGAACTACCTGGCGGCGGACGACCCGGCGGGCCTTGACGTGGCCGCCATGGAGCGGCGAGAGCAGAATATCCGCCGCGAGGCCGAGACAAAGGCCTTCGCCGCCGTCCGCGGCCCGCTCCGGAGATGGGTCTTCCGCCGCGTGCTGGAGAACGCCCGTCTGGGAGTCAAGAACCGCGAGAACCTCCGCTTCGCTCGCACCCGCATCTACGGCCTCCTCCGCGAGCTGCTGCGGGCCGTGGGGGAGGATTTCGCCCAGGAAGGCCTGCTCAATCAAGCGGACGACATCTTCTATCTGACCCTCGACGAGGTCTGGGATTACACCAAGGGCCGCGCCGTCTCCACGAACCTGAAAGGTTTGGCCGCCCTCCGCCGCGAGGAGTTCGACGCCTACCGCCGCATGGCTCCGCCCGCCGACCGTTTCGAAACCCATGGCCTGCCGTATCACCGCAACCGTTTCGAAGGGCGCACCCGCCCCGCCGTCGCCTCCGAGGACGGCCTCCTCCACGGCACCGGCTGCTGTCCGGGCATCGTTACCGGACCCGTGAAAGTCCTCCGCACGCCCTCCGAGGACGCCCGCCTGGACGGCGAGATCCTCGTCGCCGAGAGGACCGATCCCGGCTGGGTGCCGCTCTATCCCTCGGTGTCAGGCCTGCTGATCGAGCGCGGGAGCATCCTGTCGCACTCCGCCATCGTGGCCAGGGAGATGGGGATTCCCACCATCGTGGGGATCGCTGGGCTGGTGGGGACGCTCCAAACGGGGCAGGTGGTTACAATGGATGGTGGGACGGGGACGGTGAAGCTCAGCCCGCCGCCTTGACGTCCAAAGTAATTCCCTCGCACCGGAGCTCCATTGCCTGCTGCTGGTCCCGACTATGCGGCACCGAGGCGGCGTCCTTCGCCACGTCCTGCAGTGCTCCCGTCACCGTCACCTCGTACAGGCCCGGCTGGCGGATCTCGTAGACCTCTGAGAGATCGACCGTCGCGGAGGTGGATTCTCCGGCGGGGACCTCCACGTACTCCTCACGGCCCGGGTCGCCCCGCTTGACCATCGGGCCCTGATAGGGGATTTCGACGCCGTCGTGGCTGACGGTGAAGAGCGTGCCTCTCCAGCCTTCGAACGGGGTGTTCCAGCGCAGAATCCAGACTGGCGCGTCCGTCCGGTTGGTAAGTCGGAAGCGGATCGCGACGGGTCCGCCAGCGGTGAGCGGGTTGACCGGATCGAGACGGCAGTCGAAGGGCTGGGCGTTGGACACGGCGGCTTTCGTGCAGTGGGCGGAGAAGACGGCGGCCAAGGCGAGCGCGAGGAGCGGGAGCCTGTTCATCCCGGAATTCTACCTGAGGTGGGTCCTGAGGCGAGCCGGGGAGAATGATAGACTGAGCTTGGGTTGGGAGGCTCAGATGGTCCGATTGACGACAGCTTTGGAAGAAGAGATTCGGGAAAGGGTCCAGCAGGAGGCCACGAAGACCTTGCTCGATCTCTCGTCTAGAGCACAGAGTGGAAGTGGTGGGCGAAAGTGGACGAGAGACGAGATCCATGAACGAGAGGGTCCATTCTTGACCGCCTGATCCGGCTCAATGACGCGCCGACCGGGCTCGCTCATCCGCCCGCATCCACTTTGGCCCACATGTCAGACTTCGACATATTCGGCGATGGTCGTGGGCTGGGGAACCTCCTCTCCGGACTCGCGCATGCCTTCCAGATGGAAGTCGATGGCCTCGCGGATCAGCTCCAGGACCTCCTCTTGGGATTCGGCCGCGGCAACGCAGCCGGGAAGGTCTGGAACATAGGCGCTGAAGTTGCTTTCTGCTTTCTCTACGACAACGGCATATCGCATTGGTCTCTCTCCTGCTACTTGAGGCCCGCCTGCTTGAGACACGGTCCTCATCTCCACCCCGGATCCCACAACGCCACCATCCCCAGCGCCTGCAATCCCAGGACCGCACCCGCCGCCGCGAAGCTCAGCAGGAAGCGCCAGGCCGTCCACTCCCGACTCCTGTTGGCCTCCGGGTCGCGCAGCTCGATGGCGGCGTTCGCCAGCGTGACCACGGCCGTGGCCGCCAGAATGGCCAGAAGCGATTCGAAGGGGAAGCGGCGGAGGGCGAGGCACGGGCCGAGGACAGCCAGGATCGTGGCGAGGAGTGCGAGGCCGAGCGCGCCGAGGACCCGGCTGCGGCGGCGCTCGAGACGGAAGACGCCGGTGTCCAGGCTGAAGGCGAGGACAGCGGCGATCGCTGCCAGGTAGGGAGCGAAAAAGACCTCGTAGCGCCCCAGGCTGTTGGCGAGCACCAGCATGGAGAACGGCGGGAGCAGGGCCCGCACCAGGGTCCGCACCTTGATGCCGGCGGCATGCCCCGGAGGAGCGAAGCGCAGCCACGCCGCGAGGTACCCCGCGAAGCCCAGGAACACCGGCAGCGTCCATACCCACGAGCCGAGCGACCAGGTGCCGTACGCGAAGAGGATGAAGGTGATGGCGCCGGCGACGTTGAACGAGCGGAAGCGCCAGACGGCAAGCCCCACCCCCAGGCAGATGGCGAGCAGGGAGAGGTTCTGGAAGATCACCTCGGAGAGCGGCTTGGTGGTGATCTTGCCCAGGATCACCACCACCGCCAGGGGGACGAAGAGGTTGTCCGCGCCCTCCAGGGAGATCGCCTCGAAGCCGGTCACCAGGGCCGCCACCAGGAGCGCGGCAAGCACGCAGATGGGGCGCGGGAGGTCGGTCAGCAGCAGGGTCGGCAGATGGATGGCGAGGAAGGCGATGACCAGGAAGACGAGCGATCCCTCCAGGCTCTTCTTCTCGTCCTCCACTTCATAGCGGATCACGCCGTAACGGCTGCCGATCAGGGCGGCGAAGGCGTCGCCCACGGCGAGCACCAGCACGGCCGAGAGATAGAGCCAGGGCCGGCCCTGGGTCATGAGGAAGGTGAGGAAGACGGAGAGGGGGTAGTACTCCGCCCCCCGGCTCCGGCGCCCCACGCCGTGCAGGCTCTTGAGGAACCCGAAGCGGCTCCCCGCCACGAAGAGCCCCGTGAGCGGCAGCGACAGCGCCAGCACCACCCACGGGGATTGCACCAGGAAAGGGAAGAAGAGGCAGGCGATGCCGCCCCCCAGGTGCACCAGCTTGCGCGTCCATTCCGGCTTCGGGTTGCCGAAACGCCGCCAGAGCTCGGCCGCCACGAGGAGGAGGACGAAGACCGCGGCGAGGGTCGCCGCCCCCCGGAGATCGTCCGACGAGATCAGACCGCCTCCTCCAGGACGAAGGCGCTGTAGAAGAAGGCGAGGTCCCGCGCGAACAGGGTCTTCGCCTCGGCGTCCAGGGACCGGACGCGGCCCGGGAAGGCCTCGCCCAATCTGCGAGGCACGAGCATGTTCCAGTAGGCGAAGCGGGCCCCCGGACGGGCCGTCTCCAGCAGCCGGCCGTAGACGCCGGCGCTGGCGGCTGGATCGAGGTACTCGAAGATGTCCGAGAGGTTGAAGCCGTCAAACCCTTCACCCTCCTTACCCTGGTGGCAAGCCTCGGCCGCCTTCTCGATCGGCCCCTCGAAGAGCGTCAGCCGGTCGAGGTTGCGCTTGAGGTCCCCGAACACCTCGGGCCGCAGATAGAGCGGCAGGGAGGTCTTGAACCGGCCGGCTAGGATGTACTCCAGGTAGGGATTGGTATGGGTGGGCAGCACCGTGAGGGCGTACTCCACCCGGCCCAGGATGCGCTCGGCGACCGATCCTTCGACGTAGCGGAAGAACTCCGGATCGCGGCCCAGTCGGCCCATGGCGAAGCGGCTGAAGAAGATCCGGAACAGGAGCCGCCAGCGCAGGTTGTCCCACTCGTCCCGGTAGTACGCCTTCCGTCCGGCCTCGTCCCGCTCGGCGAGCAGGCCGAGGACGGTCGACCGCCGGTGGATCAGCGGCAGGACGCGCTGGCGGAAGAGCCGGAAGTAGCTCTCGAACTTGCCGTGGTGGATGACGCCGTCCGCCACCTCGTCCTGGCGCTCCCGCCAGAAGTCGCGCGCCCAGGGGGGAAGGTCGCGCTCCAGCGGCTCGTAGACCTGCCGCCGGTCCCCGTCGCTCCGCCGGAGGCCGAGGAAGGCAAGGGTCTCCGCGTGCCCCAGCCGGCGGATCGCCGCGCGCTTGAGCTCGACCAGGGCGATCTGGGCGGGGGAGAGGTCCGCCGCCACCACCTCGGCCCCGGTGGCGAGCAGGGCGAAGGCGTTGTCTCCCGCCGAGGCGATCGAGAGCACGCGCTTGCCCGGCCCCGGCGCCAGCGCCGCGCGCAGGACCTCCGCGTCCTCCCACACGTTGGCGTAGCGGACGAGGTCGAACCGGGCGCGGTGTTCGATTCGGTCGGGCATGGGGTGGTTTTGACGGAGTCTACAGCGTCGGCGGTCCGCCCGCGAGGGCCTCCCGGATGGCCGCCACGATCTCCGCCGGCGTCCCCGAAGCGTCCACCGTGATGGCATCCTCCGGCTCCTCGAGTGTCGCGAGCTGGCTCGGCAGAAGGTTCCGCTGGGCGAAGTGTCCCGCTCGATGCTCCAGCCGCTCCGCGATCAGGCGAGCGGGAGCCGCGAGGTATACGAACACCACCCCGGCGTCATCCCCCCGCAGGATCCGCCGGTAGGACTCCTTCAGGGCCGAGCACGCGAGCACCGCGTTCTCCCCCTTCTCCAGACAGCCCTCGATCAGTGCCCGCAAGGCTGCCAGCCAGGGCCGCCGGTCGTCATCCGTCAGGGCGATCCCCCGGCTCATCTTCTCGACGCTGGCCGCGGAGTGGAAGTCGTCCCCCTCATAGAAGAGCCATCCCAACTCGCCCGCCAGCTTCCGGCCGATGGTGGTCTTGCCCGATCCCGAGACGCCCATGACGACGACGATCACGGCGTATTTGATACCATGAAGGCCTTCAGCTTCATCTTCGGAGGAGCCGCCTTGAGCATGATGCCGTCTCTCCTGGATCTGGGATTCGGATGTTTCGGCTTCATCCCGATGGTCTTCATGGCGGCCGCCCTGATCGACGCCTTCCGGGTCCGGGCGGACTGGTACTGGTACATGATCATCCTGGGGTTCCCCATCGTGGGCTCGATCGCCTACTTCGTCGTCGTCCGCAGCCCCCTCCTGGGCGCGCGGAACGCTTCGATGATGTCGCCGGTGGCGGCCCGGCGGCTCCAGGCCCGCAGGCGGCTGCGGCAGCTCCAGATTCAGCTCTCCCACTGGCGGGGGCCGGCGGTCCTGGCCGAGGCGGGGGAGGAGCTGGTGGTGCTCGGCAAGCCCCAGGAGGCCGAGAAGCTCCTGCGCGAGTCGCGGGAGAACGGCGGCGCCGTGGAGGACGTCAACTTGCCGCTTGCCCAAGCCCTGGAGATGCAGGGCCGCTGGGCCGAGGCCGTGCCGCTCCTGGAAGAGCTCTGCAAGGCCGAGCCCGACGCCCGGCTGGGAGAGGGACCGCTCAACCTCGGGCGCTGCCTGGACGAGGCCGGGCGCAAGGCCGAAGCCGCGGCCGTGCTGCGCAAGGTCCTGGAGCGCCGGACGGTGATCGAGGCCCAGGTCCGCCTCGCCCGCATCCTGCTCGCCGAAGGCCGCAAGGAAGAAGCCCGCCAGCTCCTCGCCGAGGTGCTCGCGGACGCCAAGCTGCTGCCGCGCTACCTCAAGCGGGAGCACGGCGCCTGGATCCGCGCGGCGGCCCGCCTCAAGTCCGGCGCCGAGCGCCTGCCGCGGCCCCGGTTCGAGGGCAGCCAGCCGCCGGGCTACCGTCTGCGGATCGTGCTGGGGGCTGCGGCCGCCCTCGTCGCCCTGGCGCTGATCGCGGGCTATGCCTGGACGGTCCAGTCCTTCAATGGGCCGTCTGCCGTCGAGACCGGGCAGAAGCGGGAAGCGGTCTTCAACAAGATGGCCGATCTGGATCGGCGGTATCCCTGGACGGAGGGGGACGATCTTGCGAAGGTCGACCTCCAGCCGGCCGATCTCGACCGCTATCTGGCGGCTCGGCGGAACCTGGAGCCGGCGCTCCGGGAGGTCGCGGAGCAGTGGCGCCGCCGCAACGAGAGCCTGCGGACGGGGAATGTCTTCGCCATGTCCAATGGGGACGAGAGGTGGAAGCCGACGGAGGTCGCCTTCCTCCAGAGCCTGTGCCGCGAGTTGGAGCGGCAGAAGCTTGGGCCCCGGCGATTCGAAAACCTCACCAATCTCGCCGAATGGCGGTTCCTGCGGCGTCCCGAGGCGCTGATCTTCGGACTGCCGGAATTCCACCGGGCCGACTGGGTCCGGGACCGCGCTTCTCTGGACCAGGATCTCGATCCAAGGATGCCGGAACAGCCGGCGTCCCGGGAAAGGGAGCAGTGGCGCCGGCGCATGGCGGCCAAGATCGCCGACTACGAGCGCCAGGCCGCCGAGGCCACGGGCGTCTCGCCCGCCACCCGGGCCCTCTTCGAGAGCCGGCGCGCCGACCTCGAACGATTGAATCCGGGGGACGGCTGGTACCTCATGCGCGCCCTGGATTCGAGCGTGTCCTGGTACTGACGCAATTTCCCGGTCAGCACCGCCCGGTCTGATCAATCCCGCCCGGTCAGCCGCTGCCGGATCTGCCGGGCCTTCGAGTAGTACCAGTGGCTGACCTGGCAAACCTCCTCGTAGCCGATCTGGCGGTAGATCGGCTCGCCATCCTTCGAGGCGTGGAGGATGGAGATCCGGTATCCGAGCTCGCGGGCATGCTCCAGGGCGGCGAGCGTGACCGCCTTGCCGATCCCCTTGCCGCGCGCCTTCGGCAGCGTCGCGACATGGTAGAGGCCCGCGGCCCCGGCGCCCAGGAAAACCGTCGAGCAGGCGACTGGGATGCCGTCGAGGCTGGCCACGAAGTGCCAGGCGCGCCGTGGTTCCTGGCGGACCATCCACTCGACCCCGCCGACCAGATTGCGCCGGCGCTCGGTGGTCGCCGGGCCGAAGAAGGGGTGCTCGTACCTGCGGAAAATCGAGAAGTCCTCCAAGGCGGCGATGGCGAGCCCCTGGGGCCGGCGGAAATCCGTCCGGATGGCATGGAGGTCGGCCGCCATCCCCGGCAGGCGTTGCTGGCACCAGAGTCCGGCCGCCCGGAGACGGTCCCCCAGGTCGGCCGGCGCTGATGACGGCCCGGCCCACCAGAGAGTCGGCTCCAGGTAGCGCCGGTGATAGGCCAGGATCTCCGCGATCCGCGCGTCGGCGCTCTTTTCCGTGAACCGCGCCCCGGCCACCGCGCCGCCCCGGCCCGGGAGAGTGGAGAAGAGCCACACGGCATCCCCATCGTCGTGCAGCTCCACCCCTGGCAGAAGCCCCTTCAGGCGCGTCCACTCGACGACGTTCCCCTCGACGGCTGCGACGGTGGCGGGGGAGGAAAGGTCGGTGAGGAGGGTAGGCATGGGGTGGAGCCGGACTTTAGCATCTTCAGGGAGACACGCCGGGGGACCTGGCCGGTCCCCCGGAGAGCAGCCTCAGAAGCCTACCTTCGCCACGAAGCCGTCGAACGAACCCTTGAGGTTGGTCTGGAATGCGCCTGGAGTCGCGAGGTCGGTCGAATTGGTGACCCCCGCGATGTAGATCCAGCGGGAGTTGTCCATGGCGCAGCCGGCGGTGTAGTCGTTGCCGGAGGCGGGGAAGGTGAGGGTGGAAGCGGTGTTGTTGCTCGGGATGTAACGGGCCACCCAGATATCGTAGATCTGAGCGTAGGGATCCGGCTGGTAGGGCTGAGTGATCTGCCCGACCGGATAGAGCCTGCCGGCATCGTCAGCCAGAAGTCCCACGACGAGCTGCTTCTGGGCGTTGCCGAGGTAGGTCGAGTAGGAGAAGCTCGTCCAGGAGCTCGACAGGCGGGCCAGGAAGGCGTCGGACTCGCCGCTCAGCGTTCCGTCGACGGCCGTGGCGGTCGTCGGAAAGTCTCCCGAGTAGGTCGTGCCGGCCACCCAGACGTTCCCGGAGGGATCGACCGCGATGCCCCCTGCGTAATCGGTGCCGCCGCCGCCGAAGGTATACCGGCCCTGAAAAGCCGAGCCGTCGACGCTCAGCCGGGCGGCGAAGGCGTCCACGGCGTACACGGGATCGTAGACCGCCGACGTGCCGGTGAAGACCATCCGGCCGGAGAGGTCGAGCGCGATGCCCACGCCGTTCTCCGCATGGGTGTCCCCGTAGAAAGTTGTGTAGAGCACCGTTCCGAAGCGGTTGAGCTTGGCCACGAAGGCGTCCGAATCACCGCCGCCGAAGCCCGGCTGCGCCACGTTCTGGGGCGGGTATAGACCCCGGAAGTCGGCCGAGTAAGTGGTCCCGATCACGTAGGTGTTGAGCGAGGAGTCCATGACGATCTCTTCGCCCCGCTCGAACTGCGAGCCGCCCAGGGTCCGCGACCACTCCAGGTTGCCGGCGGGGTCCAGATGGAAGATCCAGGCGTCGTCGTTCCCTCCCGGTCCGCTGGTCGATCCCGTGACGGACATGCCGCGGTTGTAGTCGAGGGCGATCGCGTTGGCGCTCTGGTATCCGGGTCCGCCGACGTAGGTGGACCAGTCGATGCCGGAGCCGTCCAGGTTGAACTTGGTCACGTAGGCATCGGCGTCGGCCAGATCGGGATCAGCCGCTTGGGGGCGGGTGGGGAAGTTGGTCGAGTAGGTGTAACCGCAGGCGTAGGCCTGGCCGTTCGGGGTGACGGCCACGTCGAAGGCCCACTCCGTGCTCGAGCCGCCGAGGAGGGAGGCCCAGGCGAGCACCGGATCGATGACCAGCGGCAGCTTGGGATCGTAGGCTCCCACCTCGAATCCCACCGCGTCGCCGGCCAGCGTGAAGCGGCCGGCCACTGGCCGGCGCTCGCCGTCTGCCTGCTGGTAGAGCACCGGCGCGTGCTGAACGAGCTCGCCTGTCGCCAGGCGCAGGCGGAGGTTGCCCGCCTCGTCGAGCGCCATGCCCTCGGCCCCTTCGAAGCCGAGGCGAATTCGGCTCGGGTCGGCTCCGGGCGCGACCACGAAGTCATATTCGAGCTGTTCGCCGCTGCCGTAGTAGACCAGGTCGATCCCCGGGTAGATGCCGCGAGCGCGGATGCGGCCGTAGCGCGGCACGTTCCGCAACGCCTCGCCTGGAGCCGAGAGCCGCGCGTAATGGCTGTGGCCCGGGAGCTCCTGCTCCGGCTCCAGGGACTCGGCGGGCCGGCTCCCGAGCGGCCGCACGCGGAGAACGCTGCGGCGAAGCGAGGACGGAGGAGCGCCCTTGCCCTTCGGCGCGTCGGGGGCTCCGGACATCAGCGCGAGCACCGCCTCGTCGCGGGTCAGGAAGAGGGCATAGCCGGCGCCCCTGGCCAGATAGCGGACTTCCGGCCCGCTCTGGCCGAGGTTGGGCTCGAAGGCCAGGGGAGCGCGGCCGAGCACCTTGGCGGCCGAGGTCTCCGCGGCCTCTCCCGAACTGGGGACGGCAAGGGAGAGGAGCGGCAGCAGGCAGGCGGACATGGCGACGGCGCTACGCAGAAAACGTGACGATCTCATTTCGGGCTCCTTACGGAATCAGGTTTCAACAAACAAGAAGCGATGACGTTGCGATCGGCCGATCGTGACGGCCGTAAAAGGCAATGGAGATGCCAGGGTGGAAAGCCTTGATCTAGCTGGGTTTACCGAAAATGCCCGTCCCTAAGTCGGGACTCGCGGCCAAAACGGGAAAGAGGGGGTCCCGGGAATGGGACAGCACGAGCCGTGAGCCTGGAGTATTATTTCCCCAGAAGCTCAAGCGCTACAAAGAACCAGTGCACATGGAACGATTACAAGGAGAAAGACTATGAGGCCTGGCATTCGCAGGATTTTCCCCCTGGTCGCCCTGGTCGGGGCCATGTTCGTGCTCGGGTCGGCTTCCTGGGCCCTTGACAAGAAGGGTCCCAAGATCTCCGTCGGCGACGACCCATCCATGAAGCAGGGCTCGCCCAAGCTCGTCCTGGTCGAAGTTGCGGACTTCCAATGCCACTACTGCGGCATAGCTGCCCGTGAGGTGCTGCCGAAGATCGACGAGAAGTTCGTCAGCACGGGAAAGGTCGAGCTCATCTTCCTCGACCTGCCTCTTCAAATGCACCCCCACGCCTTCAAGGCCGCCGAAGCCGCCGCCTGCGCCGGTGAGCAGCAGATGTTCTGGGACATGTATGCCCAACTGTTCGGACACCAGGGTGCTCTCGCTCCAGACAAGCTCTCCGGCTACGCCGAAGAGATCGGCCTGGACATTCCTGCTTTCCAGAAGTGCCTCTCCAGCGGCAAGCACGCCGGGGCCATCAAAGAGGACATGAGGACAGCAAACAACCTTGGCATCACCGGAACCCCGGCTTTCCTGCTGGGGAGCCGGCTCCCAGGTAGCGACAAGGTCCAGGTCTTTGAGATCGTCAAGGGCGCGGTACCGTACGAGGACCTCGAGAAAAAGATCAATGCTCTCCTGAGCCCAGCCCAACCGTAGGTCCAGTCGCGCCACCCGTGGCGGGTTTTTCCCGCGATGGCGTATCCCTCGTCAGACAGCACTCGCGGTGATGGTCACCGCGGGGCGGTCGGGGGGCGAAGAGCCCCCGGAACCCATAAGGTCTAACGAGGAGATTTACACCATGTCACTGTTTCGAATTTCAACCGTTCTTCCAGCCGCCGGCCTCGTGCTGGCTCTAACCTTCGGCTCTTCCGCGGCCCGCGCCGCGGAACTGGCATTCGACTGCAACGTTGGCGGCGTCCATGACGTTACCGTGGGCCTGATGACCGCGGTGTCGGATCCTGAGACGCGCCGCGAAGAGATGCACATCTCCCGGGGTCTGGCGCAGCAGCTCGGGATCAGCACGAGCGGCCCCTTGCGCCTCACCCCCGGAGGCGAGATCAACCCCCAGATCCGCGTGGTCATCGAAACGCCCGAGATCGACGGCCGGCAGAGCAGCGCCGTCTTCACGGTGACGAGCATCTTCGAGGCGTCCACCAGCCGCATCAGGGTCTACCGCAGCCTCAATGCGAGCGACAAGGACAGCGGCCAGTTCAAGCTCTTCAAGGATGCGGCCCCGGCCGAGGTCGACCTCACCATCACCGACAATCTCGGCGACATCGCCGACGTCAGCGCCCGGGTGTACTGGACGCCGGTCGCCACCAGCACGGTCACGCGGCGCAACAGCGCCGACCCGCTCGCTCCCAGCACCACCACTCCGAGCAAGATGTTCTGCGAGCCGGCGCAAAATGGTTCCAACGGTTTCTTCGAGAACGCGATCATCGAGGCCAACAAAAGTTTCGCTCTGGTGGTTCCTCACGGCGGCGCGATCGAGACGAAGACCAGCGATCAGATCACCTCGGTCCTCAATGCTCTGAGCGCCGGCTGGGCCGTGCACGGCAGCCTGTGGGAGGCGAACGGCACGTGGGGTCTGGAGCAGACCCGGGAGCGCTGGCACATCACCGCGACGGCGATTCTCGCCGCGTCGTACCCAGCTCTCACCAAGCTCTTCGCGGAGCTCGACTTCGCCGCGGCTGAGCCCGCTCAGCCCGGTCAGGCGGCCCGGCCGGCGCGGCCCTTTCAGTACGTCCTGGCCCTGCACGGCTTCGACGCCGGGGCCACCGAGAAGGGCCTGATCCTGGGCGGCCAGGCCGATCGCGAGGCCAAGTGTCTGGTCGCCCTGCGAATTCAGGATGAGCTCGAGACCAGCCGCGGCAGCCGCAACGAGATCGGCTTTCGGATCTTCGACTCGGAAGGCGCGATCACGGTGGCGAGCAGCACCGGCTACATCCCGCCGGCGGACCACAGCGGCCTGGCGAACGAGAACATCGTCAACCGCCTGTCTCCCAACCCCAACGGCGAGCCCGGCTGGGGAGGCCTCCAGATCGAGCAGTCCAAGGCCGTCCGCAACGACGAGACCAACGGCCAGGGCACCAGCGGCACCTCGGTCCGCAACGCTTGGCTCCGTCACGTCGTCGCCCGCGGAGCCGCGGCGGCCATCGGCGAGCTCATCACGGAACCGAACCCCACCAATGCCTGCGCGCAGTTGACGGGCGCCCTCTGATCCTTCTTCTCCAAGCTTGCCGGCCCCGTGCGGGCCGGCAAGCGCTTCCCTGCCAGGTCGGTTATCATAGGGTCGTTAGCCTCCATTCTCCTGCAAGGAATTTCAATGATTGCCAAATCGACTCTTGGCCGGCTCTTCTTCGCGATCTCGATGGTCGCTTCCGGTGTCCAGCAACTGATAACGGGTGACTTCGTGAGATTGGTGCCGCCTTTGCCCGCGTGGATTCCCTGGCATTCTTTCTGGGCCTATCTGGTTGGTGTCGTTCTCATCGTCGCGGGCGCGGCGATTGGCCTGGGACGCGGGGTGCGATGGGCGGCGGCCGTGCTGGGTGCGATGATTATCCTGGCGTTCCTGCTCCTGCACCTGCCCCGAGCGCTTTCGGATCCTCTGGTGGGTTTCATGTGGACTAACCCCTTTAAGGCACTGGCCATGCTGGGGGGAACCATCATTCTGGCCGGAATCCTTCCTGAAGAAGACTCGGGCATCTCCAGGCTGTTCAGACGATTGATGCCCTTGGGGTCCGTGCTTCTGGGTGGGTTTCTGCTCCTGGGCGGGGTTCAGCATTTCGTATATGCCGACTTCGTGGCGCAGTTGGTACCGTCATGGATTCCAGGGACCCGGTTCTGGGTCTACTTCACCGGGGTCGCACTGATCGCGGGAGGTATGGGCCTCTTCATCCCGAAAACGGCTCGTTTGGCAGCGACGATGTCGGGGATCATGATGCTGCTCTGGGTGGTGATGCTCCACATTCCAAGGGCCCTGGCCGATTTGAGCAAGGCAGGCGAGACTGCGGGCGTCTTCGAGGCTCTGGCCTTGAGCGGAGTCGCATTCATGCTGGCGGATCTCAGGCGGGCTGCAAAGCCGGCAGGGCAGGGTCCGACGGCCGATCGGTAAGTTGCGAGCTCTATGGCAAGACTCGGCTCCAGGTTCGGATTAGCAATGATCGGCGTCGGCTTGGTGTCCGTGGTCGCGATGACTCTCGCCTGGCAGGCACCCTTTGAACTTGAGGATAGGGTACCCATGCGGTCGCGGGTTCTTGCGGCCTTCGGGGATTCAAAGCTGGCCGGAGTCCGGCTGACCGACCTACCCGAGGCGACAGGTTCCCGGTCTACCGTCGAGAGCCGGACTGTTTATCGTGAAGCTCAGGCTCGTTCCCGGGAACATCCGACGCCTCGAGCCCTCGGCGATTACGGGATTTCTCAGCTCGTGACCGGTGACTACGACGCGGCGATAAGGACGCTCGAGCGGGCCAGCCGCCAAGCGCCGTTCGATACCGTTCTTCGTACAGACTTGGATGCTGCTTACCTGGTGCGTGGCCGGGCCCTCAACAATCCGCGGGATCTGGTGCGTGCTCTCAACCGCATCGGACCCAACCCCTCTCTACCGGAGCCTGCCTTCAACCGCGCGCTTGCGCTCCAGTCTCTCTTTCTCCGTCGGCTTGCGAAGAATGCCTGGATGCAGTACATCAGGCGGGATCCCGATTCTTCCTGGGGCCTCCTCGCAGCGGCTCACCTGCCCGTGCTGGCGTCCACCGAAGGCACGATGGACCGAGGCGGGAGTGTTTCTCTACCGATCCAGTCATCTCGGCCTGAAGTGCTCCAGGACTGGATCGAGGAACAGGGTTTGACCGCCTGGATCTCCGCGGTTTTCGAAGGAGATGAAACGGGTCGGAGAACGGCTGAGCTCCGCCTCGGTGCGGCCGCCTCCAGGCTGGCGGAGCTCAGCGGCGATCGCCTCGCGACCGACGAAGCTCAGGTTCTGTCGGCGGCTTCGGGGGAGCGCTTGAGGATGCTTGCTCAGGGACTGCGCGACTATACCGAAGCCAGGCGCTGGCTCGACCGTTACAGCTTTGAAAGGGCTCTCGAGCTCTTCCGTCGCTCTTCCGTACGTCTGGGCAAGGCCTCAAGCCCACGCTTCTGGGTGGCTGAAGAGGGAATCGCTCATTGTGACCTTCAGCTTGAACGATACGCCGCCGCTCGTGGGAGAGCCGAGCAGACCGCGCGGGTGGCTCGACGCCAGCGCTACTCCTCCGTGGAGGCGCGCTGCTCCTGGATACTGGCAGGTATCAATCTCGCCATACTCGATCTCGATTCGGCTCAGCGCCACGCGACCGCGCTCTATGACATCCATCAGCGGGCCAAGAACCGCACGGGCACTGCAACGGCGGATCTTCTGTTGGGGCGCATCGATGACGAGATGGGGGACTCCACGGCAGCATGGTTCCATCGGCTCCGGGGCTTCAGAGACCTCGCCCAGGACGGTGGCGACGAACGATTGGCGATGGCGATCAGCAATGCATCCTTCGCATTGGCGCGGGAAGGAGAGCTCCACGCCGCCGCTGACTTTGCTTCTGAAGCCCTGGCTTTCGACCGCTGGCAGGGAACTCCTCTCGGCCTGGCCGAATCCCTCTGGATTCGAGCCATGCACCGGGCCAAAGGAGGAGATCCTCAAGGCGCTCTCGCCGACATCCGCGAGGCCGAATCCTATCTGCCGAAGATCGACAGCCCCGCCAACCGCGTACGGCTCCTGGCTGGTCTGCGCGCGGTGGAAGGTGCCTCCTACAGAGTGAGCCGTCCGCTCCTGGCGATCGAGAAGCTGGACGAGGCTCTCGAGTTTCTGCAGGCAAGGGGCTATGAGTACGGCCAGGCGGAAATTCTCATCGATCGCGCCCGGTCCCTCGGCCAGATCAGCCGATTCGAGGAGGCGCTGGCCAACCTGGACCAGGCCGCGCGTCTCGTCGCCGCCCAACGCATTCGGATTCAGGAACCTCTTCTAAGGGTGTCATTCTTTGATCTGCAAGCCGAACTCGCCGATGAGCGAGTCGCCGCCTCCATGCGCTTGGACCCACTGGGCGAAAAAGCGTTCTGGGCCGCCGATCAGGCACGAGGGCTTCTGTTTCGTGACAGTCTTGACCTCGCACCGCTCGACACGGAGGCCTCGCCACAATCGATCTCCCGCCTGACGAGCCATCTCGGCGAAACCGATGCACTGCTCTCCTACTGGTCGCTTCCGGATTCCCTGCTGATTTGGGTCGCTCGCCGTGACAAGCCTCTCAGGATCGTCCGGCGAGCCATCTCCAGGGCCCAGCTCATTCAGCAGACCTCTAGCTTCGTCGCCGCGATCGAAGAGGGTGCTGAACCTTCGGTCTTGATGCCTCTATCGCTGCGTCTTGGCGAGAGTTTGATCGCTCCCCTCTCCTCCGACCTGGTGGGAGTTAGCCGTCTGATCGTGGTCCCCGACCGCATCGTTCGCGGCGTGCCCTGGGCAGCCCTCGAAGCGGGCCGAGGTCAAGGGCCGCTGCTACGCCAGTTCATCCTTCGAGTCAGTCCGGCGGCTGGAATGCTGGGCACCGCAAGCGGAGGGAGACCGCACCCGGCGGACGATCCGGCCCCCGGCCACCTGCTGGCGATCGGCGACCCTGAAGTTATCTCGCCGGCCGGCAATACCTACTTCAGCCTGCCAGGCGCCCGCCGGGAGATCGAGAGGATCGCGGGGCTTTTCCCCGAACCTGTAGTTCTTACTGGCCGGGAGGCTACACGGGATCGCCTGCTGGCGGAACTCGGAAAAGCCTCCATCGTCCATGTCGCGACGCACTTCCTGGTGGGCCGTAATCCGGGGTCGTCGCGCATCGTGTTGGCTGGCCCGGCCGGGGACTCATCTGGAAGTCTGGACGCCGCGGCGATCGCTCGCCTGTCGCTTCCCCATCTCCGGCTCGTGGTCTTGAGCGGCTGTGCCACCAATCGTGAAGCCGAACCCTCGCTCGAGGGGACTTTCGCGGCGGCCGGTTCCTTCCTCGCCGCGGGCGCTGGCGAGGCCGTCGCAACCCTCTGGCCGGTGGGTGACCGCTTTACCGCCGACCTCATGACGCGCTTCTATCGCGAGTTGCTCTCTGGTTACGACACCGACGAAGCGCTTCGCCGCGCCCAGCTTGCGTTGCTCGACGGAGTCCAACCGGCTCAATGGGCAGCTTTTCAAGTGGTTTCACTTCGCTCCCAAGGGCGGGGGACGAAGATTGGAAGGGAGAGATGATGATCAAAGTGCTGATCGTGGTGTCCGGTCTAGTAATGTTTGTTCCCGACACGCCGAACAATACAGTGACCGCTTTGCTGGTAGGGACCAAGTCCATGCGAGGTATGGTGGAGCACATTCCACAGCTCCATTTGTACCCTGCTTCGTCTTCCAGTCAAAGCTGGAACCTCGAGCACCAGGTAAACAATAGCGTGTTGATCAGAGTTAAAGCCAAGAATCGGCTATCGATCAACCTCGATGCTAAAAAAGATTATGCTCAGATGAGCCAATTGACCACTGGCGCCAAAGTCAAACCTGAATGCCTCGCCGGCAAGTGCAAGCAAGTCGCTGCGACAGTACGTTTTGAAGGCGGTTGGCAGACGAGGCCGCTCCAGCGTTGCAGCGATGAATGGAGTTTTCCGGTGAGCTTCGAGAAAGAAATTGTGAAGTCCGGATTTCGGAAACCACCTGCGTTTGACAAACCTCTGAAGAGCCAGCCGCCACGCCGGCTTGCTACGGGACTAGCGCTTGAGGCCGATATCGAGAAGCTCGAGGATCTTCGTCTTGAGATCAAGGGAGCATCCCAGAAGCTTCAACTGGCCAAGCCGGGCAAGTGCAAGCGATGGCGCGGCACCGATGAGCCTTGCGTTATCATTGAGGTGGAAAACTGGGCCGTTCCCACTCCCCCCCTTTGCGGTAAGAACAAACCTGATCCATGCCGGCCGGACCGTCATTTTGCTATGTTTTACGACCTGCTGGTGAATCCTCCCGCAAACGGCGACCGCTGGCTGCCCTATGCAGTGTCGCCCGCGGCTGACTTGAAGTGTCCCTCTAGCGGTGACACCAAGCCTGCGATCCGTTGCCCTACAACATTCTAAAGAATTTCGAGATTAAAGGGCGAGCGCTCCCGAAGCCACGACGGCGAAGCCTTGGCGTGGGCCTACGCTTACCCTGGGCGCCTCCACCCTGATGGTCCAAGTCCCGACGACCGGATTGTTGATCAGGACCTGCTCGACGTTGTTGACGGTGTCTGGCGTGCCTCCGGAGGTCGACTGGCCTCCGGCGAACACGTTGCCCTGGTAGGTCGTGGAGATGGGAGCGATCACCTTGAGGTCGAGGTTGTTAACGGCCGAAATCGCCGAACCCGTGGTCCCTGGAGCGTCGCTCCACACTAAAGTGACCTTCAGGGGTTCGATCGAAGAGACAACCTGTACGGTAAGCGTCTGAAATTTTCCAGTTTCAAGCCCGGCCGCGTGAAGCACGTCCAAGACCTTCAGGCGTCTTGGGGCGGTGGGGAAGTACAAAGCGTCGTTCAACCTGATCAGGCCCCATCCTTCATCGTTGCTCGGGTAGCCGTCGACGCCCGTCATATCGATGGTGGCATTGAGAAGCGTAGCTTTGAGCAGGGCCCCGCTGGCGTCAGGCCTGGCGTTCTGTGGAAGCTTGGTGCCGGTGGGGTACCAGCCCTCGGTATAGTACTGCCGGATTAGCGCCGCTGCCGCTGCCGCCGCCGGCGTTGCCCAACTGGTTGCGCAGTCGTTCCAGTCTTTGACAATACACCCTAGAGATCGGATGGCCGAGGTGATCTGGCACCCCGGTGCGACGACATCCGGCTTTCTCCTTCCATCCGCCGTGGGGCCTGGGGTCCCATCACCCAAATTCATTTCGTCAGGGTCTCGACTCGACGCGTTCACGGCGACCGCGTTCTTGGCCGTACCGGGAGGGCCCTGCTCTTCGCCCTCGTTGCCCATGGACCCGAGGACTAAGTGATCCTGGTTATTCCACAAAAATGTGTCGGTATCGGCCGCGGTCTGATTATAGGTCGCCGGCTTGCCTTGGCCGGCGGTGTTGTCGTGCCAACTGTTGGTGTGAATCTTCGCGCCCTGAAGTCTGTTCGAAACGAGCGCTCTGAAGATTCCTTCATCACTACAGCCCGACACCAGTCGTGCGGCCCATGCGTTTCCACGGTTTCCGCCGAAGGTTTTAGGGGAGGGATCGCCGGCGACGATACCGGCGACGAAAGTCGCATGAAACGTGACTGTGTCCCCCCGCACCTCCAGCATCTTGCGGTGGGTCTTCCCTGGTTTGTTGTCGATGTCATCAAGGAACATACAGTGAGTCATGTCGACCTGCCCGCCGTCGATGACTCCGACGATCTGGCCCTCGCCATGGAGCCCTTCTTTCCAGATCGGCACCGTGCCGGGTGTGCCCGACTGGATGGTCCCCGGGGTGTTGCCATTGTTCTCGATCTGCTCGGCGACCTCTTCGATCCAGCGCACGCCTTCGAGCCACGCGATGTTTGGAAGTCGAGCGAGCGATACCAGAGTGAGCTCGATCCGCGCGTCTGCGCCTTCCGGACGGAAATCCTGAACCTGAACCTGAGACGCTCCAGGAATGCCTTGAATTGCTGCTGCTACGGTTGCCGGATCGGCGTCGTCGAACAGAACCGCCCGCAAAAGAAAGCCCGCCTTGTGCTTCCGCTCAGAGGTCCGAAACTCAATCGTGCCAATCCGCGTCGAGAACTTGAAAAACGGGTGATAGGGTACAACAGCCCGAACGAGCCCAGTTTCCTGTAGATGCGCAAGGTCAGCTTTGGGGATGCGCTCGATATAAGCTGAATTCGGTATGTACTGCTCGAGTCGGAGCCCATATTTGGCCATCAGCATCTGGCGTTGCTCCGGGTTCGACGGCGCATGGAACTGGATGATCCAGCGATCCGTGGGGTTCTCTGGTCCGAGCTTCAGCCCCGAAGTCGGCAATTCCGGGAAATGCAGTGGATCGAAGACTAAGGCTTCGAGATGGATCATCGGGTCTTGGGCGTAGCTTTCCCGTGCTCCTCCCGCAAGCAGAGCCGAGAGCAGATAAAAGACGACAGAGATGCGTCGACGGGTCATGTTTTCAGTCCTCCGGAGAGCCAATGAAATAAAAAAACTCAACATCGGCGAGACACGATAGATCCAGTAAGGAATGATAGTGGTATCGCCCGCGCTCCAGTGCAGGGCCGGCTTCTCGTGGTGCTCGACGTGGATGTCGTAACCCATAAATCGGACCATGGCTGGGCCTCCTATTCTACATGATGCCACAGCACGGCTCCGACATCGACCGCCCAGGCATTGATGCCCGAGCGGAGACGCGTTACAGTCTCTAAAGCACGGTTCTCGGCCTAAAAGGGGGTGGACGATGAGCGATCTCTCCTATACGGTAACCGCTGACGCCGCGATTGCCGATCACCCTCTCGTCCAGGGGTTACGCGGCGCCACGCCGAGTTGAGAGCCCGGGATGGCCGCGCATCTGATCGGCGGTGAAGCGATTGGTGGTGACGCGCCCCCCAGGTGCTCCCTCCGTAAGAGGCTACCCGAAACTCTGAGGCGTCTCTCAAGGCTTTCGGCCGCCTCGGGCGGGCTTATACTCACGCCATGCGATCCGTGGCCGACTACCTGCGAGACGAGCTTCAGGAAGAGGTGCTCCGCCTTCCTTTCGAGGAGCGCATGGCGCTGGCCTTGCGCCTTGGGGAGCGGGGACTGGAGATGTTCCGTCAGGCAAACGGCCTCGACCGGAGGACCGCGATCCGAGAGCTCCAACGCCAGCGCCAAGCCAGCCGCACGCCTTCTAACTATATGACTGAGTTGATCGAGTCTGCTCGCCGAGCTCAGGTCGACTGGCCGCTGACCTAGTCCTATTCAAGCTATATGCCGGAGGTGGTTCAGGATGCCGGGGATGTGCAGCAACTTCGGCAATCTACGACGGCTTGCCGCGATGTATGGTGACTCGTCGGCAATCTACAACGGCTTGTAGCGATGTACGCCGGCTCGTCGGCAAGTTACGACGGTCCATCGTCTGTTTACAGCGGTCTGCCTAAGTTGGCGACGATCCGTCGTACTTGGACGATGCTGCGTCGTAACTAACGCCGGCTCGTCGGCAATCTACAACGGCTGGCCGCGATGTACGCCGGCTCGTCGGCAAGTTACGCCGACCCATCGTCTGTTCACGGCGGTCTGCCTAAGTTGGCGACGATCCGTTGTACTTGGACAATGCTCCGTCGTAACTAACGCCGGCTCGTCGGCAATCTACATCGGCTGGCCGCGATGTACGGTAGCTCGTCGGAAAATTACGCCGGCCCATCGTCTATTCACGGCGGTCTGCCTAAGTTGGCGACGATCCGTCGTACTTGGACGATGCTCCGTCGTAACAGATGCCGACTCGTCGGCAATCTACGACGGCTTGTCGCGATGTACGGTGGCTCGTCGGCAAATTACGCCGGCCCGTCGTCTGTTTACGGCGACCTGCCTAAGCTGGCGATGATCCGTCGTACTTGGACGATACTCCGTCGTAATTGTCCAACGGTGGCCCCCTCGCGAGGGCCACCGCCTATATCAACCTTCAAGGCATCACGAACTCCGTCCCATCCCCAATCGCCCCGCTGCCACTGAGTTTCCTGTTGTCGTTTCCCGGGGTGGCGTAGGGCAGGTCGATGGACCACACGTTGAAGTGCGTGCCGGAGGGGATTCCGCCGCTTGGGTAGTGATCGAAGTAGTGAGCGGTGCCGCCGAGGCAGGCGCTGTTGATGGCGGCGACGGAGCCGATGTTCGCGTTGCCACTGCCGAAAACCTGCCAGGTCGTGCTGTAGACGTCCACACGGTTGCTCTGGGTCGGATAGTCCGGGTCGCAGGCCCAGCCCCAGATGTGCTGCGTGTTGTAGCCGTCGACCCAGCCCTTGGCCGGGTACTGCTGCACGACGCCGGGAGCCGTGACCTGGATCACGCCCGTGTTGGTGCCGGCGGCGTAGCCGTAGGTGGTCATGTTTGCCGGCGTATTGCCGTCCTTCACCCAGATGTAGGTCTCCCAACTGGCGACGTCAGAGGAGTTGGGGACCCAGGTGAAGGTGTTGCCGGTCTGCCAGTTCGGGTTGTTCACGTCGGGGATCCAGTTCGAGGTGCCGCCGCGCCGGCGGAAGAACGCGAATTTTCTGGTCGCCGGGTTGCCGCCGCTGGCGGTGGCCGTATAGGTGAAGGTCGTCCCATAGGTCCCCGACGACGGGCTCACGGTGCCTGTGACGGTCAGTGGGGCCACGACCTGGACCCCGCCCGGGTTGTAGCTGGCGGCATAGCCGTAGACGTTCATGTTGCCCGGTGTGTTGCCGTCCTTCGCCCAGACATAGATATCCCAATTACCGAGCTCGCCTGAGGTCGGGGTCCAACTGAGCACGTTGCTGGTCTGCCACGCCGGGGAGCTCACGTCGGGGGTCCAGGGTGAGGTTCCGGAGCGCCGGCGGAAAAGCGCGTACTGAGTCGACGCCGGGGCTCCACCGGTCACGGTGACCGTCCAGGTGATGGGCGTCCCGGAGCTCGGCATCGTCGGGCTGGGGGTGACCGTGATGGTCGGCGGTACGTAGCAGTGGCCGTAGTTCCTGGTGGCGTTGGTCTTCTTCACCAGGGGATAGGCATTGCTCGCGGGATAGTTGCTGGAGTTCATGACGTCGCCCGGAAGGTAGCTGTACGACTCGTAGATGTTGGTGACGGACTGGCCCACGGCCGCGCCCGACGTCCAGGTATCCTGATAGAACTCCACGTCCGTCAGCCGGTTGTTGACCCAGTCGGTATCGTCCTGCGTCGGAGGGGCGGGAGCCGCGCCGGCCCAGTTCGCGAAGTGCCATTTGCGGTTGTCGCGCGTGCATTCGCAGCCATTGGCGGTCGGGCCGAACAGGAAGCAGGCGATGACCTGATCCGCGATGCCGTTCGCCGTTTCCCAGGCGATGCCGTTGCAGTCGACGGGGCAGGGGAGCCCCAGCGGGGGACAGAAGGCGGCCTTGCAGGCCGAGACGGCGGACTCGGTCTCCGGCATCCACCGGACCTGCCGCCGGATCGCCTCGTACGCCGCCTTGGCCGTGTCCCTCATCAAGTTGGTCCTCAGCAACGTCGGGGCCACGGTCGGTGTGATGCAACTCATGATCGCCGACGCGCAGTTGGTCCCCGGCTTGTTGCCGCTCAGCCGGGCCCGCCCCTTGGCCTCATCCACCAGGGAGTTGAGAGAGTAGTAATCGTTCCGCGCCACCATCTGATTGGCGGCGTCTTCGGCGAGGGTGCGATTGTTGGCGATGATCAGCCTGCGGCGGTCGTGCACGCCGGTCTCCCAATAAAGCCCGCCGTTGCCGTTCGACTCCGTGATCATGTCCGCCGTGTGCGAGTTGGGTACGCCCGGGAGGAACTGGCCGGGATCGAACAGGATACCGGCATCCAGCTTCGCGGACTTGCAGTAGGCGGAATTCTTGTTCAACGACAGGGCGATCAGGGCTTTCTTGATGGTGTCGGGCTGGATGACGGAGCTGGAGAGGCCGTCCAGGTTCAAGGAGTGGTGCCTGACCAGTTGTGCGTTGGAGCCCTGCTGGGAGCCCAGGAACACGCCGACGTGGGTCCAGTTGGAGCCGAATTTGGAGACCAGCATCTGGGTCAGTCCGTCGGCCTCGTGCACGACGATGTCGCCCTTGCGCGGGGTGTAGCCGCTGCAAGTCTGATATTCCGCGGGGACGGTCACGGTCGAATCGATCACGCACGGGTGGTTGGGATCGCAACTGTCGCAGCCGATGGGAGTCGGCACGGGTAGCGTCTGGCTCGCGCAATCAGCCGGAATGCCATTGCTGGCGATGGGCGGAGGCGTGTAGCAGGCTCCCGAGGCTTGACAGGTGCCGCGCGTGCCGCACGGCGCGCCGACCTTGACGGTATAGCTGCAGCTTCCATTCGAGGTGTTGCAGGAGCCCAGGATGTTGTAGCACTCGCTGGGCGGGGCGTTGCAGAACACCTTCGCGGTCTCGCAGGTGCTGGTGCCGTTGCACGCGGTGGTGGAGCAGGCGTTGCCGCCGCCGCAGGTGACGGTGGTGCCGCCGCAGCTTCCGGCGCCGTTGCAGACGTCGCCGTAGGTGCAGAGCTGGCCGTCGTCACAGGAGATGCCGGAGGCCTTGAACAGGTTGGACGGGCAGGCGGCCGAGGAGCCGCTGCAGGTCTCCGCCACGTCACAGGTGCCGGAAGCGGAACGGCAGACGTTCCCCGCCGGTCTGAAAGAGTCCGCCGGGCAGACGAGCCCGTTGCCGCTGACCGTGTACTTGAGGTCGGTCATGCCGTAGTTGGCGCCGGAGACCAGCCCGCTGGAGGCGCACGGCTCGCCGATGGCGGAGGGGCGGTAGCAACTCCCGTCGATGGTCGCGTCCGCGAGCGTCGAGGGCATCGCCACGCCCGAACGATAGGCGCCGCCGGTCCCCGGCAAGTAGACGGCGACGGAATAGGCCGTCCCGGCCGCCAGGGTTACCGGCGTGATCGCGGTGTAGGCCCAATTGTTGGCGGAGGTTACGGTTGCGCTCGCGAGCGTCGCGCCGGTCGAGCGGTTGAACAGGTAGACGGTCCGGATGCCGTTGAAGAAGCCGCCCAGGGAGCTGACGGTCAGCGCCTTGTTGGGGGTGAAGGCGTACCCCACGGTGTAGTCCCCGGGCCCGTCCGTGAAGAGGGTGCCGTCGGTCGGCTGATACAGCGGCTTGGGGGCCGTGTATTTGATGTCGACCATGCCGTAGTTGGTGCCCGCGACCAGGCCGCTGGAGGCGCAGGGCTCGGCGGTGCTGGTGGGACGGTAGCAGGTCCCGTCGATCGTCGCGTCCGCGAGCGTCGAGGGCATCGACGTCATGCCCGTACGGTAGGAGCCGCCGCTCCCCTGGGTATAGACGGCAACGGAATAAGGTGTTCCGGCTGTCAGCGTGACCGGCGTGATCGTGGCGTAGGCCCAGGCATTGGCGGACGTAACGGGCGTGCTCGCGAGCAGGGCGCCGGTGGACCGGTTGAACAGGTAGACGGTCCTGGTCCCATTGAAGTAGCCGCCGAGGGAGGTGACCGTCAGCGCTTTGTTGGGGGTGAAGGCATAGCCTGTGATGAAGTCACGGGTCCCGTTGATGACGAGAGTGCCGTCGGTCGGCTGGTACAGCGGCGTGCCGGCGCCGCCGGGCCCGGTCACGGCGCAGCTCTCCGCGACGTCACAGGGACCGGCCGCCGCCCGGCAGACCTCTCCGGCGACCTTGCCGGCGCACGACTGCGGCTGCGCCGCTCGCGTGCCGAGGACCAGCGCCAGGAGAATGAGAACGCCGACCCGCAAGGCGCGCGGCGGCTCGCCGCGCCAGCGTTGGGTCCTCAGGATCGTGCGGTCTGCAGGGAGTGCGCGCGACGTGCAGTCCATGGTCTTCTCCTCGTGTCGGCCAGCCGACAGCAAAACTAAGGTTGCTAAAACTAACTACGGCGCCTCTTGGGGAGCTTCATCTAGACAATGCGTCTTTGTCGGTTCAAGTCCGTCTCCGGCCCTTGTCTTCGTCCTGGGCCTTCGGGTACCTTGGACCGCTGGAGGTGGTTCCCATGTGCCGAAACATCAAGACCCTCTTCAACTTCGACCCGCCGGTGACGGACGAGGAGGTCCGCGCCGCTTCGTTGCAGTTCGTGCGCAAGGTCACCGGCTTCAACAAGCCGTCCAAGGTGAACGAGGCCGCGTTTTACGCCGCCGTCGACGAGATCGCCAGGATTTCCAGCAGTCTTCTCAGCGGCCTCGAAACCAACGCGCCTCCCAGGAACCGGGAAGAGCAGGCGGCCAGGGCAAAAGCTGACGCCGTGCGCCGCTTTGCGACGTGAAGACCTGAGATAGTTGGAATAGGAAGGGGAGTTGGCGGCGGGAGGAACGGCCGAGCCCTCACCACCCCCGCCCTCCTCTCCGCGAGAGAGAGAGGAGGGGAAGGCAAGGGCTCGAATGGGGGGCGTTACTTCTTCTTGTCCTTCTTGGTGTCCGCCGCGCCCTTCACGGCGCCCTTCTTTGGCTTCTTGGTCTCTTTCTTCTGCGCGTTGTTGCCTTTAGCCATGATCCCCTCCTGGCGTTCGCCGTCAATTTGTGACCCGGCTGCGTCTGCGGGTAATTCTACACGAGCCGTGGTCTTGACGGATCTTCCTCGAAGCTTACACTCAGTGACGTCTTGATCCTCTGAGGTCGATTGGAAGCCGGCGGGCATCGGCGCGCAGCGCGCTGGCTCTCCGAGAGGAGTGGCATGCGACGCAGACGAGGTCTACGCTGGGCAGCTCTCGCCGCGTTTTTCGCTCTGGCGGCCGGCGGCAGCGAGAGTGCGCAAACACCCGCGGCTCCGGCCCCCCTCTCTCCCGGCACGGTGGTGGAGCGCGCCTTCACCGCCGGCGATATTCAGCTCTTCGATGCCGAGTTAGCCGCAGGCAGGTCGTACCTCGTAGCCGTCGAGCAGCGTGGAATCCACCTGATCGTCGACGTGCGCGGACCGGACGGCGAAATCCTTGCCGCCGTCGACTCTTCCCTGGATCGCTGGGGGAGCGAGATGATTCTCCTCAGACCTGCCGCGGCCGGCGCCTACCGGGTCGAAGTGCGCGCCGAAAGGAAAGGAGTCGGGCCGGGCCGTTGCGCGATCCGTCTGGACGAGATTTCCGAGCCCGCTGCCGTGGCCGATCGCGAAAGGGTTTCCGCCTTGGCCGCAATGACGCGGGCGGGCACGGTCTTGCGCCGCGAGCCCACGGGCAGCTTGGATAAGATCCTGGCGGCCTTCCAGGAAGCACGCAACCATTTCCAAGCCGCCGGCGACCGGGCGGGGGAAGCGGAGGCAACCGCCGCCCTGGCCGAAGTCACTCATCGTCAGGGGAAGCAGCGCCAGGCTGTCGATCTCTATCGCGAGATGATCTCTCGCTGGCAGGAGCTGGGCCGGCACGAGCGCGAGATGATGGCCTGGAACGACCTCGGCGTCACTCTCTGGGAGACGAGCGAGCTTCCCGCCGCCGACGAGGCTCTCGCCCGCGGCCTCGACCTCGCGCGCCGCCTCGGCCTGGCGTACCACGAGGCCGACATCCGCAACAACCAGTGCCTGGTCCTCCACGCCCGGTCCGGAGTCCAGACGGCGCTCGCCTGCTACCGGGAGGCCTTGGCGCTCTTTCATCAGCTCGGCGAAGCGAAGGACGAGGCCGCGGCGCTCAATAACCTCGGCTTCGCATACTTCAGCCTGGGCGAGCCGCAGCCGGCCGAGGAGAGCTACCGGCAGGCCTTGGCGCTCCGCCGGGCGACCGGCGACCGGGCCGGCGAGGCCCAGGCGCTCAACAACCTCGCCGTCCTCTACCGCAGCCTGGGCGAGATCGACGAAGCGCTCCGGGCCTACGGCGAGGCCCGGGAGATCCTCGCCACTCTGGACGACCGCCGGCAGGAGGCCGCGACCCTGAACAATCTGGGGGTCGCCTACACCGGCATCGGCGAGGCAGAGAGGGCCCGTCTCTACCTGACCGAGGCCCTGGCGCTCCGCCGGGCGGTCGAGGACCGGCGCGGCGAGATCGTGACCCTCAACAACCTTGGCCGGCTCGAGAGCCGGAACGGTGCGCCCGACAAGGCGATCTCTTTCCATCAGCAGGCCCTCGAGGTCGCCCGCGCCACCTCCGATGCACGGAACGAGGGGATCAGCCGCAGCTTTCTCGGCCAGACCCTAGCCGCCGCCGGCCGCTCCGCCGAGGCGCTCGCCGAGCTCGACAAGGCGTTGGCCCTGCAGAGCCAGACCGGAGACCGGCCTAGCGAGGCCACCACCCTGGGGCACAAGGGCGAGGTTCTGACCGCCGGCGGGAGGGCCGCGGAGGCCTTGCCGCTTTTCGAGCAGGCCCTCACCGGATTGCGCGCCGCCGGCGACCGCGCCAACGAGGCCGCGGCCCTCGCCGCGCGGGCCCGCGCCCTGCGGGATCTCGGGGAGCTCGACAAGGCGGCGAGCGACGCCGAAGCCGCCATCGCGGCTCTCGAATCGCTCCGCACGCGGCTGGGCAGCCCCGAGCTCCGCGCCGCCTTTCGCGGCTCCCGCAACGACGTCTACGAGCTCCATGTCGACGTCCTGATGCGCCTCGCCGCCGCGCGTCCGGGCCAGGGCTTCGACCGGGCCGCTTTCGAAGCGAGCGAGCTTGCACGGGCCCGTTCGCTCCTCGATGTCCTGCGCGAGAGCGGCGCCGCGATCCGAGGCGGCGTCGACCCGGCGCTCGCAACGCGGCAGAGAGACCTCGAACGCCGGCTGACCCTGAAGGCGGATCGCCGCCAGATCCTCCTCGGCCGCGGCAAGGGAGACCAGGCTGAGACCAAGGCTCTCGAAATCGAGAGCGAGCGGATCCGGGCCGAATTGGACAATCTCGACAACGAGATCCGGCGGACGAGCTCGCGCTACGCTGACCTCACCCATCCGAAGGCCGCGAGCACGGGGGAGATCCAGGCGCTTCTCGATTCCGGGACGCTCCTTCTCGAATACTCCCTGGGACGCGAGCGGAGCTATCTCTGGGCGGTCGACGCGACCGGGTTGCACTCCTTCGTCCTGCCCGGACGCGAGGAGATCGAGCGCGCCGCCCGTGCCTTCCACCAAGCCCTGAGCACGCCGGCGCCGAGCGGAGACGACAGCCGGGCGCGGATAGGGGAGACGCTCAGCCGGATGCTCCTCGGGCCGGTGGCCGGCAAGATCGGTGATCCAGGCGATCTGGGAGAGCGCCGCCTGGCGATCGTCCCTGACGGGGCTCTGGGCTACATCCCCTTCGACGTCCTGCCCGAGCCCGGGCGGTCGGATCCCCTCATCGCGCGACACGAGGTGGCCGTGCTGCCGTCGGCGTCCGTCCTGGCGGCCGAGAGGCGGGAGCTCGCCCGAAGGCCACCGGCCCGCGAGCTCGCCATCGTGCTCGCCGACCCGGTCTTCCAGCCGGACGATCCCCGCGTCGCCCGGAATGGACGAAAGACTCCTGCCATGGCCGCGGAGGCTCTCCCTCGCCTGAGCCGGCTCCGCTTCTCGCGGCAGGAAGCGCAGGCGATCGCCGCCCTGGCCCCTCCGGACGCGGTCGCCACCCGGCTCGACTTCGCGGCCGACCGCGACCTCGTCCTCTCTGGAGGCCTGAGGGACTTCCGCTACGTCCACTTCGCCACCCACGGCGTCTTCGACGCGGAGCGGCCGGAGCTCTCGGGCCTCGCCCTCTCTCGCGTCGACGCGGCCGGCCATCCCCGCGAAGGGTTCCTCCGCCTGCGCGACGTCTACGACCTCGACCTGGCGGCCGACCTCGTGGTGCTCTCCGGCTGCCAGACGGCCCTGGGTAAGGAGATCCGCGGCGAAGGACTCCTCGGGCTCACCCGCGGCTTCCTCTACGCCGGAGCGCCGCGGGTGGTCGCGAGCCTCTGGTGGATCGACGACCGGGCGACGGCCGCTCTCATGACGGAGCTCTACCGCGGAATGTGGACGGAAGGCCTGCGGCCCGCCGCGGCGCTCCGCAAGGCCCGCCTCGCCCTCGCGCGCCAGCACCGTTTCCGCGATCCCTCCTACTGGGGAGCCTTCGTTCTCCAGGGAGACTGGCAGTGAACGTTCCATTCACGACAAGGAGAAACGGAGATGTCCTACAAGGACTACACGGATGGGGTGTGGGAGGTCCAAACGGCTGAGAAAGACTCGAAGTGTCCCGCCAAGCACATCGTGACCTTTACCGGCCCGGAGACCCAGGTGATCCTCCACTGTAATGAAGAAACCCCTTATTCGGATGGAGAGTATAAATCGGCCTCCGATACGATCGAGAGCATGGAGTACGTGATCCGTATGATGAAGGGCGGCCCCAAGCCCCAGATCGAGTTCGCCTTGAGGAGCTCCGCCGTAGCGGCGTCCTGGACTGCCGAAGACCAGGCCTCCTGGCGCGAGCCTGAAGACGGCTAGAAACCTGCACCCTGCCTCATCTTTCCCTCCACCTATGGGCGGCCCGGCGAGCGATTGCCGGCCGCCCCGAAATTTTTTGGAACAATTTCTTGGAACAAAAGGCGCCGTCGCCTCACTCCTGAGACAAGCGACTCGCGAGGCGCGATCTTACGAGGGGTCCGAAGAGCCATGGGGTCTTTACGGATCGCGACAATAAACCTGTGTCCACGCAGGACACCGACAGGAGGAGAAACTCATGCCCGCCATTCTCGATCTCAACAACGCGTTCGTCTATTACCTTGCCAGCGTCCTCCCGGATACGTCGTCGCGACGCTTCAGCGACTATCTCGGCGTGCTCGGGACCGGCGAGATAACGCTCGCCTTTTCGGGCGACGTCACCTACGACCCGCCGATCAACGTAAAGAGACTGCAGGGCACGCCCGAGGTCCTCGCGGCCTCCACGTTCACGAACAAGACGTCTGTCATGAACTCGTCTATCTTCCGGCAGAGCAGCTCCACCACCGCGTCGTTCTCCACCTCGTTCACCAAGGGCCTCAAGATCGGAGCCGAGACGAAGCTGCAGACCGGGATTCCTTTCCTCGCCGAGGGTCAGATCACGCTGTCCGCGGAGGGATCGTTCTCGTCGACCCAGAACAACTCCTCGAGCGACACCCAGACCTTCTCGGTCGACACGACGATCAACGTGCCGCCGAACAGCCGCATCAAAGCGAGCCTGACGATCAACTCGGTGGACTACACAGGAGAGCTGACGGCCAAGGTCCGGATCAACGGGCGGCTTTTCGTCAATTTCGGGAGCACCCATCTCCGTTTCCAGGTCGCCGATGTCTTCAGGGCGATCAAGAATCAGCCTCCCGGAAACTTCAGCTTACAAGACAACGCGGGGCATACGTTTACGTTCACCGACAGCGACCTGGCCCTCTTCGAGGTGAACCCGACGAACGAGTTGCTGTACGACACCTCCGCCAAGATCGAAGCAACGTTTGGCGCGAGCCAGACGGTCAAGGTCCAGCAGTTCGACTTGTCGAGCGACCGGATGCTCAGCGAGTCCACCCTGGCTGTCTAGCCTCATCGCGGCGGGCTGCCGGTCTCGTCCGGCAACCCGCCGCTTCGTTTTGTTTCAATCAATCCGCAGCGGGAACCGGCCGACCGGCACCGGCGCCCCAGCCGAGGGGAGACCGTCGAGGTCGAGCCGGTAGTCGCCGGGGGAGAGCGAGGTCGAGTGGACGGTGACGAGGAGGGCGCCGAGGTCGTTGAGCGCGAGGCGGGAGGCCTGGAAGACGACGGCGCCCCTGGCCGTACGAAGCGTCGCCCGGTAGGTGGGGAAGTCGGCATCGCCAGGCTCCACCCATAGAGCGACCCAGCCCGGCTTTGCGGGCAGCTTCAGGGTGCGGACCGGGCCGTCGCCAAGACCGCCGCGGACCGGCGTCAAGGGGAGCACGGGAAGGTTGGCCTGGGGCTGGCGGTCCGCCGCGATCTCGCGGGCAAGGGCTTCGCGCTTCTCCGCCTCGGAAGCCAGATCGCGCCGGGTCTGCTCGAGCTCCCCTTGGACCGCGGCCAGCCGGTCCGTGGAGCCTCTCTCCCCGTTCGTCCGCGCTTGAGAAGCAGCGAGGTCGGAGCGTAGCCGCCGGATCTCCCCAAGCTCCCACCAGGCCGGCACGAGGCCTACGGCGAGCAGGGCCGCTGCCGCCAGGGCCAGCCGCGGCGAGCGGCTCCAGCGGGAAATGGGCGAGCTGCCGGGCGCGCGGACCGCCGCCTCCTCGGCCAGCCGCCGGAGCCCGCGCTGGAGCCGTTCGGCG
>DATFNZ010000230.1:0-8204 GCA_035266085.1 Thermoanaerobaculia bacterium
CGCCATGCAGGCCACGGCCACGGCCAGGATCAGCAGCAGAGAAAGAATCCTCTGGCTTGCTCCCAATCTATTTGCCGCCATTTTGCACCATGGGTTGCAGACGGACCGGGATGATCGTCTTCTTCTCGATGCCGTCCGCCGTCTTGGTGATCACCAGGAGGTCCTGGAAGAAGCCGGGACCGATCGGCGCCACCATCTTACCGCCAACCTTCAACTGCTTCAGGAGCGCCTTCGGGATCTCGGGCGGCGCCACCGAGAGCAGGATGGCGTCGAACGGCGCCTTGTCGGGCATTCCCTTGTAGCCGTCGCCCACCCGCACCTCGACGTTGTGGTAGCCCAGCACGGACAGCTTCTGCTTCGCCTGGCTGGCGATCGTCTCGACGATCTCGATCGAGTACACGTCGCGGGCGATCCTCGAGAGCACTGCCGCGTGGTAGCCGGTGCCGGTGCCGATCTCCAGCACTTTGCTGCCCGGCTTCAGGTCGAGCAGCGAGGTCATGAGCGCCACCACGTAGGGCGTGTAGACGGTACGCCCCGGCCCCAGCACCAGCACCTGGTCGCTGTAGGCTTTGTCGCGCAGTTGCTCCGGCACGAAGAGGTGCCGCTGCACCTGATCCATGGCGGCCAACACCTCCGGCTTGGTGACGCCCCGCTGCTTCACCTGCTGCTCCACCATGGCGTGGCGCAGCGAGTTGTAGTCCTCCCCGGCGATGGCGGGCGCAGCCAGCGCCAAGGCCATGGCGAGGCCCAGCGCGAGCCCCCGTCCGAGGCTCCGATGAAGGTTCCAGGAGCGGCCCCGAAGGGCGCGGCCTGTCACCGTGCGCGCCCCCTCTCGTAGACCACCTGGCCCTCGACGACCGTGAAGTCGATCTCCGCGCGCGGGATCTCCGCCTCGGGCACCCTCATGGGGTCGCGGGCGAAGACCACCAGGTCGGCCCGCTTGCCGGTCTCCAGAGATCCCACCTCCTTGTCGAGGAACAGCGACCAGGCGGCGTCGAGGGTGAAGCCACGCAGGGCCTCCTCGCGCGTCAGCCGCTCGCCCGGCAGCCAGCCTCCCGGCGGTTTGCCCTGGAGGTCCTGGCGGGTCACGGCGGCGTAGAGGCCGAGCCGGGGGTCCGCCGACTCCACGGGGAAGTCGCTGCCCAGGGCCAGCCGGCCGCCCGCGTCGAGCACCTTGCGCCAGGCGTAGGCCCCGGCCAGCCGCTTCTCGCCCACCCGTTCGCCGGCCCACGGCATGTCGGAGGTGGCGTGGGTGGGCTGCATGGAGGCGATGATCCCCAGCCGCGCCATGCGCGGGATGTCCTCGACGCGCAGCACCTGCGAGTGCTCCAGCCGGAAGCGGGAGTCCGGCCGCGGGCCGCCGAAGGCCCGCTCCATGGCGTCGAGCGCCACCAGGCCGCCGCGGTCGCCGATGGCATGGATGCCGACCTGGAAGCCGCTGGCGAGGGCCCGGCGGGCGACGTCCTCCAGGTGGTCGCCGCTCGACACCAGCAGCCCGAGGTTGCCGGCGTCGTCGCTGTAGGGCTCGATCAGGGCGGCGCCGCGGCTGCCGAGGGCGCCGTCGATGTAGAGCTTGACGCCGCGCACCAGCAGCCGGGCCTGGGGGTCGATCTCCGGCCCGCGCTGGAACCAGTGGGCGAGCAGCCGGTCGTCGTCGGTCAGGAACAGCGAGGCCCGCAGCGGCAGCTCTCCCGCCTTACTCAGCGCCGAGTAGGCGCGGTAGTCGGCGTCGCCGATCCCCATGTCGGTCACCGTCGTCAGGCCCAGCTCCACGCAGTGGCGGGCCGCCAGGCGCAGGGCGCGCTGGCGGTCCTCGACGGAGGGGTCGGGCATCCGGCCTTCCACCGCACCCATGGCGTTGTCCACCAGCACGCCCGTGGGCCGCCCCCCCGCGCCGCGCAGGAACCGGCCGCCGGAGGGGTCCTTGGTGGCGGCGTCGATGCCGAGGATCTCCATCGCCCGGGCGTTGACCAGGGCGGCGTGGCCGTCCACGCGGGTCAGCCAGACGGGATGGCCGGGAACCGCCGCCGAGAGTGCCTCGTGGGTAGGGAACTGCTTCTCCCGCCAGTCGTTCTGGTCCCAGCCGCGGCCGCGGACCCACGTTCCGGCCGGCAGCCGCCCGGCCGCCTCGCGCACCTTCCCCACCACCTCCTCGTACGACGCGGTCCCGGTCAGGTCCACCTGCTGCAGGGCTTCGCCCAGGCCCGCGAGGTGAGAGTGGGCGTCGATCAGCCCGGGGGTCACCGCGCGGCCGGCGAGATCGATCACCCGCGTCTTCGGTCCGCGCAGCTCGTCGGCCCCGGCGTCCGGACCGAGATAGACGATGCGCCCGCCGCGTACGGCGAGGCTCCCCTCGATCCGGCCCGAAGGTTGCACGGGATAGAACACGCCGTGCCTCAGGATGAGGTCGGCACCGTCCTCTCCATAGGAAGGTCCGGCCGTCCCGATGGCCACCGCCGCGATCAGCACAGCCGATAAAAATGGCGTAACTTTCAGCAACATATCCGCTTCTCCCCGGCTCGTCGCGCCCAGGGGCTTACCTGGGGGCTGCAAAGTCCAAGCCACTTGAAACCTGCATGAAAGCTATATTTTTGCGGAGCACGATGTACACTCCCGCGCATGTTTCCCGATGGTCCGGTGGCGCTCGACGAGATCGTTTCACGCCTGGAGCACGTGCTCGCCATCTCCCCGGCCGAGGCCACGGAGATCTCCTGGCTCGAGGTCCGTCGCGGCCAGGAGAGCAACGGCAAGCGCCGGCGCGACACCTACGAGCAGCATGAGCGGACGATCCTGGTGAGGGTCCGCGAATCCGGCCGTTCGGGGCTGCACCGCACCAGCGCCTGCGGCCGCTCGGACCTCGAGAACGCCCTGCGCGACGCCATGGCCGGAGCGCGCCTCGCGGCTCCCTCGCCGCCCCCCCTGCCGCCGCCGGACCACGACGCGGCCGTCGAGACCTCCGGGTTCTTCGACCGGGAGCTGGCGCGGATGAAGCCGGACCGGGCGCGCGACATGCTCCAGCGCCTGGCCGCCAGGGGCGAGACGGCCCGCCTCGGATGGAGCGAAGGGCGCATCGCCGTTGCCAGCAGCCGCGGCCTGCGACGCGCCGCCGAGGTGACCTCCGGCTGGATGGAGGTGGTCTGCGGCCGCCAGCCGGGGGCCGGGCGCGCCGCGGCGGCCTCGCGGTCGCTGGCCGGGCTCGATCCGGCGGCCCTCTTCGCCCGCGCACGGCGGCGCCAGGGTCCGCCCGAGGTCGTGCCGCCTCCCGAGGGTCCCGCGCCCCTGCTGCTCTCCCAGGAGGCCACCGCCGGGCTCCTCGAGCTGCTCAACCGGCAGGCCCTCACCTCCGAATCGTTCCATTCCGGCGTCTCCTTCCTGCGCGAGCGGCTGGGGCAGCCCACCTTTCACGCCGCGGTCAACCTCCGCGACGACCCCACCGACCCGCGCGGACTCCCCTTCCCCTTCGATCTCCTGGGCGCCGCCGCCCGGCCGGTCGACCTGGTGGCGGCCGGCGTCGCGCTCACCCCCGCCGTCGACGAACGGCTGGCGCGCGAGCTCGGCGTGGCGCCCACGCCGCACCGGGTGTCGCCCGACGCGGCCGTCCTCTCGCACCTCTTCCTCCTGCCCGGCCATGCGTCCGAGCAGGAGCTGCTACGGGCCGCCGACGGCGGCCTGTGGGCCGCCGCCCTGGAGCCGCTGGAGGTCTACGACGCGCACGCCCTACGCTTCCGCGCGGTGATCCGGGGCGCCCGGTCGATCGCCGGCGGCCAGCTCGGCCGCTCCGTGCCCGACCTCGTCTGGGAAGACAGCCTGCCGGCCCTCCTCTCCAGGGTGCTGGCGGTCGGCTCCGAGCTGGTGCCGATCGCCACGGCAGCCGGGCTCTTCCGCGCCACCACGGCGCCGATGCTCGCCGTCGAGGGCGTTGCCGGCTTTCGCTTCGCCCTCGACTGACTGCGGGACCGCGGGGCGGCCTATTCCCAGATCTTGACCTCGAAGCGCCCGCTCGAATCCGCCGCTCCGCGGTACATCCCCTCGGAGTTGAACACCAGCGCGATCGAGCCGTCCCGGCCGACGCCGATCACCCCGCCGTCATCCGGCTTGAGCTTCTGGTGGATGACCCGGTCCGCCGCCTGCTGCAACGAAAGTCCGGCGTATTCGATCAGCGCCGAGATGTCGTGCGCCACGGTGTGCTTGATGAACTCCTCGCCCCAGCCCGTGGCGCTGATGGCGCACGTCTTGTTGTTGGCGTAGGTGCCGGCGCCGATCACCGGCACGTCCCCCAGCCGGCCGAACCGCTTGTTCGTCATGCCTCCCGTCGAGGTGGCCGCCGCCAGGTTGCCGTGGACATCCAGCGCCACCGCGCCCACCGTGTCGCGGTCCTTCTCCTCCTTCTCCTTCTTGAGCGCTTCCTGCCACTGCTGGCGGCGCTTCGGCGTGTCGAAGTAGGAATTGGGTACCCGCTCCACCTTCATCTGCTCGGCGAACTTCTCGGCGCCCTCGCCGACCATGAACACGTGGGGGGACTTCTCCTTGACCAGCCGCGCCAGGGTGATCGGGCTCTTCACCGTCTTGAGCGCCGCGACCGACCCGCATGAGAGGTCGCGCCCGTCCATGATGGCGGCGTCGAGCTCGTGGGTGCCCTCGTGGGTGTAGACGGCGCCCTTGCCGGCGTTGAACAGGGGATCCTCCTCGAGGAAGCGGACCACCTTCTCCACCGCGTCCAGGCTGGTGCCGCCCTGGCGGAGCACGTCCTGGCCCACCTTGAGCGCCTCGCCGAGCGAACGGAGGTACTGCTGCTTTTCGGCCTCGGGCAGGGTCTTGGGGATCGTGCCCGCGCCGCCATGGATGGCGATCGCCCACTTCGGAGCGGCCGGCGCCTGGGCCATCGCGAGAACAGGAGTTATCAGAAGAAAAATAACGGACAGCAGAATCTTGCGGTTCATGGAGGGGATTGTAGCGCGCCCGTTACCTCCCCGGGCTACCAGGTGAGTGCTACCCGTCGCGCCGCAGCAGAACCAGCGTCTGATCATCCCCCTGGGGGAGCCCCTGGGAGTGCTCGCCGACGGCCCGCGGAATGGATTCCACCAGCTCGGAGAGCGGCAGGTTCCGGCCCTGCCGGAGGAGGTCGGTCAGGCGCCCCATGCCGAACTCCTCCTCGCTCGGGGACTCGGCCTCGGTGATGCCGTCGCTGTAGATGCAGAGGAGGTCGTCCGGCCCCAGGGTCAGGGCGCGGGACTGGAACCGCGCCTCGGGCAGGAGGCCGAGCGGCAGGCCGCCCGCCCCGAGCTGCTCGACCGAGCCGTCGCCGCGCAGCAGGATGGCGGGGTTGTGCCCTGCGTTCATGTAATGGAGCACGCCCGAGTAGGGATCGAGCTCCGCCAGCAGCATGGTGATGAACTTGTTGGCGGCGCTCGACTCGGCGATGTGACGGTTCAGCCGCTCGAGGAGCGCGGGGCCGAAGGCGGCCTGGTCCAGCAGCAGCCGCAGGGCCGAGTGGAGGGTCGACACCATGAGGGCCGCCGGCATCCCCTTGCCCGAGACGTCCCCCAGCACCAGGCCGAGCCGGCCGTCCCGCATGGGGAAAAGGTCGTAGTAGTCGCCGCCGATCTGCCGCGCCGGGCGGTACCAGCCGGTCACCTCGAACCCGGGCACCACCGGGGCGCCCTTGGGCAGGATCTGGCGCTGGATCTCGGCCGCCAGGTGCATCTCCCGCTCCAGGCGCTCCTTCTCCAGAGCCTGGAGGTGGAGCCGGGCGTTCTCCAGCGCCAGGGCGGCCTGATTGGCGAACAGCGACAGCGTGCGGCGGTCCGACGGAAAGAAGGGGCCGACGCCGCGCCGGCTCTCCTTGTCGCCGACGGCGATCAGCCCCCGCGGGCCGCTCTCGACCTCGATCGGCACGCCCAGCAGGTAGCGGGTGCCGGGCAGCAGGTGGGCCGGCGCCGGGTTGCCGCCGGTCAGGAAGGCGCGCAGCTCCGGGTCCTTGCCGTCGAACCAGGGGGCCGCCGCGCCGCCGAAGGTGCCGGCCAGGCGGTAGCGGTCTTCTTCAAGACTGCCTTTCTCCAAAATATAGAGGGCGCCGCGCCGCGCGTCGAGAAGGGAGACGGCGCGCAGCAGGATCTCCTCCGAGAGGCGGTCGAGGTCGAGGGTCGAGGCCACCGCGAGCCCCACGTCGTAGAGGGCCTCCAGCTCCACCACCCGGTAATTGATCTGGAACTGCTGCTCCTTGAGCTCCTGCTTCAGACGGCAGCTCTTGAGGGAAGCGGCGAGGAGCAGCGTCAGGGGATCGTTGGCCGCGAACCCGGCTTCTTCCGGGGACACCGCCCGGCGCGGCGCGTAGAGGAGCCGGCCGCCGGGAAACCGCAGGCTGCCGAAGCCGTCTACCGCCGCGCTGCCGTCGAGGAGCTCCGGTAAGCCGGCCCCGGACACCGCCTGGCGCTCGAGCGCTTCGCCGTTCTCCAAATAGAGGCCGGCGGCGGCGGTGCCGTGCTCCTTGCGCCAGAGGTCGAGCAGCCTTTCCAGGAGCTGGCGCTCGCTCGCCTCGTCGCGGGAGAGGGCCAGCAGCTCGTCCCAGGCCTGCGCCACCCTGACGGCCGGTGCGGAACCCTCCATGATGTCTCCCCTTGGGCTCAGGCCCGCATCTGGGCCACCGCCGCGTCTTCGTTGGGGAAGATCGGCGCGTACTGGGCGAGGCCCATGATGTGGAAGGTCTTCTCGATCGTCGGCGTCAGGCAGCAGAAGCCGAGCTTGCCGTCGATCTCGAGCATCTTCTCGATGATCTCGATGAGGATGGAGATGCCGATCGAGTTCACGATCTTCGTGCCCGCCAAGTTGAGGAGCAGGGCCTTGTAGCCCTCGTCAAGGAGCTTGTAGGCCTCCTTGGCGATCTCCTCGCCGCCCTGGTTGTTGATATATCCCTCCGTGTAGATCACCGCCAGTCCATCACGGCGATCCACGGTCACGTTGAGGCTCTCGGTCATCGGCTCGCCCCCGCTTTCATCGCATCTTACTCATCACGACAGTCGTCCCCTCGGCGCCGGAGCGGATCTCGACCTCGTCCATCAACCCCTGGATGATCTTGAGCCCCCAGCCGCGCTTGCGCACCGCCTTGAGCTTGCTCGCCATCGTGGGCTCCTCCCGCCCCTCCGGAGAAAAGCCGACGCCGTTGTCGTGAACCAGGATGCGCAGCTTCTCCGGGCCCCTGTCCCCCAGGACCTGGAAGGTCACGAAGACCTCGCGGTCGGGGGCCTGACTGTGCTCCAGGGCATTGATGCAAGCCTCCACGACGGCCATCCTCACCTCGTCGATTCTATCCGGACTCATCCGGATCGACTCGGCAATGGCCGTCGCCGTCTTGCTCGCCTCGAGCTCCATCTCTGGAGCCATCGGGAGCGCCAGCGTGACCTCCCTGAGAACGCCTTCAGCCATGTCCGTGCCGCCCGGGCAAAAGATCAGAAAGACAGGTAAAGCTGCAGGGCGTAGATCACGATGGGATGGACCAGGTCGTGAGAGAGCAGCCAACCAAAGCTGGCCAGAGAACCCACGGACAGCAGCACCTTGACCGGTACCGAATTGACCGGTAAATACGAGACGGCGACTTGCTTCCGAACGGAGTCTAGCATGACGTTCCTCCTCATCCGCCCCTCCACCATCGCAAGGCCGTTGCCAGCCCGCCACGCCGGCGTCACCGAAGCTGTAAGTGGCTGATTATCAGTACTTTACCTGGAGAGCGCCGGCCCGGCCTCCAAAATGCCCCAGATTCCTCCGCGACATTTTGCCCCGCACCTCGGCGCCTTGCCCCGAGCGCCTCTCGCGAAATAGCCATCTTGCCGCAGTTACAAGCCATTTGGGACAAAAAGTCGCGCGCGAGTCAATTTGTCTCAGAGGATTCCGGCCTTCCAGTCGCTGATGAGCTCCAGGTACTCCATGGGCTCCAAGGTGCGGATGTCACGCTCGGAGTAGCGGCGGTGGACGAGAGAATCGGTCAGATCGACTCGAAAGAAGTTCCCACAAGTCGTTGGCGCTCGGCAGAATTCCTTCCGTTGCGGATCTGAGCCAGTTGCGGACTTCCATGATGAGACTCCGGGCCTCGGCTCCATGGGAGCGGACATCGTTCCCCGAAAGATCCGACAAGACCCGCTGGTAGCGATACCGTTCTTTCTCCAGGATAAGGCACTGCTTCTTCCGCAGGTGCGGCGCACCATAGTACC
>DATFNZ010000231.1:0-2438 GCA_035266085.1 Thermoanaerobaculia bacterium
AAGGTCGCTGCGGCTACCACTAAGAAGGCCGGGGCGAAGAGGCCTGTGGCACAGAAGTCCGCCGGCGGCCGGGCGGGGAGGTAATCGTCATGGCGACCACTGAACCGTTGAATAGGCTCAAGGAGTCCGGTGCTGACCTGCTCAAGACGCTCGGCGACGAGGCTTTGGGGACCGTGCGGGACAAGATGTCCGACGTCACCGACAAGCTGGAGGGCGTGGCCAATGGCAACCCGATTGGTCAGGCTGCGCTTCGCGCGACCTCGGCAAAGGCCGAGGGCAAATCCCCGGCCGGTGGGGCAGTCAAGGGCCTGTTCACTGGGCTCAAGGAGAAGCTGTCCGGCGGCGGCGGCGGTGGCGGGGCGGACAAGGCCACCAAGGCTATGAACATCGTGGAGTCGATAGACGTCGGCGTGCCGATCCGGGTGGCATACAACCAGTGGACCCAGTTCGGCGAATTCCCGAGCTTCATGAAGAAGGTCGAGAGCGTCGAGACGGCGGAGGACAACAAGCTCAACTGGAAGGCGCAGGTCTTCTGGTCCCACCGCAGCTGGGAAGCGACGATTCAGAAGCAGGTCCCCGATGAGTGCATCGTGTGGCGTTCAAAGGGCCAAAAGGGTCACGTCGACGGCGCGGTTACCTTTCATGAACTTGGTCCCAACCTGACGCGGATCCTCCTGATCCTCGAGTACTACCCGCAGGGATTCTTCGAGCGGACGGGCAATATCTGGCGTGCTGCAGGACGCCGGGCTCGACTGGAGTTCAAGCACTTCAGACGGCACGTCATGACCCGCACCATCCTGAACCCGGATGAGGTTGAGGGCTGGCGCGGGCGAATCGAGGACGGTGAGGTCGTCCAAACCCACGAGGACGCCCTTGCTGAGGAGCAGCAGGCCCAAGCCGAGGGCGCAGAAGGTGACGAGGCCGCCGAGTACGAGGAGGAAGGCGCCGAACCTGCCGAAGGCGACGAGGCCGCCGAGTACGAGGAGGAAGGCGCCGATGAGTATGAGGGCGGCGAGGAGCCTGCCGACGAAGAGCAGGACACAGTAGCCGAGGACGAGGAGTCCTCAGCCGAAGTCGAGGCGCCGGAGGGAGACGAACAGGCCGACGAGGATGTCGAGGAGGCAGCGGAGGAGACCCCGCCAGAGGAGCCGAGTCGGCCACCTAGCCGCCGCCGTCGTCGTCCCGCCTGACCGGCGGCCCGAGACGACGGCACGCTCTGACACCTATTCGTTAATTGGAGAGGACTGACCTGTGACCGTACAGACATCCCATCGCCGCAGCGGAGGCGGATACCTGGATAGGCCTTCATCAAGTGGCCTCGCCGATGTCATCGACATCATCCTGGACAAGGGCATGGTTATCGATGTCTACGTCCGAGTCTCACTGGTGGGCATCGAGATCCTCACCATCGATGCCAGGATCGTCATCGCCAGCGTGGACACCTATCTTCGCTTCGCCGAGGCGACCAACCGGCTCGATCTTTACGAGCGCGGGGGCAAGGATTTGTTCGACGCGCTCGGAGACTCGACCGAGCGCGTCTCGTCCGGCAAGGTCAGTGGTGCCATCAAGGGCGTCAAAGAGGCGATCACCGGTGGCGATAGGGACGATGAAGAGGAAGAGGAAGAACGGCCCCGACCAGCGAAGAAAGCGCCTTCGTCACAGCGAGCCGGGAACGGGTGACGTTGGCGCTGTCGGAGCTTGACGAGGTTCTCGAGGACCCGCAGCGCGAGGCGTACTACGTGTACGGCGTGGTTGCGGAGACCCCGGACATGTCTGGCCTGACAGGTGTGCAGGAAGCCGGCGTGGAGGCGGTGCGCGCCGGCGACCTTGCTGCCGTCGTCAGTGTCATCGATCTCGATCGACCTCCCAGAAGCCGGTCCGACTTGCTAGCTCACAGCGCGGTCTTGGACGCGTTGGCAGGATCGGGCCCGGTGATTCCGGTCCAGTTTGGTTCCGTTCTGGCGGATCTGGAATCGGTAGAGAATGACCTGCTCCGGGGTCGCGACGAGGCGTTCCGAAGCGTGCTCGCCGAGCTCGAAGGGCGGACGCAGTTCGTGATGCGGGCCTCTTACCGAGAGGAGGTCGTTCTGCGCGAAGTCGTGGCGGGCGACCAACGCATAGCGGACCTGCGGGAGCGCACCCGCAACCTGCCGGAGGCTGCGTCTTACGCCGATCGGGTCCGTCTCGGTGAGCTGGTCAGCGGGGCCGTCGAGGAGAAGCGAGCAGCCGACGCCGAGGGCTTGTTGACCGAAGTGCTTCCGGTGACGGTGGCCTCCTCGCCGCGAGCCGGGGGTGGTATGGACCACGTGGTACACATCGCTCTACTGGTCGACAACGATCGCATTTCAGCGCTTGAGGAGACGTTAGAGGACCTGGCTGCGACCGCGCACGAGCGGATGACTATCCGGCTGCTAGGGCCGATGGCCCCCTACGACTTT
>DATFNZ010000232.1:0-13272 GCA_035266085.1 Thermoanaerobaculia bacterium
GGGCGAAGATCTCGAACACCGACAGGTCGAAGCACACCGAGGTGGCCGCGAGGGTCCGGACGAGGCGCTCGCCGAAAGCCTCCACGGCCCAGGCGACCCGGGCCGCGGCGCTGGCGTGGCGGATCGCCACCGCCTTGGGCCGGCCGGTCGAGCCGGAGGTGTAGATGAGGTAGGCGTTCTGCTCCGGATGGATCCAGCCGCGCGGCAGCTCGCCTTGCGCGGTCCCCTCTCCTCCCAGCGCCAGGACCCGTCCCGCGTACGGCGGCAGGGAGGGGATCAGCTCTTCCTGGACGAGGACGGCGGCCGCGCCGCTGTCCTCCAGCAGGAAGGCCAGCCTCTCAGCCGGGTACTCGGGATCGAGGGGCACGTAGGCGCCGCCGGCGCGCAGCACGCCGAGCAGGGCGGCGATCAGGTCGGGGGTGCGGCGGCTGAAGACGCCCACCCGCACCTCGGGTCCCACTCCCTCGCCATGGAGCCGGCGGGCGATCGCCTCGGCGCGGCCGCGCAGCTCGCCGTAGGAGATCCTCTCCGTTCCCCAGATCAGGGCCACGGCCCCGGGGGTGCGCTCCGCCTGGTCCCAGAAAAACTCGTGCAGGCCGCGGTCCCTGGGGAAGGTGACCGCCGTGGCATTCCACTCCAGGAGCTGAGCGCTCTCGGCGGCGGTGAGGATCGGCAGGCTGGCGATGGGCGCCTGAGGATCGGCCGCCGCCGCGGCGAGCCAGGTTTCGAGATGCCCGAGCAGCCGCCGGCCCGTGGCCTCATCGAACAGGGCGGAGTCCATCTCCAGTCCCCCGGAAAGGCCTTCACCCCCGTCGCCGTTCAGGGCCAGCGTCAGGTCGAACTTGGCCGTGCCGGTGTGGAGGAGGTGGAAGGGGAGCGGCTCCGCCTCCAGCCCGGCCAGACGCGGGCGCTCGCCCGGGCCGTCCTGGAGGGCGAGCATCACCTGGAACAGCGGGCCGCGGGAGAGGTCGCGCCGCGGCTGCATCTCCTCGACCAGCCGCTCGAAGGGGACGTCCTGGTGGGCGAAGCCGCCGAGGGCCGCGTTGCGCACGCCGGCGAGCAGCTCGCGGAAGCTCGGGTCGCCGCCCAGGGCCACGCGCAGGGGGAGAGTGTTGACGAAGCAGCCGATCAGCCCCTCGACCTCGGGCGCGCGATTGGCCACGGGCGAGCCGATCACCACGTCTTCCTGGCCGCTCCAGTGCTGGAGCACGGCGGCCAGGCCGGCGAGCACGGCCATGTAGAGGGTGGCGCCCTCGCGGCGGGCCGCCTTACGCAGGTTGCGGGCAAGACCTGGCGACAGCGCGGCCGGAGCCATCTCGCCGCGGAAGGCCTGCGCCGCCGGCCGCGGCCGGTCGGTAGGCAGGTCGAGGGCGGGCGGCGCCCCTTCCAGGTGCCCGCGCCAGAAGTCCAGCCGCGCCTCGAGGGCCTCGCCCGTGAGCCACTCCCGCTGCCAGGCCGCCCAGTCCGCGTACTGCACGGGCGGCTCGGGAAGCTCTACCCCCTCGTACAAGGCTTCCAGCTCGCGCAGCAGCACCCCGACCGAGACGCCGTCGCCGGCGATGTGGTGGAGGTTGAGGAGCAGGAGATGGTCCTCGGCGCCCAGCCGGATCAGGGTGGCGCGGGCGAGGGGGCCGGTGGCGAGGTCGAACGGCCGCCGGGCCGCTTCCCGGGCCAGGCGCTCCGCGTCCTCGGGACCGGCCGCGTCTACGACTTCGAGCGGCAGCCCCGCGGGCGGCGCGAGCCGCTGCACGGCGCGCCCCTCGGCCTCGTGGAAGACGGCGCGCATCGCCTCGTGGCGGCGCTCGATGCCGTCGAGGGCGCGAGCCAGGGCGGCGACGTCCAGGGGCCCGCGCAGCCGCAGCCCCAGGGGGATGTTGTAGACGGCGCCGCCGGGCGCCAGCCGGTCGAGGAACCAGAGCCGCTCCTGGGCGGAGGAGAGGGGGAGGTCGCCGTGCCGCGGCGCCGGCCGGAGCGGCGGGGCCGCGGGGGCCGAGCCGTCGCGGCGCGCCGCCTCCACCACGGCGGCGAGGCCGGCCAGGGTAGGGTTGGCGAACAGCTCCGCCAGCGGCAGCTCGATGCCGAACGCCTCGCGCAGCCGCGACACCAGGAGTCCGGCCTTGAGGGAGTGCCCGCCCAGCTCGAAGAAGTCGTCGTGCACGCCCACCCGCTCGACCTCCAGCAGACCGGCCCAGAGCGCCGCCAGCACCTCTTCCGTGGCGGTGCGGGGAGCGATCCACTCCCCGCCGGACTCGGGCCGGCTCCAGTCGGGCGCCGGCAGAGCCGCGCGGTCCACCTTGCCGTTGGCCGTTAGGGGGAGGGATTCGACGGTCACGAAGGCCGCCGGCACCATGTACTCCGGCAGCCCCGTCCGAAGATGGGCGCGCAGAGCCTCGGCCGTGGCCTGCCCTACGACGTAAGCGGCCAGCCGGACCTCGCCGGCGGCGTCCGGCCGCGGCACCACGACGGCATCGTGCACGTCGGGATGGGATCTCAGCAGCGCCTCGATCTCGCCGGCCTCGATGCGGTAGCCCCGCACCTTCACCTGCTGGTCGAGGCGGCCGAGGAAGTCGAGGGCGCCGTCGGGCCGCCGGCGCACCAGGTCGCCCGTGCGGTAAAGGCGCCCACCGCCAATACCCGAGGGATCAGTTCCCGAAGGGTCGGGAAGGAAGCGCTCCGCCGTCAGCTCCGGCCGCCCGAGGTACCCCCGCGCCAGACCGCCGCTCACGTAGAGCTCGCCCGGCACGCCCACCGGCACCGGCTCGCCGGCGGCGTCCAGCACGTGCACCCGCAGGTTGTCGACCGGCCGGCCGATGGGCGGCGGGCCGTCCGCGTCAGGCATCGCCTCGGCCCAGGTCGTGACGACCGTCGCCTCGGTCGGCCCGTAGTGGTTGAGCAGGCGGAAGGGGAGGTCCGCGCCGGGAGCGCGCCGCAGCCGGTCGCCGCCCGTGAGCAGGGCGCGCAACGCCAAGTCCTCAGGCCAGGGCCGGTCCAGCACGGCCTCGGCCGCCGGGGTGGGCAGGAACGCCAGGGTGATGCGCTCCGCGGCCAGCCAGGCGATCAGCCGGTCCGGCGACGTGCGCACCTCTTCGCTCGGGATGTGGACGCTGGCGCCGGCGCAGAGGTAGGGCCAGACCTCCCAGACCGCGGCGTCGAACACGGGCGCCGCCACCTGGGGGGCGCGGTCGGCCGCCGTCACCCCGTAGACCCGCTGGTGCCAGCGCACGAGGTTGAGCAGGCTGCCGTGCTCGACCTCCACCCCCTTGGGGCGGCCGGTCGAGCCGGAGGTATAGATGACGTAGGCGAGGCGGCCGGTACAGTCCCCCTCGGCATCGTCGCCGTCCTCGTCGAGGGGGGCCGTGCTCTCGCCGGCGACGGCCTGCCAGCCCGCGTCGAGGGCGAGCGTGGGCACGCCGGGATCCGGCAGGCGCCCCGCCTGCCCCGGCCCGTGGAGGAGGGCCGCGATGCCGGCGTCCCCGGCCATGAATGCCAGGCGGTCGGGGGGAGCCCCCGGATCGAGGGGGAGATAGGCGCCGCCGGCCTTGAGCACGGCGAGGGATGAAACAACCTGGGCCGCCGAGCGTTCCATCAGCACGCCCACCCGGCTCTCCGGCCCCACGCCGGCCCGCCGCAGCCAGTGGGCGAGCTGGTTGGCCCGCTCCTGCAGTTCGCGATGGGTCATCTCGAGCTCGGCGTCGGCGTCGGAGATGGCCAGAGCCTCCGGGTTCCGCGCCGCCGCCTCTTCCACCAGCCGGTGGACGGGGACGGCAGGGCCGAAGTCCCGCTCCGTGCCGTTCCAGACGGCGAGCTGACTCCGCTCCTCCGCCGTCAGCAGGGGAAGGTGAGCGACGGGCGAGTCCGGCGCCGCGGCGGCCCCGGCCAGCAGCATCTGGAAGTGGCCGAGGAAGTGCTCCGCCGTCGCCTCGTCGAACAGGTCGAGGTTGAAGCGCAGGGCCGTCAGGATGCCGCCGTCGAGGTCCGCCGCTTCGAGGGTGAAGTCGAGCTGGCAGGTTCCGAGGTCGAGGGGAACGGACGTCAGCTCCAGCCCGCCGAGGGCGAGCCGGGCGCCGCTCTCGCCCAGGGCGAAGGCGGCGAGCTCCCGCTCCTCGGCCTGATGAGCCCGCTGGAACGAGAACATCACCTGCGTCAGGGGCGGACGGCTGGGGTCGCGGACGGGGCGCAGGCGCTCGGCCAGCAGCGAGAACGGATAGTCCTGGTGCTCCCAGGCCGCCGTCATCGTCCGCCGCATGCGGCCGAGAAGCTCCTCGAACGATGGCGAACCCGAGAGGTCGGCGCGCAGGGCCACCTGGTTGACGAAGTACCCGACCAGCCCCGCCAGCTCGGGAGCCCCGCGTCCCGCCGTGGGCGAGCCGACCAGGAAGTCCGTCCGCCCGGTGATGCGATGGATCAGGGCCGCGAAGGCGGCGCCCAGGAGCATCGAGGGCGCCGCGCCCCGTTCGGCCGCCAGGGCCTTCAATCCGGCCGTCAGCTCCCCGTCGAGCCGCAGGAGGCGCGTGGCGCCGCGGAAGGTCTGGGCCGGCGGGCGCGGGCGGTCCGTGGGCAGATCGAGGTCCGCTAGCTCCGACCGCCCGGATAGGCCGCCGGCGAGCTGGTGCCGCCAGTAGGACCACAGCCGCTCGCCCCGCGGCGAGGCGAGCATGCGCTCCTGCCAGACGGCGTAATCGGTGTACGTGAGCGGCAGCGGTTCCAGGGACCCGCCGCCGTAGAGGGTCCCCAACTCGCGCAGCAGCACCGCCATCGACCAGAAGTCCGCCGCGATGTGGTGCACGGCCAGCCCGAGCACGTGCTCCGTGGCCGACCGCCGCCAGAGCGAGACCCGGAAGAGGGGACCGCGGGCGAGATCGAACGGCCGCAGCGCCTCGTCGCGCAGGGCCGTCTGGAAAGCGTCTTCGCTCCACCCTTCGGCGTCATGCTCGTCGAAAGCGACCTCTGCTTGCTCGGCGATCCTCTGTGCTTCCTCACCGAAGGTGGTGCGCAGGGCGCCGTGGCGGTCGAGCAACGCCTGGAACGCCCGCCGCAGGGCCGCCGCGTCGAGTGTCCCCTCGATCCGTGCCGCCCCGGCGATGTGGTACGCCGCCGTCTCCGCCGTCAGCCCGTGCAGGAACCAGAGCGCCCGCTGGCCGTGAGAGAGGGGGCCATGATTCGCCGGCGCCAAGGGGACGAGGGGAACCGTTTCCGCTGCCGGGGCGTCCTCCAGCAGGCTGGCGAGGACGCCCGCCAGCTCGGCGAGGCTGGGCCCGGAGAGCAGCAGCTCCAGGGAGAGGTCGGCCCCGAAGGCCGACTCCACGGCGCCGCGCAGCGACACCGCCATCAGGGAGTCGAGCCCGAAGCTGCTCAAGGGGACGTCCGGCTCCAGGACCTCCGCGGGCACCCCCAACAGGCGCGCCACCCGGCCGCGCAGCGACGACACGAGGTCCGTCCGGCCGGGATCTTCCGCTGGCTCCTCGGCCTCGGCGGCGGCCAGCTCGAGGTCCGTGGGGGTGCCGCCCAGCCGGCTCCGGCCGACGACGGTGAGGCCGCCCTCCAGGTACTCGATCCGGCAGCGGTGCCGCTGCACCTTGCCGCTGGTGGTGCGCGGCAGGGTGCCGGCGGAGATCAGCACCACGTCTTCGACGTGGGCCTCGTGCTCCTCGGCCACGGCCCGGCGCACGGCGAGGGCGATCTCCTCGGCCGGCGCCTTGGCCCGCGGCTCGACCTCCAGCACCACGACCAGGGCCTCCTCGCCTCGCTCCGTCTCCACGGAGAAGGCGGCGCCGCCGGCCGTGCGCAGGGCGGCATGGCTCCGCTCCGCGGCCAGCTCCACGTCCTGCGGATAGAGGTTGCGGCCGCGCAGGATGATCAGATCCTTGCGGCGGCCGGTGACGAACAGCTCGCCGTCGAGCAGGAACCCGAGGTCGCCGGTACGCAGGAACGGCCCCCCCTCCTCCCCCAGCAGGCGCGCGCCGAACAGCTCGCGGTTGATCTCAGGACGGTTCCAGTAGCCGCGGGCGACGCTCGGCCCCGCCACCCAGATCTCGCCCACCGTGCCGGCGGCGCACCGCGCGCCGGTCTCCGGATCGGCGATCGCCACCTCCTGATCCGGCCACGGCCGGCCGCTGCCCGCCAGCAGGCGCTCGTCGCCCGGCTCGGCTTCCTCGATCCGGTGGCGCTCCAGGGCCGAGGCGCGGACGTTGCGGATCACGGGCGGGGAGGCCAGGGGGCCGCCCGCCACGAACAGCGTCGCCTCCGCCAGGCCGTAGCAGGGGAAGAAGGTCTCGGGGCGGAAGCCGCACGGCGCGAAGGCCTCGCTGAACCGCTCCAGGGTCACGGCGCGCACGGGCTCGGCGCCGTTGAAGGCCACCCGCCAGCTCGACAGGTCGAGCTTCGCCCGCTGCTCCGGGCCGATCTTGCGCACGCACAGCTCGTAGGCGAAGTCCGGGCCGCCGCTCAGCGTCGCCCGGTAGCGCGACACCGCCTCCAGCCAGCGCGCCGGGCGTTGCAGGAAGGCCATCGGCGACATCAGGACGCAGTGAGCGCCCGAGTACACCGACTGGAGCACGTTCCCGATCAGCCCCATGTCGTGGTACAGGGGGAGCCAGCCCACCGTCACCGACTCCTCCGACATGCCGGCGGCGGCGCGGATCATCATCTCGTTGTGGAGCAGGTTGCCGTGGCTCACCATCACGCCCTTGGGGGTGGAGGTCGAGCCCGAGGTGTACTGGAGGAAGGCCAGATCGTCCGGGCCGGCCTGCGGGTCCCGCCACTCCCCGGCGAGCTCGTCCGGCAGGTCGTCCGTGCTCAGCCACATCAGGTCCGCGAGCCCGGGCGCCTGGGCCATCATCGCCGCCGACCGCGCGCGCAGGGCCGCCGGCGCCAGCAGGGCGCGGCACTGCGAGTCCTCGACGATCGCCAGCAGCCGGGCGAGGGTCCGGTTCAGGCGCGGGGGGTAGCAGGGCACCGCCACCACGCCGCCGTAGAGGCAGCCGTAGAACGCCGTGATGAAGTCGAGGCCCGGGGGGTAGAGCAGCAGGGCCCGCTCGCCCGCGAGCCCCGCCTGCTGGAGAGCCGCGCCGATCGCCCGCGCCCGGCGGTCGAGCTCCCCGTAGGTCAGATGAACGCTTTCCTCCTCGCCCTCGCTCAGGAAGGTGTAGGCCCTCCCCTCGGGCCGGATGCCGGCCCGGTTGGCAAGGATTTCGACGAAGGATCGAGGGTCCGTGGTCGTATCAGTCAGAAGAGTCGTCATGGACGTTTTGCTCTGCCAAGTCTCAAGGCTCCCTTATACGTGGGGACCCTTGATAAGGTTTATGGAGCGGGGGATATTCCCGGCCGTCGAAGAAAGAGAACGATCCTGCAGGCCCTTTCCCCTCAGTGGTTTGAAGAGAAAATCGAAGAGTTTCAGGGATTGCAAAGACAGCAAGATTGATCAAAAGTAGCAAGATCGATCAAGAACATGTCATGTTGTTTACCCTGAATGTTTTGACCGCCTTCGAGATCGCGGTTGTCTTTTCGGGGGCCTTGCCTTTACGCCAGCAGGCTCTCTTTTTTCGCCGAAGAGGCGTTCCGTCTGCTTGAAGAACGAACAGGAGTGGCGAAAGGCCTCACTCAGCGCCGCGCGGCGCGGTACCAGGCGCCCAATCCCACCAGCAGCGCCAGCAGTCCGCAGCCCCCCAGCGCCCAGGCCCAGAGGGGGATCTCGACCCCTTTCCGGCCGCCGGGCAGGGGCACCACGTCGCCGTCGCCCAGCACGACGATGCCGGCCCAGGCGGCGGCCGGAGCGCCCGCGGCGATCAGGTCGCGCTGAGCGGCCTGGAGGGCTCCGGATACGCTGGCGCCGCGGCCGAGGTGGCCGTAGAAGCGGTCGAAGAAGTCGGCGGCCTCGTCGTCGCGCAGGCGCCAGAGGCTGGCCACGACCGTGTGGGCGCCGGCCTGGAAGAAGGCGCGGGCGAGGCTCATCACGCCCTCGCCGCGCAGCAGGGCGCCGGTGTTGCTGCTGCACGCGGAGAGCACCACGATCCGGCCGTCGAGGCCGAGGTCGACGATCTCGCGGATCTGGAGCAGCCCGTCCTGATTGGCGGCGCCGGGGGCCAGCAGCACGCCCGAGCGGTCGGGATTAGTCTCGTCCGTCACCGCGTGGGTGGCGAAGTGCAGGACCCCGAATCTTTGGAGGGGAGCGGCCTTGAGGAAGGCCTCGGAGGCGTCCTCGCCGATCCTCTGAACGCTGCCGCCGCCCATGTCGCGCACCACCGCGCGCCCCTCCCGGCGGGCATAAGGGAGCGGTCCCAGGCGGATGCCGGAGGCGAAGACGGCTGCGGCCGCGCGCTCCCGGGCCGCGGCCACCTGTGTTCCGTCGCCCGGCAGCGGCGGATCGGCCAGGGCCAGGGCGGGGATGGGAGCGGCCGGCAGCCGGCGCCCCTCCCAGGTCAGCCAGAGGGTTGCGGAGGGGACCTGGGTCAGCTCGAAACGGACGCCGAGCGGGGGAGCCTGGGGTGCAGCCCGCAGCGCCGCGAACGGAAGCTGGTGGAGAACGTCGTCCGGCACCAGGATCAGCCGCTTGATGCCCGGGGGCAGCTCGCGCAGGGGCTGCTCCAGAAGCTGCCGGTAGAGGCCCGCGGCGGGGGTGGCCTCGGCGGCGTTGCGCGGGTCGAACATGCCGTTGAAGAGCCGCACGGCGGAGCGCAGATCGCTGCGCCCCGGCAGCCGGTAGACCCGCGTCCCAGCGCGGGTGATGGCGGTCAGCCAGGAGCCGCCGGCAAGGCCTCCCCGCTCGTCTTCCCAGGGAGCGACCTGGAACGAGAGCAGGGCCTCGTCGGGCTTGAGAGCTTGCCGCACCCGCGGCAGGGTGGCGAAGTCGGGTCTGCGGGAGGCGTCGAGGGCGGGGGCAAGCCGGGCGAGCTGGTTGCGCAGGTCCGCCTCCTCGATCTCCAGCTTCTCCAGGTCGGCGATTGCCGCGGTGCGCTCGGCGGCCGGCAGGTCCGGATCCAGGAGCTGGCGCTGCACGCTGGAGATCTGCTCGAGCACCACGCCGCGCCGCTGCCGGATGGGCGCCGCCGCGGCCGGCAAGGCGTGGGCGGCCTCGAGGGTCCCGATAAGGCTGCGCGCCCGCAGGCGCTCCGAGATCAGGAAGGCCTGCTCGAGATGGTCGAGTCCCTTGCCTGCGTCGATCATCCGGCCGGAGAGCCAGTAGTAATCCTCGGACCAGGTGGAGAACGCTTCGGCCTGTCCGGTGGAGACCGCCTGAAGATCTCGAAGCGCCTCGATGGCGTCGAGCGCCGACCGCGAGTCCTTGACCGCCTGCTTGCCGGTTCCTGCCTCCCAGCTCACTCGCATCCGTTCCCGCCAGGCGAACGCCATCAACCAGTAGTTCTCCGACTGCCTAGCCAACTCCAGCGACTGATCGATGGCCTTGTCGGCCTCGCGAGGATCCGTCGGGGCAAGGAAGCGGGCCAGAGCGTTCAGGCAGTAGCTGCGGTCCTGGGCCGTGTCGGCGGCGGCGAGGCAGGCGTCGATGTGGCGCCGCGCCCTGCTGCCGTTGGCGAGGGCTCCAAGCATCCAATGTGCCTTGGCCTGAATGGACCGATTGTCACTCACCACTGCGGTGTCGAGGGCTTCCTGAGCCAAGCGTGCGGCCTCCCGCCGGCCCTCCTCGTTGGGCAGCTCCGCAGTCTCGTCCAAGACTGCCCGAGCCATGCCGTAACGAGCGCTCGACTCGCCGTAATGATCCCTTTCCGTGACGGCCAACTCTGTCATCCGACGGAAGGCTTCGAATCCTTCGCGATAACGTCCGAGCTCAAGGCTTAGGTTGGCCAGACCACTCAGGCAGTCGCGCTTCATATAATAGGTCCCGCCCGGAAACAGTACGGCCTCGGCCCGGCGGAGCAGGAGATAGGCCTGCTCCAGATCCTTCCCGATGCCCCTGAGGTGTCGCGCTTTGAGGATGCGTGTAAGAGCGATCAGGTCAGGTTGACCGGAGGCATCGGCGACCTTGATGGCTTGCTCGGCCTGAGCCCCCGCCTCGCCCACGCGGCCGGCTTTGAACAGAAGCCTGTGAAGGTTGGCCCGGGCAAGAACTTCGCCCTTTGCATTGCCGCGTGCGGAGAAGCCCTTGGCGGCGGCGCGGAACAGCTCCCCAGCATGATCCGTATCTAGGTAAGCGAGGTATAGAGTGGGCCAAGGGCTCCCCGGATATCGCTTCAGCAATTCTTTAAGACGAGCTGCCGCTTCCTCCGCCTGCTTGAGATCGCTGCCGGTTTCTTCGAAGCACTTTGCGGTCTCTTCACTTTCCGGCCTCGTCGCAGCGAGGAGTTCGCAGGTTTCGAGGCCTTCGGGAGGTTGCGGGCCAGCAACTGCCCGACCGGAAGTGACGAAAGCCAGGAGCATGACCAAGACTCCCAAGAGCATCGGAGGCAGTCTACCGCAGCGCGGCAATCCCAATGTTGGAATGCAAAAAAGACGGGCGGCTCCGGAGAGCCGCCCGTCTTTGGAAGGCGCTGTCTGGGAAAGCTTCAGGGCTTGATCGGGCCGGGATCGTCGTCCGGAGGAGCCGTGCAGCAGGAGCCGTCCGGAGTTTTGTCCTCGCTCTTCGCCTGGGTCTCGGTCGCGGTCGCGGCAGCCTTCAATTCCTTGTTCATGACTATCTCCTTCAATGCTCCAGAAAAGTTGTCGTTTCAGTCTCTCGGGCGGCTCCCCTGCTGCCCTATGGTGATTAGAACGAACGTTCGGTCCCGATCCCCTCACCTTGATCCTCATTACGTCTCAGACTGCCGAATGTTTCTTCCGGTTCCCGCGTAAGTCGTTGTTTATTTCTAGATTCAATCAGAAAGCCAACCGGCGGCTGGTGGTACCCAGCCGCCGGTCCTTGTTCAACAACGCTTCGAGGGGATCTATTGCAGGGGATTGGTGAACGTGGGCGAGGCTTGGCGATGGCCATCGCTGAAGACGGCCTCCACCTGCCAGAGGAGCTTGGAGCCCGCGGGGAGGCTCGCCAGCGCGCTGTCGGGGACGCGGTACTCCGTCGCCGTCAGCCCCTGGACCGTCTGGAGGACCCGCAGGTCTTCCGTGCTGACCCGCACGTCGTACGCCGCCGCTCCCGTCACCGGCGACCAGCGCAGCACGGCGCCCTGACGAGTCAGGACCTGGCCATCCGCCAGTTGCGAGCGGACGACGGAGCCCGGCGCCTCGGGAGCCTCGCGGTAGGTGGGCTCCTTGGGCCCGAGGTCGCCCGTGCGGTAGACGCCGACGGCCACCAGCAGGCCGGCAGCCAAGGCGGCGGCGGCCGTGAAGGAGCGCCACTGCCCGAAGCGCCCCGTGATCACCTTGCCGGGCGCCGTGGTGGTGGCGGCCGACGCGGCCGACTGCCGTTCGAGCTCGGCTGCCAGCCGCCAGTCCTCGGCGCAGGCCGCGCAGGAGGCCGTGTGCTCCACCACCTCGCGCAGCTCCTGCGGGGGCAGCTCTCCCCGGACGGCGGCCCAGATCACTTCCGGCGCCGGGCAGCTCTCCGGATCAGGGGCGACCGCTGCCGGAGCGGTGAACGCGGCGCGAAGTCTCGCGAGCTCCTGGTCGTCCTGGTTCATCGTTGCACCTCTCTTCCGTTCCTCTCAGCAAAATAGATCAAGGGATCCTCCTCCGGGTTCGCCGATAGGCGTTCCGTCAAGGAAGAAACGACGCGGCTCCCGGATTCCCCTCACTCGCCGGGGCCGCTCTCCCCTCAGTGCTGGATTCCCTTCTCGCCCAGGCAGCCGCGCAGGTCGGACATCCCACGGTAGACGAGGTTCTCGGCCTTCTTGCCGCTCCAGCCCATGAGCTTGCCGATCTCCGGCACGCTGTGCCCCTGGAGATTGAGGGTGACGGCATGGCGGCGGGGTGCCACCATGCGGCCGAGGCAGTCGCGGATGGCCCGCCCGATCTCGCGCCCGGCGGAGGCCCGCTCCGGATCCGGGGCGGGCGCGGCGGGGTCGTACGCGGGGCCGCCATCCTCGTCGTCCCCCCCCTCGATGGAAACTTCCTGGCGACGCCGAAGCCGCCGTATCTCGTCGATCAGGGCGCTGTAGGCCGCCTTCTTGAGGTAGAACGCGGAGAACTCCGCGGTCCCCTCCTTCTTCCTCTGGATCTCCATCACCCGCATCAGCGCCACCTGCACGAGGTCGTCGGCACGGTCGGCCAGCCAGCGCGGGCAGACGCGGCCGACGGCTTTCACCAGGTCGCGGTGAAGCTGGACGTAGTCCATGGAGTACTTCGGGGTTTCCTTCTGAGAGTCGGTGATCAAGGCTCGCGCTCCGCAAAGTCGGCTCATAGCCTACTACGACGGAGCCCTCGGGGGAGAGGGCCGGGGGAGTGAGGGACCGGTGGAGCCTCAGTGGTTGAAGATGCTATAAACTCTCCCAACCATCGTGCCCATGCCCCTACGATTCCACTGGCGGCTCCCTCTCGCCGGAGAGGAGCCCGGAGCGACGGCGCCGCTGCCCGCCCCTTCACCGCAGGCAATCACTGCCGCCTCGGCGCTGCCCGACGTGCCGGCGCACCTCGAGTTCTGCCGGCTGGCCGAGGCCCACGGCATCGACTCCCTGCTCATGGCGTGCGGCTTCTACCTGCCCGACCCGGTGCCCGTCGTGGCCGCCCTCTCCCGCTCCACGGAGACGATCCGCTTCCTGCTGGCCTACCGGCCCGGCCTGCTGTCGCCCACGGCGTTCGTGCAGCAGGTCAACACCCTCTCCGCCCTGAGCGGCGGCCGGCTGGCCTTGAACGTGGTCATGGGGCATTCGGCGGCGGAGCAGGCGACGTACGGCGACTTCCTGTCCCACGACGAGCGCTACGAGCGGGCCGGCGAGTTCCTGGAGGTCTGCCGCGCCTTCTGGCGGCCGATGGGCGAAGGCAATGGCGAGGTCGATTTCACCGGCACCTACTTCCGCATCGAGCAGGGGCGGCTCAAGACTCCCTTCGTGGCGCCGGACCGGCAGGCGCCGGAGATCTACCTGGGCGGCGGCTCGCCTCCGGCGCTCGAGCTGGCGGCCCGCCACGGCGACTGCTGGCTGCGCCTGGGCGATACGCCGGGGAACGTCCGCGAGCAGGTGCGCTGGGTGCGCGAGCGCGGCGTCGAGGCCGGGATGCGGCTGTCGATCGTCGCCCGCCCGACCCGCGAGGAGGCCGTGGCGGCGGCTTACGGCCTGCTCGAAGGGGGGGACCGCGAGTGGATCCAGCGCACCTTCGTGCAGGGGAGCGACTCGGCGGGGGTGCGCTCGGCGATCGCCCTGGCGGCGGAGGAGTCCCACTGGCCGGAGC
>DATFNZ010000233.1:0-86220 GCA_035266085.1 Thermoanaerobaculia bacterium
CGGGTGCGCGAGCTGACGGCGGCGCTGGCCCGGATCGAGGGGATCGGGCCGGCCGGCGTCACCAGCCTGGCGACGGAGCAGGGCTTCCGGTTCCGTCCCGGAACCCTCGAGCGGCGCACGCTCCTCGAGCCCCTGCCCGAGACTCCGCGGGCCCTGGCCGATCTGCGGTCCGATCTGCGGCGGATCGGCGTCTACGACGGTACCCTGGTGGGGAAGGGCGGTGCGAGCGCGGCGATCCTGGCCGGCCTGCCTACCGGCGCGGACCGGCAGGCGCTCTACGGCAAGGTGCGCGACGTCGCGGCGGCGCACGCCTCTGCCCGCGACCGCGTCGAGGTGCTGGGCGCGCCGGTGGCCGAGACCCTGCTGGGGAGCCACATCCTGGGCGACCTGGGGATCCCTGCCTCCTGGCTGGGGGCGGGAACGGAGGGCTCCGGGCGCCGGATCGGTCTGGTGCCTCTCTCGCTGGCGGTGATGGGTCTGGTGTTCCTCGCTGGCTTCCGGCGGCCGGCGGCGGCGCTCCTGCCCCTCCTCAAGGTGGGGATCTGCCTGGCCGTCCTGTTCGGGCTCATGGGCTGGCTCGGGGTGCCGGTCTACCTCACGACGGCGGTGCTGCCGGTGCTCCTCATCGCGCTGGGGACGGCGAGCGAGGTCCACCTGTTCCGCCGCTTCGGCGCGCTCTACCGGGAGCGGCCGGGAGCGGCCGGCGCGGAGCTGGCGGCCGCCGCCATGGAAGAGGTGGAAGCGCCGGTCCTGCAGGCGGCGGCCACGACGGCGGTGGGCTTCCTGTCGTTCTCGGTCTCGCCCATCGGTCCGGTGCGGGTGTTCGGGATGTTCGCGGCGGGGGGCGTGCTGCTCTGCCTGGCGGCATCGCTGGCGGTGACGCCCGCCGTGCTGGCCCTCGTGCCGCCGGAATGGATCGCGCGCCGGCGGACGGCGGCGGCGGAGCCAGGGACCGCCAACCTCCTGGGATGGCTGGCGGTCTCCTCCCTCCGCCACCGCCGCGCCGTGCTCACCTTGACGGCCGCCCTCACACTGCTGGCGCTGGATGGCATCCGGCGGGTGGAGGTGCAGGACAGTTGGGTCGACGGCTTCGCTGCCGAGAGCTCTTTCGCTCGCTCGATGCGGCGGTTCGACGAGGATTTCAACGGCGCTCACGTCCTTCAAGTCGTGGTGGAGGCCGAGCCCGTCCACCTCACCGGCGAGGTGGACGGCGAGGCCGTGAGCGACCGTTTCCTGACCTTGCCCCGAGGCCCTGAGCCGGCGACCCTGTTGGGGAGCCGGATCTCGATTAGAGAACCGCCCAAGCGCTGGTCGTCCTGGGTGGCGACGGCTCGAAACGACGGGGACCGTCTGATGCTCGGATGGCCCGTGGACGGCGGCTCGCCGCGTTTCTGGTTACAGCCCGGACCCGGAGACCGCCTAGGTTGGGAGCTCGAGCTCGAGCCGCTCACCGTGCCGGCCACGCTGGAGCGGGTGCGGGCCCTCGAAACGTTCCTTGCCCAGCGGCCCGGGGTGGGCGGGGTGCTGGGGCCGGCGGAGTTCCTGGAGACGGCGGCGTTCCTCGTCAGCCCGGACCGTCCCGGGTCGCGGCGGCTGCCGGCCACGCCGGAGGCGGCGGCCATCCTCTGGCACAACGCGGAGCGGGCTCTGGGATCCGAGCGCCTGCGCCGCGTCGTCGATCCCGGCTACTCCCGGGGCCTGGAGACGGTCTTTCTCAAGGGCTCGACCTACGCCGCCACCCGCCGGCTGATGGCGGACCTCCGCGTCTGGGAGAGGCGCGTCCTGGCGCCTCATGGGATGCGCCTGGGCTTCGCGGGCGACGTGGCGGTGAGCCAGGCCCTCATCGGCGCCGTGGTGTCCACCCAGGTGGAGTCCCTGGCCTTCTCGCTGCTGGGGATCTTCGCCGTGACGGCGTGGCTCGCCCGCTCGCCGCGCCGGGGCCTCCTCTGCGTCCTGCCGGCGGCGATCGCGGTGCTCCTCAACTTCGCAGCCATGGGCTGGCTTGGCATCCCCCTGGGGGTGGCCACCTCCATGTTCGCGGGCATGACGCTGGGAGTGGGAGTCGACTACGCCATCCATCTCCTGGCGCGGCTCGCGCGGATCCGAGAATCGGGGCTGGAAGGCGAATCCGCCCTGGCGCTCGCCATGTCGCAGACCGGCCCCGCCATCCTCATCGACGCCGCCAGCAGCGGGCTGGGCTTCGCCGTGCTGCTGCTGTCGCAGGTGCCCGCCAACTATCGCCTGGGCGGACTGTTGACGCTGAGCCTGGCCTGCTGCGTGCTGGCGACCCTGGTGGTGGTGCCGGCGGTGTCTCGGAAGACCGTCAGCGCGCCTTCACCGCCCGGGTGAAGGCGTCCGGCTGGCGGGCCGGCGCGTCGATCCGGGAGGGCTGGACGGTGGCGATCCAGAGGAGATGGAACATCTTCTTGCCGGCCGCCAAGCCCTGGTAATCGCCGAGGAAGAAGCCTTCCGCGAAGGCGGCGAAACGCATGTCCCAGGAGGCTGGGCTCATCCGCGTGCTGCGGCCGAACGTCTTGCCCCGGTTCCTGGAGACGGCGAGGTACTCGTCGACGAGGAAGAGGCGTGCCGGGTCGTGGCGCAGGGTGTAATAGGCGACGCCCACCAGGCCGTCCGCGCTCACCGCCACGGCGGGCGTGAAGTTGGCGGCGTCGAGCGGGCCGTCCGAGATGCGCCGGGGAGCGCTCCACGTCCGTCCGCCATCCGCCGAGCGGGAGAGGACGATCTGGTCCGTGCCCGGGGAGAAGCGGGAGTCCTGCCAGACCACGTAGAGGTCGCCCCGGCGGGGATCGACGGCGGCGGTGGGCACGATCGAGCCGGTGCGCGCGTTCGGGAGGCCGGCCGTCACCATGTCCGCGATCATGACCGGCTCGCTCCAGGTGTCGCCGCCATCCGTGGAGCGCGCGGCCAACAACTGGAAGGAGATGAAGTCGCCGCCTTGGGAGACGCGGGTCCAGATCGCGTGGACGACCCCTCCCGGGCCGACCAGGGGAACGATGCCGATGTTCGAGCCCTGATCATGGATCGTGACCGGCGGCCGGTAGGACAGGCCGCCGTCCGAGGAGTAGGAGAAGCGCATGGGCTGGCGCCGGTCGACCGTGGCCGTGTCCCAGCCGACGTAGACCCGGCCCCGGAAGGGGCTGCCGGCCTGGTTGTCCACCACGATCGCTTCCTTGTCGTCGAAATCGCCGGTGGCCGTGTGGACTGCGACGGGATCGCCCCAGCTCCGGCCGCCATCCTCCGAGACGGAGACGAAGATGCCGTTGGCCGGGCTGCGCTCGTTGAAACCCAGGGATGCGTAATAGGCCCGGCCTCCGGGACCGAAGGCGACCCAGGGATCGGAGGCGCGCTCGAACGGCCCGCCGGTGGCGGCGGTCAGCCCGGGGATCAAGCCCTCCTGCCATGTGCGGCCGGAATTGAACGAGGCCGCGAAGGTGAGCGCGCGCGCGCCGCCATTCTCGAAGCGTCCTTCCTGGTAGCCGGCGAGCAGGTTCGTCTCCTGCTCGGGATTGAGGGCGAGGTGCGGCTCGGTCTGGGTCTCCGGCTGGGCGGCTCCGCCGTTCGGCTCCAGGATGTCCAAGCTGACCCGGACGTTGGACGGCTGGGCGGCCGGCGCCGGCAGAGCGGTGATCGACTTGAGGTCGAAAGGCGTCCTGACGCGCTGCCGGCCCAGGGGCAGGACGTCGCCTTCGAAACGTGCGCCCCAGGCGGCCTCCTGCTCGGCTTTCCAGCGGCTGCGGGAGAAGGGCGCCGGAATATCCTCCATAGACCACGTACCCTCGGCGGCCCACGCCGCCAGGAAGACGAGGAGGAGGGCCAGGACGGACAGCGGCGCGATCTTCTTCTTCATGGGATATGGCACTCCGTGCTCCCTTGATCGGTGTAGGTGCCTCCCGCGGCGGGGAGGAACTGCCAGTCGTAGCCGCCGGGACGGAGCCGGAGCTTGAGGACGCCGAGGTCGTGGGAGTTGCGCGCCTCGCTGTTGGCACGGATGGTGGCGAAGGAGCGGGTCTCCCGCCCTCCCGTGCCGACGACGAACTGGCGGATGCCGCGCTGCGGATCCCACTTTCCGGAAGGGTCCTGCGGCGCGAAACGCTCGTAGTCATGGTCGTGCCCCACCAGCACGAGCTCCGCCCCGGCGTCGTAGAGGACCCGCCAGAAGTCGGTGGTGGTGGCGTCGTCGCCATGCGCTCCCGAGGAGAAGCGGGGGTGATGCCAATAGGCGAGGGTGCAGGCCGTGGGATGGGCGGCGAGGTCCTTCGCCAGCCAGCGGAGCTGCTGCGAGCGCGGGCCGCAGCCGCCGATGTCTTCGCAGTTGGAGTTGAGGGCGACGATGTGCCAGGCGCCGAGGTCGAAGCTGTACCAGCCCTTGGTGCGGTCGCCCGCCGCCGCCCCGAAATAGTCGTAATAGCCCGCGGCGCCGGGGGTGAGGTACTCATGGTTGCCCGGCACCGGGCGGAGGAGGGAGCCCAGGCGCCCCCAGCTCGGGGCGAACGACGCCTGGTGAGCCGCCAGGGTGCCTTCCCAGTACTGGTTGTCGCCCAGGAGCAGCACGGCGTTCCAGGCGCCTCCCACCAGCAGGTCGGAGGTCGCCCGCATGCGGCACGCCGTCGCCGTGCCGGCGCCGGCGTTGAAGCTGGGATCCGTGGGATCGCAGGCGATGTCGCCCGCCGCCGCGATGACGGGGTCGACGGCCTGGACGGCGGCCGGCGAGAGGGTCAGCAGGACGGCGAAGAGCGCGTGGCGGAGGTTCATTGAGGGTCGATTGTACGCCTCTTGTTCCCGCGCTCCTGAGGAGCTCTCCGCTCTGGCGCCGTTACCTTCCCTGCGAGCCCCGCTCGTGCTATACCAATGCCGCTCTCAAGATTCCGCCGTAGAACGTAGCCGCTGCAACTCCGCGCCCGGCGGGGGAAGGGGTTTTCTCCGGGTGACGAGGGGAGCCGGATCATGAATCCAAGCGTCATCGGCAAGTACTCGGTCCTGGCCAAGATCGGCCAGGGAGCCATGGGCGAGGTGTTCAAGGCGCACGATCCGGTCCTCAACCGGCACGTGGCGGTCAAGACCATCGGCCGCGCCGCCTCGGCGCAGTGGGACGACGACCTGGGCGAGCGCTTCCGGCGCGAGGCGCGGGCGGCGGCCGGGCTCAACCATCCCAACATCGTCACCATCTACGACTTCGGCGAGGAGAACGGCACCTTCTTCATGGCCATGGAGCTCCTCGAGGGCACCGACCTGGCGGATCTCCTGCGCCGCCGGGGGCTGGCGCGGCTGGAGGACAAGCTCGCCCTGATCGAGCAGATCTGCGACGCCCTGGCCTTCGCCCACGCGCACACCGTGGTCCACCGCGACCTGAAGCCGGCCAACATCCAGATCCTGCCGGGCGGCGCGGTCAAGATCCTGGACTTCGGCCTTGCCTACTCCGGCGAGGCGCAGGTGACCAGCTCGGGCTGGATCCTCGGCACGCCCCACTACATGTCGCCCGAGCAGGTGCGCGGCGAGCGCGCCGACGCCCGTTCGGACGTCTTCGCGCTCGGCGCCCTGTTCTACGAGGTGCTCACCTACCAGCGCCCGTTCCCCGCGGACACCGTCCACGCCGCCCTGTTCCAGGTGCTGGAGCGGCAGCAGGCGCCCGTGCGGAGCTGGGACCCGGCGATCCCCCTGGTGCTCGACCGGACCCTCCACAAGGCCCTGGCGAAGAGCCCCGAGCGGCGGTTCCGGGACGCCGGGGAGCTCCGCGAGGCGCTGCGGCGGGTGCGCGGCGTGATGGCGGGCGAGCGGTCCGAGGCCGAGGTCCTGGCCGCCCTGGCGGACCCGGACGCTCCGCCGGCGCCGGTCGGTCCTTCGCCGTCCCTCTCCCAGGCGGCCGACGCGGCCCTCGGCCGCACCGGGAACATCCGCATCCCCTCGCCTCCCGCCGGATCGCTCCGCGTCCCGCGGGTGACTTTCCACGGCGAGGAGGGCGGCGACCGGGTGGTGCCGATGGAGGAGCCGGCCTCGAGCCTGCTGGACCTCGCCCTGCGGGCGGGCATCCCCCACTTCCACGAGTGCGGCGGCCGGGCCCGGTGCTCCACCTGCCGGGTGCGCATCGTCGCCGGCGGCCAGAACGTCTCGCCCCCCAACGCCGACGAGAAGAAGCTCGCCGGCCGCTTCAACTTCAGCCCCGACATCCGGCTCGCCTGCCAGCTCACGGTCAACGGCGACGTGGCCGTCCAGCGGCTGATCCTCGACACCGAGGATTTCGGCCTGCTGCGGCACGAGGCCGGCCAGGCCGCGCCGGCCCAGGAGGCGGCGCTCGCCGTGCTCTCCTGCGAGCTCAAGAACTTCGCCGCCTTTGTCCGCAAGTTCCCGCCCTACGACGTGGTGCACGTGCTCAACCGGTTCTTCCTGCAGATCGGCGAGCCGGTGCCGGCGAACGGCGGCCGCATCGAGCGCTATGCCGGGGAGGAGATGACGGCCCTGTTCGGCCTCGACGGCGGCGACGCGCGCGAGAAGTGCCTCGCCGCCGTGCGCGCCGCGCTCCGCATGGCGGCCCGCATGGAGGAGCTCAACCGGTACACGAAGAGCCACTTCGGCACCGGGCTCGAGCTGGGGGTGGGGCTCCACTTCGGCCGCATGATCGTGGGGCAGGTGGGCCACCCCTCGAAGATGCAGATGGCCGCCATCGGCGAGGCCCCCGCCGTCGCCCGCCGCGCCCAGCGGGCCAACCGGGAGAACGGCACCGTGATCCTGGCGACGGAGAACCTGGTCAACGTCGTCGAGGACGACATCCAGGTGGGGCGTGTCCTCCAGGAGGACGCGCCGGACGGCCGGGAGACCGTCCTCTACGAGCTGGCGGACTTCCGCAAGCCGGACGCGGTGTTCATCGTCCAGTCCTCCTTCGAGACGGTCAACCGGCGGCGGGACGAGGCTGCCGAGCTGTTCTACCGCCTCCTGTTCGAGGTCGATCCCGGAACCCGCGCCCTGTTCTCGAGCACCGACATGAAGAGCCAGGGCAACATGCTGATGAGCATGCTGGGCGCGGCCGTGCAGGGTCTGGACCGCCTCGACGAGCTGCGGCCGGTGGTCGAGGACCTCGGGCGCCGCCATGCCGGCTACGGCGTCCAGGTGCGGCACTTCGACGCCGTCGAGCAAGCCCTCCTGGAGACCGTCCAGCGGATGATGGGGGAGCGCTTCACCCTCGACGTCCGGCTCGCCTGGACCCGGATCTACAACCAGCTCGCGGCGATCATGATCGGAGCGATGGGAGCAGGGTAGCTGTCTACGTCTCCGGGCCGTTATACGATCTGGGGCCATGGCGCCCAGCAAGACCGGACTGAACGCCGAGATCCGCGGCCTCTACCAGGGGCCGTTCGACGAATTCATCGCCTCCCGCAACGCTTTGGCGGCGCGGCTGCGCAAGGAGAAGCGGGCGGACGAGGCGGCCGAGGTCAAGGCGCTGCCCAAACCGACGCCGTCCGCCTGGGCGGTGAACCTGCTGTTCGGCCTCCAGCCGGAGAAGATGGAGGCGCTGCTCGGGGCCGGCAAGCGGGCGCGGACCGCGCAGCGGGAGGCCGTCTCGGGCCGGGGCGCCGAGTCCCTGCGCGAAACGATCCGGGCGGCGCGCGGACTGGCGGACGAGCTCCGCTGGGACGCCGCCCACCTCCTCACCGAGCGGGGCCGGCCGCCGAGCCGGGACCTGGTCGAGCGCATCGCCGCCAACCTCCAGGCCCTCGCCTTCAGCCCCGCGGCGGCCGAGCAGGTCGCCCGGGGCTGGCTCGACCGCGACCTCGATCCGCCCGGTTTCGAGGTGCTCGCCGGCCTGCAGCTCGCCGGGGCCCCGGTCGTGGACCTCGCGGCCCGGCGGCAGGAGGCGAAGCGTCAGGACGAGAAGAAGGAAGACAAGAAGCCGCCCGCGCCGCCGCCCCTCAAGATCCTCAAGCAGCCCGACCGCGAGGCCAGGCAGCGCGAGGAGGAGGCCCGGCGGAAGCTCGAAGCGGCCGAGCAGGCGCGCAAGGAACGCGAGGCGGAGAGGATCCGCCGCCGGGTCGTCGTGGCGGAGGAGAAGGCGGACAAGGCCCGGGCCGAGGCGCAGGCCCTGCACGAAGAAGCTCTGGAGGCCGAGAACGCCGCCGCCGAGGCACGGCAGCGGGCGGAGGAGGCGGAGCGGGCCGCCTACCGGATCCGCGAGAAAGCCGACCGGGCCGCCGAGCGCCTCGCCCGCGCCGAGGAAGCCGTGCGGGCCGCCGGCGAGCCGGAAGGCGGCGCATGACGCGACTGCCGGTCGAGGAGATCTTGACCCCGGATGCCCCCGCCCTCATCCCGTCCGGCCTCGAGATCGGAGTCTCGCGCGAAGGGAGCGGGATCGCCGGGCACGTCTTCGGCCACGGCCCCCTCCACGTCAGCCTGATCGGCGGCTGCCACGCGGACGAGCCCGTGGGGCCCGCCATGCTGCGCCGCCTCGCCGGATTCCTCGCTTCGCGGCCGGCGGACGATCCCCTCCTGACGGTCGCCACCTGGTACGTCGTCCCCCACGTCAACCCGGACGGCGAGGCGCGCAACGCGGCCTGGAGCGGCACGACCCTGCCGGCCGTGGACAGCGAGGGACGCGAAGACCGGGTCTACGACCTCTCCCTCTATCTCCGCCACGTCGTGCGCGAGCTGCCGAGGGACGACATGGAGTTCGGCTTCCCGCGCGAGCCGGGCGACGCCGGCGCGCGGCCGGAGAACCGCGCGGTCGCCGCCTTCCTCGCCCAAGGCGCGCCGTTCCACCTCCACGCGAGCTTCCACGGCATCAGCTTCACCTCGGGTCCCTGGTTCCTCATCGAGCCGGCATGGATCGACCGCACGGCGGACCTGCGCGAGTCGCTCCGCCGCCAGGTGCGCGCCCTGGGATACCAGCCCTTCGACGTGGACCGCGGCGGCGAGAAGGGCTTCCACCGCATCGACGAAGGGTTCACCACCCGTCCCGATTCGCGCTCGATGATCCGCTGGTTCGAAGAGCGGGGCGATCCCGAGATGGCGGCCAAGTTCCGTCCCAGCTCCATGGAATACGTCCGCTCCCTGGGCGGCGATCCCTTCACCATGGTCTCCGAGATGCCCCTCTTCCTGCGCCCCCTGGAAGAGGGCGAGACCGGCCGGCCCGACGATCCCCGCTTCCGCGCCTTCCTCGGCCGGGTCGCCGGGAGATCGCCGGACGAGGTCCGCGCCGAGGCCGCGAGGAGCGGCGTGCGAGGGATGCCGATCCGCGATCAGATGCGGTTGCAGCTCGCGTTTTTGAATGAGGCGCTGGCGGTCATGAGATGAAGGGCCAAAAAGGACCTCAAAGACAACAAAGACAACAAGGACGCCAAGGACAGTAAACGAGGGCGCCAGTCCTTATTGTCCTTGCAGTCCTTGCGGTCCTTTGGCCCCGCCCCTACCGCCCCCGCAACGCCTCCAGCGGATCGAGCTGCGAGGCGCGGTGGGCCGGCAGGTAGCAGGCGAACAGGGTCACCATCATCAGGCCCAGGGACACCCCGGCGAAGGTGACGGGGTCGTTGGCGGCTACGCCGTAGAGCAGGTTTCCGAGGAGGCGCGTCACTCCCAGGGCGCCGGCGAGGCCCAGGGCGAGGCCGATCGCGACGAGCCCCATGCCCTGGCGCAGCACCAGGAGCTCGACGTTGGCGGGCTGGGCGCCGACCGCCATGCGGATGCCGAACTCGCGGACCCGCAGGCTCACCGTGTAGCTCAGGAGACCGAAGAGGCCCACCACGGAAACGCCGAGGCCCAGGATGCCGAACAGGCCGGCGATCTCGGCGTACATCCGCTGCTCGGCCAGGGTGCGCCGCAACTGCTCGCCGCCGGTCACGAGATCGACGATCGTGAGGTCCGGATGGGCCGCCTGGACGGCCCGGCGCAGGTCGGGCACCAGGCTGTCCGGCGTGCCCGCCGTGCGCAGGATCAGGGTGAGCCGCGTGTGGGCGCGCTGCGTCGCCGGGACATAGAGAGCGGGACCGGCGGGCTTGGTGATCATGGCGACCCGGACGTCGGCGGTGACGCCCACCACCTCGAAGATCGGGCCGGGCTCGTCGGGCCTGGCCGGAAGGTCGGGGAGGGAGACGAGGCGTCCCAGGGGGCTCTCGTTCCCCCACAGGCGCTTGGCGAGCGCCTGGTTGATCACCACCACGGGCGGCGAGTCCCGGCGGTCCCGCTGGTCGAGGGCCCGCCCCTGCAGGATCGGAATGCTGAGGGTCTCGAAGTAGCCGGGCGCCACCCGATTGGCCGTGGTCTCGACGGGCTTGTCGGGCTTCTCCGAGCTCGTCACCATGGAGGTGCGGTTCCAGGGCGAGAGAGGCACTTCATAGGCGAGGCTCGCGGACTCGACGCCGGGCAGGGCCGCGGTCTCCTCCTGGACCCGCCGGTAGACCTCGGCGGCTCCTTCCTGAGCTGAACCGGCGCTCTGCGGCACGTACAGCGAGGCGAGCAGGAGCCTGCCGGGATCGAATGCGAGCGCGATCCGCTCGGCGTTGCGCAGCGTGCGGAAGAGCAGGCTGCCGCCCAGCAGCAGGAGCACGGACAGGCCGACCTGAGCGACGACCAGGAGCTTGCGGGGCGCCAGGCTGCCCGATGGCCCCGCGGCGCCCACGGCGTCGCTCTTGATCGCCGCGACGAGGTCGCCCCGGAGCACCCGCAGCACCGGGGCGAGCCCGCAGAGGAGGCCGCTCAGCAGGGCCACGGCGATGGCGAAGGCGAAGACGCGGAAGTCCAGGTGCACGAGCTGGTTGCCCTCCGACCACGAGCTGCCCATGCCGGCGGGCGGCGTCATGACGTAGGAGTTGATGCGCCGGGCCATCAGGACGGCGAAGCCCAGCCCCAGGGCTCCCCCCGCCAGGCAGAGGATCAGGCTCTCCGAGAGCACGGCCCCCACCAGCCGGCGCCGGCTGGCGCCGAGCGAGGCCCGGATGCCCCACTCGCGCTGCCGCACGGTGGCGCGGGCCAGCAGGAGGTTGGCGACGTTGGCGCAGGTCAGGAGGAGGAAGAGCAGCGCCGCCACCATCAGGACGCGCGCCGCGTCGAGGTAGGGGTCGCTCTCCCCGTTGGGCTCGTAGGTGGTGGCCAGGGTCGCCGATCCCCGGCGCTTCTCGAGCGGGAGCGGCGCCGTCTCGTCGAGGACGCGGGCGGTCCGCGCCATAGCTTCGCGGGCCTGCTCCAGGCTCACGCCGGGAGCGAGCCGGCCCAGGAGGTACAGCATCCGGGCCTCGCGGTTCTGCAGGCGCGGCAGCCCGGTCACCCGGTCGCGCTGTACGAGCGGCACGTAGATGGCGGAGGTATGGCCATTGCCCCGGAACCCTTCGGGCAGGACGCCGATCAGGGTGAAGGTCTCGCCGTTGAGCTTCAGGGGTTTGCCGACCGCGGCCGGGTCTCCCCCCAGGGTCCCTTTCCAGAAATGATGGTTGGCGACCACCACGGGCTCCGCGCCGGGCCGGTCGTCCGAGGGCTGTATCAGCCGTCCCGCCGCCGGCCGGGTGGCGAAGAACGGGAAGTAGGAGCCGCTCACCACGTGCCCCCAGGCGAACGCCGACGCCTGGCCGTGCCTCACCGAGGCTCCGAAGGCGGAGAAGGCGGCGATGTCGCGGACGCTGCCCTGCAGGCGCTGGAGGTCGACGAAATCCAGATAGGAGGCGGCGGTGGAGGGCGCCTCGGGCGTGCCCCAGTTGATCCAGACCGCGCGCTCCGCCTCCGGCGCGTCGAGGGTCGGCCAGGAGATGGCGGCCAGATAGGCGAAGAGGGCCGTGCTGGCCCCGATCCCCAGCGCCAGCGTCATCACGACGACCAGGACCATGCCCGGCTGGCGGACGAACGAGCGCAGCGTGACGGCGAGGTGCCTGGCGAGCTCTCTCATGTGTCCTCCAGCCTCCTGAAAACCCTCACCCCTGCCCCTCTCCCGACCCCTCCCTCCCCCCTCACCGGGAGAGGAGGGCCGGGGAGGTGAGGGCTCCTACCGGGACGGCGACACCCACGCGCCGCGCCGGCTCTCGTACCACTGGAGCGGGCGGACGAGCTTGAAGTCTCGCTGACTTCCGCGCAGCTCGATCCCCGCCGCCAGGCGGCCATAGCGGATGTACATGTCCCCCAGCCTCTGAGTCTTGGAGAAGATCATACGCGAACGCACCTCCAGGGAACCGCCCGTGGCCTGCAACGACTCGATCTCGATGACGCCGCCGCCGAGCCGCAGCCCCCCGTGGGCCGTGACGTTCTCGACGTTCAGCACGTCGTCGAACCAGCGCAGGAAGCGGCTCCGCTGGGCGAACAGCGCGAGGAGCGGGCCCGACGTCTTCATGTCGACCTTCCCCTGCCCGCGGAGGGAAAGGGGCGCTCCCCACACGATCGAGCCGTCCTGGAGCTCGGCGCGCGCCCACCAGCCGGCGTTCTCGGCCGTGCTCTTTTCGGATACGTCCTGGTAGGAGATTCCGTCCAGCTCCAGGCGCGTGCCCTTGAGATCGAACCGGCGGCTGTCGAGGTCGGGGCTGACGAGCGGCGCGAGGAGCATCAGGCTGCCCTGCATCTCCACGTTCTGGAAGCGGATCTTCGCGGCGTCCGAGGACAGCGTGGCGCTGCCCTTCGTCTTGCGGGTGGCGGTCGAGGCCTCGAGGTGGAGCCGGGCCCGGCCCCGGCCGCCCAGGATCGACAGGCCGGCCTCCGCCGGCAGCAGGGCGTCGTAGACCCTGAGGTCCGGCACCTCGGCGTCCGGCATGTCGACGGCGGCGTCGAAGTCCGGGAAGGGCGCGGTGAGGTCCAGGGCGACGGGGGTGACGGCGGCGATCCTGAGGCCCCGGCCCCGGAGATAATCCGGCTGGCCCTTCCGGCGAGGGTCCGCGAGGCCGAACCGGTCGAAGCGGACGGCCAGCGACGTCTTTCCCGGCGTTACGGCGGCTTCCACCGTGCCGCGGCCGGTCGCCAGGCTGTCGAGGATCGTCGCCCGCACGGGCGAGGCGCTGACGGCGAGCCGGGTCCCGGGAAGGAGCTTGCCGTGGTCGAGCCGGACGTCCGCCTGCAGGCCTCCCTGCCCCTGGAGGGATAGCCAGGGCGTCTTTTGAAGATAGGCGCCGAGGAAGCCCAGCGAGGAGATTTGGCTGCGGATGACGGCGGTGCCGCTGACGTAGCGCAGGAAGGCGAGCCCCTGCGTCTGGCCCAGGATGGACGGCTCGATCCGGGCCTCGACGTTCAGGGAGAGCTTCTGGGCGGCGGTCTGCCCGGCCACCTGGAAGCTGCCGTCGGGCATGAGGAGGGCGACCCGGTCGACGGCGAGGGTGCCGTCCGGATCATAGGAGAAGGTCGTCTCGGCCTTCAGGCCGCCGGCGAGGAGGTGTTCGCCGAGGCGGACCTCCCGAATGTCCGTCAGGCGGGCTCCCGCGAACCGCACGGAGAGCGGCGCCGGCGGCGTGCCGGCGGGAGGCGGCGTCGCGGCGACGTCCAGCCGCGCGGAGATGCCGTCCGCCAGCAGGCCGTCGATGTGAATCCGCCGGGCGAGGAGGCCGGCGAGGTCGACGCGTCCGGCGGCATGGTCGAACGACGCCCGAAGGGTGGCGCGGGAGCCGGGGGCCTCGATCTGCACGCCGTCGGCCCGCACGTCGCCTTCGAGGGGCAGGGAGATGGGGACCTTGCGGGTCCGCACGTCGCGGGTGGTGGCGAAGATGCGGCTCAAGCGCGTCTCGGTGGTCGTGGAGGCCACCGAGAGCGTCTTGCTCCGGAAGAGAGGCGGCGCGTTCTGCCGCCGGCCGGCGGCGATCCCCTGGGCCTCGAGCCCAAGACGGAGGAGGGGACCGTCCGGACCGTTGGTAACGGCCGCGATCAGCGCGAAGGGCGAGGCGGGGCCGTTCGCCGGGGCCGTGACGTCGAACCGGCTGCCCGCCTTCAGGCGTCCCCCCTCGACCCGCAGGTCGGCCGTGAGCGCGCCGGGCTTTCTCCCCTGCGCGCCGGGGAGCCCCGCCCCTTCGAGGAAAGGCAGCTCCGGCACTTTGCCCTGGGCCTGGAGAGAGCCGGAGAGGAAGTCGAAGCCTTCGAGGCCGGGGTGCTCGCGCACCTTGTAGGGGCCCATGCTCGCCTCGGCCCGGAGGTCCATGCCCTCCGCGAGGGTGTCGTCGCGGAACGCGAGCCGGGCGCCGGGCATCCGCACCTTGGAGGGCTCGAGGCGGAAGTCCCCTCCCAGGACGATCGAGAATGCACCCTCGGCCCGGCCGTCGCCGCTCACGCGGATGTCGTTGAAGCGGAATTCCCGGACGTGGTCGAGAGTGAGACCCTCGAAGCGCAGGGTCCAGGAGCGCCCCTTGCGGCTGCCGCGGGGCCGCGGCGGCGAGGGGGGCGCTCCGACGCCGGGTCCCCGCAGCACGGTGGACCGCACCTCCGCGCCCCGGAGGGACGAGATCCGGAAAGTCTTGCCGGCGAGCGACGGCAGGTCGATCCAGCCGCGCGCCCGTGCCGCCGTCACGGACCAGGCCACGTTCCGGCTCCACCCCTTCACCTCCAGCCCGCGGGTGTGGACGAGGCCGGGCCAGATCGTCCATGCCGAGCTCCAATGGAGCTGGAATCTCTGGGGGCGGCGGTTGAACGCCCGGGGTCCGAGCGGGCTGTTGAGGAAGATGTTGACGGCCAGCAGGTACAGACCCGCCAGAAGGAGGAGAGCAAGGAGAAGCCGCTTCAGCCGGGTTCGCACGGTGCGGGGCATTATGGATGGGAATGTTGAGCGGGAAACGTGCCAGACTTCGCTCTTCCCAAAATAGGAGAAGCCATGAAGATTCGAAGCATCACTCTCTCGACGGCCGTCGGCGCCGTCCTCGCGGCCAGCGCGGCCCTGGCCGCCGGCCCCTACACGATCACGGGCACCGTCCAGAACCCTTTGGAGGGCAACCTCGTCCGCACGGAGTACACCGTCAAGGTGGGCGCGCATCCGCTCGACCGCTTCAAGATGGTCCGCATCGCCAGGGACGTCCCGGCCTCGCAGCTCCGGGGCTCCATCCTCCTGCTGCCGCCTCTGGGCCCGCCGTTCGGCTTCTACGAGCAGCGCGACCCGAACGGCGCTCCCGGCTCCTCGATCGCCGAATACTTCGCTCTGCACGGCTTCGACGTCTACGGCTACTCGCCCCGCTTCGAGGGCATTCCGGCGGGCACCTGCGAGGCCGGCGTCCTCGATTGCTCCGCCATGGCGGGATGGAACATGCAGTCCATGGTGGACGACGTCGCCTTCGTCCGCTCGCGGATCGAAGCGCTTCATCCCGGCACCAAGGCCGTGGCCGGCGGCGCCTCGCTCGGCGGCATGCTGGCCCTGGCCACAGCCAACGCCCATCCCGGCGACTGGGACGGCATCATCCCCTGGGAGGGGATGCTCTACAGCCAGGATCCCCAGGTGCTGGCCCTCAACCAGGGGTATTGCACCGCCCTGCAGGCGCAGCTCGCCGCCGGCCAGCTCTATGACGGCGTGGGCGGCAATGTCATCAAGGCGGCCGTCGAGCTGGTCCGGACGACTCCCGGCGGCCTGACCCCGATCCCCCTGTTCCCGCCCTTCCTCACCAACCACCAGGCCCTGGTGGCGGTCCTGAGCACCCCCACCCCGAGCCCGGTCACCATGCCGGCGCCCAACTACGTGCTGATGAACGGCAGCCTGGCCGAGGACCGGCTCTTCAACGCCTCCGAGCCCCGGATCTTCAACGGCGTCGCGCGCTTCACGGCCTATGCGCCCCTGCCCCTGGTGCGGGACATCAGTTGCTCGCTGGCCGGGGTGGAGACCCAGTACACCTCGAACCTCGGCAACTATCACGGCTCCGTGCTGGCGATCGGCGGCGGCCGCGGCTTCGGGCCCTACTTCGGCGATCAGCTCGACCAGATCGGCTCGACGGACATCACTTTCCTGTTCGAGCCGACCTTCGGCCACATCGACCACTTCATGACGGCGCGGCACCAGGACTTCGTGGAGAAGCCGATCCACGACTGGGCCGTGGGGGTGTTCGGACACCCGTAGCGGTGACGCCGGGGGGCGTCGTTCCGTATAACTCCTCGAAGTCGCTGTACAACCTTGAAGGAGTGACGCCCCTTGCGAACCGCGGCTCCGCGCTTCCTCCTCGCCGCCTGCCTGGCGGCCTGCTGCCTCATCCCGCCTCGCCCTCTGGAGGCCCAGACGCCCGCCCCTCCCCCCTGGAACATGAAGCTGGGGTTCTCCTACCTGGCCACCAGCGGCAACACCGAGACCTCCTCGTCCGGCTTCGACGCCGCTTTCGACCGCGGCTGGCGCTCGTGGGCGCTGGAGGGGAGCGCGGCCGGCGTCTCCGCCACCAAGAGGGGACGGCGCACGGCCGAGAGCTACAACGCTCAGACGCGGGCCAGGCGGAAGCTGCGCAAGCGCCTCCAGCTCACCCTCGGCCTGCGCTGGGAGCGCAACCGCTTCGCGGGCCTCGACGGACGGCAGGCCGCGGACGTGAGCCTGCTCTGGGAAGTCCACGAGACGCCGGCCTGGAAGCTCCGCGCCCTGGGCGGCTTGTTGGTCAGCCAGGAGGAGCCGCGAGGGAACCGTCCCGCCGCGGACTCCTTCGGCGGGCTGCTCCAGGTGAGCGGCGACGCCCGCGTCTCCGAGACCGCCTCCTGGGACGGCCAGGTGACCTTCTTTCCCAACTTCGACGACGCCGGCGACTACCGCTTCCAAGGCCACCTGGGGCTCCAGGCCTCCCTCAGCCGCCATTTGGGGCTGCGGCTCGGCTACGACCTCAAGTTCGACAACGAGCCGGTCCCGGGCTTCGGCACCACGGACGCGTCCACCACGGCGTCGCTCGTCCTGCAACTCGGCGGGAAAGCTCAGCCATAGAAAGAAAGCAAAGCGACTCTTTTATCGGCTTCTCGTGCACCTTGAGGCTAAGGGCGCGATACTCGTGTCCGGCCCAATGCAAAGGAGCTTTCGCATGAAGAGACTCACTCTACTCGCCCTTCTGGTCGTCTCGCTCTGTACCTTGAGCGCGGCGACGCCCGCCACGTCGGCCAGCCTGTCGTCCGCCACCGGCGGCTCCTATTGGTGCCCCTCGTACACCTGGTACTGCCAGCGGAATTCCCAGTGCCGTGGTTACTGCGGCGCCGGCGTTCCGGCCGAGTGGGAAGTCTGCTCGCAGGGCTGCTGCGCCTGCGCCGGTTGAAGCCGTAGCGGTTTTCCGTCTCTTCCTTCTGAGCCCGTCGTTTTCGGCGGGCTTTTTGCATTAGTATGAAGTTGCTGCTTCACCATCATGGGCCAGGGCCCAGGGAGGACATGATGAAAAGGACGAGTGTCGTGATGCTGTTCCTGGCTGTCGCGTTGCTGGTGGCCGCCATCCCCGTTCATGCCCAGGGAGGATCGGTCATCACCCGCCTGCGGGGATTCGAGGAAGTGCCCGCGACTTCCACTCCCGGAGGTGGTTTTTTCACGGCAACGGTCAACGATGCAGGCACGGAGGTCGAGTGGGAGCTCAGCTATTTCAACATCGAGGGGAACGTGCTGCAGGCGCACCTCCACTTCGGCCAGAAGGGAGTCAACGGCGGCATCATGGTGTTCCTGTGCTCCAACCTGGGTAACGGCCCCGCCGGCACCCAGGCCTGCCCGGCGAAGAACGGCACCATCAGCGGCACCTTCACCGCCTCCAACGTGCTCGCCGTCAATGCCCAGAGCATTGCCGCGGGCGAGCTCGGGTCGCTGCTGCGCGGTCTCCGGGCCGGGGTGGTCTACGCGAACGTCCACACCGATCAGCTCCCCGGTGGATCGATCCGCGGCCAGCTCAACTTCACGCCGTAAGAGCCCTTTTCCAGAATCCGGAATCGAATCCCCCCCTCTCTCTTCTCTCCTTGGGGAGAGAGAGGGGGGCTTGGGTCACCTCACCCCGGCCGCCGCCACCACCGGTGGACCCGCGCGACGCCGGGCGCGCGAAAGACCTCCACCTCCACCACGCGCTCGCGTTGCGCGTATTTGGCCGTCGCGACGACGCGGAAGACCCCGGAGCCCACCGATGTGGCCTCGCTCGCGATGACGCCGCCGCCGAACTCGTGCTTGGGCGAGCCGGAGTAGGAGGCGCTTCGGGCGAGGTTCGCCACCGCCTCGGCCACGGCGGCGTCGGAGAGCGCGGAGAGGATGACGCTCTGCCCATCCTGGCGGGCCAGGCGCATGCGGAGCTGGAGCGAGCCGGCGAGCAGGGCCAGGGCGACCGCGAGCAGGAAGATCACCAGCAGCGAGGTCAGCACCGCGTAGCCCGACTCGCGGCGGCGGCTCACCAGGTGTCTCCCAACCCGGCGCCTCGGGGGAGGAAGAACATCCTCTGGGTCAGCTCTTCCTTGACCGCTCCCCGGAAGGCGGGCAGCGCCGGTAGCGGCGAGCGGGGCACCGTCCGGCGGCGGTAGACCACCTCCAGATCCACCAGGCTCGAGCCGAGGATCCGGCAGTCCCATCGAGTCACGCCCGGCCACAGGAGCGCGGGCCTGCCGGGCGGATCGCCGTTCAGGGGCACCACCCTGCGGTAGAGGGCGTTGCCCTGCTTTCTGTAGAGGATCCGGTTCTCGAGTCCCTGCAGCACCAGCGTGTCCAGCGCGCCGTCCTCGTCGAGGAGGAGGCTGGCGCCCTTCGCTGCCTGCACGTCGCCGCGGATGCGGGCGATCACCAGGGGCACGGGGGTGTCCAACCCTTCGCCCGACGTCTCGGCGAAGAGCTGCGATGTTTCCATGAGGATCTGGGCCGCCAGGGTCAGGGCCAGCAGGAGAAGGACGAGGGAGACGGCCGTCTCGACCAGGGTGAACCCGGCTTGGCCCGCAGGTCTCATCAGGGCGCCTTGGGCGGGCTCCAGACCATCGTCTTGAGCCTCTTGTCGAACTTCCGCCGCTCGACCGTATAGCGGGCGGAGAGCGTCACCTCGAAGAGGCCTGGCACGCCCGCGCGCTCGACCGTCATCGCGATCTCGAGGTCCTTGGGGGCAGGGCTGTCGACCGCCGTCATGAATCGGCCGAGCTTCGCCGTGGTGAGGGGGACGGCCCCGGCGCGCACGGCTTCGAGCGTCGACTCCATGGCGCGGAAGGCCTGCCGCTCGGCGTCCGTCCGGCGGACGATGCGGGGGTTCTGGAGGGCGAGCTCCATGCCCATCAGCAGGGCCGTCCCCACGAGGACGAGGGCGACCAGGACCTCGATCAGGGAGAACCCGCTCTGGCGGCCGGGCCGCAGAGGGAGGAGGGGAGGATTCATAAGAAGACCTGGGCAAGGATAGCACCTGTCCTTCCGCTGGACCTTCCGCGATAGGCTACGCCCGCCATGGAGGCGCTGGAGACAGAGGAGGGCGGGGCAACCGAGGGGGAGAGGCATCCTCTCGTGCGCCGCATTCTGTCCTGGCTGCCCGGCATCCTGCTGCTGGCCGGACTGGTGGCGGTCGTCAACCATGCCGGAGAGGGGCAGCGGTTCGCGGAGATGCTCGAGCAGGCCCGCCCGGCCTGGCTGCTCGTGGGTGCCCTCCTCCAGGCCGTCACCTACGTCTGCGCGGCGGCCGTCTGGCAGCGGCCGCTGCGGAAGGGGCGGGCGCGCTGCACGGTGCGCTCGCTGGTGCCGGTCGCCATCGCGCGCCTGTTCGTGGACCAGGTGGTGCCGACGGCCGGCTTCGGGGGGCGGCTTCTGGTGGTGCGATCGCTGCGCCGGCGAGGGGTTCACGTCGGGCTCGCCGTGGCAGCCATCCTGGTGGACCTGCTCACGCTTTATGCGGCTTTCGCTGTCGCCGTGATCGCGAGTCTGGCGATCATCCTCGTCTTTCGAGGCGACCTGAACCATCTCGTCCTCGTGCTGGCCGGCCTGTTCGCCATCTTCGCCCTGGCGATTCCGTCGACCGTCCTCTGGTTCAGCCGCGGCGGAGTCCGGGAGCCGCCGCGCTGGCTTCACCGGTTGCCCCGTGCCGACGAGCTCCTGAAGGAGGTCGCCCGGGCTCCCCGCCGCCTGGTACGGAACCGCCAGGTGCTCCTGCAGGCCGGCGCCCTGCAGCTCGCCATCTTCCTGATCGACGGCGCCACGCTCTGGGCGATGCTCCGCGCCGTCGGCTACGACGCCGATCCGCTGGGGGTTTTCGCGAGCTTCATCTTCGCCCAGGTGGCGGGCACCGTCTTCCTGGTGCCCGGCGGCCTCGGGACGTTCGAAGCCAGCTCCGTCGCCATGCTCACCCTGTTCAAGGTGCCGGTCGAGACCGCGCTGACGGCGACCCTGCTGCTGCGCGGCCTCACCTACTGGCTCCCCATGGCGCCGGGCTACTGGCTCTCTCATCGGGAGATCAAGAAGAAGGTGCCGGCAGTCCACGCCAAGGCGGCGTGACGCGTCCTGATCAGGCGTCCTCGGTAGAGATCAGTTCTTCAATCTGCTCGATCAGGCGCGGAATGTCCTGCGCCGCCAATCTCCAGATCCTCTCGTCCTCGACCTCGTCATAGGCATGGATCAGAACGTTGCGTTGATCGACGATCAACCGCCAAGGAATCTCCGGGCACGAGTCCTTGAGCTCTGCAGAGATGCGGCGTGCGGCTTCGCCGATGATTTCGATCCTCCGCTCCGTCGCCAATCGTAGGTTCTCATCCGCCATGTACTGGACGAACGTGAATCCTTGTAGAGCGGACACGACTCCCCTAGCCGCGTTCAGCATGTCCCAGAGGTAGACCGGATCCCGGTCAGGCGGCATAGATGACGCGCTGGTCGGCGAGGATTGCCTTACGCCGGAAGGGGTTGCGGAGGGCCTTCTTCTCGACCAGATCGACCTCGCGGCCGAAGATCTGTTCCAGCTCGATCCGCATCCGGGACAGGTCCCAAAGCGTCCAGGGAGCGCCGGGCTCGAAGGTCACTAGGACGTCCACGTCGCTCTCCGGCCGGAAATCATCCCGGAGGACGGAGCCGAAGAGGGCAAATTCCGTGACTCTCCATCTCAGGCAAAAGTCGGCGATCCGGTCTGGGTCGAAGGCGAGAGCCGTAGCCATACCGGGATTGTAGCGCGAGGGATAGCCTCAGTAACGCAGCAGCGCCGCCACCTCGCCCGCCTCGGAGAGCCCCGGGATCGGATCCACGAAGTCCGCTTCGGCGCTGGTCAGGGCCAGCAGCTCGACCAGCTCGTTGACCAGGTCCACGGCAAAGACGTCCGCCGAGCCGCACATCTTGCACTTCTCGAGCTTGCCGGCGAGCAGGTTCTCGCACTCGCGGCAGCGGGTGCCGGGGAGCTTGGCGTCGCGGGTGACGGCGAGCTTCTCGACGCGGCCCACGGCCAGGGCCTTGAGGACCTCCTCGGGGCCCGTCACGGCGAGGCCGCCCCGGCAGTATTCGCCCTTGATCTTCTCCCAGAGCTGCGACTCGGCCTCGCGCTCGGCGGCGAAGAACATGTCGAAGGCCGTGTCGAAGATCTGGTCGTCGCCGGCGCTGAAGTCGACGTTCTGCTTGCCGGCGAGCTTGGCGGTGAGCGGGGCCGTCAGGGCGCTCTCGATCTGGACCATGGTCTCCTGCGAACCGACGATGAAGATCCGGTCGAACTTCTCTTTCTGATCGAGCTCGGTCAGGACGTCCACGATTTCCTTGGAGTAGTGCACCAGCTCGTTGGTGCGCCGCCGCTCGTAGCGCTTCTGGGACCAGCCGCCCTTCTTGACGTTGTTCTTGACGTCGCCCTTGATGCGGGCATCCTGGTCCGCCTTGGCGGAGGTGACGAAGAAGACTCGCGAGGCGGTATTGTCCGCCGCCACGACGACGAAGTTCTCGTACTCGTCCTGGAGCTCCGCGATGGGCCGGATGTAGGGCGAGGAGTCCACCCAGATCAGGTCCGGCACGGCGACGGTCAGCGGGAAGGCGCGCACGAAGTCGAGGGCCCAGCAGACGAACAGGCAGATGCCGTCGACCTCCCAGGTGTGCTCGGAGAGCCACGTCTCGGCGATCTTCAGGTTCTCCTCGAAATGCTCGAGTTCGGCGGGGTTGTCCGAGAGCAGGGCGCGGATCGTGTCGATGCGCCCTTTGAGCCCGTTCAGCGAGTCGGGGGTGGCGAGGTAGAGGCTCACGAAGGCCCGCTCGGGGCCGGAGATCTGCGCCAGCTCGCGCAGGTCGATGTTGTTGAACATTGCGGGTCTCCCTGAAAAGTTCCGGTCCGTGCCGGGCCCGCAGAAGGTTGCAAGAGGGGGGCCAGGAGTTTGCTACGATCCCACCACCAATTTTGGGAGACTCCCCCTTGAAACGACGGATCTGCGCCCTCGTCCTCCTGCTCTGCCCCTGCGCCCTGCGCGGGGAGGAGACCCTTGGCTACTACCGCTTCCCCGCGATCCATGGCGACACGGTGGTGTTCGCGGCGGAGGGGGACCTCTGGCGGGTGGAGCGCGAAGGCGGCACCGCGGCGCGGCTGACCACGCATCCCGCGGCGGAGTCGCACCCGGCGATCTCGCCCGACGGCCGCACCGTCGCCTTCTCAGCGGCCTACGAGGGGCCGACCGAGGTCTACACGATGCCGATCGACGGCGGCGTGCCCGTGCGCCGGTCGTTCGAGGGAGAGAACGCGCGGGTGATCGGCTGGACGCCGAAGGGGGAGGTCCTCTACGCGACCGCCCACTATTCGGGGCTGCCCGCCGAGCAGCTCGTCCGCTTCGATCCGGCCACGGGCGGGCGGACGATGGTCCCCCTGGCCCAGGCGAGCGAGGGCGCGTACACGCCCGACGGCGGGACGCTGTTCTTCACCCGCTTCGCCTTCCAGGGCAGCCACACCAAGCGCTACCGCGGCGGCACGGCCCAGAGCCTCTGGAGGTTCGGCGAGGGCGACGCCGAGGCCGCGCCGCTCACGGCCGGCTTCACCGGCACCAGCAAGGAGCCCATGCTCTGGCAGGGGCGGGTCTACTTCGTCTCGGACCGCGACGCCACCATGAACCTCTGGTCCATGGACGAGAAGGGAGGCGATCTCCGGCAGCACACCTTCCACAAGGGGTGGGACGTGGCCTCGCCCGATCTCTCCGAGGGCCGCATCGTCTATCAGCTCGGGGCGGACCTGCGCCTCTTCGACGTCGCCGCCAAACGGGACGCGCCGCTGCCCATCCGCCTCGTCTCGGACTTCGACCAGATGCGCGAGCAGTGGGTGAAGGAGCCCATGGACTTCCTCACCTCCGCCGACCTCTCGCCGGCGGGCGACCGGATCGCCCTCACGGCCCGCGGACAGGTCTTCGTGGCGCCGGTCAGGAAGGGGCGGATCGTCGAGGTCACCCGCAAGCCGGGAGTGCGCTACCGCGAGGCCCGCTTCCTGCCGGACGGCAAGAGCCTCGTGGCCCTCTCGGACGAAACGGGCGAGGTGGAGGTCTGGAAGCTTCCAGCCAACGGCGTCGGCAAGCCCGAGCAGCTCACGGCCGACGGCAAGGTGCTGCGTTGGAAGGCCATCTCCTCGCCGGACGGGCGCTTCATCGCCCATTACGACAAGGACCAGCGGCTCTGGCTCCTCGATACGAAGACCCGCAAGCAGCTCCGCATCGCCACCTCCACCAGCGGCGACTTCGAGGACTTCGCCTGGTCGCCGGACAGCCGCTGGCTCGCCTACTCCGTGCCCGTATCCAACACCTTCAGCCGCATCTTCCTCTACCAGGTCGAGACCGGCGCCACGGTGCCACTGACCTCCGACCGTTTCAACAGCGGCAGCCCCGTCTGGAGCCTTGACGGGCAGTGGATCTACTTCCTCTCCGACCGCAGCCTGAAGACGCTCGTCCCCTCGCCTTGGGGTGCACGCCAGCCGGACCCGTTCCTCACCGCCACCACGCAGATCTTCGGCGTCGCCCTCAAGAAGGATGCCCGCTCGCCTTTCCAGCCGCCGGACGAGCTGCACCCGGCCAAGGAGGAGGAGGAGGAAGAGGAAGAGGAGGACGCCGGGAAAGGCGATGAGGACGAGAACGTCGAGGACAAGAAGGCGCCACCCAAGAAGGTGGAGATCGATCTCGACGGCCTCCAGGCACGGCTCTTCACGGTGCCGGTGCCGCCCGGCAACTACCAGTCGCTCGCCGCCGGCGAGGAGCGCCTGTTCTGGGCCTCGATCGAGCCCGCCGCCGACGAGGAGGGGGGGAGAAGGCGAGCCTGCTCACGGTCGCCTTCGATCCGGAGAAGACCGAGCCGGCGACGGTGATGGAGGAGATCGACGGCTATGCCCTCTCGGCGGACGGCGGGAAGCTGCTGGTCCAGAAGGAGGGCGAGATCTACGTCTTCGACGCCGGCGAGACGGCGCCCGAGGAGCTGGACGAGTCGAAGGTGGACCTCTCCGGCTGGACCTTCACGGTCGATCCCCGCGAGCAGTGGCGGCAGATGTTCCACGAGGCCTGGCGCCTGGAGCGGGACTACTTCTACGACCCGAAGATGCACGGCGTGGACTGGCCCGCCATGCTGGAGAAGTACCGTCCCCTCTCCCTGCGGGTGACGAGCCGGGGCGAGCTGGACGACCTGTTGGCGCAGATGGTGAGCGAGCTCTCGGCCCTCCACACCTTCGTGGGCGGCGGCCAGTACCGCAAGGGGGACGAGAAGATCGAGGTGGCCTCGCTGGGCGCGCGGCTGGCGCGCGACGAGGCGGCCGGCGGCTTCCGCGTCGAGCGCCTCTACCGTTCGGAACCGGACCTGCCCTCAGAAGCCGCGCCCCTGGCGGCCCCCGGAGTGGGGATCGGGGAGGGTGACGTGATCGAATCGATCAACGGCGTTGCCACCCTGTCGGTCGCCGACGTCTCCCTGCTGCTGCGCAATCAGGCGGACCGGCAGGTGCTCCTGCGCGTCAAGGACGGCAAGACCCGCAAATCCCGGGACGTGGTCGTGGTGCCGGTCTCGCCCGAGCGGGCCGCGGACCTTCGCTACACGGACTGGGAGCGCTCGCGCCGGCTCGCCGTCGAGGAGAAGGGCAAGGGGGAGATCGGCTACGTCCACTTGCGGGCCATGGGCACCGAGGACTACACGAGCTGGGCGCGCGACTTCTATCCCGTCTTCAACCGTCAGGGCCTGATCGTCGACGTCCGCAACAACGAGGGGGGCAATATCGAGAGCTGGATCCTGGCCAAGCTCCTGCGCAAGGCATGGTTCTGGTGGCAGCCGCGGACCGGCGAGCCCTACTCGAACATGCATTACGCCTTCCGCGGCCATATCGTGGTGCTGATCAACGAGGGGACCGCCTCGGACGGCGAGGTGTTCGCCGAGGGCATCCGGCGGCTCGGTCTGGGCAAGGTGATCGGCACCCGTACCTGGGGCGGCGAGATCTGGCTGACCGGGAGCAACATCCTGGTCGACAAGGGAATCGCGACGGCGGCCGAGTTCGGCGTCTACGGCCCCGAGGGCGTCTGGCTGATCGAAGGGCACGGCGTCGATCCGGACACCGTGGTGGACAACCTCCCCCACGCCACCTTCCAGGGCGGCGACGCCCAGCTCGACGAAGCCATCCGCTACCTGGAGGAGAAGATCAAGGCCGAGCCCGTACCGGTACCCAAAGCGCCGGCGTACCCGAACAAGGCGGGGCCGGGGTAGGCCTTTCCATTCCGCTGATTACGCGAGCCCGATCGCGTCGAGGGAGGGAGCGGTGACTGCGCGAGCGTGGGCTTCCATGATCTCCCGAAAAGAATCCATCGCTGCAATTCGTTCGCGGAATGCGTCGGGGACAGGCCCAAACCGCTGTTCGATGTGCTCCAGGAGGGACGACCGAGCCTCCTCGAGCCCCTTTTCGAGCCCCTTTTCGAGCCCCTTTTCGAGTCCCTTCCCGAATCCCTTCTCGAACCCTTCCTGTTCCCACTCTCGAGTCCATTCAATGACGCGCTCAGCTAGCATCGTCTTGACCTCCTTGAGATCCATCACTTCGGGGACCGTGATGCCCGGGCATCCGCGCCGGCAGGAGCACCTTCGAAAGCCAGATGCCGAAAGCCTGCCGGAGCATCGCCTGCTCCGGATTCTTCAGCCATTCTACGAGGGCGGCGACGACCTCTCGCACCTCCTCCAGTCCCCGGCTCTTCTCCAACCGGAACAGTGCCGCGGCCAGGTTGCGCAGGCCCCCGAGCTCGGAGCCGGCGATCCGGTTCTCGTCCAACAGGAGGTACCGGCACCGGGGCCGGTAACTGTCCGGAGCTCCCGGGAGGCGCTCCACCAACTCGTCCACGTCCTGGGCGGCTCCCCAGGCCACGGCTCCATTATAGAGAACCAGAGGCAGCACGGGAGGAAGCCTGCCTTCAAGCGTCAGGAGCTTCTCACGGATGAGCGTCTGGTAGAGCAGCCCCAGGTAGGTCATGACCCGGACGGCCATGAAGGGATCGACCGTGGACTGGAACTCCAGGAGCAGGTAGACGTATAGCCAGCGGCCCCCGCCCCAGCGCAGACGCCAGACGAGATCACCTTCACGGGCGGTCAGATCGTCGTTGACGAAACTGGCATCTACCTTCTCCAAGGTGGTGAAGTCGAGGTCGGCAACCCAGTCCTCGTGGACGAAGCCGCGCAGGAGGTCTGCCACCATCTCGGCGTGAGAGAAGAGCAGCTTGTAGGCGTGGTCGTGGTCTGCCATGTCTTGCCAGGTCCGTGTTCCGGGAACTGCCGGCACTTGTATCGGAAACTTCGGCCAGAGGCAAGGCTTGGGCCTTCCGAAGCGTGTTACGCTGTTGCGACATGAATAATCTTCTCGGTCGATCGAAGCGTTTGGCGATCGGTGTCGCCTTCGGAATCCTGGCCCTCCCGGCTCTCGCCGGCGAGACCGGCTCGGCGCGGCTCGTCGCCGACCTCGCTCCGGGCAGCCTTCAGATCCCGCAGTCCGTCTCCGGCTTTGCCAACATCGGCAGACGCGCGGTCTTTCTGAGCGGGGACAACGGATACTTTCCCGCGCTGTGGGTGACGGACGGCACGCCCCAGGGGACGAGCCCTTTGGGCGTCCTCTGCCCACCGTGCGGGAACGCCTCTCTGCTGGGGTCGACGGGGAGCGTCGCCTTCTACCTCGTGAACCAGGGCTATCCCGATCTCGAGGCGCGCATCTGGCGCACCGACGGGACGCCGGCGGGCACCTTCCCGGTCACCGAGACGTTCACGTTTCCACAGGCCCCGCCCGGTGCCCTCGCCTCGCTCGCCGGCGGCCGCCTCTTCTTCACCGCCTGCACCCCCGAGCTGGGATGCGAGATCTGGTCGAGCGACGGCTCGCCGGCGGGCACGGCGCCCGTGGGCGAGATCGTGCCTGGGGCGGGGAGCAGCGTCATCCGTGAGCTCGCGGTCATCGGCGAGCAGGCTTTCCTGCTCGCCGACACTCCCGCCGGCCAGCTCGGCCTCTGGCTGGCGGATGGCGCCGGCCACGAGTTGAAGCTGCTTCGGCGCACACCGCAGGCGAGCCGCCTCTCGGTCGCCGGCAACCGCGCCGTCTTCATCGCTCAGGGAGATGGCCTCGAGGTCTGGACGAGCGACGGCACCACCGCGGGAACCCGGGCCGTCACGAGCTTCGCTCCCCGGGATCCGTTCGGACAGGTTCCGGTCCTGAAATCTCTCGATGGCCGCTTCTACTTCGTCGCCAACGACGGGGTTCACGGCTTCGAGCTGTGGAGCGCGGGCGGAGGGACGGAGAGCCTGCGCCGTCTCACCGATTTCTCCGATCCGCTGGCCATCGTGGGCAGCGTCGAGAAAGCCGGAAACCGGATCGTGTTCGCCGCGAACCAGAGGCGGACGGGGGCGAAGCTCTGGAGCTCCAGGGGAGATCTCCGGTCGACCTCGCCGCTCGCCGGCTGCCTGGGCGGCTGCCCCGTCGTCGCGAGCCCGCTCGCGGCCGTCGGAACGAGCCGGATCGTCTTCTATGGCCGCGACGGCAGGGGAGACGGCTTCTGGGTCTCGGACGGCACCGGTGCGGGGACCCGGCTGCTCCAGCGCAGCGAGCGCCCGCACGATGAAGCCCAACTGGTGGCCGCCGGCGGGCGCGTGCTCTTCGACGTCACCAACGAATACGAGGTCCCCGAGCTTTGGATCACGGATGGTACCGTGGCTGGCACCTTCTTCGTGACTCACGGCGGGCCCGGCTGGTCCCACTACTATGGATGGGCCGGCAAGGTCGCCGCCGGCTCAGCCGACGGCCGCCTGGTGTTCACGGGAAGGGAAGGCGAGGGCATCTATAACGTGCTGTGGAGCAGCGACGGCTCGCCGGCGGGATCGCGGCCGCTCCGCCAGAGGCCGATCGGGAAAAGCTCGGATCCTCAACGGCTCGCGGCTTTTCGGGACGGATTGCTGGTCCAGACCTGCACGGACGCCGAGGTGGAGCTGCGGTTCGTCCGCGGTACCGCAACCACCCGACTCCTGGCGGTGCAGTCCGGCTCCGCCGACTACTGCAGCCCCGCCTTCACGGCGCCCGTCGACCTGGGGGGCGTCGCCATCTTCTCGGCCGTCGCCGACAATGGGATCTCTCTCTGGCGCACGGACGGCACCCCCTCGCGCACGGCCGTCCTCGTGCCCGCCGAAGGGCCGGACGAACCGGAAGACGTGACCCTCTTCGGCGGACAGGCCGCTTTCTGGCTGGCCCTGAGCGGCCCCGGCGGGCTCCAGGCCCAGCTCTGGCTCACCGACGGCACTCCGGCGGGGACCCGCAAGCTCTTCGACCTGCCTGCCAACGTCGCGATGTACGGGCTGAAGGGGATCGGCGGCAAGCTCTACTTCCTCGACGACGAGAGCCAGCCCGGCAGGGACGACTCCTCATGGCGGCCGTGGGTGAGCGACGGCACGCTGGCCGGGACGCACCCTCTGACCGGAGTGACCGATCCCAACCTCGACGGCGTGTCTTTCGGCAGCTTCGCCTTCCTCGAGCTCGGGGGACGCGTCTTCTTCCCGCTGGCGGCGGGCGACGGGCCCCTTGAGATCTGGAGCACGGACGGCACGGCCGCCGGCACGGGACCCGCCGTCACGGCGGCCTCCGGCATGCTTCAGCCGGGGGCGCTGAGCGCCGCGGGAGGAAGCCTGTACTTCGCCGCGCGCCGGACGGGAGGTCCCACGGGTCGGCTCCTGCCCTGGGTCTCGAATGGCACCGACGGTGGAACGTCGCCGCTGGCCGGCCTCGTCGTCAGCGACGGCGATTTCGCGCTGGAGGAGGACCGGCCGAGGTTCGTCGAGCTGGGCGGCCGGGTGTTCTTCGCCGCGTCGGATGGGGCGCGTGGCGAGGAGCTCTGGGCGACGGATGGCACGTCCGGAGGCACCTTCCTGGTGCGCGACATCGCGGCCGGGCTGCTCGGTTCCTACCCCCGCGGCCTGGTGGCCTGGCGTGGCCGGCTCTATTTCCGCGCCCGCGACAAGATGCATGGGCTGGAGCCATGGGCTAGCGACGGCAGCGCGCGAGGGACCCGGCTCGTCCAGGACATCGCCGCCGGGGCCTCCTGGTCCGCTCCCGGGGAATTGACCGCCACCGGTCAGGGGCTCTATTTCTCGGCCAACGACGGCGAGCACGGCCGGGAGCTTTGGGTGCTGCCCGAAGTGCCCGAAGCCCCCTGATTCAACTCGATTGTCATAGAAATGCGGGCTGGGGGACGTATAAGCTTCCCCTCCGACCAGGGGAGGCTTCGATGTCGTACGAGATGTTCACCCACGAGTGGGCTGTCGCCTGCGGCGACCAGATCCGCGCCAATGAGGATTATCAGAAGGCTGCCCGCACCTGGAAGTGGCCCATGGTGCTCACGATGAAGGCCGATCCCAAGCTGGGGCTGCTGGAACGGTCCGTCTACCTCGACCTCTTCGAGGGCGACTGCCGTGAGGCGCGGCTGGCCGAGGCCGCGGACCTCGAGAAGGCCTCGTTCATCATCAGCGCCGACCCGGCGATCTGGAAAAGGGTGCTGGAACGCGACCTCGAGCCCATCCCCGGTCTGATGCGGGGCAAGCTCAAGCTGGTCAAGGGGAGCCTGGTCTCGCTCCTCCCCTACGTCTCCGCGGCCAAGGAGATGGTCGCCTCGGCGGCCAACGTCGACACCCGCTTTCCCGCCGGGCTTTAAAGGACCAGAATGGTATTGCCGGGCACCATGAGAAACCTTGCCATCGTCCCGCCCGTGCGGCTCGCGCTCCTGCTGGCGATCTGTGCCGGTCTGCTGGTCTTCCTGCCGGCCCCGGTAGCCGCGGCCTCGCCTTTTCCGGAAGCCCTGCTGCCGCCGGTCGTCATCATTCCCGGCGCGCCGGGCACGGAGCTGGTGGACCGCGAGACCGGCGAGCTCGTGTGGCCAAGCCCGCGGCTGATGGTGTCCAAGGACGGCAACGACCGTCTCTCGCTGCCTCTAGACGATCCGGAGAGCACGTCGATCGTCCCGGGCGGGCTGCTCCGCGAGGTGCGCGTCGCGGGATTGAGCTTTCGCATCCGAGCGTACGATGGCCTGGAAACGCGGCTCCGCGAGCTCGGCTATCGCGCGGGCGACTGGCGCTCGCCCGGCCGGACGGGAGAGTATTTCTACTTCCCCTACGACTGGCGCCAGAGCGTGGAGACCAGCGGCCGCCGCTTCTCCCGCGAGCTCGCCGATCTCTACCGCCGCATGCCGCCGGAGACTCCTCCCGCGGTCGTGCTCGGTCATTCGCTGGGCGGGCTCGTAGCTCGGTACGCGCTGATGTACGGCGACGCGGCGCTCGGCGAGACTGGGCCGCTGCCGCCGGTGACGTGGGCCGGAGGGCGGCACATCGGCACCCTTTTCCTGGTCGCGACGCCGAACGAGGGCACTTTCACGGCGCTGAAATGTCTCGAGAGGGGAAGCTTCTACCGGTGGCGCCACGGAGCGTTCTCGCCCGCCACGCTGTTCACCTTTCCCTCCATCTTCGACATGATCCCCGACCGGATCGAGCCCCTGATCGACGGCGCCGGCAAAGCCCTTGCCTATCGCTTCGACAAGCCTGAGGACTGGGAACGCCTCGAGTGGTCCGTCATCGGCCAGCGCGGCAAATCCGCGGCTTCCCACGCCGTGCTGCGCGCGCACCTGGAGCGGGAGCTCGCGCGCCACGCCCGGCTCAAGGCCGCCCTGGCCCAGATCGCCGGCGCACCCAACCCGGCCGCTCTCTACGCCGTCGGCAGCTTTTCCCAGAGCGTTCAGCGCTCGGCCCTGGTCACCAGCCGGCGCGGGGGGCGGATGAAGGTCCGCTTCGAGCCCCCCTCCGGCGGCCGCCAGGCCCTGGCGCCGCTTCTCTTCGAGCCGGGCGACAACATGGTCTCGGGCCGGTCGCTGATCGCGGAGGGTTCCACCCACGATCGGGCGAGCAGCCTGTACTTCCGCTCGGTGCTGCACTCCAGCCGCTCGCACCAGGGGCTGCTGTCGAGCCCCGAAATGCTGAGGGCCCTCGATCAGATCCTGCGGTTCTCCCAGGCGAGCGGCACGCAGAGGTCGGCGGGCGGCGGCGCGGATTAGACGGCCCCGCCGGTCAACTCATCCCGGACTGCGTCATCCCGAGCTGCGTCATCCGCTGCTGAAGCCCCTTCTTCGAGACCTCCAGGCGCTCCACCATGGCGTCGAGGTCGCCGCCGCAGGTCTCCCGCGCTTCGAGGATCTCCGCCCGGCTGAGGTCTCCCGCCTTGCGGATGGCGGGGAACTTCTCGATCAGCAGATACAGCGAGGGACGGGAGATGCCCAGCTTCTCGGCGGCCGGCTTGACCTCCCAGCGGCAGGCGCGCAGGGCTTCGAGGATCTCCGCCTCGCCGACGCCGGCCGGAGAGCGGTAGACGATGGACTCGGCCCTCTTGCGCACGGGCCCGGCCGGGGCGGTCCCGGGGGAATCGGCAAGCATCGCGGGCACCGCGGGCGGCGCCGCTTCCCGCAGCAGCTTCTCGATCTGGGGGCCGATCTCCACGACCTCGGAGGCGCGGCTGGCGATGACGATCTGCCGCGCGGCGTTGTGGAGCTGCCGGACGTTGCCGGGCCAGCCATGCCGGGCCAGCCGGGCCACCACGGAGGCGGGGATCCAGGGCGAAGCGTCGTCTCCCTTCGGGGAGAGCCGGTGCTCCTCGCCGATCGCCTGGAGCTCCTGCCGGAGGAAGTGGAAGAGGAGCCTGCCGAAGTCGTCGCGCCGCTCCCTCAAGGGCGGGAGCACGATCTCGTAGCCGGCGAGCCGGTGCAGCAGGGGGGCGCGGAAGCGGCCGTCTTCGATGGCCTGGTCCAGGTTGGCGTCCGTCGCCGCGATCAGCCGCACGTCCACCCTCTGCGGCTCGGCGCCTCCCACCCGCTGGACCTCGCCGGTCTCCAGGACGCGCAGCAGCATGACCTGGACCTCGGCCGGGGCTTCGGCGATCTCGTCCAGGAACAGCGTGCCGCCATGGGCCCGCTGGAAGAAGCCGGCATGGTCGCGCAGCGAGCCGGTGAAGGCGCCTTTCGACGACCCGAACAGCTCGGAGGCGGCGAGAGACACGGGGATCGCTCCCATGTTGACGCACAGGCAGGGGCCGTTCTGCCGGCGGCTCGTCTGGTGAATGGCGCGGGCGACGATCTCCTTGCCCGTCCCCGTCTCTCCGCGCAGCAGCAGGGGCACGTCGAGGTCGGCCACGCGGCGCACCTCGGAGCGCACGCGCGCGATGCCCTCGCTCTCGCCGATCAGGCCGAAGCGCTCGGGCGGCGGTTGGCTGGGGACGGCCGGCAGGGTGTGCAGGAGCAGGACCACGCGGTTCGCCAGCTCGATGACGCCGCCGCTCTCGACTTCGTGGCCGGAGAACGCCCAGGTGTGCTCGACGGGCGTGCCGTTCACCACCACCCGCATCCGGGTCTCCGCCACGGAAAGATGGAGGGCGCCCGTCTCCTCGGTGCGGCTCAACTCGACGGGGGAGCGGCTGATGTGGCGGTCCCCGAGCGGGCGGGAGGATCTCTGGTAGGGAGGCTCGAAGCCCGGCTCCAGACGGGAGATTTGGACGGTCCGGCCCGCCAGCAGCTCGCCCAGCAGGGCCCGCTCGCCCACGCGGCTCAGGTCCGGATGGTAGAGGACCGTCAAGGCGGGGATCCTCGCCCGGGCGCGGCGCCGCCTTTCGACGTCGGAGGACGGATCCTCCCACACCGGTTGCTCGACGGTCAGCCCGGAGGTCCCCTCGGTCATTTGCAGGCAGTGTAGCGGCGCAGCCCGGTCTAATCAAGAAAGGAATATGCCCGCATCGCGATTAGACATTAGTTATTTTTAAAATAAAATTGAAGTTGTCATGAGAACGGTCACGTTTTCGACGCTCTATCCCAACCGCGCGCAGCCCCGGCACGGAATCTTCATCGAGCAGAGGCTGCGGCACCTCCTGAAAACCGGCGCCGTCGAATCGCACGTGGTCGCGCCGGTGCCATGGTTCCCCTGGCCGCACGCGGCTTTCGGGCATTACGGGATCTTCGCCCAGGTGCCGTATTACGAGGAGCGGCATGGCATCCCGATCTACCATCCGCGCTATCCTCTCCTGCCCAAGGTGGGCCTGAGCTCGGCTCCGCTGATGATGGCGACGGCGGTCAAACCCGTGCTCGAAGGGATGATCGAGCGCGGTTTCGATTTCGATCTGATCGACGCGCACTATGCCTATCCGGATGGCGTCGCCGCCGTCATCCTGGGGCAGCACTTCGGCAAGCCGGTGGTGATGTCGGTGCTGGGGGACGACGTGATCACCTATCCGCGGTACCCCATCCCGCGGCGTCTGCTCCTCTGGGCCGTCGATCACGCGTTCGGCATCACCTCCGTCTGCGAGGCGCTCAAGAGCCGGCTGGTGGCCTGGGGGGCGCCGGAGGAGAAGGTGCGGGTCGTCTTCCAGGGCGTCGACCTGGAGCTCTTCCAGCCGGTCGACCGCGCCGCCGCCCGCCGTCGGCTGGGGCTCACGGGCACCGTGCTCCTCTCGGTGGGGCACGCGACGCCGCGCAAGGGGCACCACTTGGCGATCGAGGCGCTGCGGGACCTCCCCGGGGTGACCCTGATGATCGCGGGCGACGGGTGGTACGAGAAGACGCTCCGCGAGCTCGCGGCCGCCCTGGGGGTCGAGGACCGGGTGCGCTTCCTCGGGCAGGTCGATCAGGAGGCCCTCAAGGAGTATTACAGCGCCGCCGACGCCCTCGTGCTGGCCTCCAGCCGGGAGGGCATGGCCAACGTCCTGCTGGAGGCCATGGCTTGCGGAGCGCCGGTGATCGCCACGGCGGTCTGGGGCACGCCCGAAGCCATCAGTTGCCCCGAGGCGGGGGTGCTGATGACGGAGCGGACGGCGGGGGCGCTGGTCGAGGCGGCGCGGCGGCTCTTCGATCATTACCCCGACCGCGCCGCGACCCGGCGGCACGCGGCGGGCTTCTCCTGGGAGCGGACCAGCAGGGACCTCCTGGAGGTGCTGCGGGAGGGCTCGGAGCGGCTCACCGCGGCCCTTTGAGGCGGCGGATCAGGGTGCGGGCCCGTTCCACCTGCATGGGGTCGCGGGTGGTTTCGACCAGGGGCTCCAGGATGGCGGTGGCCCCCCGGACATCTCCCTTGTTGGCGAGGGCGACCGCCTCGTTGTAGCGGTCGACGAAGTGGTTGAAGTTCTGCGCTTCCTGGATCTCGCGGATCCGCGCCGCCATCTGGTTGCGCCGGTTCTCCTGGCTGGTGCCGGCGCGGATCTGTTCCAGAAGCGGGAGCGCCGCCTCGAGCTTCTCCTGGTCGACGAGCTTCTCGGCCTGGATGTAGTCCTGGTCCAGGATGGCCTCGCGGGCGTTCGCGACCAGCTCGGGCTCGGCCCGCGGCACCAGCACGCCTTCGATCAGCGTCTGGGCCTTCTCCCTCTGTCCCGTGCGGGCATAGGCAATGGCGAGGTTGTGGGCGATGTCCATCCGCGACGGCAGGAGCCGGTGGGCCGTCTCCATCGCCTGCATCGCCTCGGCGGTCAGCTCCTCTTCGACCTGGTAGGTGTAGCCCAGTTGCGCCCACGCCTCGCCGAAGTCGGGCCGGAGCCGGACGACCGTCGACAGGGCGGCGCGGGCTTGGCGCAGGGAGTCCGGCCCCGGGTCCTCCAGGAGGTTCTTGGCGTAGAGGTACTGCACCAGGAAATCGTCCGGAGCGGCCTTCGCCGCCTTCTCGTACCAGGGCCGGGCCTCCTGGGGCCGGTTGTCCAGCTCTACGAGATAGCCGAGGCCGGCCATGGCGGGCCCGTGGTCGGCCTGCTCGGCGAGGGCCGCGCGGAAGTGCGCGGCGGCCTGCTCGGAGCCGGTGTTGGCGAGCAGGTCTCCGAGACGGTAGAGCGCGTCGGCCCAGGGCAGGGGCCGCGCCTCCATGGCGAGGTTCGCGTCCGTCCGCAGCGGCACGCGCGAGACGTTGAAGATGTAGCTCTGGACGTATTTGGCGAGCTCGCGGTCGAGGGCCGCGGGGTCGGTTCCGAACGCCTGCCGGAAGATTTTATCGGGAGGGGTGCCGGCCTGCGCCAGCCGCAGCGATTCCGTGGCCTGCAGGCGGCGCTCGGGGCTGCCGGCGATCAGGTAGTGGACGAGGGCCCAGGACTCGGCATAGAAGGCCCCCCGCCGAGCCGCCTCGTTGTAGCTTTCCGAGTGCTCGTCGACGGCGAACAGGCCGGAGAGGGGGATCAGCGGATTCTTGCGCAGCCATTGGACGTACTCGGCGATGGGCAGCCCGATCCGGGCCTCGTCCTTGGCGACCTCGAAGGTGCTGTAGTACTCGGCCAGCCCCTCGTGAAGCCAGAGCGGCAGGCTCGCGTAATTGTTGCGCAGGACGTAGTGAACGTACTCGTGATAGATGATCGCCCGCGCTTCGCCGTGCTGGTCGCCGTTGACGGCGACGTAGTTGGCGAGCTGCCTGGAGAGGAAGTAGCCGCCGGATTCGAGCGGCTTGCCGGCATAAACCCGCTGGTAGGGCCGGAACGAGGCGGCGTTCTTGAAGACGAAGATGTAGGTGGGGGAGGGCGAGTTGAGCGCGAGACCGGGCGTGAGCTGCGACAGGGCATCGCGCAACCGTTCGAGGTCCGCGCCGATCTGCCGGACCACCTTCTCGCCGGCGTTGCTGAACAGCGTGAAGCTCGCCGTCCGGAGCTCGATCCACTCCTCTTTCTTGGGCTGCGCCTGGGCCGGCGCCGCCATCAGCACCCACAGGACGATCGCGGCGGCGAGAGCAGAAAACCGCTTCATCCTCTTTAGATTACCACTCTCAATCCGCCCGCCGCGGGTCTCCGCGCTCGCTGGCTGGCACCCGCCAGGAAACGAGATAGGTCGTCTCCCGCTCCTCGAACGTCAGGTCGCGCCATTCGAAGAGCCGGGCCAGCCGCTGCAGGATGCGCCGGCCGCCGTAGGCCTCGCCCCGCTCGCCGGAGCGGTCCGAGGCTCCGGGCCGCAGGTCGTTCTCCACCTCGAAGGCAATCTCGCGGCGGACGCGGTCGAGGCCGATCCGCAGGGCCGGCGTCGAGCCCGGCCGGCCGTGCCGGATGGCGTTGATCAGCACCTCGGCGAGGAAGAAGCCGAAGCCGCCGCGCACCGGGCAGGTGAACCAGTACTCCGCCGGCCAGTCGATCTCCAGGGAGAAGACGGGCGTGCCGCCGGGCCGCTCGGAGAGCACGCCGTTGTCCCAGTGGAGCCGGGTGCGCAGGTCGGCGTCCCGGGCCGCCAGGGCGAAGACGCTCTGCAGGCCCTCCAGAGTCGCCCGCGCCTGGGCGGCCTCGACCGAGCTGTCCGGGGGCAGCGGCGGCTCGGCGTCCCAGTGATCGAGCAGCCAGGCGGTGGTCCGCATGCGGCGGTCCACGTAGGCGGCAAGCCAGGAGACGAATTCGGGGGAGGAGCCCGCGCCCCCGGCTTCGCCGGACATTCCCCGCAAACCGTGGGCGAGCACCCGGATCAGCGTGTCCACGCCATGGCTGAGCAGACCGGCCAGCTTGCGGCGCTCGTCCCGGCGGGTCTCGCTCTCCAGATCCTCGGTCAGGAGGGCCAGGTCCGCGTCCGGCTCCACCAGGAAGAGGATGCCCAGGCGGTGGCGCTCGTCGGCCCGCAGCGCTTCGATGGGCGCCGTCACGGCCACCGAGCGGATGATCGCGTAGCGCTCCTCCTCCCGGCCGTCCTCGCCGCGCACCGTGACGGGCACGCCGTAGGCCCGGCGCGGCTCGGGCTTCGCGACCTGCATGCGCTCGTAGTGGGCGCGCGCCCGCGGGTCCCGTGAGACCCGGTCGCCGATCCGGGAGCCCGGCAGCACCCCGAGGTTCTCCGCCGCCTGGTTGCCGAAGACCACCTCGTCCGTGTTCGGGTCGACCACGATCAGCGGCACCTGCATGGTGTTGAGCAGGTTCTGCTTCTCCTGGAACGCCCGCTCCGCCCGCCGGCGGTTGAGCTCGAAGCCCCAGAGCAGGGTGACCAGCAAGGCGGCGGAGAGCAGCACCGGGATCAGCGGCAGGTGCGACTGGGTCTTGGGGAAGAGGACGACCAGCCAGGTGGCCGCGGCGACCTGGAAGGCGGCCACCGCTCCCTGACCTTCCACCACCCCATGGAGCACGTTCGGCACGCTCTCCGCCGCGCTGGCGCCGGGGTTCTGGGCGAGCGCGGCGACGGCGCGGCGGAGAGCGGCCGGCCGGTTCTCGGGAAGGGCGCTCTCGATCTCCGTCCACGGCCGGCCCCCGGCGGGCGAGCTCGCGAGGTGGACGACGCCGGCGATCATCGGCGGATCGATGCGGCGGGCGAACGCCTCCCAGTCGATGTCGAACGTCAGATCCGCGCCGACGACCCCCCGCGAGTCGAGGCCGGGATCCCGCAGGGGCGTGGTGATCGTGGCGACCAGCCCCTGGCCGCCGAGGTCCAGGTAGAGGCCGGAGTAGAACGTCTGATCGGCCGGGCCCGCATCGTCGAAGCGGAAGTAGAACTCGTTGGAGACGAAGGTCGGCCGCTCCGGCGAGCCGCTGAGCTCCCGGCCCTCCTCGACGGCGGAGCGCCGGCTCGCCTCCGCATCGAAAGGCTCCCGGACTCCCGCCAGCGGCAGCGAGACCAGCGTGCCGTCTTCCGACACGGCGTAGAGGCGAACCACCCGCGGCGGCCGGCTGCCGGGGAGCGCCGGCAGGGAGTGCCGCGACAGCACGCCCGGGAGATCCCTGGAGAGCGCCAGCAATCGGGGTGTGACGAACGACAGGAACCGGTTCGAAGGGTTCGAGAAGTCCGAGAAATCCGGGGAGTCGAGGGCCCTGCGGCGCGTGATGGCGAACCAGTGGCCCTCCAGCTCGATGTAGCCCTGGCGGCGCAGGGAGGAGAGAGCGGCGCCCTCCCCCGGCAGCAGGCGCGGGGCCGACGGGCTCTGGGGCTGCCGGCTGAAGCCCGCCAGCAGCTCCCGGATGGGGGCGAAGAGCGGCGGCACGGAGCGGGTGTCCTGCCACTCGGCGACCTCGCCGTAGAGCCGCGCCTTCTCGGGGTCCGCGATGCGCTCGCGGTACCGCCGCAGCTCCAGGTTGAGCCAGGCGGTGGCGCCCGGCGTCTCCGTGGGCCGCGCCGGAATCTTGCCCTGGACGAGCTGGAAGATCGCCTCCGACCGGCTCTGGCCCACCCGCGCCTGCCACTCGCGCCGGATCGAGAGCGCCGCCAGGGCCATCACCACGGCGAGCAGGAAGACGCCGAGATACAGCAGGCGGGAGCCCCACCGGCGTTGCGGCGGCCGGCCGGTGGCGCGTTCCGGATCGGCGGTCATGGGGAATCAGTATTCATGAGGAATCAGTATAGTAGCCGCCATGACCTGGGTCGGAACGGCAGGCTTCACGCGGCGTCCCCTGGTGGTGGCGGAGGACCACCTGCATCACGTCGCGGAGCTCCTGGGAGCCCTGGCCGAGGAGGAGCCCTCCATCCTTGCCAGGATGACCGTGCTCTGCCTCGACCGCACGGGGCCGGACACCACCCGCCTGGTGGAGCAGTGGCTCGATACCTATCCGACGCTCCAGGTGGCCGCGAGCCTCGGTCCAGGAGGTGGGAGTGGGAGAGACGCCCGCCGCGCCGGCCTCGACGCCGCTGTCTTCGAGAGCGCCAACCGCTTCTGCAAGACCTTGGCGGGCATGCTCCGCTCCGGCGGGCTGGTGCTCCAGGACATCCAGCTCTCCACCCTCTCGTTCATCCCGGCGGACCGCTGGTGGGAGTCGATCTACCTCGCAAGCACCGTGCGGGGGATGTTCGCGGCGAATCCGCCCACCTGCCGCTTCCTCTCCAACAAGCGCGGCTACGAGGCCACCTTCGGCCGCGACCTGATCGACGCCGGATTCAACCCCCGAGACGTCATGGACAAGGGAGAGCTGCGGGAAATGGTGGTGCCCGTCGTGCGCTCGTACTTGGAAAGGGCCTTTCCCCTGACCCTCCAAGTCTTTCAGGGACCGCCGGACGCCGCCGTGGCGAAGACGGAGGAGGACCGCCGGGAGATCGAGAGCGAGCTCGACCTGGTCGTCTGGTGCGGCGACCCGGCGGTCGAGATCGGCGGCCGCCTCCTGGCGGGCGAAGGGGAGAAGCGCCGTATGAACTTCAAGGCGGGCAGCCAGGAAGCCCTCACCTGGATCGAGTTGGTCCAGGATCGTTTTGCGGGCGGGGAAGGCGTTCCCGTCCTGGAGGTGGGAAAGAGAATCGCGCCCGAGGGCGCCGACCGTGCCGAGCTCACCAACCTGGCGGCCCGGCACATCCACGGTCTGCGCGGCCGGCTGAAGGAGGGCTCGGCCATCGTGACCGCCCACCACGCCTACCGTCTGGCCGAGGGGCTGCGGGTGGGGCGGGTGGTGGCACGGAGGATCGGCTAATTACTACGTCCCCCTCGCCAAGTCTCGTTACGCCCCCGCGAATTCTCTCTCGGCCCCCGCGAGTGCGCAACGAAAATTCGCGAGGGCGCAATGAGAATTCGCGGGGGCACAACGCAAATTCGCGAGTTCGCAACGAGAATTCGCGAGGGCGCAACGCAAATTCGCGAAGTCGCAACGAGAATTCGCGGGGGCGCAATGCAAATTCGCGAGTTCGCAACGAGAATTCGCTGGGGCGCAATGCAAATTCGCGGGGGCGGAAGGAAAATTCGCGAGGGCTGAGTGCGCTACCGCGAATTTGCGTTGCGCCCTCGGGGGACTGAAGCTCCCTTCGCCCGGACCTCCCCCCACCTTCCCTCCCGCTCCCCGCCCTCCGAAGGTTCCGGAATAGTCCCGTCCCCCCGCCGGGGCCTAACCTCCTTTCAGAACTAGAAGGAGGTGGAATCCGTGGCGAGTCCTCTGTTCGCGAAGAAGCCCCTGGGAATGCTGCTCGAGGAGCTGAAGGGGGAGAACCGTCTGCACCGGGTGCTCGGACCCGTGCAGCTCACCAGCCTCGGCGTCGGGGCGGTGATCGGCGCCGGCATTTTCGTTTCGACAGGCGTGGTCGCCCGGCAGACGGCGGGGCCGGCCCTGATGCTCTCGTACGCCGTGGCCGGGCTGGTCTGCGTGTTCGCGGCGCTGTGCTATGCCGAGTTCGCCTCGATGGTTCCTGTGGCCGGCTCGGCCTATACCTACGCCTACGCCACGCTGGGCGAGCTGTTCGCCTGGATCATCGGCTGGGACCTGATCCTGGAGTACGCCGTCAGCTCCGCCACGGTGGCGGACGGGTGGTCCGGCTACTTCCAGAGCGTCCTCGACGTCTTCGGCTGGAAGATCCCCCATGCCCTCGCCGGCCCCGTGGTGAACTACGACGCCGAGCTCGGACGGCTGGTCGCCACCGGCTCGTACATCAACCTGCCGGCGGTCTTCATCGTCGGCCTGGTCACCGTCGTTCTGGTGATCGGGATCCGTGAGAGCGCCAGCGTCAATACCCTCCTGGTGGGGATCAAGCTCGCCGCCGTCCTCTTCGTGATCGGGGTCGGGGCCTTCTACGTGAACCCCGCCAACTGGCACCCCTTCGCACCCTTCGGCCTCACGGGCCTGCAGATGTTCGGCCACACTCTCCTCGGCCAGAGCGACGCCGGGGGCAATCCCAGCGGGATGCTCGCCGGCGCCGCTCTGGCCTTTTTTGCCTACATCGGCTTCGATTCGGTCTCCACCCACTCGGAGGAGGCCAAGAACCCGCAGCGCGACGTGCCCATCGGCATCATCGTGTCGCTCGTGCTCTGCACCGTGCTCTATATCTGCGTCGTCGCCGTGCTCACCGGCATGGTCCCCTACGGCCAGCTCGACGTGAACGCTCCCGTCTCCGACGCCTTCGGACGGGTCGGGCTGCGCTGGGCCCAGTTTCTGATCGCTCTGGCCGGCATCGCGGGCATCACCTCCGTCCTGCTGGTCACCATGCTGAGCCAGGCGCGCGTGCTCCTCGCCATCGCCCGCGACGGCCTGCTGCCCGCCGGCTTCTTCGCCGCCGTCCACGACCGGTTCCGCACACCCTGGAAGTCGACGATCCTGACCGGCCTGTTCGTGGGCTCTCTGGCCGCGTTCCTGCCCATCAGCGTGCTCCTGATGCTGGTCAACATGGGCACGCTGTTCGCCTTCGTCATCGTCTGCGCGGCCGTGCTCATCATGCGCCGGACGCACCCGGACGCCGAGCGGCCTTTCCGCGTCCCCTTCGTGCCGCTGGTGCCAATCCTGGGGATTCTGAGCTGCCTGCTGCTGATGTTCTCTCTGCCGTCCGAGAACTGGCTGCGGCTGTTCGTCTGGCTGGGGATCGGCCTGCTGATCTATTTCTTCTATGGCCGCAAGCACAGCAAGCTGGCGCGCCTGCGGGAGCGGGATGAGGCCGGGAAAGTGGCCGGTGCCGCGTGATCGCCATGGCCCGCCTCCGCAACGCGGCTGTAGGTTTTTCCCACAGATTCTTCCGCTCCGGCGAAGCTGAGGGGCAATGTTGGATCGGCTGAGCGGACCGTATGAGCGATAACGTTCACCCGCACTGTAGAGACGCCCTGCGGGCGTCTCCGAGGCGGGCCAGAGGGGTCCAGATTCGGGATAGATCCCTCGGCGGGACGCCTCTTCGCCTCGCTTCGAGCCTAAAAGGATAATCGTGCTTGTCAGGAGACGCCCGCAGGGCGTCTCTACAGTGGGGATAGGCGCTGTTCAGATTTTGTGGCTCTTGCCCATCAGCGGCCTAGCTTCCTTCGAATGGCTTCCTGAACGCATAAAGTCTCCTACTCCGCATACATCCCGATCACCCTATCGATCGCCCCCGCGCATACGTCGCAGAACGTTTTCGGGTTGCGGCTGAACATGATGCAGTCCACCTCGGGCCGGTAGAGCCCCTTGGCCTCGTAGGAGGCGCCCTGGAAGGCTCCCACCTTGCCGAAGTGCTTCTCGGCGCGGAGCATGGGAGTGGTCTTCTGGCGCACTTCCTCGAAGAGGGCCTCCATCTGCTCCTCGGGGGCGTTCTTCTCGCGCAGTTCGCGCCGCCTCTTCTCGAAGGCCAGCACGGTCTTGTCGTAGGTGTCCTGATTCCAGGGAGTGGGGATGGGCGTGCCCTTCGCCACGAGATTCCCCCACTTGGGGTGCTCGGGATCGAGGAGGGCCGTGACGTTCGGCTCCCAGGGCTCGGTGCCGGGCGGATTGAAGTCCTCGTAGGCGACCTGGGAGGTGTAGTACTCGTCCCCCAGGCCCGCGAAGGAGTGGCCGAATTCGTGGACCACCAGGTAGGCCGACTCGGCGCTGTCCACGGCGGCCGTGTTCCAGAGGTTGAAGATGCCGCCGCCCCCGTACTTGCGGCTGTTCGAGAGCAGAATCAAGGCGTCGTAGGGGGCTTGGGCCGCGGCCTCGCGGATGGCCTGATCTGAGAAAGTCAGCATGTAGCGCTCGGAGTCGAAGGCGTTGTAGGCGAGCCCCAGGGGCGTCTTCCTCCAGGTGCCGGTGCGCGGATCGGTGACCCCCGAGGCGGAGGAGGGGAGGTCGATCGCCCGCACGTTGAAGTCGTTCCGGCGGCTCTTGAACGGCTCGACGGCGAAGAGGGCGTCGGTCAGCCGGCGGACGTCGGCGTGGAACTTCTCCATCTCGGAGGCGGCATAGCCATCTCCCAGGAACAGGAGGTCGACCTTGACGGCGGGCGGCCCGCTCTCGAATGCTGCCCAGACCTTCCCCGTGGCGGAGACGGGAGAGCGGTCGACGAAACGGCTGGCGGGATCGATCACCGTTGAGAAGATCTCGCGGAAGGAGCCGTCGGGAGTCCGCTTCTTGAGCACGAGTTGAGCCTTGCCCCTCGTCTCGGGGAAGCGCATGGACTCATGGATCGTGCGCCAGGTGCCGGCCGCGGCCTCGCCCGTGGTCTCCCACTCGCCGTAGATGCTGGAGAAGCCGCGCGACCAGATCGCCTGGTTGGTGGCGGGATCGATCACCTCGAAGAGGTACTTGCCGAGGTTCGTGCCGTCGAGGAGGTGGACGCGGCTGCCGGGCCAGTCCCCTTCCAGGCGAATACCGTCCAGGCTGACGTGCTCTTCCTTGGCGGTGCCGCCGTGGAAGTAGTCGAAGCGCAGCGTTTTGCCGGTGAAGCGGGCGTCGAAGCCGGGCGGCTGTTGTGCGACGGCGGCGGTGGCCAGGAAGAGGCCGAGAAGACGGATCAGCATGTTGGATCTCCTTGATCTCCGCGGGATCTTAGTAGAGTGGGGGCGCGATGACCGCAGTTTTCTCGACCCGCACCATCCGCACCGACCGGGGAGATGACCGGAAGAGGTTGGACGTCACCCTCGTACGTCACTTGGCGGACCGCCCGGACATCTCCCGGTCCCAGATCCAGTCCTGGATCGAAGGCGGGCTGGTGCGGGTCAACGGCACGCCTGCCGCCAAGCCGGCGTCCCGGCTGATGCTGTGGGACGAGATCGAGGTCGTGCTGCCGCCCCCGCCGCCGCCGCGGCCGGCGCCGGCCGCGGAGGAGATGCCGCTCTCCATCCTCTTCGAGGACGAGCACCTGGTGGCCATCGACAAGCCCCCCGGCCTCGTCGTCCATCCCTCGCCCGGCCATCGCCAGGGCACGATGATCAATGCCCTGTTCTGGCGCGCCCGGGACTGGGGAGAGGACCGGCGGCCCAGTCTCGTCAACCGGCTGGACCAGGGAACCTCGGGCGTGCTGATGGTGGCAAAGACCCCGGCCGTCCACACGGCCCTGGCCCGGAACCTCCGCGGTCGCGACACCGTCAAGGAGTACTTGGCGCTGGTCTATCGCGCGAACGGCGCTCTCCCCAAGGGGCGGATCGACCTCAAGATCCTCCGCGATCCCGTGGACCTGAAGCGGCGGATGGCCTCGAAGACGGAGGGGCGGGACAGCGTCACCCTTTACGAGCGGCTGGCCGAGGACGGCGGGCTGGCGCTCCTGCGCTGCCGCCTGCTCACGGGCCGCACGCACCAGATCCGGGTCCATCTGAAGTCGCAGGGGTGGCCGATCGTGGGTGACGCCCTGTACGGCGAGCCGCGCTGGAAGGGGTTCGGCGATCCCGCCCTGGCGGCGGCCTGCCGGGATTTTCCCCGTCAGGCCCTGCACGCCTGGCGCCTGGCGTTCGTCCATCCGGCGACCGGCGCGGCGATGGAGATCGTCGCGCCGGTGGCGGAGGACATGGCGGGCCTGCTTGCCGCCGCCCGCCTTCAAGCCCCTCTCCTTCAGGAGAGGGGTTGGGGTGAGGTCAAGGCGTGAGCTGGCTCGCCGGGATCACTTCCTTGGCGAGTCCGGACGCGGACCAGAGGAGCCGGGCGACCGCGCCGCCCGCGTTCTCGTAGAACTCCATCCTGACGTCGTAGAGCTGACCGGCCGTCAGGCTGAAGGTGCCGCTGTTCTCGATGGGCGCGTGGTCCGTCCAGTTGTCGATCACCAGGACGTTGTTGATCCAGAGCCGGACGCCGTCGTCGCTCACCGTATAGAAGGTGTGGCTGCCCGTCACCTTGGCTCGGACCTTCCCCGTCCAGCGGGCGCTGAAGGTGTTGATGTCGATGCCGGTGGCCGGACTGCCGGCGGCCCAGTCGAAATTGACGGTGGGATCGACGCGCGTCACCGTGGCGCCGGTGAAGTTGGCGTTGTCGAAGTAGGTCGCGGCGAGCCCGGACGGAGCCGGGGTGGTGCCGCCGGTCGGGAAGAGCTGGGCCTGGGGCACGGTCTCCTTGGCGAGGCCGGGGGCGGACCAGAGGAGCTTGGCGACGGCGCCGCCCCCGTTCTCGTAGAACTCCATCCTGACGTCGTACCTCTGGCCGGCGGTCAGGCTGATGGTGCCGCTGTTCTCGGTGGGCGCGTGGTCCGTCCAGTTGTTGATCACCAGGACGTTGTTGATCCAGAGCCGGACGCCGTCGTCGCTCACCGTGTAGAAGGTGTGGGTGCCCGTCACCCGGGCCTGGACCTGGCCCGTCCAGCGGGCGCTGAAGGTATCGGCGCCGATCCCGGCCGCCGGGCTGCCGCTGCCCCAGTCGAAGTTGACGGTGGGATCGACGCGCGACACGGTGGTGCCGGTGAAGTCCTGGTTGTCCCAGTAGGTGGCGCTGAGACCGTTGCCGGTGGGGTTGGTGACCACCCGGAAGGTGGCCGTGTAGGTGGTGTTGCTCGCCGGGGTATTGAAAGAGTGGGTGGCGGTTCCGCCGTCGGACCAGGAGACGAACTCATAGGTGACGCCGCCCACGGTCTGGGGCGAGACGACGCCCAGGGTGCGGGTGACTCCCACCACGCTCTGCACGGAGGAGGGGGCCGTCACCGGCTGGCCGTCGAGCGTCACCTGGAGGCCCGTGGGGCTGGTGGCGAGCGTCAGGGTGACCTTGCGGGGCACGACGTCGACGAAGGTCGAGCTCGTCAGGCCGCCGGAGTCCCGCACCGTCAGATGGATGCGGTACCAGACGTTGGCCGCCGTCTCGCCCGTCCGCGGGATGACGAACGAGCCGCCCGTGGCGCCGCTGGTCGCGGGGACGAACGGGTGGGTGTGGGTGTCGTGGTGGAAGTCCACCTGCCAGGTGAAGGCGCTCGGGGGCAGGGTGCCATCTTCCGGATCGGTCCCCGTACCGCTGTAGACGATGGTGTCGCCCGCGCTGTAGAGGGCGTTGTTGGGCGGCGCCGTGATGGTGGCGCTCGGCAGGCTGTTGGCGGTCACAGTCAGGGTCGCGGCGTTGCTGGTGGCGGTGCCGAAGTTGTTGGTGACCACGACGTCGAAGACCGCGCCGTTGTCCGACAGGGCGGCGGAGGGCAGGATGTAGCTCGCCGCCGTGGCGCCGGCGATGTTGGCGCCGTTACGCCGCCACTGGTACTGCAGGGGGGCGGTGCCGGAGGCGCCGACGGTGAAGGTGGCGGGCTGCCCGGCGGCGACGGTGCGGTCCGCCGGCTGGGTGGTGATCGAGGGCGCCTGGCTCGCCGTGTAGCGGACCCGGTAGACGGCGCCGGCCCCGCGCGCCAGGTAGTAGAGGCTGCCGTCGTCGGTGACGATGAGGTCGACGGGGGCCGGGGCGTTGGTGGCGAAGCCCGTCGCCGTGTTGCTCGCGGGGTCGTACCGCCGGATCCAGTTGTTGCAGTAGTCGGCGAAGAAATAGTCCCCGGTGTAGTCGGCCGGGAACTGCTGGGTGGCCGGGTTGTAGAAGGAGCCGCCGGTGATGGCGCAGCCGACGGTGTTGCCGGTGCCGTGGCCGTACCAGTGGAGCGGACTGCGGAACCGCGTGTCGGTGGTGGGGCCTTCGGTGGTCGGCCAGCCGTAGTTGGAGCCGGCGATGCCGTCGTTGATCTCCTCCCAGGTGTTCTGCCCGACGTCGTTGATGAACATGCGGCCGGTGCCGGGCTGGAAGGAGAAGGTGAACGGGTTGCGCAGGCCGAGCGACCAGATCGCCCGGTTCGTCCCCACGGCGCTGGTGAAGAAGGGGTTGTCGGTGGGGATCGAGCCGTCCTTGTTGATGCGCAGGATCTTGCCGAGGAGGTTCCCGAGAGTCTGCGAGTTGGCGGAGTTGGCGTTCTCGCCGACGGCGATGTAGAGCTTGCCGTCCGGCCCGAAGTGCATGGCGCCGCCGTTGTGGTTGGTAGCGCCAGACAGGTTGTTGAGCTCGAGGATGATCGTTTCGCTGCCGGCCACCGCCGTGTCGCCCGAGGCCGTGAAGCGGCTCACCCGGTTGTGGATCGCCGGGGTCGTGGCCGTGTAGTAGAGGTAGACCCAGCCGTTCGAGGCGAAGGCCGGGTCGAACGCGACCCCCAGCAGACCGCGCTCGCCGTCGGAGCTGACGGAGAGCGTGACGAAGGGCGTGGGCAGCAGGGCGCCGTTCTTGACGACGCGGAGCTGGCCGCCCTGCTGGGCGACGAACAGGCGGCCGTCGGGAGCGAAGGCCATGGCCGTGGGGTTCGTGAAGCCGCTGGCGACCACGTTCTCCGTAAACCCGGAGGGGAGAGTGGCCGCCATTATGGGCAGGGAACCCGGCAGGCCAAGGATCAGCAGGAGCGGCAGCAGGCGGAAGGCTGGGGAGCGAAGGAACATGGGAGGTCTCCTCATGGGTAGGCGGTTCCAGTCGGCTCGAAAGAACACGGGCGAACGGCTGAGCGTTCGCCAGGGACGTGAGTCTGTCTTTCGCCGGCGAAATTTTCAAGCCGGCGGATGAGCGGTACCGTTCAGGGACCGACGGACTCGACCTGGGTGACGAAGTACTCGGTCTCGCCGAAGCAGGCGGTGGGGATCCCCTTGTGCTGCTCGTAATGGAGCCGCACGCGCTGGCCCAGGCTCTCGTTCAGGCTCTTGGCGACGGTGTCGTCGCGTACCGAGAAGTGGAACAGCTCCGGCATGGCGCCCGGCAGGTTGACCATGGCGAGCTCGCCTTCCCACGTCTTGCAGAGCCATCCCTTGCGGGAGAACTTCTGCACGTACCCCGCCCGCTCGCCCTCGGAGTAGTCGAAATTCAGGGCCAGCCAGACGTAGAGAGCGAACAGCAGGATCGCGACGATCGGGAGCATCAGAAGCACGAAGCCCAGCTTGCGCCGCCGGCGGGGCGGCGGTGTCGCGGTGGGCGGCTGCACGGTTTCGGCCATGGCGGTCTCCTTGGAAGGGCGGCGGAGCCCTCAGGGGAATCATTCCATGAAAATGGCGAAAGGAGACGCCCCCCTAACCTCTCCCCCGGGCCGATATTGCCGTGGTGAAAGGGAGGGGTGCGGGGGGCGCCGACGACAAGCCGGTATTGCCATGGTGATGGGGAGAGGTTGAGGGGACGCCGATCCGGAGAAAATCATCCGGTCTTGATTCGTTTGGCTTCCCAGCGATGGGGGTTCTGGCGGATGTAGGCACGGGCACGTTCCAGGGCTTCGAGACTACCGAGGATTCTGTCGTGGAACCGCTCTTGCCAGTTAAAGGCAAGGTGGCCCATGGCCCGTATGGATTTGGTGGATTGGGACTTGAACTGGCCTATGACGGTTGCCAGGGAGGTTTCCTCGGAATCCGGAGGTACGGATTCCAGGAACACGATCCCATGCAGGTGGTCGGGCATGACGATCCAGGCATCGAGTTTTGCCCGGGGACAGCCGTCGGGAATCCGTTGCCAGGCGTTGGCGACGATCTCGCCATAAGCCGAGGCTAAAACCTTCCCACCTGCCACTTCGCCAAGGCACGGATCGCGCCACAGAGTACAAATCGTCAGGAAGTACATGCCTGGACGGCGGTAATCCCAACTCCGCAGCCGCGCGGAAGGAATCCGGTACCGGTTCCGGAACAACGGCGCGGAATTACGTGGGGATGACATTCGATCCCATTATACGGAACCAATGCCGGCCCGTTACCGATGCCCCCCGCACCACTCCCTTTCACCTAGGCAATACCGGCCCGTAGAGACGCTCCAGACGAGTCACCACCAACGTCTCGGCCACCACCCACGTCGGGGCGTCTCTTCGAAGGGCATGCCTTCGCGGTTCGGTCTGCCGTGCTGGATCACTTCCCCGCTAACGGTTCCCGATCTTCGGATCGCCCGGTCCTCCGATTACCTGGATCGCCCTATCGGTACCGGAACGTTCGTCTGTCAGGCGACGAACGGCGGGTTGCCATTTCACCATTTCGGCGACCTTGCCCGTCGAGGCGGCATGCCCTTCGAAGAGACGCCCCGACGTTATCGACGCCGGCACGGTATGGGTGACTCGTCTGGGACGTCTCTACGGGGCGGTGTTGCCGGGGTGGAGGGGAGGGGTTGAGGGGACATTCGTGCGGGGAAGGTAAGATGCCGGGGTGTCAATGCCATGACGGAGCCGAAACCCCGCAAACCCCGCAGGCGGCGCCTGCGCCGGATCGCCTGGACCGTCCTCTTGGTTCTGGTGGCCCTGCCTGTCCTGATCGTCCTGGCGCTGCGGGCGGCGGGGGTGCGGCAGGCGATCCTGGGGCGGATTTCGGCTCTCGCGGCGGAGAGCGGTTTGGAGCTTAGGGCGGAGGATTTCTCCCCTTTGTGGCGGCGCAGCGGCGTCGAGCTGCGCAACGTCCGCGTCGGCGCGCCGGGGGCGGCGCCCGTCGCCACCTCCAGGCGGGTACGGCTGGAGATCGACCTCGGCTCCCTGCGGGACCGGCCCCTGGTGGTGCGGCTGCTGGAGGCCGACGGTGTGCGGATCGATCTCGCGGCGCCGTTCCCCGAGATCCCGGAATCGCCTCCCGAGGCCGGCTCCGGGCCGCCGGTGGAGATCCAGCGGATCGTCCTTCGGAATGGCGAGGTGCGGGGCGCTCCCCCGGCGAAGCCCGCGACGGACTGGGTGCGGAGCTGGAACGCCCGCGCCATCGATGCGCGGGGCTCCTACCGAGGCGGCCGGCTGGACCTGGAGGTCCAGCGGGGCTTGGCGGTGCTGGACCGGCCAGGGTTCGGCCTGCAGGAGCTCCGGCTGGCGGGACGGATCGGCTACGAGGAGAAGAAGCCGCTCCGCCTCGACGGCCTGCGAGTGACCGGCGAAGGGCTCCTCCTGACCGCTGACGGGACCGTGGGATTGGAGGACGGCGCCGCGACCGCCGTCCGATTCGATCTCGATGCCGAGCCCCGGGCCTTGGTGGCCGGCGTGCCGCCCCGGGGCCGTCTCCGCGTCGGCGGGCGCGTGGCCCTGCCGCAAAACACGGTCTATGTGAAGATTACGGCCGAAGAGATCCCCGCCGAGGCGCTGAAGCCTTATCTCGATCCCAAGCTGTACGCCGACCTCTCCCTGCCGGGCACCGTGGCGGATCTGGAGGCGGACGCGCTGATCGGTCCCGGGGAGTGGACCCGCGTGACCGGGCACGCGGACGCCGTGTGGCGGAGGGGCGCCAAGCCGCTGGCTCGAGCCAAGGGTCGCGTCCTTCCCGGCGAGCCTGTCGCCGCCACCGTCACGTCGGAGCTCCTCCCCGGCTCGCCGGGACGCCGCTTCGTCCAGGGGACCCTGCATGCGATGAATTGGGGAGAGCTGGCGAAGGCCACGGCGGACGGCGTGCGCGCCGAGATCCGCCTGCCAGACGTGCGGGCCGCCTTCGCGGAGGCGCGGTCCCTCTGGCCCCGGCTGGTGCCGGCCCCGCCGCCGGGGATCCCGCTCCAGGGCTCGCTCACGGCGGACGCCCGGCTCTCGGGCACCCTCGCCGCGCCGAATGCCACGGTGAACGCGACGTGGCTCCCCCAGGCAGGCTCCCTCGTGCGGGTCGAGGCGAAGGGCAATCCCCTCACCCGGACCGGCTCGGCGAAGGTGCGGACGGAGGCCCTGCCGCTCGCGATGCTCGGCGCCTTCGCTCCGGGGCTCGCCGGGTCCGTCACCGGCATGGTGGATCTTTCCGGCTCTCCCCGTGCCTACCGCGCACGGGTCGAGGCCGCCACGGCGGGCCTCTCCTACCCGCCAGCCCTTCAAGGTCTGGAGACGGGGCGAGTCACCGCCGACGGGACGGTGATCCTCCGGCCCCTCTCCTATCGCGGCAAGCTGGCCCTGGACGGCGCCGGCCTGGTGTCCCTCCCCAGCGCCTCGGGCACGGCCCGTTTGGACCAGTTCCAGCTCGCCGGCGATGGTCTCCTGCAAGCCTCCCCGCTCCGGTGGAACGGCACGCTGACGCTGGAGGGCGAGGGCGGCGACATGGCAGGCGTGGGCCGGGTGGAGCGCTTCGAGGCCCTGGCGGACGGTACCCTCGGGGGATCGCCCCTGAGCTGGGACGGCACGCTGTCGCTCGACGGCACCGGCGTCGAGAAGCCCGGCACGGTGCGGGTGGACCGGCTCCGCGTCGCCAGCGAGGGGAAGATCGCGGCCGATCTCCAATCCCTCGCCGCACATGCCCGGGTCGACGCGGACCGCGTCGACCTCGTGGAGCAGGGGACGGAGATCCGCAACCTTCACCTGGAAGCGGACGCGGAGGGCCGCGAGGTGCGCGTCTCCGATCTCTCCGGCGAGCTGCCCGAAGGGCGGACTTTCAAGGCCGCCGGGCGTTTCGTCACCGACCCCCTGCTCGCCGAGGCCGACCTCGATCTCAGGCTCGTGAACCCGGTGGACGCCGTCTCGGCGGCGGACCTCACGGCCCGGCTGCGCGACGGCGTCCTGGAGGTGGACGCGCGGCGCCTCGAAACGGCCAGCGGCCCCGGGAGCCTGAAAGCCCGCGTCCCCCTGGGCACCCTCGCGCAGGTGCCGCAACTCGCGGCGGCCTTGGAGCCTCTACCCGGGATCAGGGCGCGGGGTCCCATCTCCCTTTCCCTCGCCTTCCCCGGGGTGGACTCGGAGCCCCTTCTCGCGGCCCTGGGGATGGAGCCCCGGCCCGAGCGGCTGCGGGCGGGCATCACCGCCGAGCTCGCGCTCGATCCCACGGCGCCGGCGGCCGGCACGGGCGAGGTGCGGCTCACGGGGCTGACGGTCGAGACGCCGGACGGCCGCGTGACCGCCGAGGGGCCGGCCGTGCTCCGCCTGGGCGAGGGGCGTCTGGTGCTCGCTCCCGTCCATCTGCGGATCGACGGCGGAGCCGTCCAGGGCGCGGGAGTCGATCTCCGGGCGAGCGCGGACCTGGCCCGCTCCTGGCGCCCCTCCGATCCCATCGCCGCCGCCGTGACGGGGGTCTCCGCCGAGGGGAGCGGCACGATCGACGCCGCACTCCTCAATCCCTACCTCGAGGGCGGTGCGGCCGAGGGCTCGCTCACCTTCTCGGCCACCGCCTCGGGGCCGCCGGACCGCCTCGCGGCCCATGTCGAGGCGAGCGGCCCGGGCGCGTCCTTCGTCTGGCCCACGGCCGGTGCCCGGATCCAGGACCCGCGTCTGGCGCTCGACATGAGGGACGGACGCTGGACGATCCGCGAAGGGAAGATGGGGGTCAACGGCGGTACGGTGGACCTCACGGGCGGGTTCTCGCCGGAGGGGGGCCTCGGAGTCGAGGCGCGGCTCTCGAAAGTCCGTTACCGGCTGGACTACGGGATCGACACCGTGCTCTCCGGCAGCCTCGCTCTCGCGGCTCCTCCAGAGGGGCGGAGCCGGCTCTCCGGCAAGGTGGTGGTCGAGCGCGGGGTGCTCGACCGGGACGTCAGCCTCGACCGCGAGGTCTTTACCCTTCTCTTCAAGCCGCCGGACACGCCCGGTACCGAGGAGAGCGCCCTGGCCGCCGTGGACCTCGCCCTCGAGATCGAGACGATTGACGGCGTGCGGGTCAGGAACAACCTGGGCGTTCTGCGGGCGTCCTGGACCCGGCTCACGCTCGGCGGGACGCTGGAGGAGCCGGTGATCCGGGGCCGGATCAACATCGATCCGGACGGCCTGATCCGCGCCTACGGGCAGACCTTGCGGGTCGACCGCGGCTCGCTCCTGTTCACGGGCGATCCCCTCAACGATCCGAAGGTGGACCTGGCCACCACCAGCTCCCTCCAGGATCCGACGATCGCCCAACTCGGCGGCAGCCCCCTCGACTTCCTCAAGGGAGCGGATTTCGAGAGGGCCCTTCTGAAGCAGGAAGGCGAGACCGGACCCGATACGAGAGAGCTGCTGACCCAGGGCCTGGCCGGCTACTACGGCGCCCGCGTCCTGGAGGGGCTCGGCCGGTCCGCCGGCCTGGGCGGCTTCTCCGTGCGGCCCGAGCTGGTGTTCAAGGAGACCGACCCGAGCGCCCGGCTGACGGTGGGGAGGGACCTCTCGAAGAACGTCTCCCTCGCCCTCTCGGTCGATCTGCGCAATGCCGAGCGGCAGACCTACCTCCTCTACGTCCATGAGCTCAAGTCCCTGCCCGGGCTGCGGGCCGAAGGGTTCACCACGGACCTGGGCCATGAGGGGGGCAGCCTGCAGCAGGTGTTCACTTTCGGCGGCGGCAAGGTCCGGCGGGAGACCGGGCCGCTCCTCGGCCGGATCGCGATCTCGACCCCCAAGGGGGGAGTCTCCAAGCGCCAGATCCGCCGCGCCATCCGTCTCGAGAAGAAGCAGCCGGTGACGGAGGGCGCCGCCTTCGGCGCCGAGCTCGACGTCGCCGATCTCCTGCGGCGCAAGGGCTACCCCGATGCGCGCATCACGGTCGCCGAGACCCGGCCCCGGCCCGACCGGGTGGACCTGGGCGTGACCGTCGAGCCCGGCCCGAAGGTGTCCTTCGCATTCGAGGGGGACCGGCCGGCCCGCGCCCTGCGGCCGGAGATCACGAGCCTGTACCGGACGGACTTCTACGAGCCGATCTCGATCGAGGACATGCGCAAGGCCGCCGTCCGCGCCTTCCGCAGCACCGGCCATCTCGATCCCGAGGTGACGGTCGAGGTCCGGCGCGAGCGGCCCGAGGACCCGGACGGCCCACGCACGGTGACGGTCCGTAGCAAGGCCGGCCGCCAACGGTCCCTCAAAGAGCTGGAGATCGTGGGGCTCGACGCCGCGGAAGGGCTCCTGGCGGCCGCCGCCTTCCCGGGGACGCTGGCCCGCACCGAGCTGGCCGCCCGTGGAGCCGATGCCGACCGGCGGCTGCTCCGCCAGTTGCGCGCCCTCGGCTATCCCGAGGCGAGGATCGCCACCCGCTTCGTCAACGCGGACGGCTCCCGGCTGGTGCTGAGCGTCGAGCCGGGACCCCGCCAGACTCTGGCGGCGGTGGAGATCGCGGGAGTCGAGGGCGAGGAGCGCGAGAGGCTGGAGGGGCTCCTGACGGTGCGCACGGGCGATCCCGCCCGCATGGACCGGATCACCCAGGGCTCTCTCGAGATCGAGCAGAGCCTCAGGAGGCGAGGCTTTGCCGACGCCGCCGTCCGCGCCGCCGTCGTGCCGGTGCCGCTCCGGCCGGCCGAGGCCTCGGTGGTCTACGAGGTGACGCCCGGCGTGCAATACCGGCTGATGGGCGTGGACGTCGCGGGCGAGCGCTCGTCCCGGCAGGCGCCGCTGCTGCGCGAGGCGGGTCTCGACGTGGGGGAGCCCTTCACGGAGGGCAGCGTCGAGGCGGCGCGCAACCGGCTGTTCCGCACCGGCGTCTTCGCCCGCGTGGACGCGGACGTCGAGAAGGGGAGCGACGGCGAGGCCCGCGTCACCTTCTCCCTCGCCGAGAGCCCCCGTTTCCGGCTCGGCTATGGCGTGCGCTGGGAGAGCAGCGAGGGCACGGGAGCCGTGGTGGACTTCGTGGACCAGAACTTCCTGGGGCGGGCCCTGACCCTGGGCCTGCGGGGGCTCTACCAGTCCGAGGACCGAAGCGGGCGCCTCTATCTGCGTACCGGCGCGATTCTCGGCACCGGGATCTCGCTCGAGAGCTATGCCGAGGAGCGGCGGCGCCTCTTCCCGGACGACAACCTGATCGAGGACCGCCGCGAGATCGCTCTCCAGGCGAGCCGGGCGCTGGGCAGGTCGGACACGGCGCAGCTCTACGCCCGCTACCGCACGACCCATCTCTTCGAGATGGAACCGGACCCCTTCTTCCCCCTGGACTCGGAGATCCGCCTGCCCTACGTCGGCGTCCAACTCCTGCGGGACACCCGCGACGACCGCATCGATCCCAGCACGGGCATCTTCGCGAGCTTCGACCTCTCGGGGAGCGGCACGTTTCTGGGCAGCGACTTCCAGTTCCTCCGCCTGTTCGCTCAAGGCTCGTCGTTCCGCGGCTTTTCGGTCGCCGGCCGGCCTTTGGGCTGGGCCCAGGGCGTACGGGCGGGGGTTGCCCATCCCTTCGCGGACCAGGAGATCGTTTCCAGCGAGCGGTTCTTCGCCGGCGGTCCCAACTCGGTCCGGGGCTATGAATTGGAGAGCCTGGGCCCCCGCGAAGCACTGGGGAGCTTCGAGAGGATTCTGGGAGGAGAGGCGCTCTTCATCGTCAACGAAGAGCTTCGCATCCCGCTGCCGTGGGACCTGACCGGCCTCGCTTTCTTCGATGCCGGTCAGGTGTGGGCCAAGCCCGGGGACGCGGACTTCGACCTCGCTAAGTCCGTCGGGCTGGGCCTTCGGGCCCGCACCCCCCTTGGCCTCATCCGGTTCGACGCGGCCTACCCGCTCGACCGGCGGGCCGGGGATCCGAGCTACAAGCTCTACGTGGGCTTCGGCAACGCCTTCTAGTGTTTGATAGACCGGATGATCGCTTTGGCGCGCTCGGCCTCGGGAGCGTTGGGCGCCAGGGTCAGAAAGCGCTCCATGTCGCCGACCAACTGGTCCTTGCGCCCCAGCTTGTCCTGTGCGAGGCCACGGTAGTAGTAGGCGTAGGCCAGGCCCGAATCCATCTCGACGGCGCGGTTGAGCTGCTCGACGGCCGCCGGCCAGTTCTCCTGGAAGGCGCGGGTGACGCCGATCTGGTAAGGGATCAGGGCCGGCTGGGGCGCCCGGGCTCCCTGCAGGGTGGCGACGGCCTCGTCGTACTGCTTCAGCCGCTGCTGGGCGACGCCGAGGTAGTAGGACGCCTCGGAGCCGCCCTTCGCACGGGCGACTTCAGCCGCCTTGCGGAAGGCGTCGTCGGCGTTGCGGCCCTGCCGCAGTTGAAGCTCTCCGAGATAGACGAACGGCGCCGGATCGCTGGGAGCCATCTCGGTCGCCTTGCGCAGCCGGCCCTCCGCGTCGCCGTACTTCTTCTCCTGATCGAGCACCCGGCCGTAGGCCATGGCCACGTAGGCGTTGCCGTCCGCCTGGTCCATGAACCTGCCGAGGGCGTCCCGGGCCGCGCCGGTCTGGTAATGCCAGAGCCGCTCGTCGACGCCGTCGAGGCCGGCAGGGGGCGTCTGCTCCGCCCGCGCCGGCTCGCCCTGGGGTTTCGAGGGTTGCTCCTGAGCCGGTTTGCCCGGCTTGGGGGGCCTCGGCTTTTTCGGCGGCTTGGCCTCCGCGACGAAGGGGGCGAGGAGCAGGGCGAGGCTCAAGGCGAGCGTGAATCGGGCAAATTTGACGTTCATGAGAGCCTCCGTAGATGTCACGAGTATAACCCCCGGCTGCCGGCCGCTCTTCCCGATTGGACTAAGATGGACGCCGATGCCCGAAAAACCTCTCTTCGAGACCATCTCCGAGCTGTCTGAGCAGGCGATCGCCCGGCTGCCGGAGTCGCTGGGCCTCACGACGAAGAACGAGCTGGTGATCCTCAAGGAGCTCCTCATGGACGCGAGGCCGCCGAAGCTGATGATCCTGGGCCGGCGGGGAGCCGGCAAGTCCTCGCTGATCAACGCCATCTTCGGCGAGAGGGTGGCGGCCACCGGCTCGGTCCTCTCGGAGACCGGGCGGCCGGCCTGGTACTCATACCCCAGCCCCCGGGGGGAGATGAAGATCCTGGACACCCGGGGCCTCGGCGACCGGACGCGGCCCGAATCGGCGAACTTCCAGGACGCCCTCGAAGAGATCCTGTCGGTCCTCGTCGCGGAGTGGCCTGACGCTATCCTCTTCCTCTGCAAGGCCAAGGACGTCGACTCCCACATCGCGCAGGACATCGCCAACATCGAGGCGGTGCGCAAGTTCATCGCCGAGAAGCACCGCTACGAGGCTCCCGTCGTGGCCGTGGTCACCCAGGTGGATGAGCTGGACCCCAAGCGCATCGAGCCGCCCTACGAGAACGAGACCAAGCGGCGCAACATCGACACGGCCGTGCGGGCCATCCAGGAGGCCCTCACCGAGCGCGGCATCGCCCTGGCCCGGGTCATCCCCGTGTCCACCTACGCCGAGTACGAGGATGATCGACGCGCCTACGACAACTACTGGAACGTCGACGTGCTGGTCGACTACCTGGTCGAGGTCCTGCCCAGGAGCGCGCAGGTCCAGATGGCCCGCCTCACCCGCCTGCGCGCCGTACAGGAGAAGATGGCCCGAAAGCTGACCGCCGCCGCGGCGGCCGTCGCGGGAGGCATCGCCGCGGTGCCGATCCCGGTCGCGGACATCCTGCCCATCACGGCGCTGCAGATCGGTCTGATCACCGGCATCGCCTACGTCTCCGGCCGGGAGCTGTCGAAGGCGGCGGCCCGGGAGTTCCTCGTGGCGCTCGGCGTGAACGTGGGAGCGGCGTTCGTCTTGCGGGAGGGCGCCCGGGCCCTCGCCAAGTTCGTCTTCCCCGGCGCGGGCTCCGCCGTCTCGGCCGGCATCGCCTTCGCGGGAACCTGGGGCCTGGGAGAGGCCGCGATCGCCTATTTCATCGAGAACCGGCCGATCGAAGAGGCCCGTGAGCGGTTTCAGCGGAAGAAGAAGGAGAAGGAGGAGCCGCAGCCGCAAAGTGAGCCCTGACCGCCCGGTCCAGCCGGCGGTCCACCCAACGGTTTGCCAGGTCGAAGCCCTTCGCCAGGACGGGATGCCCCGTGACGGCCTGCCGCTGAAAGTCCAGCAGACTCTCCCTCTGCTCGGGCTGGAAGGCGAGCATCGAGGAGTAGAACAGGGCGGCGTTCAAGGCGATCCCGTTCCGCATCAGACGGCGGTCGAGGGCGCGGACGTGATTGCCCACCTCGGCGCAGGACATGGTGTCGTGCTCCCAGTAGGGGGCCATGCTGCGGAGGTTGTCCATGACGCGGAGGCCGAAACGCTGGCGGTTCTCCGGCTGGAGGAGGGGGACGCCCGCGACCCGCGTGCTGAAGGTGGCGAGGAAGTAGAAGTCCGGCGGGCTCTCGGCCAGGAAGCGGTAGGTGCGGTCGAGGGTCTGTACCGTCTCCCCGGGGAAGCCCACGATGAGGCTCACGATGGTCGTCAGGCCGTGCTTGCGGCAGTTCTTCAGGGCGTGGGCGTTCGCCTCCACGGTGCAGGCCTTGTCCATGTTGGCGAGGAGGCGGTCGTCGCCGGACTCGATGCCGATCTGCACCTGGTGGGCGCCGGCCTGCTTCATCAGCACGACGGTCTCTTCATCCGCCAGGTCGTCCGCCCGGGCGTAGCAAATCCACTTCACCTTGACGCTCCGCTCGATCAAAAGCCGGCAGAGCTCGCGCAGGCGCGGCCGGGGCATGGTGAAGAGGGAATCGAGGCAGGTGATGGTCTCGACCCCGAGCTCGTCGACGTACCGCTGCCAGTCGTCGGCGATCCTGGCCGCGCTTTTCGTCCGGAACTTGGTGTCGTCGAAGAGGTAGGGATAGTTGCAGAAGTTGCAGCGATAGGGGCAGCCGCGGACGCTTTCGTAATAGATCATCCGGGACGGCGGGACGAGGCCCCAGTCCGGAGTGGGGAGGAAATCGAGAGAGAGATCCCGGGGTACGCCGCTGTAGAGGAACGCGGTGGAGCCTTTGCGGACGAGCCGGCCGCCTGCCGGCGGCTCCAGGGCCGTGAACCCCGAGCGGATCCAGGCGGCGAGGGGCTCGACGAGCATCTCGCCATAGCCCACCGCCAGCACGTCGAGCTCCGGAGCTCCCTCCCAGCGGTCGTGCAGGATGCCGGCGAGGGCGCCGCCGAGGACGATCTGGTTGTGGGGGCGCTTCAGCCGCCGCAGGAGGGGCTCGACCTCAGAGAGGTCGTGGAGGTAGGTGCTGGAGAGGAAGACGCAATCCGTTTCCGCGAGCTTGCGGTCGACCTCGTCCGGCGCGGAGAAGATCTCGTCCAACTCCATCCGTTCGTAGGGCAAGCGGGCCTGGTGGAGGAGAGTCGCCAGGACGACTTCCGTCAGCGAAGAGGGCTCGATAACCTTTGAGCCGCGCAGGCCTTGGAGCCTTGCGGTGAGCAGGGGCTCGGCCATCACCAGCTTCACCTTGAGGTCGAGCCAGGCTTCTTCGGCCCCTCGCCACTGCTCCCACCACTTGCGGGCGGCCAGCAGGAAGGAGCGCTCCCGGCCGGTGATCATGCCGCCGGTGGCGATGAGGACCTTCATGCCGCCTCCCGCCGCCGCTCGAGGACCATGCGCGTGCCGCGTCGGGGGAGGATCAGGACGAGCCGCCGCTCGGGACGGGTCTCGTATCCCGGCGCCAGGGACAGCTCCGCGCGGCGCAGGATCGCCGAGGTCGTCAGGATCATCTGGCGCATCACGAAGTGCCGGCCGATGCAGGTGCGGGGGCTGAACCCGAACGGGAAATAGGAGCCCTCGTAGGCGCGGCCCGCCAGAAACCGCTCGGGCCGGAACCTCTCCGGCTCCTGGAACACCTCGGGATTGCGCTGGGCGAGGTAGGCCGACGGGAAGATCCGCGTGCCGGCGGGGATGTCGTGGCCGCCGATCCGCAGGCCGCAGCGGGCGACCCGGGTGACGTGGACCACCACGGGGCAGAGGCGCATGCTCTCTTCGAGGCAGGCTTTCAGGTACGCCGGCTCCTCCCGGGCCAGCGCCACGGCCCCCGGGTGCTGATGGAGATGGGCGAAGGCCCAGGCCAGCGTGGCCGCTCCCGTGTCGTGGCCGAAGAGGAGGAGGGCGAGGACTTCGGTGGCGATCTCGTCGTCGGCCAGCTCCGGACCCTCGCGCACGATACGGGCGAGGCCGGCATCGGGAGCGGTTCCCCGGCGGCACTGCGCGATCCGCTCCAGGAGGTACTCCCGGAGCCGCCGCCGGTTCCGTAGCGTCCGTCCCCAAGGCGAGAAGGGTCCGAGGTCGATCTGGAGCGGTTTCAGGAAGAGCACCCATGGGCTTTCGAAGGACAGGAGGAAATCGTCCACGAGCCGCTCGGCCCGTTCGGACTCGCCGAAGACCAGGCGCACGATGAGGCGCAGCGAGATCCGCCGCGCTAAGCCGTAGAGGGAGAACTGCGATCCCACGGGAATCTCGCCCAGGGCCTCGGCGGTGACCCGCGCGGTCATCTCGTCCAGGCGCTCGATCTCCCGGCCGAAGAGGGGCGCCACGATCCGGCGGCGCGCCGCGTGGTCCTCGCCGTCGAGGGTGATCATGGACCGGTCGCCCATCACCTCCCGCAGCGCCGCGATCCCCCGGCCGGCGTCGAGCTCGGGATGGCCCGTCAGCTCCTGAATCAACATGGGATCGCCGGTTACGAAAGTGCGCCCGATCAGCGACAGATCGAGCCAGAAGGTGAGGCCGTGACGCTTCCGGGCCTCGTCGAGGACGGCGTAGGGATTTTTGAGCCAGTGCAGGCTGCCTCGGAGGCGCCGGGCCGCCGCCCGGGCATCAAGGCCCGGGCTAGATGAAAAAGCCCCCTGAAGGGGACTCGAAGCCGGGTTCACCCGGCTTTGTTCCATAGCCCGGGCATTGATGCCCGGACGGGGCCGGCCAGATCGGGATTCTTCCGCCGGTACTTCCGCTCGTATGCCGCCAGCGCTTTGTGGAACGCCGCGAGGATCGCCCGGCCCTTCGGGTCTTCGATCGCTCCCAGCCGCGCTCCCAGCGCCGCGATGCAGGCGGCGCCCCGCTGGTGGTCGCTCCGCAGCCACTCGCGGACGGCCGGCGCGTCGAGGAGAGATTCGGGCAAGGCTTGCCCCTCCGTCCAGCCTGCCGCCTCGAGCGCCTCGCGGGGGATGTTGACGAGCCCCTTCTCCCAGTCCTTCTGGAGATCGCGGACGGGCGAGACCCAGGAGAGGGCGCCGATCAGATCCGGCGCGTCGCCCGCCCGCAGCCCGGCCCCGGCGAGGCGGAAGGTCAGGTCGAGCGAGAGGAAGAAGGTCTGGCGGTGGTGCTCGGCGAGGGTTTCGGCGGACAGGACCCGGCGAGCGTCCATCCGCCGCCGGTCGGCGAGGAGAACCTCGAACAGCTCGATCAGCTCGCGCTTCTCCTCCACCCGCATCTCGTCGCCGACGAACTGGGCGAGATCGTCCGCCGCCGACTCGCCGAACGGCGCCTCGCCCCGCAGGCCGCGCAGGACGGCCTGGACGTAGACCTCCGGATCGCCCTTCACCCGCCGGTCGGCGTCGAGGACGTCGTCCACGTGCTGGGCCAGGCAGTAGGCGGCGCGCAGGAGGCGGGTCTTGCGCCAGTTGGGCAGCGAGGCCCGGTAGAGGGCGATGAAGACCAGCAGATAGCGCGGACTCCGGCGGACGAACCCGACGAACTCCTTGAGACAGAGCGCCTCGATGCGCAGCTCCGCCAGCGTCTCGTCCCGCGACGTCCGGGGGAAGACGGTCGCCACCGAGGCCAGCCCGAGCACGGCGCCGCCGGCGAGGTCGAGGATGTGGTGCTCGTGCAGGAAGAGCGTCGAGACGGCGACCCCCACGACCCAGAGGCAGAACAGGCTCCGCCCGGCCCAGCCGCACCGCCGCCCGAAGACGACCGCCGCCGTTACGGCGAAGGCGATGTGGAGGGACGGGAACTCGTTGTAATCGAGGTTCAGCCGGTCCGCGAGATGGAACAGCGTACTGCCGAACCCGGACACGACCCGCTCCGGGTAGGCCTGGGTCATGGGCAGCAGCAGGAAGAACAGGCCGCCAATCAGCGTCTCCACCGTGAGCGTCAGGAAGAAAGGCGTGAAGCTCTTCCAGGTTCGCAGGATGAAGGGAGTCAGGAGGAGCAGTAGCGGCACCGTGAGATAGACGATCGCCAGGGAGGGCACGAACGGCAGCTTGAGCTCCCAGGAGAAGTGGAAGTCCGGACGGGCCCCGCGCAGCTTGGCGAGCAGGCTCGCGCCGCCGTAGACCGAGAAGAAGATCTTCGAGAACAGGTACGACAGTGGCAGCGAGAACCGCAGGCTCGCTACTCCAGGCCAGGCCACGAGGGGCTCGGCGGGCCGAAGGCTACGTGCTTCCATGAGACTTCACGGCGCCTCCTCGCCCGGCCAGGGCCGGGGTCCGCGCCACATCCTGAGATAGATCCGCAGAAAAGACGGGCGCTCTTCCGAGAAATCCACATACCTCGGCAGGTGGAGCCATGGCACGCTCGGATGCTGGTGGTGCGCCCGGTGATGATGATAGTTCAGAAACAGGTATTGCACGATCCGGTTCACCCGCAGGTTCCAGGCGCCGTCGTGCACGTCGCGCACGCTCCAGGCATGGTCGGCATACTGGAGCGAGCTCCAGTTGAGGGCGAAGGCGGCATAGCAGGCGAGCCACCCCGCGAAGCTGAGGTCGAGGGCCCACACCATCGCTGCCTGCATCGAGATCGAGAACAGGATCTCCAACCGCATCCTTCCCGCGGGTGCGCCCTCGAAGCCGGAGAGCATGGCGTCCGCGCTGGTCTGCCGGGCGGCCTCCGGGCTCAGCAGGGGGAGCCGGAACAGCCAGGGGCAGAGCAGGTAGGCCAGGCAGGCGAGGGGCGGCAGCAGCCAGTAGACGCCGGTGAGGATGCCGTACCACTGGGCGGCCTTGAGGGGCCGGTTGTCGTCGGGCAGGAAGTAGTCGAACAGCTCGACGTCCGACCGGTTGCGGCGGTGGTGCCCGAGGTGGCAGACGCGCTGGAACGTGTAGCCCGTGGGGAAGAACGCCGCCGTGAGCATCCCGAAGGCGTCGTTGACGGCCCGGCGCGGGTGGAAGACGCCGTGCACGGCCTCGTGGAGCAGCGAGAAGACCGTGTTGTTGACGAACGAGAAGGCCACGGCGGCCGCGATCCGCCAGCCCCAGGACTCCGTGTGGGACGCGAACCCGAGCAGGAACAGGTCCGCCGCGACCGCGGCCGCCGTCACCGCCACGTTGAGAGCACCCGGAATGGCCTCGCTCCGGCTCATGCCCTGCGGCGCCTCGACAGGGGGATGCCCAGCAGCAGCCCGATCAGGACGCCGGCCACCAGGCCGATGCCTCCACCCTTGAACGACGCCAGCCGTGCCTTCTGCGTCAGGATCGGGTTGTCGAAGGCATCGGGAGAGGCCTGGAAGGCGGCGATCTTGAAGCGGCCGTCCTGGCGCACGAGGGCGCAGGTCCAGCGGGTGCGGATGGGGAGCTCGAGGCCGTTGCGCATCACGTAGACGGCGTCCGAGTCGCCGAAGGCGAGGCCGGTGTCCCCGTAGAGGTCGGTCAGGCGGTCGACCTTCATGTCGAACCGGACGCTCTTCAGGACCGAATCGGGCCCCTTGAGCATCCGGTCGAAGTAGGCGCGCACCTCCTCCGGACCCCGGCAGACGTGGTTGTTCATGGGGGTGAACACCACGTTGGGATGAAGGTGGGGGACGATGGCGGCGAAGTCGCCCTTCGCGATGGCGGCCAGGATCTCGTCCCGGATGGCGCGGATCTCGTCGTGGAGGGCCGCGGGCGCGGGTGCCGGGGCAGTGCCGGGCTCCTGAGCCAGAGCGGCCGGCGCGGCGCAGAGAAACAGCATGGCGGCAAGCTTCAGAAACGTTTTCATTCCACTCCTCCCGCCCTCAGGATCAGGCTTGACGAGACGTCGTCCACGTCCTCCGGCAACTGCCGCAGGTACGCCAGGAAATCGTTGAGCACCGTGTCGAAAGGGCCGCCCGCGCTGGGATGGAACCGCATGTCGTCCATGAAGGCCACGTCTTTGCGGATGAACCCCGAGTAGAGCCAGCGGGCGAGGTGGACGCGAGCCGCGTCGAGCCAGCCGTGCCGGACACCGAAGATGGGCACGATCTCGACCCCATCCTCCACGGGACGCAGGCAGAGCATCAGGGCGCTGCGGGCCTTGCCCCTTTCGCCGAGGCTGCTTTCGACCGTGATCACCGTGCCGCCGAAGCATGTCACGGTGATCTCGATGTGGTCGCCCGAGAGCCACTGGATCGTCCGGTCCTCCAGCGTCCGCCCCGTTACCTGGGAGACGTAGCGCATCCGGAGCCGATGACTGTCGAGCCGTTCCAGGGCCGGCTCGGTCCGCAGGGCCCGGCCGTGGACGGTCTGGAGGTGCTGGATGTCGAAGCCGTTGGCCGCGATGGCCGCCCAGGGGCAGCGCAGCCGCACCGGAGCGCCGGCCAGGGTGCGGCTCCCACCCTCTCCGGCCGTGCTCCAGTCGGGCGCCGGGTAGCGGGGGACGGGGCCGTTGAACAGGAAGACCGAGCCGTGCCGTTCGGCCACGGGATAGACCCGCTGGCGGAGCGACCGTGGCGCGCCTTCCGCGCCGGGGATCCGCCGGCAGGCGCCGTCGCCGCCCCATTCCCAGTGGTGGAGCGGGCACCGGAGGTCGTTCCCCACCACGCTGCCATGGGCGAGATGCGTCCCCATGTGGGAGCAGTGCGCCGCCAGGGCGTGGACCTGCCCGTCGTCCCGGCCGCGGTAGACGGCGAAGGACCGTCCAGGCAGGTCCCACCGGAGGACCTTCCCGGCAGGGAGCTCCCGCGAACCGCAGACCCGGTACCAGGACTGCAGCCGGTCCGGAATGCGCCAGTCTGTCGCCATCGAGGTGATCAATCGCCTCTATTGTAGACCGCGGACCAGCCGGAAAGGGGTGAGAGGGCCAGCGGCTTGACGTCGCCGAGCCGCTGCCCCCGTTCCTGGCACCGCCGGAGATAGAGAGCGAAGCCATCTTTCTCGATCGGGAAGACCTTCACCGGCGCGAGTTGCCCCAGGGTCACGCAGGTCCGGTAATGGGGATTGGCCGCCAATTCTTCCTCGACAATCGCCTCGACGGCCTCCGCCAACCCCGGATGCGGGGTGGCCTCCAGATAGAGGACGTAGCCGTCGTCTTCCGGAGCCAGCAGGGCGAACCGGGGGGCCATTCCCAGACGGCGGAAGGCGCGCTCCAGGGCTCCGGCCACGAAGCTCTCGTGGAGCTTCTCCCCGCGCAGATCCGAAACGTGCCCCTCCTTGCCCAGGAACCGCAGCGAGGGCGTGCGTCCCACAAAGCCCGTCACCTCGACGCGGTCTTCCAGCCGGTAGCGGTACAGCCCGCCCCCCGTGGTGAGGACGGCCGAGTAGACGCCGCCTTTCTCGATCTCGTGCGCGAGCCGCGGCGTTCCATCCTCCTGGAGGAATTCGAAGAAATGGGATCGGATGGCGACCGGCCGCTCGCCCTGGAACGGAATCGTCACGAACCCTTCCGTCGCCAACAGCCCTTTCGGCTGGATCTCGACCCCCGGAAAGGCCTGACGCACCTCTTCCAGATGGAGCGCCGCGTGGCCGTCGCCCCAGCAACTGATGAGCCCCAGCCGTGGCCAGATCCGCGTCAGGTCGTCCGGTCCGATCCGCCGCAGCTCCGCCGCCCGCTGCGGTTCCATGCGTCGCAGCAACTCGTCCCAGAACCGTGGCAGCGCCCCCATCAGCAGCGTCAGGAAGCTCGGATGCCAGACCGAGATCACGGTCAGGTCCCGCCGCCGGAGCAGGAACCGCAGCGTGTCATAGCGGAACGACTCCACGTCCCGGGCAAAACGGACGGAGCCGGGCACTGCCAGGGTCGAATCTACCAGCCGCTTCCAGAAACCGCCGAGGTACGCGGAATCCTCCTCGAACCCCACCTTCACGGGCGCGTCCGCCCGCTCCTCTTCCAGGGCGATCGGCGTGATCGACCAGTACGCGCACCCCATCGCCAGCCGGGGCCGGTCCTTGTAGAGGTCGAAGATCCAGGGCGCCACCGCCCGCCGGATCTCCGCCTGCATCGCCGCCGTGTAGGGGATCCGCTTCGCCGCCGCCGATGATCCGCTAGTCACCTCCAGGGTCCGCACCGGCGACTTCGTCAGGACCCCTGGCTCGCCCGCGGCGACTCGCTCGATCCAGGGCTCGAAGTCGGAGTACGACACCAGGGGGACCCGCTCCTGGAACTCCTGAACCGTCCGGATCTCGGAAAACCGGTGCTGCCGCCCGAAAGCGGTCTCGGCGTTGTCGCGAAGATAGCGGAGGAGGAGCGCGCGCTGGGTCTCTTCCGGGTCATCGAGGGCGCGGCGGAATTGCCACCAGCCGGTGGCGTTCGCGGCGATCCAGGGAATCATCCTCATGTGGCATCCCAATGCGGTACAATGACCTTACTTTCCGCGCCATGAACCGAATTGAATTCACGAAGGACGCGATCGAGGACCTCCGGTTCCTCAAAAAGCTTGAGCAGCGCTTGGTTGTGGATGCGATCGAGCGGCAGCTCTCGGTAAGTCCAGAAGTCGAAACGCGTAACCGGAAGCCCCTCCGCCCCAACGAAGTCTCGATGTGGGAGCTGCGGGTCAACGCGTTCCGAGTGTTCTACGATATCGAGGACGGAGTCGTCCGGATCAAGGCCGTGGGGCGGAAGGAGCATAATAGGCTGGTGATCCGAGGTAAGGAGTTTTTGCTATGAGAAGAGTCAACGTCACGTCCTCCTCCGACCTTGCCGAGTTGCTCGATCTTGCCGAGAAGGAGAGCGTTGTCCTCCAGACCCCGGAAGGAAGGGAGTTCATTCTGGCCGAGGTTGACGACTTCGGCGTAGAAGTCGAGTCCGTACGGCAAAACCGCGAGCTTCTGGAGTTCCTCGAGGAGCGCTCGGGAGCAGAGAAAACCTACAGTTTGGCTGAAGTTCGAGAGAAACTTAAGCTCGGCTGAGCGGTCACCCTCTCCACATCCGCCGCCCCGCCGCCGTCAGGTTCCCCTCCGCGATCTCCGTCAGGCAGACGAGCTCGTCTCCCCGAACCCATCCCGGATTCTGCTCCAGGAAAAAGGCGACGTGAGAGTCCGTGAGGCGTCCTTCGGGGACCTCGTCCAGCCCCTCGCGGAGCATTTGGGGCTGGGGAAAGCGTACGACCCCATCGCCGGGATCGTAGAGGCTCCCGAAGCGCTCCCTTGCCAGGAGATCCATCAATCTCCGGACCTCCGGAGGCGCCGGGGCGTCGTGGCGGGGCCAGAACTCCCGCCAGAAGACGGGTAGGAAACGATAGGTGCGGAATCCGGAGGTCAGGAGGAGCCAGTAGAGCGGCCCCCGGGGATGCCGCTCGCGCAGGGCGCGCACGGCGGCGATCCAGGATTTCGGCAGGGCTGCCGTGGCCCAAGCGCCGCGCTCGACGATCGTGTCCCCGGAGTAAACCACGGTGAGCGGCGCGCCGTCCGGACCCGCCGTTTCATAGATCTGCAAGGTGGAGAACCCACGCAGGCCGCTCTCGTCCTCCAGCAGCAGGCCCCAGTTCTTTTCCGTCAGGTCGGCCGCGAAACGCTCGGGCGTCACCCCTCGGAAGTGGGCCGAGAGAAGCCCGAGCATCGCTTCCCGCTCCGCTTCCGTGAGCTCCTCCCTCGGCACCAGCCGTCCCCTCATAGCAGGGCCACCTCGACGTGGGGCATCCGCCCATCGAGCGCATCCGGACCATCCTCCCAGTGGACGGCGTAAAGAGTGCTCGCATATTCCCGCGCCCGGAACCTCCGTTTGAGCCAGGGCAGCCAGGGATGGCGCGAGGCGAGGCCGATCACGACGTAGACGTAGCGCCGCGCCCGGGCCTCGGCGAAGGCGGCTTCCGTCAGGGCCTGGAAGATCGCGGGGTCGTCCCCGTCCACCGCGAGGTGGGCGATATAGGCGTGGGGAAGGATCTGGCCGGGGTCCGGCAGCCGGGGCGTTCTCAGCAGGGGAGAGAGGAGGTTGATCCAGGGGCGCCAGCGGGCGAGGCGCGGGCCGTAGCCGCGGACGACCGCCTGCTTGAAGCCGCTCTGGTCCCAGAGAGACAGGCATCCCACCACCTCTCCTCCGGAAACGGCGAGGAAGAAATCCTCCGGCGCCAGGCCCCGGCTCCGCTCGGGCGACAGGAGATCCGCGGTGGAGAAGCGTGGCGCGAACTGATGGCGCCGGCCGTTCCGCTCCAGGCAGGCGGCGATCCCGGCCATGCGCTCCCCGGTCCCCCGTTCGATCCCGGAAACCGTCCGGGGCCGGGACGTGGCCGGCAGCACCAGCGTCGTGAACCCCTCGATCTCCCGGTACGCCGGCAGCCCCGGCAGCCCGGCACCGAGAAGCCGGCGGGCGACCTGGTTGTCCGCGACGATGGTGGTGAGGTCGAAGGGGAGCTCGTCCGGCTCCCGGAATGAGCGGATCAGCTCGTAGCCGCCGGTCAGCAGACGCTTCTTTCCACGCCAGGCGCGGTCCACCCGAAGCTGGGAAAGATAGCCGAGGCGGCGCGGCTCGCCGTTCACGAAGGCGTTCCACACGGACCGGCTCCCCATCCCCACGATCCCGCCTCCAGACGGGTCGCGCGCCACGATCGTGCGGTGGGGCTCCCCCTCGACCGCCGCCGACAGGAACGCGTTGGGCTCCCGCTCCAGGGAGACCCGAATCTCGCCGTCCATGGGATTGTCGCGCAGGAGACGCCGGAGCTCCGGGTCGTCCTCCGGCCTCGCCTCCTCGACGACGATCCCCGGCCTCTGATTCAATTCGCGGGGAGCAGCGGTCCTTGCCAGTCCTCGGCCCCCAGCGGGAAGTGGTTGCGGCCGTCGACGTCGGCGCGGTGGAGATGGTTGATCAGGAAGAAGTTGCGGAACATGAAGAAGTCCGACCGGTTCACCGGATCGACCGACCGCCGGAGGATGCTCGGCCACGAGTAGAAGGACCGCCGGGCCTCGACGCACCCGCGCTCCACGTCCTCGGCCGTCATCCCCGCCGGCCGGAAGGGGACCTTGTTGTAGCTGTAGGCGTCGTCCAGCCACCAGGAGGGGTAGAGGAGCTTGCCCTCCGTCTCGAGCCGCCGGTACAGCTCCGTGCCCGGGAACGGCGTCAGGTGGTTGAAGGCGGCGATGTAGAAGCCGTGCTCGCGGGCGAAGGCCTCGGTCGCCTGGAAGTCCTCCGGCGTGTCGTGGTCGTAGCCGAAGATGAACGTGCCGTAGAGCCGGATGTCGTGCCGCCGCAGGTTCTCGAGCGCCTTCACGTAGCCGCCCCGCATGGTGTTGAACCCCTTGTTCATGACTCGGAGGTTTTCGGGGTTCAGGCTTTCGAAGCCGATCAGCACGCCCATGCAGCCGCTGCGCTTCAGGAGGTCGAGGAACTCCTCGTCGTGGGCGGCGTTGATGCTCGCCTGGCTCACCCAGCGGACTTTGAGGGGGATCAGGGCGCGGAAGAACTCCTTCGCCTGGGCCAGGTTGGAGGTGATGTTGTCGTCCACGAAGAAGATCAGCCGCTTCCTGCCTTTGAGGGCGGCGATCTCGGCGAGGATCTCGTCTGCCGGCCGGCGGGTCTGGGTGGCGCCGAAGACGGTCTGGACGGCGCAGAAGTCGCACTTGAAGTGGCACCCGCGCCCGGCCTCCACGAGCCCCACGGGGAGGTAGCGCTTGCCGTGGAAGATCCGCCGGGCGGGGCGCGCCCCGGCGAGAGAGGTCCGCCCCTGCTGGCGGTAAAACTTCTTCGGCGTGCCGTGCCGGTAATCGTCGATCACCTCCGGCCACAGGGCCTCGGCCTCGCCCACCACGACGGACTCGGCGTGGCGGGCCACTTCGTCGGGGCAGAGGCTGGCGTGGAAGCCTCCCATCACGACCGGCACGCCGCGCCGCCGGTACTCCGTGGCGATCTGGTAGGCCCGCTTGGCCGTGTAGGTCTCGACCGACATCGCCACCAGGTCGGTGGGCTCGTCGAAGGGCACCCGCTCCATCCGGTCGTCGTAGAAGCGCGTCTCGACGTCCGGCGGCGTCAGCCCCGCGATCAGGGCCGGCGGCAGCGGCTCCATCTGCCAGGTGCGGATGTACGAGGTGTCCCCCGCGCGCCGGCCGATGCAGGGGTGGACGAGAGTGATCTTCATGCCGCCGAGCGTTCCCGTCCGAGGCCGAGGATCCAGTCGCAGTTGTAGAAGCGGTGCAGGTTGTGGGCGTAGAAGCGGTAGCCCAGGTTGGTGCCGATCCGCACCGGCAAGGGGCTGGGGGAAGCCGACAGGCGCTTCACGATGGAAGGGAAGCTGTAGGCGTGCTTCCAGGCCGTCTCGATCCCCCGCTGGAGTTGCTCGACCGTCATCCGGGCTGGCTGGAAGACCACGTGTTGGCCGTCGTACAGCTCCCAATTGCGGGTGAGGATGCGCCCTTCGCTCTCCAGCCGCTGGTAGAGGGCCGTGCCGGGGAACGGCGTCACCACGGCGAAGCGGGGGAGGTCGATCCGCGCCTCGACGGCGAAGCGGGCCGTCTCCAGGAAGACCTCCGGTGTGTCGTGGTCCAGGCCGAAGACGAAGCAGCCCTGGAGGGCGATGCCGTGCTGATGGAGCCGCTCCACCACCTCGCGGTAGCGCTCCGGCGAGTTGAAGCCCTTCTTCGAGTCGCGCAGGTTCTCCCGCGAGATGGACTCGAGGCCGATCAGGATGCCCCGGCAGCCGCTCCGCTGGGCCAGGGCCAGGAGGTGGGCGTCGTCGGCCAGCAGCACGGTCGCGAGGCCGTACCACTGCACTTTCAAAGGGATGAGAGCCTCGAACAGGCGCGCCGCGTAGTCGCGATCGGCGACCAGGTTGAGATCGACGAAGATGAGCTTGCGCGCCTTCTTCTGGCGGATGTCCGCCACCACCTCCTCCACCGGCTTCTGATACGGCTTCTGCCCCCAGGCCGAGGGAACCACACAGAAGTCGCACTTGTGGATGCACCCGCGGGTGGCCTCGAAGACGTCGTCGGTGATGAAGCTGCCGCGCGGGAGGAGGTCGCGCCGGGGGAACGGCATCCCTGCCAGCGAGAGCCCGGGGCGCTGGTCGTAGCGCCTGCGCATCCGGCCGGCGGCGAAGTCGCGCAGCAGCTCGGGCCAGCTCTCCTCGGCATAGCCCACCACGACGGCGTCCGCGTGGGCTTGAGCATCCTCGGGAACCAGCGTCACGTGCGGCCCGCCGAGCACCACGGGGATGCCCCGCTCGCGGAACCGGCCGGCGAGCTCGTAGGCCCGCGGGGCCGTGCCGGTGATCACCGTCAGCCCCACCAGATCCGCCTCGACCGTCGCGGGATCGACCTCCTGGATCCCTTCGTCGATCAGCCGCACCTCGGCGCCCAGCTCCTCGGGCACCAGGGCCGCGAGCGTCGTGAGCGTCAGCGGCATGTAGCGCAGCGACTTCTTGAAGATGCCGCCGCGGTGCCGGTAGAGGGGACCCTTGGGGGAGATCAGGACGACGCGCATGGGTGATCCTCACCCCGGGGTAGGGGATTGTCAAGGCGGGGACGCGCCCGTCCGTTCCGTCGTGAGTTCCGACGACCGATGATACAATCCGTACCGTGAATCCGAAAACGCGTCGCACCCAGCAGGGTCCATCTGCCCAGTCAGGCCACGCTTCCAAGAAACAAATTGTGCAACAGCCTGTTGCACAATTGACGGTCGGATACCCGGCCCTGCTGGAAGACTTGAAGACTCAAATCGGACGAACGCAGGTTAAGGCCTCCGTCGCGGTGAATCGTGAGCTTGTCCTCCTCTATTGGGAGATCGGGAAGAAAATCCTGGAGAGCCAGAGGCAGGAAGGCTGGGGCGCCCGGGTCATCGATCGTCTAGCCGCTGATCTCCGGCAGGCCTTTCCGGAGGCCACCGGCTTTTCTCGCCGCAACCTCCACTGCATGCGGTCCTTTGCCGAGGAGCTCCCGGACAACCAATTTGTACAACAGGCTGTTGCACAGATCCCATGGGGGCACATCCTCCAGATCCTGCAGAAGATCAGGGAGCCCGCCGCGCGGGAGTTTTACATCCGGCAGACCGTCGCCCACGGCTGGTCCCGCGCCGTCCTCGTCCACCAGATCGAGTCCGGCCTCCACCGCCGGCAGGGGCGCTCAACAACTTCGACCGCGTCCTTCCCGCGCCCCAGTCCGATCTAGCCCGCGAGACCCTCAAGGACCCGTACATCTTCGACTTCCTCAGCCTCGGACCGGACGTCGCCGAGCGGGATCTGGAGCGGGGACTGATCTCCGAGGTCCGCAACTTCCTGCTGGAACTGGGCGCCGGCTTCGCCTTGGTGGGCACCCAGGTCCTCCTGGAGGTGGACGGTCAGGACTTCTTCCTCGACCTCCTCTTCTACCACCTGCGGCTGCGCTGCTATGTAGTCGTGGAGCTCAAGGTGGGGGAGTTCCTGCCCGAGCACGCGGGTAAGATGAGCTTCTACCTCTCCGCCGTGGACCACCACCTCCGCCATCCCGACGACCAGCCCACCATCGGCCTGATCCTCTGCAAGACCAAGAGCCGCCTGGTAGCCGAGTACACACTCCAGGGCCTCCAGCGCCCGATCGGCGTCGCCTCGTACCAGCGGATGCCGGAGCCTCTCCGCGGCACCCTGCCGAGCCCCGCGGAGCTGGAAGCAGGGCTGGGGGCGCTCAAACCGCTCCAACCGGGCCGTGAAGCGGTCCATCCGGAACGCGTAGAGGGATAACCAGAGGGCCCTTACACGATTCAGGGAGCGAAAGATGTAATTCCACGGGCGATCAAGCGGCTTCGGAGTGCCCTACCGATCCCCAGTGGGCGAATGCTCCGATCGCCGGCGGAAATTCATCTTTCGGGAAACAAAAGTTGAATTTACCCCTCGACCAAAGCTTGGCGGCAAGAAAATGGCAGCTTCCGGCGGTGAAACTGTGTAGAGAGGCAGGAAGATCTGCTTCTTTGAGCGGCGGAACTGGATTGCCAACTTGCGCTATACTTACGCCTATGGCGGAGCTGGTTACTCTCAAGGGGCGTGGGGCGGGGATCAATCCTACGAACCGGTTCGAGACGATCACGGTAGAGCGGGATCCGGAAGCGCCGGACCTGGACCGCGTCGAGACCGAGCTGCTCAGGGACACCTCGCGGTCCCTCATCACCCGTAACGACAGCCCGGACGTGGGATTCGAGGTGTCGATCAATCCCTACCGGGGGTGCGAGCACGGCTGCGTCTATTGCTACGCCCGGCCGTTCCACGAGTACCTGGGTTTCTCGGCGGGGCTGGACTTCGAGAGCCGCATCCTGGTCAAGGAAGAGGCCCCGGAGATCCTGCGCAAGGAGCTCTCCTCTCCCAAGTGGCAGCCGCAGACGCTCGCCATGAGCGGCGTGACCGACTGCTACCAGCCGGTCGAGCGAAAGCTGGAGGTCACCCGGCGCTGCCTGGGCGTGCTCGCCGAGTTCCGCAACCCGGTGGCGGTCATCACCAAGAACGAGCTGGTGACGCGGGACATCGACCACCTTTCCGCCCTGGCCGAGCACGGCGCGGCGGCCGTACACCTCTCGATCACCACCCTGGACGCCGACCTGGCGCGCAAGATGGAGCCCCGGGCCTCCCATCCGCGCGACCGTCTGAAGGCCGTCGAAAGGCTGGCCGCGGCCGGCATCCCCGTCGGAGTGATGGTGGCGCCCGTGGTGCCCGCCATCACGGACCACGAGATCCCGAAGATCCTGGAGGCCGCCGCCGAGGCGGGCGCGACCTCGGCGGGCTACGTGGTCCTGCGCCTGCCCGGCGCCGTGACGGGTCTTTTCGAAGAATGGCTGGATAGGCACTTCCCGGACCGGAAGGAGAAGGTCCTGAACCGCCTGCGCGATCTCCGCGGCGGGCGCCTCTACGACCCCCGCTTCGGCAGCCGCATGAAGGGCGAAGGCCTCTTCGCGGACCAGATCCGCACGACCTTCGAGACCTTCAAGCGCCGCTACGGCCTGGACAAGCCCCGGCCCGAGCTGTCCGCGGCCGCCTTCCGGCGGCCGGGACACGGAGTGCAGCTCGGGTTGTTCGGCTGACGACGGACCGGCTCCCTCTAAGCCGGAACGGGAAGCGGCGGCAGGCCCGCCCGGGCCTTCTTTTTCTTGACCCCGATCGAGATCAGCCAGGCGATGGCGGCCAGAGCGACGACAAGCAGCCCGACGCCGAGGAGGGGCCGGACCACGATCCAACTGATGGCGATCGTCACCAGCGACAGGCAGAGGGCGGTCAGGAAGCTGAAGACGCCGAGCCCCGCGCCGAGGATCGTCCCCACGAGCGGCACGACGTCGCCGAAGACGGCGATCGGCTTGAAGACCATCAACAGTCCCAGAAACATCACGAAGAAACCGACGCCGCGGAGGATCCACGTCATCATGCGGTTGGCATCCTGGGCCGTCTGAAACATGGCCGCGGCGCTCTTGGTGCCGTCCTCCAGCAGGAGGATGGCGTCGCCGGCCTGGGTCTGATAGGACTCGAAAGTGTCCCCCACCTGGCGCGCCACGAGGCTCCGGGGACCGGGCTCGACGACCTGGAAGGAGACCCGGGCATCGCCAACCTGCGGCGAAGATGGGGCCGCACCGAGATAGAACCGGCCGTTGTCGACCCGCACCCCCTCGCGCTGTCCCTCGAGGATCTGCGCCTTCTGCTCCTCGCCGATGGGCAAGTCGACCTCGCCACCGAGCTTCTCGACCTGCTCGGGAGCGAGCGTGAAGGCGCCGAGGGTGATCGGGTCCGCGGTCACCGTCTCGCTCTCGACGGGCAGGGCGCCCGGGTTCTCATGCCCCTCGGGGTGCCGGAAGGAGGCGGAGTCGACCGCCTCGCCCGACCATTCCTTCTTGTAGTCGTAGGTGGTCACCGTCTCGGTGCCGCCGCCGAGCTTCTTCTTCTCCTCGGATTTCTTGTCCTCGACCCACTGATACATCTCGACGTTGCGGATGAGCTTCAGGGCGTCCGCCGAGACGCCGTATTGCTCGTCGGTGAGAGTCCCTTCCGCCGTCACCTGACCGCTGACGTGGACGAGCCGGCCCTCGTTGGCCGGGTCCACCTTGTCGGCGGGCGCGCTGATCACCGCGCCCGCTCCCTCCTTGAGGCTGCGGGCCGTCTGGACGGCGCGCGACTCGTTCCAGAAGAGGAGCGGGAAGGCCACCACGAAGAACACCAGGCCCACGAGCACGCTCTTGATCGACTGGCCGATCCGCGAAAACCAGGATTGACTGCTCACTTCACGATAGGAATTGGACACCGCGGGCCCTCCCCTGTGCGCTCGGCAGTTGATTGTGGGAAATCGGAGAGACCCTACTCCCGTCAGGCGGGCAACGTCAAATGCCGGCCTCGCAGTGGGCCCTACCCCTCCCGCCGCACCCGGAACGCCGCCAAGGCCTGGAGCTTCCCCTCGGGCAGCTTCTCGGCCATCTTGCGGATCGCCTTCTTCCAGCTCGCCTGCCCGGTCCACTTCTTGGCGTCGATCGGCTCGGGATGGAGAGTCTCGCCGGTCAGCCACACGGCGAGATCGGGGCGGGGCTCTCCCTTGCCATCGACGGCGAGCGCCCGCCAGTCCGTGCCTTCCTTGTAGATGGCGAGCAGGCCGAAGACCTCCTCGCCGCCCGGGATCTGCAGCAGGGCCACCCGGCCGCGCGAGCCCTCTTCGAGCTCGAAGAGGACCCCCTCGACCAGCGGGTGGCCGGAGGAGAAGAAGTCGAGCGTCTCCTCGTCCACCGCCCGCTCGCGGCTGAAGGTGCCGAGGAAGCTCGACCCCGGCGGCACCCCCGGCAGGTGGTCCACCAGGGCCTCGTAGCCGAACTCGATCCGCCAGGTCCGCTCGCCGCTCTGCTGATCCACCTCGAACCCGAAGCGTGACGCGGCGCGCACCACCACGCTCTCGTTCAGGGCGTCGAGGTCCGGCGGCACGCGCGAGAGGATCTCCGGCGCCCTCTCGGGCCGGTAGGGATCGCGGTGCAGCTCGTGATAGGCGGCCCCCTGGATACGGTCGTGGGCCTCCTGGGCCTCGCGCAGCACCTGGTCGAACGCCGCGGGCGTGATCTCCTCCGGCCCCTCGACGGCGGCGCGCTCGATCGTCTGGGCGGCGTGGCGCAGCTCCCGCTCGAGGCCGCCCAGAGGCTCGGTAAACAGGCCGATCCGCTCGTAGAGGCCGGCCACGGCGTTGCCGAACCCGGCGGGCGGCCGGAAGTAGACGATCTCCGTGGGGATCGTGCGGCCGATGCGGTCCAGCCGCCCGATCCGCTGCTCGACGACGCCCGGGTTCCACGGCAGATCGAAGAGCACCAGCCGGCGGCAGAACTGGAAGTTGCGCCCTTCGCCGCCGGCCTCGGTCGAGATCAGGATCGACGGCCCCTCGGGCAGCCGGAACTGCGCCACCTCAATGTCCCGCCGTTCGGGCGAGAGATCCTCATGGAAGATCCCGGCGCGCCGGCCCTGGCGCTCGATTGCCGTCCGCAGCAGGTCGAGCGTCTCGCGGTGGGCCACGAAGACGAGCGTCTTCTCGCCCGGCCCCAGCCAGCGGCCGGACTGCTCCACGAGCCAGCGCACCCGCGGGTCCGCGCGCTCGGCCTCGGCCGTGAGGGCGGCCGTCTCGGCGTCCTCCCGGTCCACCACGGGCAGGAGGGCGGCGGGGGAGGCGAGGGCGCGGAAGACCCGGTCCGCCTTGCGCCGCCGGGCCAGCGGGTTGTCGGCGGCTTGAGCGCGCAGGTGCCGCACCAGGCGGTCGAGGGGCTCCCAGCCGGCGTCGTCGATGTCGACCGGCGCCGGCACGCGGGGCGGCAGGCCGCCGATGTCGACCCGCCGGGTGGCGCTGGTGCAGGGCGGCAGCGGCTCGCGCCGGGCCAGCCGCTCCTCGAACGACTGCTCCTCGGGAAACTCCTCGGGCCGCAGGAGCTGGAGGAGGCGGAAGAAGCCGTGGGCGTCGTCTTCGAGCGGCGTCGCGGTGAGCAGCAGGACGTGCCGGCCCAGGGCCGCGATGGGCGCTACGGCCCGGTACGCCTCGTTGCCGGGATGGCCCTTCGGGCGCTTCAGGTGATGCGCCTCGTCCACCACCAGCAGGTCGATCCCCGCCTCGGCGGCCTGCTCGGTCAGCCGGCGGCGGCGGATCAGCGTGTCGATGCCGACGATCGCGTGGCGGTGGACGTCGAACGGGTTGAAGCCCTCGCCGTGGTCCTTGGCCACGTCGTCCAGCCGCTTCTCGTCGAGCAGCACGAAGGCCTGGTGATACTTGCGCCACAGCTCGCCCAGCCACTGGATGGTCAAGGTCTCGGGGGCCACGATGAGGGTGCGGTCGGCCCGCCCGGTGTGCAGGAGGCGGTTCAGGATGAGGCACGCCTCGACCGTCTTGCCGAGGCCCACCTCGTCGGCCAGCAGCCAGCGCACGGGATCGCTGTGGCAGGCGCGCTCGGCGGCGTAGAGCTGGTGGGGGAAGAGCTGGATGCGTCCGCCGAGGAACGAGCCGAGCCCGCCCGCCCGGCGCACCCGCAGCAGGCGCAGGCCGTCCAGCCGGTTGGCGAAGTCCTCGAAGGCGTCGAGGTTGCCCCGCGCCAGCCGCTCGACGAGAGGGATCTCGGCCGGCAGGGGCCAGAGGTCCTTGAGCTCCACCTCGCGGCCGTCGGCGAGGGTGCAGACGCCCTCCTCGCACGACTCGACGACCACGAGCTCGCCCGAAGGGTCCAGGCGCGCCCGGCCCCCAGGCGTCACGGTGAGGGGGACGAGAGCGTCGGTCCCCGCGGCAAAGATCAGGGCCTGTCCGGCGTCCGGGAACTCGACGCGTATCCTGCGGCCCTGGACGGCGGTGATCCGGCCCGGACCGAGCTCGGCATGAAAACGATGGGTGACTCGATCGCCGGGTTTCCACATGGGAGGGGGATTGTATGGGACAGATCGCGGGACCGGAGGATCTACGAAACCCTTCGTTGACAAGTACGATTCTCTTCGTATAGCCTTCCTTCATGCCCGAGACACCCCGTCCCACCGATGCCGAGCTGGCCATCCTCCGCGTGCTGTGGCGCCGCGGCCCGAGCACCGTCAAGGATGTCCACGAGGAGCTGGCGCGCCGTTTCCAGGCCGTCTACACCACCACCTTGAAGCAGCTCCAGATCATGGCGGAGAAGGGGCTGGTCACCCGCGACGAGTCGCAGCGGGCCCACCTCTACACGGCGCGGCTGCCGGAGGAGCAGACCCAGAGCCAGCTCGTGGGAGACCTGCTCGACCGGGCGTTCGAGGGCTCGGCGAGCCGTCTCGTGATGCGCGCCCTCGCCTCCCGGCCCGCGTCGGCCGAGGAGCTGGCGGAGATCCGTGGCCTTCTGGATCAGTTGGATCAGCTCGAAGGAGAGAAAAGATGACTGGCATCGAGACGCTGTCCGCGACTCCCGCGGCCCAGGCCATCGCCTGGGCGCTGGTGCACTTCCTCTGGCAGGGCGCACTGGTGGGCATCGCCGCGGCCGGAGCCCTGGCTGCCCTCGGGAAGGGAAAGGCCTCCGTACGGTACTCCGTGGCGCTTGGAGCCCTCGTCCTCCTGCTGGCCTGCCCGGTGGTGACGGTCCTTCGGATGGCGCCGCCGGCGGGCTCGGTCATCCCGATCAGCCCGGTCATCCCAGTCAGCCCGGCCACGGCCTCTGCCGTCCATCCGGCAGGATCAGAGGAAGGCTTGGTCACGACGGCTTCCGTCCCTGCCGCTTTCTCCGAATCGTCGCCGATCTACGATGTCCTGCCCGCGGCCCTGCCCTGGGTGTTCGGGCTCTGGCTGGCGGGAGTCGCCGGCCTCTCCCTCTATCACCTGGGAGGTTGGCGCCTGACGCGCATCCTAAGGCGCCGCGGCACCCGGCCGGTCCCGGCGGATCTGGAGACGAAGCTGCGCGGGCTGGCCCGGCGGATGGGCGTCGTCCGGGCGGTGGAGCTCCTCGAATCCTCCGCCGTGCAGGTGCCGGCCGTGATCGGCTGGCTCAAGCCGGTCATCCTGGTCCCCGGGAGCGCTCTCGCCGGGCTCTCCCCCCAACAGCTCGAAGCCATCCTCGCCCATGAGCTGGCCCACGTGCGGCGCCACGACTACCTCGTCAACCTCCTGCAGACCGTGGTGGAGACCCTCCTCTTCTACCACCCGGCCGTCTGGTGGGTCTCGGCGCAGATCCGCCGCGAGCGGGAGAACTGCTGCGACGACTTGGCGGTGGCCGTCTGCGGCGACCCGCTGGGCTACGCCCGGGCTCTGGCGAACCTCGAGGGGCTCCGGGTCTCCTCGCCCCGCTTGGCCCTGGCGGCGGACGGCGGCTCGCTCGTGGACCGCGTCCGCCGGCTGGTCGGCGTGCCCGCCCGCTCCCGCCGCCCCTGGCTGGCCGGCGTCCTGGCGCTCTCGCTGCTCCCGGCTGGAGTCACATTCGACTTTGCGCAATTTTCCGACCCTGCGGACGCCGGGTCGTCTTCAGGCGCCGCGGAGAGCCCGGCGCCGCCCAGAAAGGCGAGCTTGGCTCCGGCCAGCCTGGAGAAGCCAGCGCCGCCCGCCCCACCCAGGGCGTCCGCGCCGGGCCGGCAGGGCACGGAACGCCGCGGCACCTGGTCGGCGGAGCGCCAGAAGGACGGCAAGATCCATCTCAGGATGAAGATGCGCGGCACCTGGGGGAGCTGGGAGGAATCGAACAGCCACCCCGTGAGCGCCTTCAAGGGGCTCGGCGCCGGACCGGAGGTCCGCTTCGACATGCCCCGGGACGCCGGCACCTTCCACTTCGAGGGCCGGTTCGAGGGTGGCGACGGCACGGGCTTCTTCACCTTCGAGGGCAATCCCGCCTATGTCCGGCAGATGGCAGCGCTGGGCTATCAGGTCTCGGACAGCCGCCTGATGGAGCTCGCCCTTCACGACGTCTCGCTCGACTTCGTCCGGCAGATGAAGGAGCTCGACTACGGCGACGTTTCGCTCGACCGGCTGGTCGAGTTCCGCATTCACGGCGTCAGCCCGGAGTTCGTCCGGGGCATGGCCGACTCGGGTTACCGGCAACTGCCGGCGGAGCGCCTGGTGGAGTTCCGGATCCACGGCGTGAACCCCGATTTCGTCCGTGGCATGGTGGACGCCGGCTACCGCGATCTGCCGGCGGACAGGCTGGTCGAGTTCCGCATTCACGGCGTGAACCCCCAGTTTGTCCAGGGGTTCACGGACGCCGGGTACCGGAACCTGCCCGCCGACCGCCTGGTGGAGTTCCGCATCCATGGCGTGACGCCCGAGTTCGTCCGGAAAGCCGCGAGCAAGGGTTACAAGAACCTCTCCCCCGAGGATCTGGTCGAGCTGAAGATCATGGGCCGGCTGGACCGGTAGCGCCACGTCCCCCGGGGCTACGGGCTGTTGTCAATCTTCGATTTTGATGCGAACAAGGCCTTGTTTGCAACCTGGCGTCCGGGGGCAGAGGACGCCGTCGCGGCTTTGCCGTCACTCTGACCTTCCGGACCCTCAGACTCCGTAGGCGAAAACGTCGCCCTTGGCCCGGGCCTTCCGCTTCAGAAGGCCGTCGAGGTAGATCGTCGTCTCCTCGGTCAGCACGGCGTCCCCGCACTCGGGGCAGATGTCCGCCGGCACATGATGGACGACGAGGGTGCGCTCCCGGTAGACCACCGAGTGGCTGATCTCCCGCGCCTCGTGCTCGCCGGTGCAGTCTGGGGTGTGGCATTTCATCGGGTCGTCTCCTCTGGTAACCGTTCCATATCCAGGAAACCACGCTCGGGGACCTGCAATTCCGGGGCCGGAGCGGGCACCGTCATGGGCTAAGATACCGGCTGAAATTCCAGGCAACTTCCGGGCGCGGCCAGCGTAAAGAGGCCCGAACCGTAGACGGATTCTCTTCTCTTCGAAAAAGGGTGATCGAAATGCGCCGATTGGCTCCTTTGTTCTTCGTTCTCACGCTCCTGGCCGCCCTTCCGGCGGCCGCCGGGCCCTGGCTGCGGCAGCCGGCCTTGAGCCGCGACCAGATCGCCTTCAGCTACGCGGGTGACCTCTGGCTGGTGGGCCGCGACGGGGGCGATGCCCGGCGGCTGACGACCGGGACGGGTATCGAGACCGACGCCGCCTTCTCTCCCGACGGCCAGACGATCGCCTTCACCGGCAACTACGACGGCAACTACGACGTCTACCTGGTGCCGGTCGCCGGGGGCGTGCCGCGCCGCCTGACCTGGTACCCCTCGATCGACCAGGTCCGGGGCTGGACGCCCGACGGCAAGAAGGTGCTCTTCGCCTCGGGCCGCTCCAGCTTCCCCAGGCTCTACACCATGTCCGTCGAAGGTGGATTTCCCACCGAGGTGCCGCTCGCCCGCGCCGTGCAGGGCGCGTTTTCGTCCGACGCCACGCGCCTCGCCTACGTGCCGCAATGGAACCGCGGAGGTGCGCCCGGGAGCTACGCCGCCTGGAAGCGCTACCGCGGCGGCAGGACCTCGCCGATCTGGATTGCCCGGCTCTCCGACTCCACCATCGAGACGAAGGTTCCCCGCGACAATTCGAACGACTGGGACGCGATGTGGGTGGGCGACCGCCTCTACTTCCTGTCGGACCGCAACGGCCCGTCCACCCTGTTCGTGTTCGACCCGGCGAGCGGCAAGGTGACCGAGGCGCTGCGCAACGAGGGGGCTGACATCTTCACCGCTTCGGCCGGCCCGGGAGCGATCGTCTACGAGCAGTTCGGGCAGATCCATCTCTTCGACCTCGCCTCCGGCGGCTCGAAGCCGGTGGCGGTGCGGGTCGAGGGCGACCTGTCCGCCGTGCGTCCGCACTACGCGAAGGTGGGGGACCGCATCCTCTCCGCCGCCCTGTCGCCCACGGGCGTGCGGGCCGCCTTCGAGGCCCGCGGCGAGATCCTCACCGTGCCCGCCGAGAAGGGGGACGCCCGGAACCTGACCCGCACGCCGGGGGCTGCGGAGCGCTTCCCCGCGTGGTCCGCGGACGGCCAGCGGATCGCCTACTTTTCCGATGTATCGGGCGAGTACGCCCTGCACATCACCGGCCAGACGGGCACCGAGGACGTCAAGAAGATCAGCCTGGGCGATCCCCCCTCCTACTTCTACTCGCCCCAGTGGTCGCCGGACGGCACGAAGATCGCCTACACCGACAAGCGCATGAACCTCTGGTACGTGGATGTGGAAAAGGGCAAGCCCGTGCGGGTCGACAACGACCACTACGAGACGCCCTTCCGTCCGCTCGAGGCCTCCTGGTCGCCCGACAGCCGCTGGATCGCCTACAGCCGGGACCTGAGCAACCACCTGCGGGCAATCTTCCTCTACTCGCCCGAGACCGGCAAAAGCCGCCAGGTCACGGACGGCCTGAGCGACGCGCGCTACGTGGCCTTCGACAAGGGGGGCAAGTACCTCTACTTCACGGCCAGCACGGACGTCGGCCCCACCACCGGCTGGCTCGACCTGTCGAGTCTCCAGCGGCCGGTGTCGCGCAGCGTGTACGTCGCCGTGCTGGACAAGGAGCTGCCTTCGCCCCTGGCGCCCCAGAGCGATGAGGAGAAGGGGAAGGAGGAGGAGAAAGGGAAGGATGGCAAAGACGAGAAGAATAAGAAGGACGAGGGGGAGAGCAAGGACAAGTCCAAGGCCAAAGATGAGGACGATAAGGGCGAGGAAGACAAGCCGGCGCCCGTGAAGATCGACTTCGACGGCATCGGCCAGCGGATCCTGTCCCTGCCGATTCCGCCGCGGAACTACACGGGCCTCGCCGTGGGCAAGGAGGGCGTGGTCTTCGTGCTCGAGAGCGCGCCCGTGGTGGGCTTCGGCTTCGAGGGCTCGATCCTGCACCGGTTCGATCTCGAATCCCGCAAGACGGAAAAGATCCTCGAGGGGGTCCAGCCGCCCTTTGCCGTGTCGCAGGATGGCGAGAAGATGCTCGTCCACCAGGGGCCGGGCTGGAGCATCGTGCCGACCGCCCAGGCGCCCAAGCCGGGCGAGGGGGCCCTGGCCCTCGACGGCGTGGAGGTCCTGGTCGATCCCCGTGCCGAGTGGCGGCAGATGTATCGCGAGGTCTGGCGGATGGAACGGGACTTCTTCTACGACCCCGGCCTGCACGGGGTGGACCTCGCCTCGGCGATGAAGCGCTACGAGCCCTACCTGGACGGCATCGGCCACCGCAGCGACCTGAACGCGCTGTTCAACGAGATGCTCGGCGAGCTCACCGTGGGCCACCTCTTCCTGGGCGGCGGCGACGCGCCGGAGGTCGCCAAGGTCAAGGGCGGGCTCCTGGGGGCAGACTACGAGATCGCTGGCGGCCGCTACCGTTTCGCGCGAGTCTTCAACGGCGAGAACTGGAACCCCAGCCTCCAGGCGCCCCTCACCCAGCCGGGCGTCAACGTCAAGACGGGGGAGTACCTGCTCTCCGTCAACGGCCGGGAGCTGCGCGCCGCGGACAACGTCTACAGCTTCTTCGAGGCCACGGCTGGTAAGTCCGTGGTCCTCGAGGTCGGCCCCAACGCCGACGGCAAGGGCTCGCGCAAGGTCACCGTCGTCCCCGTGGAAAACGAGTACGAGCTGCGCAACCTCGCCTGGATCGAGGACAACCGCCGCAAGGTGGACGAGCTCTCGGGCGGCAAGCTCGCCTACATCTATCTGCCTGACACGGCGGAGGAGGGGTACACCAGCTTCAACCGCTACTTCTTCGCCCAACTGGGCAAGCAGGGGGCGGTGATCGACGAGCGCTTCAACGGCGGCGGCTTCACGGCCGACTACATCATCGACTACCTCCGGCGGCCGCTGCTCAACTACTTCTCGACCCGCGAGGGCGAGGACTTCACGACCCCGGTAGGCTCGATCTTCGGCCCCAAGGTGATGATCATCAACGAGGCCGCCGGCTCCGGCGGCGACGCCCTGCCGTGGTACTTCCGCAAGCTCGAGATCGGACCCCTGGTTGGGACCCGGACCTGGGGCGGCCTGGTCGGCATCTACGACTATCCGGAGCTGATCGGCGGCGGCTTCGTGACGGCTCCGCGAGCCGCATTCTGGAGCACGGACGGCACCTGGGACGTCGAGAACCACGGCGTGGCGCCCGACGTCGAGGTGGAGCTCGACCCCAAGGCCTGGCGCCAGGGGCACGACACGCAGCTCGAGAAGGCCGTGCAGGTGGCCCTGGACCTGCTGGCGAAGAATCCGCCGCCGGCGAAGCCGAAGCGGCCGGAGTACCCGAACTACCACAAGGGGAAGGCGGCCGGGAAGTAATACACTCTCCGGCATGGCGACCCCAGGCCGGCCCCGCGAGGACGCGTTCCGCCGCTTGACCTTCTTCAGCGTGATCGGCGGGCTCTGCCCGCTGATCCCCGTCCCCTTCATGGACGACTGGGCGCTGGAGCAGGTGCAGCGGCGGATGATCGGGGAGATCGGCCGGGACGAAGGGCTCGGCTGGTCCCCTCAGGAGGTGAAGGTCCTCGCGGGCGGCGAGGAGGACGTCCGGATGGGTTGCCTGGGGAGGACTGTCTGGGCCGTCCGCGAAGTGGCCGGCGCGATCCTCGGCAAGCTCTTCCGGACGGTCTTCTACTTTCTCACCATCCGCCGCAGCGCCCGCCGCTCGGCGGAGACCCTCCAACTCGGCTATCTCGTGCTGCACGCCGCCCGCCTTCCCCAGACCGACAGGCCGGCGGACTGGGCCTCGACCGTACGCGGGGCGGTCGCGGCTGCCCTGGCGGAGGTGGACGCCGGGCCGGTCTACCGGACGCTCGCCCGCGACTTCCGGCGCAGCCTCTCCCTGCTGGTGCAGGCCGCATCCCTGTTCCGCCGCTTCCTGCCGCGCCGCCGGCAGAAGAAGTCCGGGGGCCTTCCCGAAGGCGAGGTCTTCCGCGAGGAGGAGAAGCTCCTCGGCGGTTTCGTCGACCGGCTGGCAGCCGATCTCTGGGGGAACCGGGCCTACTTCGCGGAGCTGGAAACGGCGCTGGAGAGAAATCTCACGAACGTCAGCTCGTGAGGCTCCGCGCCAGGATCGCACCGAAATCGATTCCCGCCGGCAGCGTTCCGAATGCCCGGCCGCCGTCCCCCGCCAGCCGGCTGGCGCAGAAGGCGTCCGCGACGTCGGCCGGGGCGTGCCGCACCAGGAGCGACGCCTGGAGGGCCAGGGCCAAGCGCTCCACCAGGCGGCGAGCCCGCGCTTCCAGGTCGTCTGGCCTCTCGAGCTGGGCCCGGAGCTCGTTGACGTAGGTGTCCAGGCGGGCGTCGGCTCCCCGGGCCTCGCGGATCTCGGCGAGCAGGGCCTTCAGCGACTCGGGCGACTTCTGGATGGCCCGTAGCACGTCCAGGCACTGCACGTTCCCCGAGCCTTCCCAGATCGAGTTCAGGGGCGCTTCGCGGTAGAGGCGGGCCAGGCCCCATTCCTCGACGTAGCCGTTGCCGCCCAGGCACTCCAGGGCTTCGGCGGCGTGGACGGGCGCCCGCTTGCAGGTCCAGTACTTGAGCACGGCCGTGGCCAGCCGGCGGAAGGGGGCGTCCGCCTCGTCGTAGGAGCGGGCCAGGCGCATCATGGCCGTCGTGGCGGCCTCCGACTCGATGGCGAGGTCGGCGAGGACGTTGCGCATCAGAGGCTGGTCGATCAGCGGCTTGCCGAATGCCCGGCGGTTCGCCGCGTGGTGGATCGCCCGCGCCGTGCCCCAGCGCATACCGGCGGCGGAGCCGATCACGCAGTCGAGCCGGGTGTGGTTCACCATTTCGAGGATGGTCTGGACGCCCCGGCCTTCCTCGCCCAGGAGGCGAGCCCAGGCGGCGCGGAATTCCACCTCGCTCGAGGCGTTCGAGCGGTTGCCGAGCTTGTCCTTCAGCCGGTTGATGCGGAAGGTGTTGCGCTGACCGTCGGGGGTGAAGCGCGGGAGCAGGAAGCAGGTGACGCCGGCGCTCGTCTGCGCGAGCACGAGGAAGCCGTCGCACATCGGGGCGGAGCAGAACCACTTGTGCCCGGTCAGCGCGTACTCGCCGTCGACGCCCGTCGGCTCGGCCGCGGTCGTGTTGGCCCGCACGTCGGAGCCGCCCTGGCGCTCGGTCATCGCCATGCCGAACAGCGCGCCGCGCTTCTGGTCGGCCGGCCGGAGCTCCTCGCCGTCGTACTCGAGCGAGGTCAGGCGGGGCTCCCACTCGGCCGCCAGGTCGGGCTGCCTGCGCAGCGCGGGCACCGCGGCGTACGTCATCGAGATCGGGCAGCCCGTGCCCGCCTCGACGCCGCTCATCGTCAGCATGATCGCGGCGCGCGCGACGTGCGCGCCCGGGCCCGGCTCGCGCCACGGGAGGGCGGCCATCCCATGGCCGACGGCGTGCCGCATCAACTCGTGCCACGCCGGGTGGAACTCCACCTCGTCGATCCGGTTGCCGAAGCGATCGTGCGTCTTCAGCTTCGGCGGGTTCTCGTTGGCCAGGCGGCCGAGCTCCAGCGTGTGCCGGTCGCCCGCCTCGTCGCCGAGCGTACGCAGCCGGTCGACGGCCCAGCTCGCTCCCTCGCGCTCGACCGCCTCGACGAGCGGCGTGTTCGACTCGAACGCGTTGAAGCCCTCGAGCGGCGGCGGCTGGTTGAAGACGTCACGCGTGGGCTCGGTGACCGTCATGGGACTCCTCCCGTGGTAGTGAGCTGATGCAGAACTGGACGAGCGAGGCGATCAGCGCCTCGTGGCTTCGCCGCGCGCCGTTCGCCGCGGCGGCGGGCGACAGCGGGCCGACCAGCGCCTCGCCGATGGCGCCGACGAGGGCCGCGCCGAAGGTCTCGGTGTCGTGGCGCGAGAGCTCGCCGCTCGCGATGCCGTGCTCGATCGTCGCGACGAGGACGTCGCGGTAGCCGCGCCGGAAGGCCAGACGCTCGGCCTCGACGGCGGGGTCGACGGGCTCGGCCAGCAGCGCGTAGGCGCGCGTCGGCTCGGCGAGGGCGCGGCGTGCGAACGCCTCGACGCCTGCGCCGACGCGCTCG
>DATFNZ010000234.1:0-15399 GCA_035266085.1 Thermoanaerobaculia bacterium
GGCCATGATGTCGTCCTTGGTCACGCGCCCCTGGGCGCCGGTGCCCTGGACCTCCTCGAGGTTCACGCCCTCCTTGGCGGCGATGCTGCGCACCAGCGGGCTCGAGAACTTGCGGAGCCGGTCCTCGGCGCTACCCTCGCCGGAATCGCCGCCTTCGATCTCCTTGGCCTGGGCCGTCTCGCCGGAATCGCGCTGAACCGACGAGTCGCGGCCGGCCAGGGCCGACTCCGGCGTCTGCACGGGAGGTTCCGGAGAAGCCACGCGGGGCTCGCCGCCGGCGCCGGTCGCCGCATCTCCCGCGTCTCCGCGGGCGGTCTCTTCACGCTTCAGCTCGGTGGTCGTGGGAGCGGGACCCGCACCCGGCGTCGCGGCCGGAACGGCCGGAGCCGGCTCTTCAGGCGCGGTATCCAGAGCCTCCGGAGCGGCCGGAGTGGCCTCGCCAGTGGCTCCGGCACCCCCGGCGCCAGGCTGCTCGCCCGCTTCGCCGATCACCGCCACCACCTGGTTGACGGGGACCGTCTCCCCCTCCTTGTTACGGATCTCGAGCAGCGTGCCCGCCGCCGGACTCGGAATTTCGGCGTCGACCTTGTCGGTCGAGATCTCGAACAGGGGCTGATCCCTGTCCACCTTGTCGCCGACCTTCACCAGCCAGCGGGTGATGGTGCCCTCGGCGATCGACTCCCCCATCTGGGGCATCACGACTTCAGTGGCCATAATCTCTCCCGTATCTCTCTTCCGTCCAAATCAGTAGGCGGCCAGCTCCCGCACCTTGGCGACGAGCTTGTCCACGTTCGGCAGATAGGCTTCTTCGAGCGTCGGGCTGTAGGGGACCGGGGTGTCCGGGCAGCAGAGCCGGTGGACCGGCCCGTCCAGCCATTCGAAGGCGTCTTGCGAGATCCGCGCCGCGACCTCCCCCGCCACCGAGCCCGTGATCTGCTCCTCGGTCAGGACGATCACCCGGCTGGTCTTGCGGACGGTCGCGAGGATGGCTTCCTGATCGAGAGGCTTGAGCGTCCGGAGATCGAGGACTTCGAGGTCGATCCCGTCCGCTTCGAGGCGCCCGGCGGCCTCCAGCGCCACGTGCAGCATAGCACCGTAGGTGATCACCGAAAGGTGGCGCCCCTCGCGGGCCAGCCGCGCCTTGCCGATCTCCACCAGGCCCTCGCCGTCGCCGCCTCCGGCGGGCAGCTCGTCCTTGAGCCGCCGGTAGAGATACTTGTGCTCGAAGTAGAGCACCGGGTTGGGATCGCGGATGGCCGCCCTGAGCAGCCCGTAGGCGTCGGCCACCGTGCCGGGCGCCAGGATCTTCAGCCCCGGCGTGTGCTGGAAGTACGACTCCGGGTTCTGGCTGTGGTAGGCCGAGCCGTGGACGTTGCCGCCCGCGGGCCCGCGGACCACCAGCGGCACCTGCTGCCCCCAGCGGTAGTGGTTGGGCGCGGCGAAGTTGATGATCTGGTTGAAGGCGCAGGAGATGAAGTCGATGAACTGCATCTCCACGATCGGCCGCATGCCCATCATGGCGGCGCCCACGGCGCACCCCACCATGGCCGACTCGCTGATCGGCGTGTCGATGATCCGCCCCGGGCCGAACCGGTCGAGGAAGCCGGCGGTGACCCGGAAGGCGCCGCCGTAGGTGCCGATGTCCTGGCCGAGCATGAACACCCGCTCGTCCTTCTCCATCTCGTCCCAGAGCGCCTGGCGGACGGCTTCGAGGTAGGTGACGATAGCCATCAGACAGTCACCTCGGCCGCGTACACGCCCTCGAACGCCCGCTCGGGCGGCGGCATGGGCGAAGCCAGGGCGAAGTCGACCTCCTCGTTGAGCTGGGCGTCGATCTTCGCCGTGATCGCCTTCAGGTCCTCTTCATTGGCCAGGCCGTTGCCGAGCAGGTGGCGCTCGAAGCGCTCGATCGGATCCTTCAGCTTCCACTCCTCGAACTGCTCCTTCGGCACGTAGCCGGCGTCGTCGTGCTCGGCGTGCCCCTTCATGCGGAAGGTCTTGGACTCGATCAGACTCGGGCCGCCGCCGGAGCGCGCCCGCTCGACGGCCCTGCGGGTGGCCTCGTAGACGGCCAGCACGTCGTTGCCGTCCACCATTTCGCCCGCGATGCCGTAGGCGGCGGCGCGGGCCGCGATGTTCTTGATCCGCATCTGCCGCGAGGTCGGGGTCGAGTAGGCCCAGCCGTTGTTCTCGGCGATCAGCACGAACGGCACGTTGAGCACGGCGGCGAGGTTCAGCCCCTCGTGGAAGTCGCCCGTCGAGGTGCCGCCGTCGCCGATGTAGGTGAGGGCGACCAGATCCTTGCCCTGCATCCGGCCCGCGAGGGCGATCCCGGTCATCACCGGGATGACGGCGCCGAGCATCGAGATGGGGGCCACCAGGCCGCGCTTCAGATCGCCGAAGTGGGTGTTGCCGTCCTTGCCGCCCGTGGGGCTGTCGCTCTTGGCCATGTACTGCATCATGACCTCGCGCGGTTTGACGCCGCGCACCAGCATCGTGCCCAGGTTGCGGATGAGCGGCCCCACCACGTCCTGCGCCTCGAGCGCGTAGGCGCTCCCCACGGAGGTCGCCTCCTGGCCGCGGCTGGAGTAGAGCCCGCCCACCACCTTGCCCTGCCGATAGAGATTGCCCAGGCGTTCTTCCACCATCCGGTTCAGCTTCATGAAGTGGTAGAGCTCGAGCTGCCGCTCGCGCGGCAGGCTGGTCTTCGCCAGTTGCTCGGCCTTCTCCGCCACCTGGGGGTGTAGGGGACCCCAACCCTTGCCCATTTTCGCCATCGGTATCCTTTAGATGTGAATGGCCATGCCGTGGGCCGCGTGCGCCGCTTCCATGACGGCTTCGGAGAGCGTCGGATGGGCGTGCATGGTGCGCAGCAGCTCCTCGTCCGTGCTCTCGAGCTGCAGGGCCACGCAGGCCTCGGCGATCAGGTCGGTGGCCTGGGCGCCGATGATGTGGACGCCGAGGATCTCGTCGTACTTCGCCTCGCGCACCACCTTGACGAACCCGGCCGTCTTGCCCAGGATCCTCGCCTTGCCGAGGGCGGTGAAGGGGAACTTGCCCACCTTCACGTCGTAGCCCCGCTCGCGCGCCTTGGCCTCGGTCAGGCCGACGCTCCCCACCTCGGGGTCGCAGTAGGTGCAGGAGGGGACCCGGTCGTAGTTGATCGGCTTTACCGGTTGCCCCGCCATGTGCTCGGCCGCGAGGACGCCCTCGGCCGAGGCCACATGGGCCAGCCAGGGCGTGTTGATCACGTCGCCGATGGCGTAGATGTGCGGCACCGACGTCTGCATCTGGGCGTTGACCTTGACGTAGCCGCGCTCCAGCTCGACCCCCAGCGCTTCGAGGCCGAGGTTCTCCGTCACCGGCTTGCGGCCGATGGCGACCAGCAGCATCTCCGCCTCGACGGTGTCCTTCTTGCCTCCTTCGAGGCGCAGAGTGACCCCGCCCTCCGTCTTCTCGGCGCTCAGCAGCTTGGTGCTCGTCATCACCTCGATGCCGCGCTTGCGCAGCGCCTTCTGGAGCTCGGCCGAGACCTCCTCGTCCTCGATCGGCAGGACGCGGGGGAGCATCTCGATCAGCGTCACCTTGGTGCCGAACGAGGTGTAGATCGAGGCGAACTCGGTGCCGACGGCGCCGGCGCCCAGCACCGCCAGGGTGGCCGGCACCTTCTTGAGCTCCAGGACGTGATCCGAGTTCAGGATGCGCTCGCCGTCCGCCTTGGCGATGGGGACGTCCCGCGGCACGGAGCCGGTCGCGATCATGATGAACTTCGCGCCGTACGTCTTCTTGCCGTCCGGCCCCTCGACCTCCACCTCGTGGGGACCGGCGATCCGGCCGACGCCGTGGATCCCCGCGACCTTGTTCTTCTTGAACAGGTAATCGATCCCCTTGGCGTTGCTGTCCACCACCTTCTGCTTGCGCTCCTGCGCCTTGACGATGTCCAGCGTCGGCGCGGCGACGTTGATGCCCAGGTCCTCGGCGTCACGGATCTCGTCCAGCACCGCCGCCGTGTGGAGCAGCGCCTTGGTGGGGATGCACCCGCGGAGCCCGCAGGTGCCGCCGAACTTGGGGTCCTTCTCCACCACGGCGGCCTTGAGGCCGAGCTGCGCCGCCCGGATGCCGGCCACGTAGCCGCCCGGCCCGCTGCCGATGATGATCAGGTCGAACTCTTCTCTCGCCATCGGATCTCCCGATTTGGAATTGTTTTGCCTTTAAGGGGGCAATTGGATTTAGAACTGGGGAGGGATTTCAGGCCCGCACCGGCTGTGGGACCTCGACCGGTACCGCCCGGTAGCGGCCGGGCTTCTCCTCCCTCAGGCGCCCGAAGGGGACGTCGGGATCGTGCTCGAAGACGCAGAGCCAATCCCCCTCCACCGCCCGGGGCAGCCAGAGCTTCTTGTTCTCCAGAGTCGTCATGGGGTACAGGTCGTAGCTCATGATCCAGGGATAGGGGACGTGGGCGGTCATGGGCACCAAATCGGCCCAGTAAACCCCTTGAGCCCCGTTGCCCCCATTCAAGACAACGATGCACATGTCGGCGTTATGCCCCGGCGCGCGGACGGCCTTCACCCCTGGCACCGGCTCCGCCTCGTCGCCGAACAGCTCGACGGCGCCGGCTTCGAAGAGCGGCTCCCAGTTGTCGGGGAAGTAGCTCGCCCGGTCGCGCTCGTTGGGCCGGCGGGCGTGCTCCACCTCGCCCCGCTGCAGCCAGTAGCGCGCCTTGGGAAAGGTCGGCACGATGCGTCCACCCAAGTCCCTCGTATTCCAGCCGCAGTGGTCGAAGTGGAGATGGGTGAGGATGACGTGCGTGACGTCCTCCAGCTCATAGCCCGCCCGGCGGATCGACTCCGGCAGCCGCATCGCCTCCGGGTCCATGGAATACATGTCCATGAACTTCGCGTCGCGCTTGTCGCCGATGCCGGTGTCGACGAGCACCAGATCGCTGCCGCGGGCCACCAGCAGGCAGTTGGTACCCATGCGGATGCGGTTCTGGGCATCGGGGGGGCAGGGCTTCTCCCACAGCACCCGCGGCACGACGCCGAACATGGCGCCGCCGTCCAACCGAAACTCGCCGTCGCTGACCCGAGTCAGCTCTAGATCCCCCAGCTCCATCGCGGCGACAGTCTATCCGAAGGGTCAAGGGGGGTGCGAGGGGCGGCCCTCATCACCCCGGCCCTCTTCTCCCCGCCTCCCACCCTGCCGCCGGGAGAAGAGGGAGAAGTTTGTCTGAAGAGCTGTAAAGCCCCTCTCTCCCGGCCGGCGGGAGGGAGGCTGGGAGAGAGGGGTTGGGGAGTGAGGGCCGCCCCGAAGGGGCGGCTTCGACGATGCCTCAATCCCTATGAGGAGGCGTCCCGGGAGCATGCGTATGGTGGTGCTCCGACGGCGGCGCCTCCCCCGCCGGCACCATCCGGCTCTGCTCCACCAGGGCCTGGTACTCCTGCGGCGAGAGCTTCGGCATGCGGTTCAGGAACGCCACGATGGCCCAGATCTCCTCGTCCGTATGGGTCACGCCGAAGGCGGGCATGCCCGTCATCTTGATGCCGTTCTTGACGATCCAGAACGTCTCCATCGGCTCCTCGGCGCCGTGGGCCGCCAGCTCGGGAGGATAGGGATTTAGCCCCTGCCCGATCTCCGAGATCTTGACCCCGGGAGCGCCGTGGCAGGTGGCGCACATCTCGTGGTAGTGGACGAGCCCGGTACGGATCAGCTCCGGGTCGTCGAGCTGGGGGATCGGGACCTTCCCCTCGAGCTTCTCGTAGGCCCGGTGGACCGAGCGCGACTGCGTCGTCCGGAGGGCCCAGGCGATCAGGCCGTTGTCCGGGCTGCTGGCGGACACGTCATAGATGCCGGAGAAAATGAACAGGAGGGCCCCCAGGATCAGGACCACCAGAACGCCCAGGAGCTTCAGGAGAGTTTTCATGTCCCTTCCTATAGAGTGACGGCATGTCTGGCGAAACAGGCCGCGATCATGCCACGGGAGCCGGCTCCCCGGCCAGCGGGGATGAGGAGCCGGGCGGCGACCTGGCCCTGGTGCTCTCCGGAGGCGGGGCGCGGGGAGCCTACCAGGTCGGCGTCATCCGCGGCCTCGCCCGCCGCCTGCCGGAGATGCGCTTCTCCATCATCACCGGCGTCTCGGCCGGGGGCATCAACACCGCCTTCCTCAGCGGCCACCCGGGCTCCCTGGCGGAGGCCTCCGCCGACCTCTCCAACCTCTGGGCCGGGCTCCGGGTCGAGGACATTTTCCGCGTCGACACGCCTTCCCTCGCCCGCCACTTCACCCGCTGGCTGACCCGCCTCGCTGCCGGCGGCGCCGCCATGGCGCCCGCCGTCCGCGGGCTGGTCGACACCCGCCCCCTCTACAGCACTCTTCAGCACGCCTCCGCCAACGTCGACGGCGAATACATCGGCATCGAGCGCAACCTGGAGCGGCGGCGGCTGAAGGCGGTGGCGCTCACGGCCCTCAACTACTCGACGGGGCAGACGGTCACCTGGGTGCAGGCCCGCCGCTTCGAGCCCTGGCGCCAGCCGCGCCACCTGAGCTTCAGCGCCCGCATCGGGGTGGACCACGTGATGGCCTCCGCCGCCCTGCCCATGTTCTTCCCCGCGGTGCGCCTGGGAGCTGACTGGTACGGCGATGGCGGCATCCGCCTCTCCACGCCCCTCGTCCCCGCCCTCCGGCTCGGCGCCACCCGCATCCTCGCCATCTCGCCCCACTACGAACCGACCTTCGAAGAGGCCGAGCGTCCCAAGAGCGAGGGCTACCCGCCCCCGGCGCAGGTCCTGAGCCACCTCATGGACTCGATCTTCCTCGACGTGCTCGACGAGGACGTCCGCCGGCTGCAGAGCATGAACCAGCTCCTCGCCAAGCTTCCGATGGAACAGAGAAACGGCCTGCGGGACGTTGGCATCAAGATCATCCGTCCCTCGCAGGACCTGGGCAAGCTCGCCAACGCCTACGAGCCCCGCCTGCCCACCGGCTTCCGGTATCTCACCCGCAGCCTCGGCACCAAGGAGACCGAGACCTCCGACTTCCTCAGCATGGTGATGTTCCAGCCGGACTATCTGCAGAGGCTGCTCGAGATGGGCGAGGCCGACGCCGAGGCGCGGCTGGAGGATGTGCGGGAGCTGGTGGGAGATTCGTAGGGACGGCCACAGAAGGCCGCCCCTACGGCAGACGTATCCGGCCCGTCAGGCCACCGTGATCTCATCGCTCAGGAACACGTCCTGAATAGCGCGGAAGATCTCGACGCCCTCCTGCATCGGACGCTGGAACGCCTTGCGGCCGGAGATCAGGCCGGCGCCGCCGGCGCGCTTGGTGACGACCGCCGTGCGCACGGCCTGGGCGAGGTCGCCTTCGCCCTTGGACTCGCCGCCGGAGTTGATCAGGCTGACCTTGCCCATGTAGCAGTTCGCCACCTGCCAACGGTTCCAGTCCACCGGATGGTCGGCCACCAACTGGCTGTAGACCCTGGGGTCGGTCTTGCCGAAGCTCACGGCCGTGTAGCCGCCGTTCACCGTCGCCTGCTTCTGCTTGACGATGTCCGCCGCCATGGTGACGGCGAGGTGGTTGGCCTGGCCCGTGAGGTCCGCGGCCGTGTGATAGTCCACCCCGTCCTTCTTGAAGGCGTTGTTCCGGGTGTAGGCCCAGAGCACCGTCGCCATCCCCAACTCGTGGGCGCGGTAGAAGGCCTCCGCGACCTCCACGATCTCCCGGTCCGCGTCGTCGCTGCCGAAGTAGACCGTGGCGCCGATGGCCGCCGCGCCCATCTCCCACGCCTGCTCCACCTGTCCGAAGAGGATCTGCTGGAACTTGTTGGGATAGGTGAGCAGCTCGTTGTGGTTGATCTTGGCGATGAACGGAATCCGGTGCGCGTACTTGCGCGAGACGAGCCCCAGGACGCCCATCGTCGAGGCCACGGCGTTGCACTCCGCCTCGATCGCCAGGCGCACGATGTTCTCCGGATCGAAGTACGCCGGGTTCGGGGCGAACGAGGCGGCGCCCGAGTGCTCGACGCCCTGGTCGACCGGCAGGATCGAGAGGTAGCCCGTGTTCGCCAGCCGGCCCGAGCCGTAGAGGCGCTGAAGGTTCACCAGCACCTGCGGCTTGCGGTCGGACTGGGACCAGATCTTGCTCACGTGGTCGGGGCCGGGAACCGTGATCTGCTCCTTGGGAATCCCCTTGCAAGTGAAGGAAAGGAGGCTGTCCGCCTCGTCGCCGAGGAATCCGACGATACGGTCCAGGGTGCTGCTGCCGGTGCGTTCCGCTATGGCCATGGGGATCATCCCTCCTAGATTCAGGTTCAGGCAGGTTCGGGCGCACCGCGGCGGGCGCGCCCGAGGTATGTTATCAGCCTGCCTTGCAATGAGTACGCCCAAACGCTTCCATCGCCTGCGCGCCGTCCTCGACCGCCGTCAGCCGGACCTCACCGTCCTGCTCGAAGACGTCCTGGTGCCCCGTAACCTCGCCGCCATCCTGCGGAGCTGCGACGCCGTGGGCGTCCTCGAAGCCCACGCCGTCTGGCCGGGCGGACGCCTCAAGATCTCCCGTCCCGCCTCGGGAGGCAACCGCAAGTGGCTCCCCGTCCACAAGCACCGCACCCTCGCCGAGGCCCTGGAGCGCCTCCGGGAACAGGGCCTGCGCGTGCTGGCGGCCCACCCCACCGCCGGCGCCATCCCCTTCCGGGAGGTGGACTACACCCTCCCGACCGCCCTGCTCCTCGGCAACGAGGACAACGGCCTGACGCCCGAGGCCCTCGCCGGCGCCGACGCCGTCGTCACCATCCCCATGGAAGGGATGGGCACCTCGCTCAACGTCTCCGTGGCCGCCGCCCTGATCCTCTTCGAAGCCCAGCGCCAGCGCCGGGCGGGCGGTTTCTACGACGCTCCGCGGGTGGATCGGCAGACCTATGACCGGCTGCTGTTCGAATGGGTCCACCCGGGGATCGCGGCGCAGTGCCGGAAGCGGGGGGCGGGGTATCCGGAGATGGGGGCGGATGGGGAGATTCTGGGGACGGTGCCGCGGTAGGGGCCCGTGGCCCAACCAACCCGCCCCCGTGTCCCTCCGCTCCCTCTGACGCCATCCGAGCCAAGCTCGGATTCAGGCGAAAGGCTACTACTTCTCGGCGATGGCCCGCGTCACGTCGAGCATCACGTCCTGCAGGCGGGCGCCCTTGAGGTCTGCGGCGAAGCCCTTCTCTGCCGCCGGAACCAATCCACGGCTAGTCACTTCATAGCGGCCCTCCGGGGAGACCACGAGATAAGTGCCATCCTCGCGGGGGCTCAGCATCAGCAGGTAGCGCTGACCCACCTTGTAGCTCGGGTCCTCTTCGAAGCGGTTTTCCTCGTTGCCGTTCTGGAAGAGGACGAAGGATTCGCCGGCGCTGAGAGAGCCCTTCTGGCCGTGCTTGACGGTGAAGTGCACCCGCTGCGTAGGGATCCGGCTGACGCCGGCCGCGTGAACGGGGTCGCCATCGGTCACGTCGGTCACCGTCGCGACGACGATCTCGGAGGCCAGGCGGGTTGCCTCGCGGAGGCTTTGGGGATGGTTGTACCAGAAGGCGTGGATGCGGGGCTCGTCCGCTTCAGGTCCAACCGTCGGGTGGAGGGCCACCACCCGGTCGGCGTACATCGCGGCGATGTCGTTGATGTTATGGGAGACCACCCTGTAGTGGGTGCCGATGTCGTACCAGTAGCCACCGCCCATGCAGCCGCCATCATTGGAGTGATCGAGGCCGAAGGCGCGGCCGACTCCCTGGCAGTAGAGGCCGCGGGTGGCGTTCGGGGTCCACGAGTAGTAGGAGTTCAGTTGCACGGTCGCCCTGAGGATGGTGCAACCCATGGAGTGCGTGATGGTGGTGAGACCGCCCCAACCGGTGGCGCCGGAGTTGGCGGGGGAGACATAGATCTCCTCGCCCGAGCTGACATAGGAGATATTGAGGATGGTCGAGTTGTTCCAGTCGTTGATCGCCGCGGTCGCGTTGATGCCGCCGAGATTGCGGACCCTCACATTCCGGTCCGCCTGAATCCAGCACCCCCACTGGTGCGCCTGCGCGGCGCTTCCCACAAGTCCGGCGATGAGCATAGTCCCAGCAATGAAAACCGATTTCCTATTCATGATTGTTGCCTCCAACAGCATCAAAAAGGTTGACTTTCGCGCCCCCATCCCGCGATGGAGGGCACTCCTACACAAGACAACTCCACCACGCGATGCGGCAGAACCGCAGAACACCAGGATGCGTCGGAACCGGAAGCTCGAGGCGCAGACCGCCGCGCTCGACAGAAGTAGAGAGCCGCGGCGTAGGTGGACAGCTGCGGTCGGCGGTTCGGGTCGTTCATAGGCTTCTTACTAATCGGGGGTGCTCCATCCCGACAAAGCGAGCCAGAACCCCTCAGGTGCCGTCCGCCTGGAACCGGGCGATGACTTCGCGGGTGAAGGCGTCCGCGTCTCCCCACCGGGCGGCGTGAAGCGGACCAGCACCTGGTTGAGGACGACCTCGTTGAGGATCTCGACCCCGGGCTCGTTCTGACAAACCGTCGGCTGGCACTTGTCGCCCTGGAAGGGCGGGATTTGAACAGCCCGGGGTGGCAACCCCGGGAACGCAGGCCCACCCCCGCACCAAGTCCCGAAGGGCCGACATTCCTTCGAGCGGTGGAAGGGATGTCAGATCTTGGCTCTGCCGGACTCCAGCAGAACCATCTCCGATCTCCCACCTTCAATCAAAGAGGTAGGCCAGATCGAACTCGACCTCATGCTTCTTCAGGAGTCCCAGAAGCTCCTCCTGGAAGCTGGTCCGCCGGTGATGGGCCTCCTGGTTCAGGATATAGGATCTCACCGTCGCCTCCATCGAATGGCTCACCGAGAACGCGGCGTAGCCAGTCTGCCAGCCAAACTCAGGGATCCGCTCCGGCCGCTCATGGACCCATTTCGATGAGCCCGCCTTGAGTGCACGGATAAGGTCCGACAACCGGAGATCCGCTTTGAGGCGCAGGAGAGCATGGACGTGGTCCGGCATGCCACCGAGGGCGAGCAGAGTGGCTCCTTTCTGGCGGACGATCCCCGCCATGTAAGGGTAGAGCTCGGTACTCAGACCCGCATCGATAAAGGGAGAGCGTTGCTTGGTGCTGAAGACGACGTGGACCAGGACCTTCACGAGGGAAGCAGCCATGCGTGTCCTCCAGGAATGGGTTCCGGAGACCGGTCGGGGAATCCGCCGGCCCCCATTCCTATAAGACGGAAAAACCTCGTCCTATCGCTCCACTTTTTTGTGGAGGCGATTTTGCCTTCCTCAGGCCGGGCTGTTCCGGCTCGTCGACGGATCTGCCGGCCCTTCGGGGCTTGAGGGGGTATGGGATCACCGTTCCCGGGGTTTCCACCCCGGGCTGGTCAGATCCCGCCCTTTCAGGGCGAAGAGGCTCTTCGACGACCGGAACGAGCGGCTCGCCGGAGTCAAAAGTCGGCTCGCAGGCCGGAACGGGCCGCTCGCCGGAGCCGGCGGGCCGCCCGCCGGTCCCGTAAGGGAGCCGTTCGTCCTTGAAGGGCTTCCTGGCGTAGTTATCTCTCCCTCCCTCTTCTTACGCGATAGGGGTAGGCACCTTCCGTGCCCCTGAGAATGGAGGGCTCCATGTTGATAGCGAAGAGGGCGAAGAGATGGTTCGTGATCTGGGCCGCCGTATCGATCGCCGCCGCGGCGGCTGTCCAGGCACAGCAGTGGGAGACCGCCGCCAATCACTTGGGCGATCCCCGGTATGTCCAGCTTCCCTATGAAGTGGTGTTCGTGGCCACCCCGATCGTCGAGTCGACCTCGCCCACGACCTGCGGCGGCCTGCCCCAAGGCCAGTTCGAGATCGGCACCGACGTTCTCGGAGCTACGGTACCCAGCGCGGGCAACTCGCTCTGGATCGTGACCCGCCGGGGCCACGTCAAGAAGCTCTTTCCGCTGCCCGTCCACGGGAGCGCGCTGGCAACCAACCCCGACACGGGCCTGCAGGTGCCGCTCATCGACACGCCCCTGGGGATGCTCGACAAGGGCTCGGTCGTGGAGCCCAGCGTCTCGGAAGACGGCAGGCGGATCATCTTCAGCTACTTCCACGACACCACCTTCACCATCCCGTCGAACCAGGGCAGCCTGTCCAAGCGCGGCGCCGACCTCTATGCGCTGGACCTGTCGGCCCTGCTTGCCGATCCCAGCGTGGATCCGGCCACCCTGCCGGTGAAGCGCCTGACTTTCAAGGTCTATGACGGCACCGGCGCCCAGGCCGACGCTGACAAGAACAAGAACGCCATGAACCCGCTGTGGGCGAACAACGGCAACAACGGCTGGGGCACCGTGTTCATGCACGGAGTGGAGATGCGCACCGCCGACGGGCTCAAGATGGTCTACGTGAGCGGCGAGAAGCGCCTGATGAACTCGAACACCGATTTCGGCCACGGCAACTACAACCTCGTGCTCAACATCGCCGACATCAAGGCCGACGGCAGCCTGGGCGCCAGGCGGCAGTTTCAGTACTTCACCACCACCTCCGCCCTCTCGCCCACTCCGTTGCCCGACGGGATCGCCTTCTCCTACCAGGCGACCACCGGCGACGGCCGGAACTGGCAGATCCAGCGGATCGACTCGGCCGGCCGCTGGGCGCCGCTGATCGGCTACGGCTCGAACCCCGACCTCTTCCACCTGGGCGCCTACTGCGTCGCCACCCAGACCGACTCGCACGGCAACCCGCCGGGGGACTACTTCGTGGCGACCCGCTATTACAACCACAACAACAACGGCTACGGCTCGCTGTGGAAGATCAACCTCGCCGAGACCGGGATCAACAGCTACGACGACAACACCTCCTGGGGGATCAAGCCGAAGCAGAAGAACGCCCGCAGGCTCAGCCAGTTCATCCCCAACGGCGACGAGCCTTCGCTCCAGAACCCCGCCGGGCAGTTCTACGGCAAGATCACCTCACCCCGCTGCGGCCGGCCGGACGAGCTGCTCTTCTCCTACACTCCGACCAGCGCCAACGACCGGCTGTGCGCGAGCGACGGCAAGAGCATCTATCACGCCTACATCGCCTTCCGCTTGGGGCTCGAGGACTTCGATCCCACGGCCACGTGGTCGTCCGCCAGCAACGACGGGCTGCGCGTCATCGTGCAGGACAGCAACCTGTCCTATACGGCGGCCTGGCCGGTCGCCGTGCTCTCCTGGCAGCGGCGCACCGGCAACGCCCAGCAGGCCTTCACGGCCTCGGCGATCGATCCCCTCAGCCCGATCCTCCCCGGCGAGCCCTTCGCCCAGGTCGGCACCTCGTCGATCTACAACACCGACCGCCTGCCCTACGACTGCTGGCTCGGCCTGGGCGGGCTGCATCCGTACAACCCGAACACCCTCAACAACAATCAGAGGGACCAGATCACTCAGAACTTCGATGCCCTGACCAAGGTCCTGCAGACCGGCGGCGTCCCCGACTTCTGCAAGCCGCCGGCGAAGGAGGACGTCCTCGGGATCCAGGTCAACATCACCAGCAACAACATCAATCACCTGTGCTGCAACGCCGGGTACGAGACCGATGGCGCCGGCGAGCAGGAAACCGTCCGCCAGCTCGGCGTCTACGACGTGCGCAGCCAGGCCGACGGCTCGTTCAAGGCCCTGATCCCCGCCCATGTGCCCTACGAGCTCCACCTGCTCGACAGCAAGTACGGCATGCGTCTGGTGGATACCAGGAGCTGGAAGAGCGCCCAGCCGCGGGAGACTCAGGTCAATTGCGGCGGCTGCCATGGGCACAAGGACGGCCAGGCCATCCCCTTCGCCGGCACCTTCGCCTCGACCCAGCCGCCGCTCGACATGGTCACCGAGACGCAGACCGTGACCTACAGCCCCGCGTGCAATCCCATCCTGAAGATTGCCGCTCTCGCCACCGAGAGGATGCCCGAGTGGAAGCAGGACATCTGGCCCGGGCTCAACGCCTACTGCAGCTCGTGCCATCACGGCAGCCTCGCGACGGCGGCCGCCACGGACTTCTCCTACACCGACGAGGCGACCGCCTATGCCGAGCTGCGGAGCAAGAACTACGCGGACACCCTGAGCGGCGCCCTCGGCAGCCCCGCCTTCTGGGCGGCCCGCGGCGAGCGTACCGATGGGCGGAACGACGCTCTCTACGCCGGCACCTCACCCCACTACCGCTTCGGCGCCATCCATGCCACCAACCCGGGACTGTGCGCGAAGAACGACCCGGTGATCGCGGCCTGGGTCCACAAGCTGGGCCAGTGGATCGACAATCACATGCCCCGCGACACCAGCGGTAACTTCCCCGCGGGCAAGGACCGCTACCATCCCACCGTCGACGGCGCGGTCTACGACTCGGCCTGCGCCGGCACCAAACTGCGGGTCGGCTACTGGGACGACAGCGGCTCCCTCTTCAAGGTGGAGGTCTTCAAGAACGGCGTCTCGATCGGCGGTCCCTGGGGTCCCAACCTGCCCAATGGCTCCCAGGGTCTATCGGGCCTTTCGATTGCCGCCACCGACGTGATCAAGGTCCAGGCGGAGGACGCCGACGGCAACCGCCAGGGCTACGAGAAGACGGGCCGTCAGCTCAAGGGCGAGTGCACGGTCACGGTGCAGGCCGCCAACCCTCAGCCGTTCCCCTAGCCGCGCCAGGCCCGCAGAATCGCCGCCGCCGACTGGTCCACGTCCGCCTCGGTCGTGGACCAGTTGGACACCGAGATCCGCATCGCCGCCATGCCGTGCCAGACGGTGCCGCTGAGCCAGCAGGTGCCGTCCGCCTGGACGCGGGCGACGACCTCGCGGGTGAAGGCGTCCGCATCTCCGCCGCCCGGCGGCGTGAAGCGGACCAGCACCTGGTTGAGGACGACCTCGTTGAGGATCTCGACCCCCGGCTCGCCACGGAGCCGGTCCGCGAACCGCCGCGCCAGGGCGCAGCAGCGCTCGACGAGGTCGCGGATGCCCTCGCGGCCCAGCGAGCGCAGGGCGGCGTAGACGGTAAAGCCGCGGGCCCGGCGCGAGAACTCGGGGACGTAATCGAACGGGTCGCGCTCCCGTCCCTCGGTCTGGATCAGGTAGGCGGCCGCGATCGTCATTGCTGCCCGGTGGGACTCGGAGTCGTTGACGATGACGATCCCTGAGTCGTAGGGCACGTTGAGCCACTTGTGGCCATCCGTCGCCCAGGAGTCGGCCTTCTCCACGCCGCTCACGAGCGGGGCGAGCCCGGGGCTGGCCGCCGCCCACAGGCCGAAGGCGCCGTCCACGTGGAGCCAGCCGCCGCGCTCGCGGACCTGAGTCCCGATCTCCTCAAGCGGATCGAACGAGCCCGTGTTGACGTTGCCCGCCTGGGCGCAGACGATCAGGGGACCGCGGCAGCCTTTCAGGATCTCGCGCAGCGATCCGATCTCCATCCGGC
>DATFNZ010000235.1:0-10391 GCA_035266085.1 Thermoanaerobaculia bacterium
TACCAGAATCACGCTCCCAAGGCACTCCCTTGCGAATACGAATCTGCTCTCCCGTCTCGTAGAGAGGGAAGTAGACCCCCAAGGCCCGCCACACCTAGCTTTCCCTAAGCCTCGCTAAGGGGATTGCGGAATCGCTGGCCCGCGGCAGCGTGTTACGGTTAAGTCCCGTATGAGCTCCCAGCCGGCCTTTTCTTCGCAAGCCCTCCCGGCTCCCGCGGCGCGGCACCCCATCACCCTGCCCCACTTTCGGAACCTGTGGATCGGCGCCACGGTCTCTCAGCTCGGCGACCAGTTCTACCTGGTGGCGCTGCCGTGGCTCGCGCTGCAACTGACGGGCTCGAGCCTGGCCCTCGGCACGCTCCTGATGATCGCGGGCATCCCGCGCGCGGCGCTGATGCTGGTCGGCGGCGCGGTGATCGATCGCTTTTCGGCGCGGCGCGTGCTCATGGCGACGGCGGCGACCCGCTTCGTGCTCGTCGGCGCGGTGGCGGTGCTGGTGTGGCTCGACCTTATCCAACTCTGGGAGCTCTACGTGCTGACGCTCGCCTTCGGCATGGCCGACGCGTTCTCCTTCCCCGCCGGACCGGCGTTGATTCCGACGCTGGTGCAGCCCGAACAGATCCGGCCCGCGAACGCCCTGATGCAAAGCTCCACCGTGATGTCGCAGATGGTCGGACCGGCGCCGGCGGGCCTGATCATCAAGCGCTGGGGCGTCGCTTCCGCGCTCTTTTTCGATGCCCTGAGCTTCGTCGCCGTCATCGTGGCGCTGCTCAAGGTCCCCGACCCGCCGAAGGCTCCGGCGGCCGGCGCCGCGCGTCCGAACATGTTCCATTCGATTGCCGAAGGATTGCGCGCGGTGCGGAACGATCCGCCCCTGTTCTCCATGATGGCGCTCTTCGCCACCATCAACCTCTGCATCGCCGGACCGATCGGCGTCGGCCTGGCGTCGCTGGCGAAGTTCAACTTCGGATCGGCGGCGGCGTACGGAACCTTTCTTTCCTGCTTCAGCGGCGGCACGCTGGTTGGAATGTTCCTCGGCGGCATGGTGAAGCGCCCCCGCAGGCGCGGCCTGCAATTCATCCTCATGAGCCTGCTCTGCGGCCTCGAATTGATCGTCATCGGCCTGATCTTGAAAGTCGCCGCCATTGCCGTGCTGCTGGCGGTGATGGGTCTGGGCGTCGGCTTCGTCAACATCCAGTTCAGCGCCTGGATTCAACTGCGCGTCGACCGCGCCATCCTGGGCCGGGTGATGAGCGTGCTGATGTTCTCCGCCGTCGGGCTCGTCCCGGTGTCCTACGCCATCTCCGGCGTGCTCGCGAGTTGGAGCCTCCCGGCGTTGTTCGTCGGAGCGGGAACGATCCTGGCCGCCTCCTCCGTTCTGGCGCTGGCGCGCAAGGGTGCTCGGGAAATTGATTGAGGTCTGCCGGTAGTCTACCCGGACTCCACCCAGACCGCCGATGTGAGCCGCCCGCCGCTCCCGGTGGACGGCCAGCCGTTATTCCAGATCCGCGAGGGTCTCAGCGACGGGCAGAAAGGTGGAGAGGACTCTTACCTGCCCCAAAATACTGCAAGTTGACCCCGGTAGGCGGCATATTCAGGGAATTACGCGGTATACCTTAAGTAGCAGGCGGTATTTTTGCCTTGGTTGGCGGCATCCTGAACTGGGCAGGCGGTATCTTCTGGCAAGTATGCGTTATCCCTAGGTTATTTAGCGTCATGCCCCAAGGGGCAGGCGGTATACCTACGGTCGTATACATCATACTTCTCTCGGCAGGCGGCATCTGTCCCCGGGCGAAGCTTCCGTTATCTACAGCACGCGGCATATTTCCCGGGTCAGGCTCCAGACCCGGCAGCGGCGGCCTTCGGCTCGAGGATGAAGTCGTCGAAAACGGTGCGAGAGAAGTCATCGCCCATGGCTTCGAACGCGGCGTTCAGGTGCTCGAGGTGTTCCGGCATCAATTCTAGCACGTGCTCGACGGGCTGATAGGTCGTGCCGGAGCGGTAGGCGAGCTTCTTCGTGCTGGTCATCTCGACGTGAGAGCCCAGGAAGTACCGGACGGGATGGCTGGCGGTGAAGCGGGCCAGACGGGCGATGCTCTGCCGGAAGGCGGGCCGGTCCGTGATGTATAGAAACCCCGGATAGAAGGTGTCGCCGCTCAGCACGAGTCGGGTCTTCGGATCGTAGACGGCGATGTGATCTTCCCTGTGGCCGGGCGTGGGGATGAGGACCAGATTCCGCTCTCCCAGATCGAAGCTCGCCGTCTCCTCGGGCCAATTTTCGAAGCCGAAAAATTTTTCGATTGCCGCCAGTCCCGGGTGCACCAGCGTGGTGTGAGGCTGATCAAGAAACTGATCGTCGCCCGCGATGTGGTCGTCATGGCCATGCGAGTGAGCGACCACGAGCTCGAGGCCGGGACGTTCGTGGATGGCCTGCCACTGCTCCACGATCCCCTGGACGACCGAGCGCACGGGCAGCGGCCCACGGTCCGCGGGCGCTCCGGCGCCCGTGTCCAGCAGCAGCGCCCTCTCGGTGCCGAAGAGTAGATAGAGGAAGGGAGCCTCGAAGTGGAGGCACTTGCTCTGCCGCAGGATATAGGTGTCCTTGTCGAACGCGTGGACCTGCAGAGGCGGATCGGACGAAAGGGCGCAGTCGGGCGCGCCGTGGATCCATTTCACGTCGAGGAGGTCTTCCATGGCGGAGGGATTCTATCCCGGTCCACGGGGAGCCGTTGCCGCTACAATTGCGGCGGCTGTAGAAGTACCTCACGAGATCTGGGAGTGACTCATGAAGCCGGAAAGACGGCGAGACGTGCGGATGGCAGGCCGGATACGTTGGGCAGCGGCGATGGTGCTTCTCCTCCTTGGCCTCAGTGGCTGTTCATCCGCGGGACCGGCGAGGCCGGCGGTCCCGGAGACCCCGGAGATTGCCCGTCTGGATGGCATGACGATCGATCCCGCCGCGGTGACCGCTCGCATCGAGGAGCTCACCCAGGCGGCCCAGGTGCAAGGTTTGACCGTCACCGTCTTCAACGACGCCAAGGTGGTCTACTCGCGGGCCTTCGGCTCCGGCAACCTCCCCGCCGGCCAGCCGCTCCGGACGGACACCGAATTCTACGGGGCCTCGCTCAGCAAGGCGGTCTTCGCCGTGCTGGTGATGAAGCTCGTCGAGCAGGGCGTCGTCGATCTGGACAAGCCGCTCCAGGACTACCTGGACGAGCCGCTCTGGGCGAACCAGGGCAAATCGTGGCACGAGAACCTCAGCGACCTGCGCGACGACCCGCGGTACCGGCGGATCACGGCCCGCATGAGCCTCAGCCATACCACCGGCCTGCCCAACTGGAGATGGTTCGAGCCGGATGAGAAGCTGCGCATCCATTTCGAGCCGGGTGAGCGCTTTAGCTACTCGGGCGAGGGGATGACCTTTCTCCAGATCGTCCTCGAGAAGCTCACCGGCAAGCCGCTCGAGCAACTGATGCAGGAGCAGATCTTCGGGCCGTACGGCATGAAGACCTCGAGCTACACCTGGCAACCGCGCTTCGAACGGGATTACGCGGTCGGCCACCGCGCGGACGGGACCGTCTACCCCAAGGACAAGGACAACGCCGCCCGGGCACCGAGCACCCTGGAGACGACGACCGAAGATTACGCACGGTTCATGGCGGCCGTCCTGCGCGGCGAGGGTCTCAGCCCCGCGTCCTGGAAGGAGATCTTCAGGCCGCAGGTCCGCATCCGCTCAAAGGCTCAGTTCGGCCCGCGTGCCTCCGAGGAAACCACCGCGAATGACCCGATCGAGCTCAGCTATGGGCTGGGCTGGGGGCTCCTCCGCACTCCGTTCGGCTGGGGAGCGTTCAAGGAGGGGCACGGCGACGGCTTTCAGCACTACTCGATCGTGTTCCCGGAGAACGGCCTGGGGGTGCTCCTGATGAGCAACAGCGACAACGCCGAGAGCATCTTCCACCATCTTCTCACTGTCACCCTCGCCGACACCTATACGCCCTTGGAATGGGAGGGATACGTTCCGTACGACCACGACTTCCGGCGATCCACCCCGCCTTCGCGGTGACCGGATTCTCCAGCGCAGCTTCCACCCCGATTCTGGAACAAACCGTCTATGTCCGCATCGACTACCGACATCCCCACCGCCCGGCGCTTCCGCATCGCCCTGTCGTTCCCTGGCGAACATCGCTCGTTCGTCGAGCAGGTGGCCGAGCACCTCGCCGCCGCCGTCGGCCGGGATCGAGTGCTGTACGACAAATTCTATGAAGCCGAGTTCGCCCGCCCCGCCCTGGATATATACCTCCAGGGGCTCTATCACGACGAGTCCGAGCTCATAGCCGTATTTCTCTGCGCGGACTACGGAAAGGAGTGGTGTGGTCTGGAGTGGGAAGCGATTAGGGACCTGATCAAGCGCCGACAGGTGTCCTCCGTAATGCTTCTTCGGTTCGACAATACCGAAATCCCTGGCCTATTCTCGACTGCCGGCCACATCTGGATCGGCGACCGTTCACCGGAGGACATCGCCCAGCGCATTATTGAGCGCTTGCAGCTCAACTCTGGACAGCCGACCGTCCCCGCGTCTCCCCGCCTTCCTATCTCGGCCCTGGAGGAGCCTTTTGAGCCGAAATGGACCGACGAGCTACGCATATACAGCGAGGGCTTTGTCGGGCGCCAAGAGGAGTTGTCGGCAATGGATCGGGCGTGGGCGGAGGGGGTGCGGATCTTCGCGCTGCATGCCGAAGGAGGGGCCGGTAAGACGCGGGTCGTGTTCGAGTGGCTGCGACGGATGCGCGATGACCGCTGGGGTGGGGCAAAGGTATTCGTGCATTCGTTTTATAGCCAGGGAAGCGACGAGCGGCGCACTGCTTCATCGGAGCTGTTCTTCGAGCAGGCCCTCGCCTACTTTGGCTATCGCGGCGAGCCGATCACCCAAGCCGATGAAAGGGGGCGCAAGCTGGCCGCGTTGCTCGTCGAGCACCACGGATTGTTAGTTCTGGACGGTCTCGAACCGCTACAGCATCCACCGCTGCATGCCGAACAGGGCCGGCTGAAAGACCCCGGCATCACGCGGTTGCTGTTGTCGTTGGCCAGCTTCCCTCACGACGAGATACGCGGTCTGTGCCTGATCACATCGCGGCAGCCAGTCGTCGAACTGCAGGGTCGCAAGGGCGCGACGGTCATCCAACGGTCGCTGGACCATCTGCATCGCAATGTTGGGGCGGAGCTATTGCAGCAGTTTCAAGTCGTCGGTCCGGACGAGGAGTTTAAGAAGGCTTCGGACGAGTTTCACGGCCATGCCTACTCGCTGATGCTGCTGGGCTCGTACCTGAAGAACGCGACGGATCACCACGACCTTCGCCGCCGCAGCGAAGTCTTGTTGCTGGAGGAGGACAAAGAGCACAGTAGTCATGCCCGCAAGATGTTCGCGGCCTACGTACGGCATCTGGGGGAGGACAGTCCGGAAGTTGCGGTGCTGCGTCTGCTCGGCTTCTTCGACCGCGCCGCCGAGCGGCAACTTCTCGACATGCTGCGAGCGCGTGAGGGTGTTGTTTATGAGTGGCCTGAAGAGGCTGAGCCGACTGACAAACGTCCTCAGCCTCAGTTCATCGAGGACTCGCTTGCTGAGATAACTGCGCCATTACTGGACCTCCCGCAAATCCAGTGGCACCGAGTGCTCAACCGGCTGCGCGATCTCCGACTGATCAGTTTCACCGGATCGGGCACGTCGCCTGTTGTGGATGCTCATCCTCTCCTGCGTGAGTGCTTTGCCGAGCAGGTACGGATGCAGTCCCCGGCTGCGTGGCAAGCCGGTCATCAGCGGCTGTTCGAGCATCTGAGCGGTACGGTCCCGTACAGGCCCGAAGGAGTCGAAGGTCTCCAGCCGCTGTACCAAGCCGCGACCCACGGTTGCCTGGCCGGGTTGTACCAGCAAGCGCTGTCGGATATCTACGACGAGCGCATCCAGCGAGGTACAGGCGACGGCGGCTTCTACAGTTCCAAGAATCTCGGCATGATAGGTGCCAACCTGGGGATTGTCGCGTGTTTCTTCGTAACACCGTGGACCACCCTCATGCCTGACCTCGCTGTCGATGACCAAGCTTGGCTACTCAATGAGGCGGCTTTCGCTTTACAAGGACTAGGCCGATTGACCGAGGCGGCCCAACCGATGAGGGCAGGGATTGAGATGGCCGTCGAACAAGGCGACTGGGCAAATGCCGCGATCTACTCCGATAACCTGAGCGAGTTGGAACTTAAGCGGGGTGAGGTGGCGATGGCAGTGACCATAGGTGAGCAATCGGTGACATATGCTGAACGCGGTGAAAACGCATTTTTGCAGATGGCCAGCCGCTCGACCCAAGCCGACGCTCTGCATCAGGCGGGACAACGCTATGAGGCACAACGTTTGTTCGAGGATGCGGAGGCCCAGCAAGCTGCGCGTCAGCCCGAGTATCCCTGGCTCTATGCGCTGCAGGGCTTTCAGTATTGCGACCTCTTGCTGGCCGACGCTGAACGCGTGGCTTGGCAACGCTGTCTTCTCTTCTCGCCTTCCGACAGGAGGGACAAACATTCCGAAGGCTCGACTGCTGACATCAGAAAGCCTGATTTTGATCTAATGCTCACAGCATCCATGGGTACCGCCTGCGAGGCTGTCAGCGAGCGAGCCGCCTACGCCTTAGAAGGTGCCGAACGCCACCAAATAATTCTTGATATCGCCCGGGATCATCTCACCCTATCGCGAGCCGTTTTGTACAATCTCCACTCAGCAAAGTTTCCGAACTCTGCATTCGAACACGTCACTGCCGCCGTTGATGGATTCCGCCTGTCAGGTCATATTGACGAGCTCCCGCGTGGCCTCCTCTCGCGCGCCTGGCTGCAATGTCTTTCCGGCGATGAAACAGGTTGCCGGGCGGATCTGGACGAAGCCTGGGAGATCGCCGATCGGGGGCCGATGCCGCTGTTCCAGGCCGACATTCACCTCCATCGCGCACGCCTCTTCCGCGACCTAGATGCCTTGGCCGATGCCCGCCGCCTGATCGAAAAGCATGGCTACCACCGGCGCGACGGAGAGCTCTCCGACGTAATCGAGGCCGCGAAGAGTTGGTAACAGAGTGAGCAAGATGCGTATCAAAGGCATACCGGAAGGCGCTATGAATTTCCTGCCAACCGTGATTCGGGCTGAGTACCGCGGGGACTACAGGATCCATCTGACGTTCAACGATGGCGTGCAAAGCACGGTCGACTTCGTCCAGTGGCTCCAAGGTCCGGTCTTCGAGCCGCTCAAAGACATCGGATACTTCCAGCGCTTCTTCCTCGATGGCGGGACGGTGGGGTGGCCGAACGGAGCGGATATTGCGCCGGAGACGCTTTACGAGCGAGCCAACGCGAGCAAAGCCGCCTGATCTTCGGGACGCACCCCTAAAAGGGTGCCTGAAAAGTGTCATCTGCCGAGCCCGGAGGGCGTCAGACTCGTAGCCCAGGGCGTGAGCCCTGGGGACGGGAGGAAGAAAATCCGAGCCCCGCCAGGGGCGGCAGACTCCTCCAAGGCAGTTGCGCAGGAAGTCTGCCGCCCCTGACGGGGCTCCTGAAGGTTGATTGCCGCTCGGCCCCAGGGCTGACGCCCTGGGCTACGAGTCTGACGCCCTCCGGGCTGGCGATTGGTACTCCCAGACTGCGGAGCGCACTTTCCAGACACCCTCTAAATGCTATCGAAGAAAGACATCCGATCCTCGATCCACCTGAGTACATCCGAAGAACACCCGATCCCTTTCAGCGCTTGCCGGAACGGCGTTTGGTACTGCGTCTCGGCCAGATAGTGATAGTGCAGCAGAATGGGCTCGAAGCCCGCTCCCATGGGCCAGGAGCGACCAGGAGCGGCGAGGATGTGGAGGGGAATGTTGTACCGCTCGTCAAAGGTGTAGACGTCGGAGGTGCTGGACCAGATCGCGATGCTCAGCGCGGCCTGGCTGGATCCCCACCATTCACTGACCTCGAGCCCGACGGCGCCGGTGGACGCAAAAATGTTGACATCCGTGCCGGCCAGGGGGCGCAGACCTTCCTTGAAGGATTCGAAAAAGATCTCCCGCGTCCTCTGGAGGATGCCGAGGTCCCGCCGGACCACGGTGAACCCGCCGTTGTACGAGGCCCGAATGGAGACTTTGTCGATCGTGGTGGCGATCCTGGGCAAGCGCGAAGGATCGATGCCCCCGAACCCGCACAGGCGGGCCCAATAGGCGTCCAGCGGATCGCCGGCTCCGCTCGACGCCGAGCCCTTCACGTCCACGGGCCTGACGCCCACGTCCGTGCGCACGAAGCTCGGCTCGTCGACGAAGACGGTGTCCGTATCGAGCAGAACGAGGTAGGGCCGTGGAGAGACCGTCTCGGCCCAGGCGCCGGCCACGATGCGGTTGATCGTGCCGTAGGCGCTGCCGGTTTCGTTCAAGGGCTCCACGACGTACGTCACGCCAAGCATCTCGAGACGGGCCCTGGCCTCGGGACCGAGCGCGAGATGGGGCCGCGGCGAGACGGCGAGGATCGGCGCCCGGCGGTATCGTCCGCCGAACGTCCGGATGCTCTCGCACAGGAGGCGCGCCTGGGGCTCGAGCCGGTTCGCTTCGACGCAGATCAGGAAGGCGATCTCGTCCTCGCGGAGCAGGATCAGCTCCGATCGTAGAAGGGGGGCGGCGCGATTCCGAGCGCGCGAAGGTATACGTAGCCCTGGCCTCGGTGATGGATCTCGTTGTCGATGACGTACAGGATCAGGTTGTGCAGCACGTCGGTGTACTGGCCGAAGGCGGTCATCGTCTCCTGGAACCGCTCCGGCGGGATCTGCGGCCAGAGCGCGTCGAGCTGCTCCGTGCTCTCGTCCCAGAGGCGCAGCAGCTCCTGCTTCGGGCGCGGCTCGCGGCTCGACGACATGCTCCAGTCGCCGGACCCCGCGCCGCGCACCATCGGCACGCCCATGGTGACGATCTCCATGGCGAGCTCGCCGAACGTCCTCATGCCGCCGACCGAGAAGGTGAAGAGCTGCTCTTCGGGAAAGGCGTCGATGACGCGCCGGGTCAGCCGGCGGTGTCCCTGCCATTGGGCCAGCAGGGCGTCAGGTGTGATGAAGAGCGTCGAGGCTGCGGGCATGGGAATCCTCCTGGAGGTGGCATGGTCTTTCGCCGCCGCGTATCCTAGCAGGCCTTTCCGAGGCGGTTGAGCGGGAAGCCGAAAAAAAGCCGTTCGGCGTGTCGGCTTCGCCGGATCTCGTTCGTCGTACAGGTAGAGACTGAGCACAGCCGGCCGAGATCGTCCGGGAGCCAGCTCCAAACCTAAAGGGAGAACCCCCATGTCCAGCAAGCAGAAGATCACGACCTTTCTCTGGTTCGACAACAACGCCGAAGAGGCGATGAACCTTTACACCTCCATCTTCAAGAACTCGAAGATCCTCAACGTCGTGCGCTACGGAGAGGCGGGTCCGGGACCGAAGGGAACGGTCATGAATGGCGTCTTCGAGCTCGAGGGGCAGCAATTCATGGCGCTGAACGGCGGCCCGCACTTCAAGTTCACGGAAGCCATCTCGCTGTTCGTGAGCTGCGAGTCGCAGGAAGAGGTGGACGAGCTGTGGGAGAAGCTCACCGCCGATGGCGGCGCGCCGTCGCAGTGCGGCTGGCTCAAGGACAAGTTCGGGCTGTCCTGGCAGATCATTCCCACCACATTGATGGAGCTGATGTCGGACCCGGATCCCGAGAAGTCGAAGCGGGTCATGCAAGCCATGCTTCAGATGAGCAAGATCGATGTCGCCGCCTTGAAGCGGGCGTATGACGGACTGTAAGCGGGCGTATGACGGACAGTAGGCGGGCTCCGATAGAGTAGGCCGGATGAGCGAAGAACCGGCCGCCGGGCGCCTGCGCTTCGCAGGCCTCGTCGCCGCGGCCTGCCTGCTGCTGACCGCGCCGCGCCTGCTCCTGCACGAGCTGTGGCGGGACGAGGCCTGGCTATGGATCGTGGTCACCGGGAGCCGCTCCCTCGCCGATCGTCCATGTTGGCGCGGGGGTCTTCGCCAGTTGGGTGGATCTCAACCATCCCTTTTCGAATGGCACCGCGACGGCGGAGCTGATCCGCGGCGAAGGGTTGGACCGCTACCCGCACGCGGCCGGCTCGCGCGTCGGCGCGATCGTCAGCTCGGAGGACTACCATCTCTACCGGCTGCGCCGAGAGCGCCTGGGCGGCACAGCTCAGGCGGCACAGTGCGCCGCGGATTGGGTACACTAGTACGACGTGCCCGAAGTTCGTTCCGGGTTTGCGCTGCACCGAGACCTGGACGGCGGAACGACGTGACGGTTGAAGGGATTAGCAAAGCGAGCGATTCCTCCGCCTCGGAGACGCCCCGACGCGGGAGGCCTCCGAGA
>DATFNZ010000236.1:0-12784 GCA_035266085.1 Thermoanaerobaculia bacterium
CCTGGTGCCGCTGATGATCGGGGCCAAAGACCTGGCGATGCCCAAGCTCAACCTGGCGAGCTGGTACGTCTACAACCTCGGCGGCATCTTCACCCTGTGGGCCATCGCCCACGGCGGCGTCGACACCGGCTGGACGTTCTATACCCCGTTCTCGACCAGCTTCTCGAACACCTACGTGGTGGCGACGGCCATCGGCGTCTTCATCAACGGCTTCTCGAGCATCTTCACCGGCCTCAACTTCATCGTCACCATCCACCGGATGCGGGCTCCCGGCCTCACCTGGTTCCGGCTGCCGCTGTTCATCTGGTCCCACTACGCGACCAGCCTGATCATCGTCCTCGGCACGCCCGTCATCGCCGTCACCATCCTCCTGGTGGCGGCCGAGCGGGTGCTCCACCTGGGCATCTTCGATCCCCGGCTGGGCGGCGACCCGATCCTGTTCCAGCACCTGTTCTGGTTCTACTCCCACCCGGCGGTGTACATCATGATCCTGCCGGCCATGGGAGTGATCAGCGAGCTGGTGGCCGCCTTCTCGCGCAAGAAGATCTTCGGCTACCGGTTCGTCGCCTTCGCCAGCGTCGGCATCGCCGTGCTCGGGTTCATGGTGTGGGGCCACCACATGTTCGTCTCCGGCGAGTCGATCTACGCCGCGACCATCTTCTCGATCCTCTCGATGCTGGTGGCGGTGCCCTCGGCGATCAAGGTCTTCAACTGGACGGCGACCCTCTACGAGGGGTCGATCTCCTACCAGACGCCGATGCTCTACGCGCTCGGCTTCATCGGCCTGTTCACCATCGGCGGCCTGACCGGCGTCATGGTCGCGACCCTCGGCATCGACGTCCACGTCCACGACACCTACTTCATCGTCGCCCACTTCCACTACGTCATGGTGGGCGGCACGATCATGGCCTACATGGGCGGGCTCCACTACTGGTGGCCCAAGATCTCCGGCCGGCTCTACCCGGGCTTCCTGTCGAAGCTCTCGGCGCTGCTGGTGTTCGTCGGCTTCAACCTGACGTTCTTCCCGCAGTTCATCCTCGGCTACCTCGGCATGCCGCGCCGCTACTGGTCGTACCCGCCGGAGTTCCAGGTGCTCAACGTGCTCTCGACGGCGGGCGCCTCGATCCTCGGCGTTGGCTACCTGCTGCCGCTCTTCTACTTCGTCTGGTCGATGCGCTACGGCAAGCGGAGCGGCGAGAACCCCTGGGGCGCCGTCGGCCTGGAGTGGGACACCCCCTCGCCGCCGCCGACCGAGAACTTCTACACGATGCCGGTGGTGACCCACGGCCCCTACGAGTACAACCGCGAAGAGGTCCACAACCGCATGACGGAGGAGGTCACCCTTGGCTAGCAGCCCCCTGGTGGAAACGCACGGGCACGGCGCGCCGCACCACCACCCGGCGCTGGCCCATCAGTTCGACAGCCTCGAGCAGCAGAAGGAGTCCTCGACGCTCGGCATGTGGGTCTTCCTGGTCACCGAGATCATGTTCTTCGGCGGCCTCTTCCTGGCCTACGTGGTCTACCGGCTCCGCTACCCGGAAGCCTTCGCGGCGGCCAGCAACACGCTGGACGTCCCGATGGGCGCCGTCAACACGGCCGTCCTGATCGGCAGCAGCCTGACCATGGCCCTCTCCATCTGGGCCGCGCAGGTCAACTGGAGGAAGGGGATCGTGCTCTTCCTGCTGCTGACGATCGTCCTCGGCGGGGTCTTCCTCGGCATCAAGGCGGTCGAGTACAACGAGAAGTTCGTGCACCACCACGTGCCCGGCGCCAATTTCGAGTTCGACGGCGCCCAGCCCGAGCACGCCCAGATCTTCTTCTCGCTCTACTTCATCATGACGGGCCTGCACGCCACCCACATGATCATCGGCATCGGCATCCTCGCCGTGCTGGCCGTCCTCGCCTGGAAGGGGAGGTACGACTCGACCTACCACAACCCGCTCGAGATGACGGGCCTGTACTGGCACTTCGTCGACATCGTGTGGATCTTCCTGTTTCCCCTGCTCTACCTGCTGGGAGCCCACCTTCCCGGGGCGGCCCACTGACTGCTGCGGAGAGATGACGTATGGCTGAGCACCACGTGACTCCCGTCTGGCTTTACCTGGCCGTCTTCTTCGCCCTGCTGGTCCTCACCGGCGCGACGGTCGGAGTCGCCTACCTCGACCTCGGCTGGGCGAACAACCTCGTGGCCATGGCGATCGCCGTCACCAAGGCCCTGCTCGTGCTGTGGTTCTTCATGCACCTGCGCTACAGCACGCGCATGACCAAGCTGACGGCCCTCGCCGGCTTCTTCTGGCTTGGCGGGATGATCCTCGTCACCCTGATGGACTATCTGACCCGCACCAGCAGCCTGCTGCCCGTGCTGGGTAAGTAACTGGGTAAATAGACCCTCTCTACCGCAAACGGAGGACGATACCCACTCGGGTGCCGTCCTCCGGCAGCGCTCCCTCCCGCACCCGGAACCGGGTCGTCCCCTCGGTGTAGTCGCGCACGGTATACCGGGCGTTGCCGATCTTGCTCCCCGGGCACGAATAGAGGCAAACCACGCACCCCGAATGCCAGTGGGGGATGTTCGCCCGGTGGCCGCCGAAGCGCATGTCGAAGCCGCGGCCGCCGGGGTCTTCCAGGATCTGGTCGAGGCGGAGCGGCGTCTTCCTGCCCGGCACCCGGACGAGGATCTCGACGGGAGGCCCCTGGATGATCCGCTCCGGAGCCTTCGAGTCAGGATCCTTTCGCTCGTCCCAGGTCGCCATCCCCAGGGCATTCCCCGGTTTCGCGCCCAGCTTCTCCAAAGCGTCGAGCACCTCGACGTCGGTCACCTCGGCGCGGAACAGCGACGCCATGGCCGCCTTGCCGTCCTTCCAGACGATCAGGTGATAGCCCGGCATCCCGAGGCCCAGGAGCTCGCGCTCGAACGAGGCGCGGGCGACGACGGCGGGAAATTCGATCTCGTGCCTGGCGACGCGCACGGCTCCGTGGGCCAGAGTCGAGGCGATCAGGAGGGTAGCGAGCAGGAGGAGAGGCTTTTTTCTTGGTATCGACTTCATGGCTCGACGCGCTCCACCGAATAGCGTAGCCTCCCCCGGTCATGAAAGCCAACGGCACCCTGCTCGACGTCTTCCTCGAGGTCCAGATGCTCGACCGCATCCCCCGCAGCGGCTTCGTGCTGCGCGGCGTGGCCGAGCCCGAGAGCGTCACCGAGCACTGCTGGCACGTGCTCTTCCTGGTCTGGACCCTGGGCGCCCGGATCGAGGGGATCGACATCTTCCGGGCCGTCGAGATCGCCCTGGTGCACGACCTCGCCGAGCTGCGGATCGGCGACCTGCCGCGCACCTCCTCGCACTACTTCCCCGAGGGGGCCAAGAAGGCGGCCGAGGCCGCGGCCATGGCCGACGTCCTCGCGCCCCTGCCGGCCCGCGCCTTCCAGCTCTACGAGGAGTACCAGCAGGCCAAGACGCCCGAGGCCCTGCTGGTGAAGGCCTGCGACAAGCTCCAGCTCATGCTCAAGGTGGCTGTCTACGAGCGCTGGGGGACCGGCGCGCTCGCCGAGTTCTGGGACAACCCGGACAACTTTCCGGACGGCGGCTTCCCCGCCGTCCGCGAGCTGTTCGAGGAGCTGCGGGCGCGCCGCAACGCGGCGGTGCGGGGCTGATCGGCGGCGCTGAATAGTTCTGCTTTGTCAGATAGCGGCAGTCGTCCCGTGGGCGCCCTCATCACCCCGGCCCTCTTCTCCCCGCCTCCCTCCCATCCGCCGGGAGAAGAGGGAGAAGTTTGCCTGAAGAGTCTGGAAACGTGCTCCTTGCTTCTTCATTCCCCTTCTCTCCCGGCGGGTTGGGAGGGAGGCGGGGAGAGAAGGGGGTAGGGGGTTATGAGGGCTGGCCCCGAAGGGGCCGCGGTCCCGCCGGACGCAAACCTAGCGGCGCTTGTTCCCATCCAGATCGACCTCGATCCCCCGGCGCGACAGCAGCCGGCGGAGCCGGTCGTAGAGGTTCTGGCCGAGCAGCGACTGGGCCGTCTCGCTGATGTCGCGGATGACGACGCGCAGGTCCTCCGAGCCGCTCCAGTGCTTGCGGGCGTAGGGCTCGAGGTCGCCGCCGAACGCCTGGGACAGCACGGCGGTGCCGAGCACCAGGTCGTCCAGGAAACCGGCGCCGCCGAGCAGCGCCTCCGGCAGGAGGTCCACCGGCAGGATGAAGTAGGCGAGCGCGCCGCCGATCAGGGCCCGGGTCGAGCCGGGCACGTCCTTGTCGAGCGCCAGCCGCGCCAGCAGGATGAAGACGTCCGGCACGAGCAGCAGGGCCCGCACGGTGCCCTCGGTCAGCTTGGCGCCCCGTTTCCCCTCGCGCTTCTCGATCGCGTGCAGGATCTTCTCGCGCAGGCGGTCATAGAAGCTCAGCAGGCCCTTGCTCGGCATCTCCGCGTCCGAGCCGAAGGCCTCCTCGGCGTCCCGCTCGGCCTTCACGGAGTCAAAATTTTCGAAATCCTCGGCGACGGCGGAGGAAAGCTCGTCGGCCAGAGGACGGGTCAGCGGGTCGTCGTCAATCGTAGGGTTCTTGGGCATTTGAGTCTCCAGACACAGTCTATCCTCTTCATCTTTGGTTCAATAGCCGTGCCATGAAGGGGACCGGTGGTATTTTCTGCGAGCCATGGACCCTCATACGATCTCATCCCTCGAGCAGTTGACCGCGCTCTACGACCCGCCCAGCGAGCGCGTCCTCCTCAAGCAGATCGACCATCTCGACGAGCACTGCCGGGCCTTCATCGCCGCCTCGCCCTTCCTGGTCCTCGCGACCCGCGGCTCGTCCGGCCTGGACTGCTCGCCGCGGGGCGACCAGCCGGGCTTCGTCGAGGTCCAGGACGACAAGACCCTGCTCCTCCCCGACCGCCGGGGCAACAACCGCATCGACAGCCTCAGGAACATCCTCGACGACCCGGCGGTGGGCCTGATCTTCCTGATGCCCGGGGTCCACGAGACCTTCCGGGTCAACGGCCGGGCGCGGATCAGCGTCGAGCCGCCGCTGCTGGAGCGATTCGCCGTGGACGGCAAGCCGCCGAAATCGGTCCTCGTGGTCACGGTCGAGGAGGCCTTCGTGCAGTGCGCGCGGGCCCTCGTGCGCTCCGACCTGTGGAACCCGGCCCGCCACGTGCCCCGCTCCGTGCTGCCGAGCATCGGCACCGTGCTCGCCGCCCACACCGGCGGCAAGGTGGACGCCGCGGAGTACGATGCCCAGTGGGAAGCCGCGGTGCAGCGGACGCTCTACTGAAACGCAGCGGGTGCGATACAATCAGGCATCGCGCTTCTCCGGCACGTCTACTCGGGGCCCGAGGTTCGGGCCGGAATGAGCTCCGCACAGTCAACGACGAAGAGGATGGACCATGGCCAAGCCAAATTACCAGCACGAGAAGCGTCAGAAGGATCTGGCACGGAAGAAGAAGCAGGACGAGAAGCGCCTGCGCAAGGCCAACAAGGATGCGCAGCCCAAGGAGGACCCGAGCCCGGCTCCGGCTGAAGGGGAGAGCACCCCGTCCTAGTCTCTGAGAGGGAGATGGGGTGAGCAGAGCTTTCGACCGGCGGCGCTTCCTGCGCCTCTCCGCCATGGCGGCGGCCGGAGCGGCCGTGCACCCCTGGATGGCCGTGGCCCAGCCCGGCGGAAGCTCATCCGGAGGCGGCTGGAAGGGATACGGGAAGGCCCTCGTCGTGGACGCCCTGGGCAGCCCCGGGGGGACCGCCGATACGCCCCTGAGCGCGGCGGAGCTCGACGCCATCCGCTCCTCGGGCGTCACCGCCGTGAACCTGACGGTCGGCGCCATCGGCAGCGGCGCCAGCGTCTTCGAGGAGACCTTCGGGACCATCGGCCACTGGGAGCGCGAGCTCGACGCGCACCCGGACATCCTGCTGAAAGTGAAGACGGCCGCGGACCTCGAGAAGGCCAGGGCGAGCGGCCGGCTCGGCCTCGTCTACGGTTTCCAGGACGCGACGCCGCTCGGCGAAGACCCTGACCGGCTGAACCTCTTCAGCCGCTTCGGAGTCCGCGTCGTCCAGCTCACCTACAACCGGCGGAACCTGCTCGGGGACGGCTGCCTGGAGCCCGCCAACGCCGGCCTGAGCCGCGTCGGCCAGGCGATGGTCGAGCGCATGAACGAGCTGGGCCTCCTGGTCGACCTGAGCCACTGCGGGCACCGCACCACCACGGACGCCATCGCGGCCTCGAAGAAGCCGGTCGCCATCACCCACACCGGCTGCGCCGCCCTCGCCGACCTCCCCCGCAACAAGACGGACGAGGAGCTCCGGCAGCTCGCCGCGAAGGGGGGCGTCGCCGGGATCTACTTCATGCCCTTCCTGCGGACGAAAGGCCAGCCGATGGCCGAGGACGTGATCCGCCACCTCGAGCACGCCATCAAGGTCTGCGGCGAGGACCACGTGGGAATCGGCACGGACGGGCTCCTCTCCCACATCGAGCTGACGCCGGAGTACATGCAGCGCCACCGCGAGGACATCGCCTACCGGCGCCGCGCGGGGATCTCGGCGCCGGGCGAGGAAGAGGATGTCTACACCTTCATCCCCGACCTCAACACCCCGCGCCGGCTCGAGACCCTCGCCGGCCTGCTGCTCGCCCGCGGCCACTCCGAGAGCCGCGTCGAGAAGGTCCTGGGCGGCAACTTCGGGCGTCTGTTCCAGGAAGTCTGGCGGTCGTAACGGAAAGTTGGCTCGCCGGACCTTAAAGTTCGTCCGCCGACCGGAACGAACGGCTCGCCGGGGCCAAAAGTTGACTCGCCGACCGGAACGGGCCGCTCGCCGGCCGGAACGAACGGCTCGCCGGACCCTAAAGTTCGCTCGCCGGTCGGAACGAGTCACTCGCCGGCCGGAACGAACGGCTCGCCGGAGTCAAAAGTTGACTCGCCGACCGGAACGAGTCACTCGCCGGTCGGAACGAACGGCTCGCCGGGGTCAAAAGTTGACTCGCCGGCCGGAACGAGTCACTCGCCGGTCGGAGCGAACGGCTCGCCGGGGTCAAAAGCTGACTCGCCGGCCGGAACGAGTCACTCGCCGGGCCAAACGGAAGGCTCGCCGAGCACGCTCCTGGACATCTGACAAGCAGAATCATACTGGCGCCTTTCCGACAGCGTGCTTGTAGATCCGCTAGCAACCCCTTGACAGCCTATCCCATAACCGCTATTCTTTCCCAAGTGTAGCATAAATGATCCCTGAAGGAAAGAGCTTATGGGAACCGATCTCACCGCCCGGCGGAAGCCGGGGCAAGGCTGCCGCCCCGGACCCCCGCGCCGGGCTGAGCCGTAAACCGCGGTAGACGCTGAAGGTAGCGTTGAAGTTCTTTGAAAACTGACGCGATGATCCGGGAGGTGGCTTGGCCCGCCCCTCCCGGCTTTTCTTTTCTCCCTGGGACCGCCGGCCTCCCTGCCGGCCCCTATCCGGCCCGCGTCATCCTCCGGAGCCGAGCGGTCCCGCCAGGGAACACCGTTGGATCACTTGCGCCCGCGCAGGGACGTTGTCGTCTTGGCTGTGGCCTGTTATCCGACAGATCGTGTCGGATATGCGTCCGGCCTCAAAAGGTCATAAACCATTGATTCCACGTGAGAAGCTGCTATTTTACTGGCGAGGAGGAATGCTTAGCGACATCACGCCTGTCGGCTAACACTCCAAATCCTCCTGACCTTTGAAGCCTGAGCCGACTGTACTGGCCTTAAGGAATTGATCCGACAAGGGAAATTCCGCGATCTCTGTTGTCCGGCTAAGGCAGGCGCATCGCCATCGACCGCGGAGGCTAAGCCGGCAAGGTCCTCTTCATTGACGAGTCTTAGGAACCAGCGTAGAATCGGTATGTCTTATAGATTGAATGACATAGACCACTCTCGTCGGTGCCCTAGGCGGCACAGCATCTGTCGCCAAGCAATCTGGCGGGAGTACGGCGAATGTAGACGACGAGGTTGGCCGTCGTAGGCGTAGGATCCTGTGGGCGAGTTCTGCAAGCTTGGGAGGTAGCTAAGGCTGTGGAAAGCGTTGACACGAGTAAGCTATTTGCCGACCTCGGCCTCACGAGGTTCGAGGAACGAGCATTGAGGCATGCTACGGGCTTGAGGTATACGGAGCCAAGAGGCCGTCTTGAGCGAATCTTCTACGGCCCCTTGAAGCCCTCGCTGGATGTGCTGGTCACTCTGCTCGTTATCACTATCCTCGTAGTCGCTTCCTTTTATGTAGCATGGAGATTTGCTGAACTTGTTCAGTCGATCAGCTATCTGGTTATGGTGGTTGCCATTTCTGTTGTGGTTTCGAGACGTGATCGGCTTATCAAAAAGCTTTACCAGGCTCTAGAAGATGAGCGGGGGCGCAGTGCACTCATGCAGGCGCCGGGGCAACCGCGTGATCTGCAACAACAGGGAGGCGGAGGTGAGGCCTGAGACGCCATTCCGGACCCGCAGCCCCTGGTAGTTGCGGTGTGTACAACCCGAGCCAGCTTGGTGCCTCCGCTACGCTACGGCCCCAAACTGGCATTTGCGTGTAGCGAATATCTAGCCCTAGCGCAGTGCTCGGGGTAGAATTGGAGGAGCCGCTGCAGAGGAGAAGCTGTGGCGGCCAACCCAAGCGGTCGAGCGGACGGAAACCGCAAACAGCGCGGTTCCCGCTCGCTCACCGCCATCAGCGTTGGCCGGCAAGGAGCATTGTTGATGGACGATTTAAAGTATTTCAGGGAGATGGGAGTGATGTTCACTCGCGCATTGCTCTTGTTGATTTTTTTGCTTCAAGTGTCCCCTGCTGTCGCGCAGCCTCGCCCCGCAATGGGGCAGAAGCTCTCGGAAGATGAGTATCGTATAAAAGATCTTGAGCTAAGAGAACGTGCGATCGCCGTAGAAGAAGCAAAGACTAGAACTTCTTTATGGGCCACGGGTATTCCAATTAGTCTCGCTCTAGTGGCACTTGCTGGTACGATCTGGGCTGCGCGGCAAACGGTTGTGGCTCAGTTCACTGCAAAGGCGGCAGAGTTAGCTCTCCAAGGAGAAGGTTCCGACGAGATCATTAATCGGGCAAAGCTACTTTCCGACCTCTATAAAGGCCTGTTACCGAGAACGTCTGTGAAGCGGCTCCGTGAGCTAGACTCAAAGCGGCTCGGGCGTCTAGTGACGCAAGCCCCTTGGGGAGCAGAACTAAAGAAGTGTGTAATCTCTTTATTGGCAGAGAACCCGGCTCAACGAGAGCAAATAATTGCCGATTGTGTTAGCGTGTTTCCTGGGCACGAGTTCCTGATGGATCTTCCACCTAAAGTTAGTAGCGCAAGCTCAGGAACAAACAGTATAGGGGATCCGCCCAACCCAACTGCTCCAGCGGACCAGAAAGCTTCGCTTCCTGGCCGCTGAGCAGCATCAGCGTTGGGCGGAGTTGCCACTGAGGCTGCGGGAAAGGCTAAGCTAGGTCGTCGTAATGATTAGGGGGATGCAGGTCTGCGTCGATCGTGATGCGGAAGGGCTGCTCCTCGCGGCCAGAGGAGCAGAGCTCAGTGCCAGCCGAGCTTTGATCCTGTCGAGGGAGAGATGGTACTTCAAGGGCGGGATGATCGTGGCCTTCTTTTCTGAGCAGCACTGGCAGGAGCTTCCGACGCTCGACATGCATGAGAGTCAGTGAGATACTCGCTTCTATGAAGACCGCTATTACTGAAAGCCTCGGTAGTACCGCCCGGGAGAGGCGATCGAAATGGCGGCTTCTCCTCCTCTGCCTAGCCTTGGTCGGCCGATCCCTGGCGGTCGCCCAAGAGCCCGCCATTGGCGCCTCACGTATTCCCCACCACATGACGGTATGTGAAGGAACCGACCAGATGACGTGTGGCACCTGGACCTTTACCGGGATCGAAGGCACCGGCCGGTGGAGCAACGGCGCTGCTGCCAACCTGACCATCCAGCAATTCGATCCCAAACGGGTGGTCATTCGGCGTACCGACACGTCCGGCAGCTCGGTCGGCCTCACCGCGATCTACGTTGGACAACAGCACGGCCAACGTGTGGAAGGCACGGTGAAGTGGACGTGGTTGGGACATTGGAACCAGGAGGCCCAGGGAACGTGGTACGCAACGTTCGACGAACCGGGCTCCACTGCGCCCGCATCACGCCCGCAGGAGAGCGCACCGCAAATCGGCCAGGAGGCGCGAGCGCCCGCCATCGACGCCTCACGTGTTCCCCACCACATGACGGTATGTGAAGGAACCGGCCAGATGACGTGTGGCACCTGGACCTTTACCGGGATCGAAGGCACCGGCCGGTGGAGCAACGGCGCTGCTGCCAACCTGACCATCCAGCAATTCGATCCCAATCGGGTGATCATTCGGCGCACCGACACATCCGGCAACTCGGTCGGCCTCACCGCGATCTACATTGGACAACAGCACGGCCAACGTGTGGAAGGCAAGGTAAAGTGGACGTGGTTGGGACATTGGAACCAGGAGGTCCAGGGAGTATGGTACGCAACGTTCGTTGAACCGGGCTCCACTGCGTCCGCATCACGCCCGGCGCAGCAGGAAGTCACCGTCTCCATCGCCCCAGCGCGGCTCTGGACGGACACCGGCATCCTGCTCGAGAGAGGCCAGTCGATCACCGTCAGGGCCCACGGAACGATGAACTGGTACACCGGTGCGTGCGAGGGCAAATGCCTCTCGACTCCTGCCGGCATCCCCTGCCCAGGCCGGACGACGAAGCCGTTCGGCCTCACTTGTATGTCGCTGATCGGGCGCATTGGCCAGTCCGGCGCACCCTTCGAAGTAGGCGAGTCTCTCGCTTTCAAGGCGCCCGCCGCCGGCAAGCTCTTCCTCGGTGTAAACGACGAGTACCTGCCGGACAACACGGGTGAATGGACGGCGGAGATCAGCACGCCGGAGAATTTCCAGTTCGCGTCCTTGCCGCCACGCCAGGAAGTAGGGGTCCAGAGCCCCTCGCCGCCGCAAACGTCGCGGTCGTCCCTGCCGCCCTGCACTCCGGAGGTCATCGCAACCGTCAGCGCCGACGAGGCCGTGGAGCACGGGCTGCATGCCTTGCAAGAGATGGATCCGGGGCTGGCGGGTTGCTGGTGGCAGGTCGGCGTCGCGCAAGGCAGCCACAGCGCCGAGTTCTACCTGGGCATTTGGTACGAGTTCGGCCAGGCAGGCACCAAAGACCACACAGAAGCGATGCGCCTGTTGCACCGGGCGGCGGCCGGCGGGTTCGTCCCGGCGCGCGATACCCTGGTCTGCCTGAGTCCCGAGGTCAAACGCGCCATGGAAGAGCTGATGGTCGATGTCGGCAGCTCTCCCGAAGCCCTGGCTGCGAACGTGTTCGGGGCGCTCCTGTTCGGCGTCACCGCGGAAGAGAAGAACTTCTCCGTCGTCGACATGGCACCCGGCGACTTCAGCTCGGACGTCAACTTCAGCTGCACCGCCAAGCTCCAAGGCACTCGCGGTATCCGCACCCTTTCCGACGAGAACGGCGAAGAGCATACGGTGGTTCCAAAATTGGTCGGATCGCTCGTTCCGGTCTTCCAAACCTACGAGATCGCGCTGATTCCGGGGAAGAACGCTTACCGGGTGACGCTGGCCTACGCCGGCTATCTCGGCGGACCGCGCTTCGCCCTGTCGCGCCCCTACTCGCGGCAAGCGGCGGGCCCCGTCTGGTGAAAGCCGGCGGGTTCGATGAATTCACGGCAGTCATTACCAAAACAGAATTCAGGAGAGGCGCCCAACCCAGCGGCTTGGCGGACGGCCGGCTTCGCCGTCCGCCCCGAACAGGTGCCCCAGGAACAGGTGCCAGCTAAACCTTGCCCGGAGCAAGTACTGCTCCGAACAGGTGCCACCTAGATCTGGCCCCGAGGAACAGGTGCCTAACAGGTGCCAGCCAAACCTGATGCCCCCCCTAAAAGGTGCCCCCAGACAGGTGCCAGCCGAAGAGACTGAGCGCTCCGAACAGGTGCCAGCTAAAACTGGCGCGTGCAAGGGTGATTCTTCCGCTGCCGGACGTAGCCGGCCAGCTTGGCGAACATGCCCGCCGCCGCGGCGAGGTGCCGGAACAGGTGCCACCTAGATCTGGCGCCCACCCCACAAGTGCGGCTAAACCCGGCGGAGTGCCACCTAAATCTGGCACTCCTCCTCCCCGGATCGTCTTTCATCCCTGAGAAGAAGCAGAGTGGAGCATCCCGAAGCCGTTTCCGGGTAGGCCTTCGCTCGATCGGACCTGAAGCTGCAGCCCCACACGAGGGAGGCGAAACGCACCTTTGCGACCGTCAGGCGCAGCCGACGGGTGAGATAGCGAACAGCTCAGATTGGGGGAGGTCCGCCGGTCTTAACCGGAGCGGACGAACGGTAACCCAGGTGGGAAGCTGCCCGCGGGAAACTGGGCACTGAGATCGCCTGATCGCAGCTTCTTGGCGGCGTCGCGGAAAGCTCCGACGAACTCGGAGTAGGCATCGTAGAACGCTCGGCGAATCTCTTTGCTGAAGGCGTGAAAGCGAGGCGCCGGCGATGTCTCCGGTTGCTTTGGATGGCTGTGAGGATCCTGCGCCAGGATCGCTGCCGGTCCGAGAGGCTCCTTGCCGTCCAGAGCGGACTGCGCTTCGAGCTCGATCTCGCTGACCAGGTTGGTGACGCGGTCCCGGATCTGCTGCGGGGAGAGTCCTTCCCAGCAGGGCAGAGGATCGAGCGTCAAGGTCTCGGCCGTGGCGTAGCAGAGACGGTCGAAGTCCTCGTGTCGTTGACGGGCGGCGTACTCCTGGGTGCGGTCGAACCAATAGCCTTCCAAGGGCTCGCCGTGGAGG
>DATFNZ010000237.1:0-17831 GCA_035266085.1 Thermoanaerobaculia bacterium
GTGGCTCCGCGCACGCCCACCGAGGAGGTGCTGGCGGGGATCTGGGCGCACGTGCTGCGGCGCGAGACCGTGGGCGCGGAGGACGGCTTCTTCGACCTCGGCGGCCACTCGCTGCTGGCGACGCAGGTGATCTCGCGGGTCCGCGAGGCCTTCGGGGTGGAGCTGCCGCTGCGCCGGATCTTCGAGTCGCCGACCCTGGCGGGTCTCGCGCGGGCCATCGAGACGGCGCGGACGGAGGGGCTCGAAGCGCCGCCGCTCGTGCCCGTGCCACGGACGGGAGAGCTGCCGCTGTCCTTCGCTCAGCAGCGGCTCTGGCTGCTCGATCAGCTCGCGCCGGGCAACCCCTTCTACAACCTTTCGGGAGCCCTGCGGGTCGCGGGGAGCCTGGATGTCGAAGCGTTCCGGGCGGCCGTCACGGAGGTGGTCCGGCGTCACGAGACGCTGCGCACCGGCTTCGTCAGCGTCGACGGTCAGCCGGTCCAGCGGATCGAGCCGGCTGTGGCCTTCGAGGTGCCGCTGATCGAGGTGCGGCCGGAAGAGGTGCGCGAGCTGGCGGCCGAGCTGGCGCGCCAGCCGTTCGATCTCTCCAGCCCGCCGCTGCTGCGAGTGAGCCTGCTGCGGCTGGGCGAGGCCGAGCACGCCCTGCTGTTCTCGATGCACCACATCATCTCGGACAACTGGTCGATGGGCCTGCTGGTCCGCGAGGTGGCGCGGCTGCATGCCGGCTCGCCTCTGCCGGAGCTGCCGGTGCAATATGGCGACTTCGCCGTCTGGCAGCGCGGCTGGCTTCAAGGTGAGGCCCTCGAACGGCAGCTCGACTACTGGCAGGAGAGCCTGGCCGGAGCGCCGGTCGTCGAGCTGCCCACGGACCGCCCCCGTCCGCCCGTCCAGAGCTTCCGCGGCGCGACGTACCGGACGTCCCTGCCGTCCAGCGCCGGAGCCATGGCAAGGGAGCGCGGCCTCTCGCCTTTCATGGTCCTGCTCGGCACGTTCCAGACGCTGGTGAGCCGCTACACGGGCCAGGAGGACGTGGTCGCCGGCTCGCCCATCGCGAACCGCACCCGGAGCGAGCTCGAAGGGCTGATCGGCTTCTTCGTCAACACCCTGGTCCTGCGCACGGATCTCGGCGGCGATCCCACGGCCGTGGAGCTCCTATCCCGGGTCCGGGAGACGGCGCTCGGCGCCTACGCCCACCAGGACCTGCCGTTCGAGTACCTGGTCGAGAGGCTCCAGCCGCAGCGGGACCTGTCGCGCAACCCGCTGTTCCAGCTCATGTTCAACCTGCTCAACGCTCCGGTCGAGAGGGTCGCATCGGCGGACCTGTCCCTGTCGCCCCTGGAGTCTCCGGGCAGCGCGGCCCTCTTCGATCTCCAGGTCTATGTGACGGAGACGCCCCGGGGCCTCTCGACAGCCTGGGAGTACGCGACCGACCTGTTCGATGCCGCGACCGTGGAGCGCCTCGCGCGCCATTTCGGAACTCTGCTGGAGGGAATCACGGCCCACCCCGAAGCCCGCCTTTCGGAGCTGCCCCTGCTCGGTCCGGAGGAGCGGTCGCAGCTCCTGACCGAATGGAACGCGACGGGCCGCGAGGTGCCGGCGGGCCTCGTTCACGATTGGATCGCGGCCCAGGCGAAGCGGACACCGGAGAGCGTGGCCGTGACGTTCGGCGCCGAGTCGCTGACCTGTCGCGAGCTCGACCTGCGGGCCAACGGGCTGGCCTGGCGGCTGCGGGATCTGGGCGTCGGCCCGGAGGTGAGAGTCGGCATCGCCCTGGAGAGGTCCCTCGATATGGTGGTGGCGGTGCTGGGGGTGCTCAAGGCCGGCGGCGCCTACGTGCCGCTCGATCCGTCCTACCCGGCGGAGCGGCTGGCCTTCATGAAGGAGGATGCAGGGCTGGCGGCAGTGCTCGAGTCGGTCGTCTTCGAGGAGGCGCCCGAACCTCCGCGGGTGGACCTGGGGCCGGACAACGCCGCCTACGTGATCTACACCTCGGGCTCGACGGGCCGGCCCAAGGGCGTCCAGATCCCGCACGGCGCGCTGGCGAATTTCCTGGCCTCGATGGCCGAGAGGCCGGGGTTCAGCGCGCGGGACGTGCTGCTGGCCGTGACCTCTCTCTCCTTCGACATCGCGGGCCTGGAGCTGTTCCTGCCGTTGATGCGGGGCGGCCGGATCGTACTGGCGAGCCGCGAAGAGACGGCGGACGGCCGGCGTCTCCAGGAGCTGCTCGCGGAAGCCACGGTGCTCCAGGCGACTCCGGCCACTTGGCGGTTGCTGATCGACTCGGGCTGGCAAGGCAATGAAAGCCTGAAAGCGCTGTGCGGCGGCGAGGCGCTGGCGCCGTCCCTGGCGGCCAGCCTCCTGGAGCGGGCGGGATCGCTGTGGAACGTCTACGGCCCGACCGAGACGACGGTCTGGTCGACGGTGGAAGAGATCCACGGTCCCATCTCGATCGGCCGGCCGATCGGCAACACCGAAGCCTATGTGCTCGACGGCCGGGGAAATCCGGTGCCGGTGGGCGCGCTGGGCGAGCTGGTTCTTGGGGGCGCCGGCGTGGCGCGCGGCTACCTCGGGAGCCCTGATCTCACGGCGGAGAAGTTCGTGCCGAACCCGTTCGGCACGCCGGGCTCGCGGATGTACCGCACCGGAGATCGCACGCGCCGGCGTCCGGACGGGACGCTCGAATGCCTGGGCCGCATCGATCACCAGGTGAAGGTCCGCGGCTTCCGCATCGAGCTGGGGGAGATCGAGGCGGTGCTGGGCCGTCACCCGGACGTCGCGGCGGCCGTGGTGGTGGCGCGCGACGAGCGCCTGGTGGCCTACGTGGTGGGGCGCCTCTCGGACGATCTCCGCGCCTGGGTGCGCCGGAGCCTTCCGGAGTACATGGTCCCCACGGCCTGGGTGGCGCTCGAAAGGCTGCCGCTGACGCCCAACGGCAAGGTGGACCGCAAGGCCCTGCCGGCCCCCACGGTCGAGGCGGGGAGCGCCGCAGAGCCGCGCAACCCGGTGGAGGAGCTGCTGGCCGGGATGTGGTGCGAGTTGCTCGGGCTCGAGCGGGTCGGCATCCATGACGACTTCTTCGACCTCGGCGGCCACTCCCTCAAGGCCACCCAGCTCGCCGCGCGCGTGCGCCTCGCCTTCGGGGTCGACCTGCCGCTGCGCCGGCTGTTCGAGTCGCCGACGGTGGCTGGACTGGCCCAGACGATCGAGAAGCTCCGGAGCGAAGGGGGGCCCGCGGAGGCGCCGCCCCTCGTACCCGTGCCGCGGGACGCCGAGCTCCCGCTCTCCTTCTCGCAGCAGCGGGTCTGGGTGCTCGACCAGCTCGAGGTCGCCGGCACCGCCTATCATCTGGGGTCCGCCGTGAGGCTGCGCGGGAGCCTCGACCCGGCGGCCCTCACCTGGGCCGTCAACGAGGTCATCCGGCGCCACGAGTCGCTGCGCACGGTCTTCCTGAGCTCCCACGGCCGGCCCTTCCAGACCGTGCTGCCGGGGCTCGCGGCGCCGCTGCCGCGGCTCGATCTCCGGGCCCTTCCCGAGGAGCTGCGGCAAGCCGAGGCCCGGCGGGCCCTGGGCAGCCTGGCCCGCGTCCGCTTCGACCTGTCGCGGGGGCCGCTGCTCAGGATGGCGCTGGTCGCCCTCGGCGCCGAGGAGCACCTCTTCGGCTGGACCGTCCACCACATCGTGGCCGACGGCTGGTCCATGGGCATCCTGATCCGCGAGGTGGCTGCCTTCTACCAGGCCTGCATCGAGGCCGGGTCCCCGGAGCTGCCGCCCCTCCCCGTGCAGTACGCGGACTTCGCGGCGTGGCAGAGGCGGTGGCTCCAGGGGGAGGCGCTGGAAGCCCAGCTAGGCTACTGGCGGACGGCGCTGGCGGGGCTGCCGCCGGTCCTCCAGCTCGCCGGCGACCGGCCGCGGCGGATCGGCCGCGCCACGCCCGCGGGACGGCGGCGGATTCCCCTCGGCGACGAGCTCTCGGGGGCGCTCCGCAACCTGGGCCGCCGCGAGCAGGCCACTCCCTTCATGACCCTGCTGGGCGGCTTCGCGGCCCTGCTGCGCCGCTACACGGGCCAGGAGGACATCGCCGTCGGCACGCCGATCGCCAACCGCGGGCGGGTCGAGCTCGAGGGGATGATCGGCTTCTTCGCCAACACCCTGGTCCTGCGCACCGACCTCCGGGCCGATCCCGGCTTCGCCGCGCTGCTCGCCCGGGTACGCACGGCGGCCCTCGACGCCTACGCCCATCAGGACCTCCCCTTCGAGCGCCTGGTCGAGGAGCTGCAGCCGGAGCGCGATCTGGCCGTCAATCCGCTGTTCCAGGTGATGTTCCAGATGCAGAACGTCCCCCTGACGAGGATCGAGCTGCCGGGGCTCGACCTGCTCCCCATGGAGACCGAGCGGGGCGCCGCCATGTTCGAGCTGGTGCTCGCGATGCAGGAGTCGGGGCGCGGCTTCACCGGCGTCCTCGACTACGACGCCGACCTCTTCGAGGCGGCCACGATCGAGCGCCTCGCCGGGCACTGGCGGAGCCTGCTTGAGGCGGCGGCGGCGAGGCCCGAGCAGCGCCTTGCCGAGCTGCCTCTCCTGTCGGCGGCCGAGCTCCACCAGGTGAGCGTGGAGTGGTCCGACTCGGCGGCGGGCTACCCCCGAGGCGAGCGCCTTCATGAACGGATCGCGGCCCAGGCGGAACGGACTCCTGAGGCGGTCGCTGTCTCGTTTGAAGGCCGCCGGCTCACTTATCGAGAGCTGGATACCCGCGCTGGACGGTTGGCCGGGATGCTGGCCCGCATGGGCGTAGGGCCCGAGGCGCGGGTCGGCGTCTGCCTGGAGCGGTCGCCCGAGATGGTGGTCGCCTTGCTCGCGGTATGGAAGGCGGGCGCCGCCTACGTGCCCCTGGATCCCTTCTACCCGGAGGAAAGGCTGGCCTGGATGCTCGAGGACGCGGGGATCTCCCTGCTGCTCGCCGGCGGCGCGGCGCCGGAGTCGCTGCGCCAGGGCGCGTGGACGGTTCTCCACGTGAACGAGGGGACCGGCGACGGCGAGGAAATCATCCCGGATTCGCCCGGAGGACCGGCGAATCTGGCTTACGTGATCTACACTTCCGGATCTACCGGCCGTCCCAAAGGTGTCGAGATTTCGCATGGAGCGCTTGTGAATTTTACGTTTTCCATGGGCGACAGGCCCGGCCTCGTTTCAGACGACGTGCTGCTCGCGGTGACCTCGCTTTCCTTCGACATCGCCGGCCTGGAGCTGTTTCTGCCGCTCACGATGGGCGCGAGGATCGAGCTGGCGAGCCGCGACACCGCCGGCGACGGCCCGCGCCTGCTGACCCTGATGCGGGACTCGGGAGCCACCGTCATGCAGGCCACGCCCGTCACCTGGCGCCTGCTGATCGAGGCGGGCTGGCACGGCGGCGATGGCTTGCAGGTGCTGTGCGGCGGCGAGGCCCTGCCGGAGCGGCTGGCGGCGGAGCTGTGCGAGCGGTCGGACTCGGTGTGGAACCTCTACGGCCCCACCGAGACCACGGTCTGGTCGGCGGCCGGCCGGGTCCGCCCGGGGGAGAAGGTGGTGGTCGGGCCGCCGGTCGCCAACACCGGCCTCTACCTCCTCGACGGCGGGCTGCGCCCGGTGCCCGTGGGCATTCCCGGCGAGCTCTGGATCGGCGGCGAGGGGCTGGCGCGGGGCTACCGGAACCGGCCCGACCTGACGGCCGAACGCTTCCTGCCGGACCCGCTCGCCGATCGCGTGGGGGCGCGGATGTACCGCACCGGCGACCTCGCCCGCTGGCGCGCCGACGGCGCCGTCGAGTTCCTGGGCCGCGCCGATCATCAGGTCAAGGTGCGCGGCTTCCGCATCGAGCTGGGCGAGATCGAGGCGGCCCTGGAAGCCCATCCCGGGATCGAGCAGGCGGTGGTGCTGGCGCGCGGCGAAGAGGGCGGCCGGCGCCTGGTGGCCTACCTGGTGGCGCGGGGTGGGGAGGACCTTTCGATCCCCGGCCTGCGGGAAGCGCTGGGCCGCTCGCTGCCCGACTACATGATCCCCGCGGCCTGGATGCTGCTCGACGCCCTGCCGCTGACGCCCAACGGCAAGCTGGACCGGCGGGCGCTGCCGGCTCCCGAGGGCGGTCGGCTGGACCTCGGGGCCGTCTACGTGGCTCCCGCCAGCCCCCTGGAGGAGCTGGTGACGGGGATCTGGGCCGACGTGCTGGGCCGCGAGCGAGTCGGGGTCGAGGAGAGCTTCTTCGTCCTGGGCGGCCATTCGCTCCTGGCGGCCCAGGTGGTCTCGCGCATCGGCGAGGCTCTCGAGATCGAGGTCCCCCTGCGGCTCCTGTTCGAGGCTCCCACCGTGGCGGGGCTCTCGGAGTCGCTCCTGCGGGCAGCCCCGTCGCGCGGCGACCTGGAGCGGGCGGCCGGCCTGGTCCTCGACCTGCTCCGCCTCTCGGACGACGAGGTGGACGCCCTGCTGGAGGAGAGGCCGTGAGCGGCGGCGAGCCCACGTTCAAGCTCTCCGCCCGCCGGCTCGAGCTGCTGCGGGCCATGCGCCGGGAGCAGGGGCTCGCCTCGGCGCGGGAGGAGCGCATCCCGCGGCGGCCCGAAGAGGCGGCGTATCCGCTCTCCTTCAGCCAGCAGCGGCTCTGGTTCCTCGACCGCCTGCAGCCCGGGAGCGCGGCCTACAACCTGCCGACGGCCCTGCGCCTCCAGGGTCCTCTCGACGTGCCGGCGCTCGAACGGGCGCTGGCGGGAGTCGCGCTGCGCCAGGCGGCGCTGCGGACCGTCTTTACCGTCAAGGACGGCGAGCCCGAGCAGCGGGTCGTCCAGCCGGCTCCCGTTCCCATTCCGGTGGTCGATCTCGGCGGCCTGCCGCCGGCGGACCGGGAGCGCACGATCCGGCGGCGGGTGACGGCAGAGGCCCGGCGCCCGTTCGACCTCGCGCGCGGGCCGCTCTTCCGCTTCACGCTCCTGCGCCTGGGGCTCGCGGACCACGTGGCGCTCGTCACCTTGCACCACATCGTCTCCGACGCCTGGTCCATGGAGGTCTTCGTCCGCGAGCTGGTGACTCTCTACCGGGGAACGGCGCTGCCCGGCCTGCCGATCCAGTACACGGACTTCGCCTCCTGGCAGCGCGACTGGGCGCAGGGCGGCGGCCTCGACGAGCAGCTCTCCTACTGGCGGCAGCGCCTGGCCGGGGCGCCCACGGCCCTGGAGCTGCCCACGGACCGGCTCCGTTCCGCCGTGCCGAGCTTCCGGGGCGCCAGCGAGCGGCTCGCCCTGCCGCCCGCCCTGAGCGCCGGGCTCCAGGACCTCGTCCGCCGCGAGGACGCGACACCCTTCATGGCCGTGCTCGCCCTCTTGGCCGCCCTGCTGCGCCGCCACACGGGGCAGGACGATCTGCTGATCGGCTCGCCGATCGCCAACCGCCAGCGGCCGGAGGTCGAAGGGCTCGTCGGCTTCTTCTCGAACACCGTCGTCCTGCGTGCCGAGCTCGGGGGCGACCCCACCTTCCGGGAGCTCCTGGGAAGGGCGCGCGAGACGATCCTGGGGGCCTACGCCCGCCAGGACCTCCCCTTCGAACGGCTGGTCGAGGAGCTGCAGCCCGAGCGGAGCCTCGGCCACACCCCTCTGTTCCAGGTGATGCTGGTGCACCAGGCCGCCGCTTCGGCGGCGCCGCCGGAGCTCTCCGAGCTGAAGATCTCCCGCCTGCCCGCCGGCAGCGGCGTGGCGCGGATCGACCTGGCGCTCACGGCCTTCCAGGGGGAGAGCAGGCTCAACCTGCTGGCGGAGTACGCCGCCGACCTGTTCGATCCCACCACCGTCCGGCGGCTGCTGGTGAGGCTGGAGGCTCTGGCGGAGGCGGCCGCGGCGGACCCCGAGAGGCGCCTCTCCGAGCTCCCGGTCTTCCCCGAGAGCGAGCGCCACCAGGTGCTGGCCGGGTGGAACGACTGGCATCTGGGCAACGCCGAGCCCCACCCGCAGCCTCTCCTGCACCGGCTGTTCGAGGCCCAGGTGGCGCGCGGCCCCCAGCGGGTCGCCCTGAGCTGGGGTGGCGAGAGCGTCACCTACGGCGAGCTCAACCACCGGGCGAACGCCCTGGCCCGCCACCTGCGCACCCTGGGGGTGAAGCCGGACTCGGTCGTCGCCCTCTGCATGGACCGCTCGGCGGACCTCATGACCTCGATCCTGGCCGTCCTCAAGGCCGGCGGCGCTTATCTGCCCCTCGACCCCGACGCGCCGGCCGACCGTACGGCGTTCATGGTGTCGGACGGCGGGGTGAGGATCGCCCTGGTCGACGAGCGGACGGCAGGCGCCTTCGCGGCGCTCGGAGTTCAGGCCGTCCGTCCTGCAGATGCGGTTTGGGGAGAGGGTCGCGACAACCTCGCGGGCGGCGCGGCCGCGGACAACCTGGCGTACGTCATCTACACGTCCGGCTCCACGGGCAAGCCCAAGGGCGTGATGGTGCCTCACGGCGCGGCGTGCGGCACGCTGCTCTGGCGTCTCGCCTGCTTCTCGCTGGTGCCGGAGGACTGCATCCTCCAGAACATCGCCGTCACGTTCGATCCCTCGATCTGGCAGATCTTCGGCGCCCTGCTCTCCGGCGCCCGGCTGCTGCCCGTGCCGCCCGGCGCGGAGCGGGACTTCGCGGGCCTCGCGCGCACCATGGCCAGCGAGGGCGTGACGATCACCGACCTCGCGCCGCCCATGCTGGAGGCCTTCCTGGAGCAGGAGGGGCTCGACGAGATCCGGCGCTTCCGGCTCCTGTTCGCGGGCGGGCAGGCGCTGCCGGCCGAGCTCGCGGAGCGCTTCCGCCGCCGGTTCCCCGGCGCGGCCCTGCAGAACATCTACGGCCCGACCGAGGTGGCCATCGACGCCGCGACCTGGACCTGCGCGCCGCTGCCGGCGGGCCGGAGCGTGCCGATCGGCCGCCCCGTGGCAGGCAAGCGCCTGCTGGTGCTCGACGCCGCGCTCGACCCGGCCCCGGCCGGCGTGCCCGGCGAGCTCTACGTCGGGGGGCCGGGGCTCGCCCGCGGCTACCTCGGCCAGCCCGCCCTGACCGCCGAGCGCTTCGTGCCGGACCCATGGCCGGACGGCGATCCCGGCGCCCGGCTCTACCGTACGGGGGACCTCGTGCGCCATCTCGCCGACGGCCTCCTCGAGTTCCTGGGCCGCATCGACCGGCAGGTCAAGATCCGCGGCTTCCGCGTCGAGCTCGAGGAGATCGAGGCGGTCGTCGCCCGCCACCCCGGCGTCCGGGACAGCACGGTCCTGGTCGGCGAGGATCCCGCGGGCCAGCCCCGGATCGCCGCCTGGTTCGTCCCCGCGGCCGAGGCGCCGGCGGACGCGGACGGCCTGCGGGCGTTCCTGCGCACCCGCCTGCCGTCCTACATGGTGCCATCCGTCCTGATGCCTCTCGCCGCCCTGCCGCGCACGGTCAGCGGCAAGGTGGACGCCCAGAGCCTGCCTGCGCCGGCGGAAGCCCTGGGGGCGCCCCGCGGCGAGTCGCACGTGCCGCCGCGCACGTCCCTCGAGCGCTCGGTCGCGGCCATCTGGCGGGAGGTGCTGGGAATTGAAGAGGTGGGGATCGACGACAACTTCTTCGACCGCGGCGGCCACTCCCTGCTGCTGATCCGGGTCCACGCCCGCCTCCAGAAGCTGCTCGGGCGCGAGATCCCCGTGCTCGACCTCTTCAACCACCCCACGATCGGCGCGCTCGCCCGGCATCTCGCGGCCGGCGGCGAGGAAGAGGGCGACGCCGTGATCGAGGCCGCGCGTGGCCGGGCGCGGGAGCAGGCGGCGGCGTGGACGGGCACCCGCGACGCAGGCTTCGACGGCATCGCCATCGTCGGCATGGCCGGCCGGTTCCCGGACGCGCCGGACGTCGCGGCGTTCTGGTCCAACCTACGGCAGGGGAAGGAGGCCATCCGCTTCTTCTCGGACGAGGAGCTGCTGGCGGCCGGCGTCGATCCCGCGGCGCTCGCTCAAGCCCACTACGTGAAGGCGCGTGGAGCGCTCGACGGCATCGAATTCTTCGACGCTCCCTTCTTCGACGTCGCGCCCCGCGAGGCGGAGCTGATCGATCCCCAGCACCGGCTGTTCCTGGAGTGCGCCTGGCATGCCCTGGAGGACGCGGGCTACGACCCCGGCCGGTTCCCCGGCGAGATCGGCGTCTACGCGGGCGTCAGCGCCAACATGTACCTGCTGCGCAACGTCCTCGCCAACCCGGAGATCCTGCGCTCCGGCGGCGCCAACCAGGCGATGCTGGGGTCGGACCGCGACTTCCTGGCCACCCGCGTCTCCTACAAGCTCAACCTCCGGGGCCCGAGCTTCACGGTGCAGACCGCCTGCTCGACGTCGCTGGTGGCCACCCATCTCGCCTGCCGGGCCCTGCTCGGCCGCGAGTGCGACATGGCGCTGGCCGGCGGCGTCTCCGCCACCGTGCCCCAGGTGGCGGGCTACCCCTACCAGGAGGGGGGCATCAACTCGCCGGACGGCCACTGCCGCGCCTTCGACGCGGCAGCCCAGGGGACGGTCCTGGGGAGCGGCGTCGGGATCGTGGTGCTCAAGCGGCTCTCCGATGCCTTGGCGGCGGGCGACGCCATCCACGCCGTGATCCGGGGCACGGCGATCAACAACGACGGCTCGGTCAAGGTCGGCTACACGGCTCCCGGCGTCGAGGGCCAGGCCGCCGCCATCGCCACGGCCCAGGCCCTGGCCGGCGTCTCGCCGGACGACATCGGCTACGTTGAGGCGCATGGCACCGGCACCCCGCTGGGGGATCCGATCGAGATCGCCGCCCTGACCCGCGCCTTCCGCGCCGGCACGAAGCGGACGGGCTTCTGCGCCATCGGCTCGGTGAAGACGAACATCGGGCACCTCGACGCGGCGGCCGGCATCGCGGGGCTGATCAAGACGGCGCTGGCCCTGAAGCACGGCGAGATCCCCCCGAGCCTGCATTTCCACGCGCCCAACCCCCGCATCGACTTCGCGGCCAGCCCCTTCTTCGTCAACGCCGCCCTTCGTGAATGGCAGAGCGGGGGAGCGCCGCGCCGGGCCGCCGTGAGCTCGTTCGGCATCGGCGGCACCAACGCCCATGCCGTGCTCGAGGAGGCGCCGGCGCCGTCGGAGACGCCGGCGGCGAACGCCCGGGGCCATCAGCTCCTGGTGATCTCGGCCCGCTCCGAACCCGCCCTGGAGGCGGCGACGGGCAACCTGGCGCGCTGGCTGCGCGAGCATCCGGACGTTCCGCTGGCGGACGCCGCCTATACCCTCCAGGCCGGCCGGCGCCCCCTGGCCCACCGCCGGGTGGTGGTGGCCCGCGGCGCGGAAGAGGCCGCGTCCGCCCTGGAGGCGCGCGATCCCGAGCGCGTCCTCTCCCGGCTCGCCGACGGCAGCCGGCGCCCGGTCGTCTTCCTCTTCCCCGGTCAGGGGTCGCAGTACCCCGGCATGGGCGGCGGCCTGTACGAGAGCGAGCCGGCCTACCGGAACGCGCTCGATGCCTGCCTGGAGATCCTGGCGCCCCATCTCGACATCGACCTGCGGAGCGCGCTCGCCGGAGAGGGCACGGGCCGGCTCCTGCAGGAGACCGGGCTCGCCCAGCCGGCGCTCTTTGCCGTCGAGTACGCGCTGGCGAAGCTGTGGATGGAGTGGGGCGTGCGCCCGGAGGCGATGCTCGGCCACAGCCTGGGCGAGTACGTGGCCGCCTGCCTGGCCGGCGTCTTCTCCCTGGAGGACGCGCTGGCGCTGGTGGCCGTCCGCGGGCGGCTGATGCAGGAGCTGCCGAAGGGCGCGATGCTGGCCGTCCCCCTGCCGGAGGAGGAGACGCTGACGCTGCTGGCGGGCGGGCTCTCGCTGGCCGCCGTCAACGCGCCGTCGCTCTCCGTGATCGCGGGCCCGGAGGAGGCCGTCGAGGCCGTCCGCGCCCGCCTCGCGGAGCACGGGGTCGAGGCGCGCCGCCTCCACACCTCTCACGCCTTTCACTCGGCCCTCGTCGAGCCGGTGCTCGGGCCCTTCGCGGAGACGGTGGCGAAGCTGCGGCTGAGCCCGCCGAAGATCCCCTATCTCTCGAACCTGACCGGCACCTGGATCCGCGACTCGGAGGCCACGGACCCGGCGTACTGGGCCCGCCATCTCCGGCAGCCGGTGCGCTTCGGTGCCGGCGTGGCGGAGCTGCTGCGCGAGCCCGGCCGGGTGCTGCTCGAGGTCGGGCCCGGACGCACGCTCTCGACCCTCGCGCGCCGTCAGGCGGAGCGCGGGGTGGTGGTGCTCGAATCGCTGCGCCACCCGGGGCTCGACGTACCGGACCAGGCGTTCCTGCTCGGCAGCCTGGGCCGGCTCTGGCTGGCCGGCGCCGAGCTGGACTGGGACGGTTTCCACGCCCGCGAGCGGCGCCGGCGCGCGCACCTGCCGCTGTACCCCTTCGAGCGCCTGCGCTACTGGATCGACGCCAGGAGCCGGCCGCGGGAGCCGGCCGAGGCGCCGGACGCGCGGCCCAAGGTGCCGGCGCCGGCCCACTCCCGCCCCGAGCTGGCGACCCCTTGGGTAGAGCCGCGCACGGAGACCGAGCGGCAGCTCGCCGCCATCTGGGCCGAGGTCCTGGGGATCGCCCCGGTGGGCGTCCACGACGACTTCCACGAGCTGGGAGGCCATTCGCTGCTCGCCCTCCAGGTGCTGTCGCGCGTCCGCCAGGCGCTGGGAACGGAGCTGCCCCTGCGGGCGATCTTCGACGCCCCGACCGTGGCGCGGCTCGCCGTGCGCATTCTGGAAGGGGAGACCAAGGCGGCCGACGGCGAGACGCTCGACGAGATGCTGGCGCGGCTCGAGGAGCTCTCGGACGAAGAGGCCGAGGCCCTGCTCGCCAGCCAGGGGGAGGTCTTCGGTGATTGAGCTGGCGGACCGCCTGGAGGGCCTCTCGCCGGCCAAGCGGGAGCTTCTGCTGCGCCAGCTCAAGAAGATGAAGGGCGGCGAGGTCTCACGCCCGGCGGTCCGGCCGCGCGGAGCGGGCAGCGGCGCTGACTTCCAGCTTTCCTACGCCCAGCAGCGGCTGTGGTTCCTCGACCAGCTCGAGCCCGGCAACCCGTTCTACAACCTGCCGGGGGCCGTGCGCCTCCAGGGCCAGCTCGCGGAGGCCCGTCTGGAGCGGGCGCTGTCCGGCGTCGTCGCGCGCCACGAGGCGCTGCGCACCATCTTCCCCTCGATCGAGGGCAGGCCGGTGCAGCGGGTCGCTCCGCCCGCGCTGTTCTCCCTGCCGGTGATCGATCTCTCCGCCTTGCCCGAGGAGAGGCGCCGGCGCGCGGCCCGGGCGCTGGCCCTGGCCGTGGGCCGCCGCCCGTTCGATCTCGCCGCCGGTCCGCTGCTGCGCGGCCTCCTGCTGCGGCTCGGGTCCGCCGAGCGGATCCTGGCCTTCGCCGTCCACCACATCGTGTCCGACGGCTGGTCGATGCGGATCCTGGTGCGCGAGCTGACGGCCCTCTATCAGGGATCGCCCCTGCCCGAGTTGGCGGTGCAGTACGCCGACTACGCCGTCGCCGAGCGGCAGTGGCTCGACGGCGAAGCCCTGGCGCCCCAACTCGGCTACTGGCGGCGGCAGCTCGCGGGCCTGCCAGGGCTCCTGGAGCTGCCGGCGGACCGGCCGCGCCCCGAGGTCCAGACTTTCCGCGGCGGCCGGCAGCACTTCGCCTTTCCAGCAGACACGGTGGCGGCCCTCCGGGACCTCGGGCAGGCGGAGAAGGCGACCCCCTTCATGACGATGCTGGCGGGGTTCACGGCCTTGCTCCACCGCTACGGCGGCCGCGAGGACATCCCGGTGGGGACCCCGATCGCCAACCGCGACCGGGTCGAGACGGAAGGGCTGATCGGCTTCTTCGTCAACACCCTGGTGCTGCGCTGCGATCTCTCGGGGGATCCGGACTTCCGGCAGCTCCTCGCCAGGGTGCGGGAGACGACCCTGCAAGCGTTCGCCCACCCGGACCTGCCGTTCGAGCGCCTGGTCGAGGAGCTGCAGCCCGACCGCGACCTCGCCCACACGCCTCTCTTCCAGGTGCTCTTCGCCTTCCAGAGCCTGCGGGCCGAGGGGCAGGCCGCCTCGGACCTGCGGCTGGAGCACCTGGCGGTCGAGACCGGCAAGTCGCTCTTCGACCTCACCATCAACCTGGAGGAGACGCCGGCGCGCATCGCCGGCTCCTTCGAGTACAACCTGGACCTGTTCGACCCCGTCCGCATGCGGCGCATGGCGGCCCACCTGGAAACCCTGCTCGGGGGCATCGCGGGCGATCCGCGGCGGCGCCTCTCGGACCTGCCCCTCCTCTCGGAGGCCGAGCGGCATCAGGCCCTCTCGGAGTGGTCTGACTCGGCGGCCGCCTACCCCCGGCAGGCCCGCGTCCACGAGCTGATCGCTGCCCAGGCGGCGCGGACTCCGGAGGCGGTCGCCGTTTCCTGCGGGGACCGCCGGCTGACCTACCGGGAGCTGGACGAGCGCGCCGGGCGTCTGGCCGCCCGGCTGGCCCGCCTCGGCGTCGGCTTCGAATCCCGGGTGGGAGTCTGCCTGGAGCGGTCGCCCGAGATGCTGATCGCCCTCCTGGGAGTCTGGAAAGCGGGCGCAGCCTACGTGCCCATGGACCCGTTCTATCCCGAGGAACGGCTGGCCTGGATGCGCGAGGACGGCGGGCTCACTCTGCTCCTCACAGATGTGGAATCGGGAGAGGATGGCCTGCTTCCGGTATCTGGCGGCCCCGAGACCCTCGCCTACGTGATCTACACCTCGGGCTCCACCGGCCGGCCCAAGGGCGTCGAGGTCTCTCACGGCGCGCTGGTGAGCTTCCTGGAGTCCATGAGAGGGAAGCCGGGGCTCGGCGCGGACGACGTGCTGCTCGCCGTGACCTCCCTCTCTTTCGACATCGCGGGGCTGGAGCTGTTCCTGCCGCTGCTGGTGGGCGCCCGCGTCGAGCTGGCGGACCGCGAGACCGCCGGCGACGGCAGGCGCCTGCTGGACCTCCTGCGCGCTTCCGGCGCCACGGTGATGCAGGCGACTCCCGTGACCTGGCACATGCTGATCGAGGCGGGCTGGCACGGCGGCGAGGGGCTCGTGGTGCTGTGCGGCGGCGAGGCCCTGCCGGATCGGCTGGCGGCCGGGCTGTGCGAGCGGTCGGATGCCGTCTGGAACCTCTACGGCCCGACGGAGACGACGGTCTGGTCCGCGGCCCGGCGGGTGCGGCCGGGCGAGCGGGTCGCGATCGGCCCGCCGATCGCCAACACCGGCCTGTACCTCCTCGACGCCCGGCTGCGGCCGGTGCCCCTGGGCATCCCCGGAGAATTGTGGATCGGCGGCGACGGGCTGGCTCGCGGGTACCGGAACCGGCCGGACCTGACGGCCGAGCGCTTCCTCCCGGACCCGTTCGCGGAGCGGCCGGGAGCGCGGCTCTACCGGACGGGCGACCTCGCCCGCTTCCGCGCCGACGGCGCCATCGAGTTCCTGGGCCGGGCCGACCACCAGGTCAAGGTGCGGGGTCACCGGATCGAGCTCGGCGAGATCGAGGTGGCGCTGGAGAGTCATGAGGCGGTGGAGCGGGCCGTCGTGATGGCGGCCCCGGACGGCCTCAGCCTCGCCGCCTGGGTGCTGCCACGGGGCAGCGCCTCGCCGGCGGAGCTGCGCGGCTACCTGCAGGGCCGCCTCCCCGAGTACATGATCCCGTCCGCGTTCGTGGCCCTGGAGTCTTTCCCTCTGACGCCGAACGGCAAGATCGACCGGCGGGCGCTCGCCGCCAACCGTCCCCGGCCGGCCGCCGCGCCCACGGAGCGCGTGGCGCCGCGCAGCCCGGCGGAGGAGCTGCTGGCGGGGATCTGGGAGCGGGTGCTCGGCGTCGAGGGGATCGGCGCCCACGACAACTTCTTCGCCCTCGGCGGCCATTCGCTGCTGGCCACCCAGATGATCTCGCGGGTGCGCGACGCGTTCGCCGCCGAGCTGCCGCTGCGCGCACTGTTCGAGGCGCCGACGGTGGCGGGCCTGGCGGCGAGGATCGAGGCGGCGAGGAGCGAGCCGGGGGCCGCGGCGCCGCCGCTGGTGCGCGTCCCCCGCGACGGCCGGCTGCCGCTCTCCTTCGGCCAGCAGCGGCTCTGGTTCCTCGATCAGCTCGAGCCGGGGAGCGCCGCCTACAACATGCCCGCCGCCGTGCGGTTGGAGGGGGAGCTCGACCCTGCCGCCCTGGCCGGCGCGCTGAGCGAGGTGGTGCGCCGGCACGAGGTGCTGCGCACCGTCTTCCGGCTGCCGGGCGGGGAGGAGGAGCCCGTGCAGGTGATCCTGCCGGCAGGCGGCGTGCCCCTGCCCCTGGTCGACCTGAGCGGGCTGCCCCGGGTCGCCCGGCAAGCCGAGGCTCACCGCCGGGCCACGGCCGAGGCGCGGCGCCCGTTCGTCCTGTCCCGCGGGCCCTTGCTGCGGGCGGCCCTGCTCCGGATGGACGGTCCCGAGGGCGTGCGCGGCTCGGAGCACGTGCTTCTTCTTGCCGTCCACCACATCGTCAACGACGGCGTGTCGACGGGCCTGCTCCTGCGCGAGCTGGCGGCGCTCTACGGCGCCCTGGGCCAGGGCCGCCCGTCGCCACTGGCCGACCTGCCCGTCCAGTACGCCGACTACGCGGCCTGGCAGCGGCACTGGCTGAATGGCGGCGTCCTGGAAGCCCAGATCGCCTATTGGCGGCAGGCTCTCGCGGGCATCCCGCCGCTGCTCGACCTGCCTACGGATCGCCCGCGGCCGGGCATCCAGACCTTCCGCGGCGCCCTGCGGCGGACGATCTTCCCCGCCGCCCTGGCGGACGAGGTGCGCCGGCTGGGCCGGAGCCTGGGGTTAACCCCCTTCATGGTGCTGCTCGCGGCGTTCCAGACCCTCCTGCACCGCGTCTCCGGGCAGGACCGGTTGGCCGTGGGCTCGCCCGCCGCCAACCGGAGCCGGATGGAGCTCGAGGGGCTGATCGGCTTCTTCGTCAACACCCTGGTGCTGGCGGGCGATCTGTCCGGCGAGCCGGGCTTCCAGGAGCTGCTGACCCGCACCCGGGAGGCGGCGCTCGGCGCCTTCGCGCACCAGGACCTGCCGTTCGAGAAGCTGGTGGAGGAGCTGGCGCCGGAGCGCAATCTGGCCCACGCGCCGCTGTTCCAGGTGCTGTTTACCTTCCAGAGCGCCGCCGCGCCTGCCGCCGAGCCGCTCCCCGCCGGCGGGCTTGTCATCTCACCCGTGGCGGCCGAGATGGGGGCCGCCAAGTTCGAGCTGACCCTCGAGATCGAGGACCGGGGAAGGGGCTTCGCGGCTGCCCTGGAATTCAACACCGACCTGTTCGACGCCGCCACCGCCGGCCGGCTGCTGGAGCAGCTCTGCGACCTGCTGGCCGCCGCGGTCGCCCGTCCGGAATCCCGGGTCTCCGAGCTGCCCCTCCTGGGCGAGGTGCAGCGCGCTCAGCTCCTGGTGGAGTGGAACGACACCGCCTCGGGAGAGTCCCCCGCGGCCTGCCTGCACATTCTCATTGCCGCCCAGGCCCGGCTGGCGCCGGACGCCCCGGCCGTCATCGCGCCCGAGGGCACGCTCACCCGCGCCGATCTCGCCGACCGGGCGGGACGGCTGGCGGCCCATTTGCGCACCCTGGGCGTCGGTCCCGAGGTGCTGGTGGGGATCTGCATGGAGCGCTCGCTCGACATGATCGTGGGCATCCTGGGGGTCCTCGGGGCCGGCGGCGCCTACCTGCCGCTCGATCCGGCCTATCCGAAGGAGCGGCTCGACTTCATGCTCGCCGACGCCGGCGCGCCGGTGGTGCTCACCCAGGAGAGGCTGCTGGAGCGCCTGTCGGGACCGGGCCCGCGCTG
>DATFNZ010000238.1:0-47817 GCA_035266085.1 Thermoanaerobaculia bacterium
TCTCGGAGGCCTCCCGCGTCGGGGCGTCTCCGAGGCGGAGGAATCGCTCGCTTTGCTAATCCCTTCAACCGTCACGTCGTTCCGCCGTCCAGGTCTCGGTGCAGCGCAAACCCGGAACGAACTTCGGGCACGTCGTACTAGCCTCCCCTCGGGTATCTCTACCTGGGAAACTACCTGGGAAACAGGAGCCGCCCCAGGCTCGCCGGGGCGCGGGCCTGCCGCCGCTCCACGAGGATGGGGCAGGCCTCGATGCTCCAGACGTTCCGCCACTCCACGTCCGCCGGATCGTTGATCGCCGGGTCGCTGATCCCCGTGTACTTGAACGCCCCGATGGCCTGTACCCACACCGAGAACAGGCAGCAGGCCACGAACGCCAATTTCGCCGGCCGGCGGAGCGAGGCCACGATGGGGGCCAGCAGCCAGATCAGCAGCGGCGCGAGATCGGTGAGGAAGCGGTAGCCCCAGGAGTGGCCGCCCCGCCAGTCGGTGCAGGCGTAGAAGTCGATCTGGAGCACCACGGCGGTGGCCACGCAGGCCGTCAGCGTCCGCGAATCCGGCTCCGCCAGGGTGCGGCGGAAGAGCAGGGGCAGGAAGAGGAAGAACGGCGAGTAGACGAACAGTCCCCGGGCCGGGCTCACCAGCAGGCCGGCGATCCCCTGCGGCACCGGATGGTCGAAGAACCCGATCTCGATCAGACCGATGGCCCCGGAGCCGCCGCTGATCTGGTGGAAGACGATGAGGTTGTAGGTGATCACGAGGGCCACGGGAACGGCCGCCGCCAAGGCGAACAGCGGTATCCGGCGGCGCGCCCAGGATAGGGCCCAGACGCAGAAGCCTGCCGCCAGGATCGCGTCCGGCGGCTGGTTCGCCGCCAGGAGCCCGGTGAACGCCCCGGCCGCCAGCACGTGGGCCGGCGTGGGCTCCTGGGTGACGAACCACAGGGCGCCCACCACCAGGAGCTCTCCCAGGCCGTGCTGCCAGAGCGCCTGGCTCCCCGTGACCCAGGTGTTGGTGCCGAAGGCGAAGGCGAGCGTCAGCAGCGCGGCGTCCCCCTGGCCGAGGCCCCTGCGGCGCAGCAGCAGGAACATCCAGCCCACGGCGGCGCTCGCGATCAGCGACGCCGAGCCCTTCTCCATGAGCTGCCCGGCGCGGTCCATCCGCGGGCCCGTCCAGCCCTTCCAGCGCAGGTAGGCCACGGCGGGAGCGTAGAGAGGGGAGACCACCACGGGCACCACCACGGGGTAGAGCGACGCCCACCGGCCGTCCGGCGTCGGCTGGATCCAGTAGGGGTTGGAATGGCCCTGGGCCGTCACCTCGCGGATCGAGTCCAGGTAGAGGCTCCCCTCGCCCCAGAGCGCGAACGGCTGGAAGCGGGCCGCGTAGGAGTCGCCCGCCGCGATCAGACGGCCGTTGGCGTTGTAGACGACGAAGGCCAGGAGGGCGAGAGCGAGGGCGAGCCGGCGGTCGGGCCAGGGCGGGCGCCGGAGGGACTCCTCGCGGCGCTTGGAACGGTTCTCGGGCATGGCGGGAGAGGAAACGGTATCACTCCGAAGCCCTCGCCAACCCCGGCCCTCGCCGCCCGCCCTGGCTCGCCTCTTGCTATAAGCTCAAGAACCATGAAGAACGAGCCAGCCAAGGGAACCGTTTGCATCACGGGGGGAGCCGGGTTCATCGGCTCCCACGTGGCCGACGCCTATCTCGCCGAGGGGCGCCGGGTCCTGATCATCGACAACCTCTCCGGGGGACGGCGGGAGAACGTGCCGCAGGGCGCGGAGCTGCACGTCCTGGACATCCGCTCCAAGGAGGCCGCGGCCCTGGTGCGGGAGTCTGGAGTGGAGATCCTCGTCCACCACGCCGCCCAGATGGACGTGCGGCGCTCGGTGGAAGACCCCGTCTTCGACGCCGAGGTCAACATCCTGGGCAGCCTGAACCTGGCCGAGGCGGCCCGCCGCGGCGGCGTCCGGCAGATCGTCTTCGCCTCCACGGGCGGCGCGATCTACGGCGAGCAGGACTACTTCCCGGCCGACGAGAAGCATCCGGCCCGGCCCGTCTCGCCCTATGGCATCTCCAAGCTCTCTTTCGAGAAATACCTCTTCTATTACCACGTCACCTACGGCCTCGACGCCACCTGCCTGCGCTATGCAAACGTTTACGGCGAGCGGCAGAACCCCCACGGCGAGGCCGGCGTGGTGGCCATCTTCCTCAACCGCCTGCTGGCCGGCACGGCGCCCACGATCAACGGCCCCGGCCTGCAGACCCGCGATTACGTCCACGTATCCGACGTCGTGCGCGCCAATTTGGCGGCGGCCGGCCGGCCCGGCTTCCACATCTACAACGTCGGCACCGGCGTCGAGACCTCCGTGGTCGAGCTCTACCAGGGGCTGGCCCGGGCCGTGGGCAGCGACCTCCAGGCCGCGCACGGCCCCGCCAAGGCCGGCGAGCAGCAGCGCTCCGTGGTGGACGCGAGCCTGGGCCGCGGCGAGCTGGGCCTGCCCGAGCCGCTCCGCCTGCAGGACGGCCTGGCGCGGACGGCGGCGTGGTTCCGGGAGCGGGCCGAGGTGGTGGCCCGGGTTTGACCGGAGCAGCCTTGGCCGGATTGCAAGGAACTCGAAATTTACCGTGTCCCGCTTTTCATGCACTGACGCACTTCAGATACGTGCGAAGTGAATCTTGAAACAGCACAGCCGGGCGTTAGAGAAGAGCGTCCTGGCTTGATCCGGAGGCAGTGCAACAGGAATTTCAGCTTGGACTTCTGCCGCTACGTTCCGCGGTAAACAACTTTCCCAATTTCCCCCGAGAGGGAGGTTCACTCTCTCTCCTTTCACCGCCGGCCGCGTCGCCCATACGCGTGCGGCCCGGCCGGCGGCCTTTTTTCTTTTTGGTTGGGTGAGGGGATCGGCGGTCCTCCCGCGTCAAATTAGGGGAGCCAAGGTGGCTCCCGGCAACATGGAAGGAGTACCGATGAAGAAGTTGGTTCTTGCAGGTCTCGTGGCGCTCGCTACCTGGGGCGTCATCGCCACCACCCCCGTACAGGCTGATCCACCCCCGGACTGCTCGGTCGTGCTGTGCCTGACCTGCCCCCCCGGAACGGTGGCTTCGCCCACCAAGCACGACTGCTGCCGCTGCGTCCCGCAGCCGTAAAAACCCGGGCGGACCGGAACCATCCGGCCCCGTTCGACTCAAATGGATAAACGGTGGCGGGTCGCGCCCGCCGCCCCGTTTCGAAAGGAAAACTCATCATGAAGAGAATGATTCTCGCGGGTCTCGTCCTCGCCGGCACCGTCGGCGTGGCCCAGCTTTCCGTCCCCCCGGCCACGGCCCAGCCGGTCGACTGCTCGCTCGTCCGCTGCGCGGCCTGTCCTGAGGGCCAGCACCCGAAGCTCACGCCGCCGGACTGCTGCCGCTGCGTCAAGGATTGAGCTGATCCCTGATCGTCCGCGTGTCAAGGGCGGCCCTGTGGGGCCGCCCTGTTTTCCAAGGCAGCCTTATCCCTTCCCCGACAACAGCTCCGCCAGCGGCTTGCCGTCGAGGAAGACCTCGGCTTTGTCGACGTCCTTGAACTGGGTGGCCGTCTCGGTGAGCTGCGAGAGGACGCGGGGGCTGTCGCACTCGCCGCCGATCTCCATGTAGCCGGCGAGGTAGATGCGCGCCGTGGCGCCGGAGCGCTCGATCTTCTGGACGCGGAGAGGGGAGTTGGCGAGGGCGTTGTAAAACCCCTGGCTCTCGTAGCGCTTGCCGGCCGTGAGCAGGGACTCCATCGATCCCCACAGGGCGGGCATGGGGGCCGGCATCTCCACCTCGACGGGCACGGCGCTGTCGCCACAGCCGACTTCCGGTCCGGCGGCGCCCTTGTCCTCGATGGCGATCAGGAAGATCCGGGCCTTGCGGATGGTCGCCGTGGCGTTGACGTCCTGGGGCGCTTCGGAACGCTGGCAGCCAGCCCCGAGAGCGAGCACGATCAGTAGCGGCAGACCCCGGAGCGTCGTCATTCCTGCGCCCGTCATCCCTGCGCCCGTTCGAACACCAGGAAGCTGTAGGAGAGAGGCGTCCTGGCCGTGGCCTTGTGGTCCTCCCGCTCGGCCAATCGCCAACCGGGCCCTTCGAAATCCGGGAAGAAAGTGTCGGCCGGGAAGTCCTGATGGATCAACGTCAGGTAGACCTCCTCGGCCATACCAAGACTCTGTCGGAATATCTCCTCTCCCCCCGCGACAAAAACCCTGTCATCCTCGCTCTCATCGATCACCAGCGCCTGGGCCATCGCGTCGTAGAACGAGTCGGCCACGAGCACACCCTCGGGTGCATAACCCTCTTGGCGGGTCACCACGATGGTGGTGCGCCCGGGCAGGGGCCGGCCGATCGATTCGAAGGTCTTCCTGCCCATCACCAGGATGTGGCCCAGGGTGAGCGCCTTGAACCTCTTGAGATCGGCGGGCAGCCGCCAGGGGAGGCCGCCGTCGATGCCGATCGCGCGATTGGATCCCATCGCCGCGATGAGGCACACTTTCATACGGCGATCGGCGCCTTGATCGCCGGGTGCGGATCGTAGCCGCTCAGGGTGAAGTCCTCGTACCGGAAGTCGAAGAGGGACTTGCGCTCGGGGTCGAGGGTCATCGTGGGCAGGGGGCGGGGCTCGCGCGTGAGCTGGAGCCGCGCCTGGTCCAGGTGGTTCACGTAGAGGTGGGCGTCGCCCAGGGTATGGACGAAGTCGGCCGGCTGGAGGCCGCAGACCTGGGCCACCATCATGGTCAGCAGGGCGTAGGAGGCGATGTTGAACGGCACGCCCAGGAACACGTCGGCGCTCCGCTGATAGAGCTGGCAGGAGAGGCGCCCCTCGGCCACCCAGAACTGGAACAGGGCGTGGCAGGGGGGGAGGGCCATACGGTCGAGGTCGGCGACGTTCCAGGCGCTCACGATGTGGCGGCGGGAGTCGGGGTTGGTCCGGATCTGCTCCACCACCCGCGAGATCTGGTCGATCGAGCCGCCGTCCGGCGTCGGCCAGGAGCGCCACTGGGAGCCATAGACCGGCCCGAGGTTCCCCTCCGCGTCCGCCCAGTCGTCCCAGATCGTGACGTCGTGCTGGTGGAGGTAGCGGACGTTCGTATCCCCCATGAGGAACCAGAGCAGCTCGTGGATGATCGAGCGCAGGTGCAGCCTCTTGGTGGTCAGCAGGGGGAAGCCCTGGGACAGGTCGAAGCGCATCTGGTAGCCGAAGACGGAGAGCGTCCCCGTGCCCGTGCGGTCGGACTTGCGTACCCCGTGGTCGAGGATGTGCTGGAGGAGATCCAGGTAGGGCCTCATGCGGCGGGAAATGTAGCATGGCGGGCGCACGTCCGGCTCGCGATATGATGCCCTTCGCGCCGGGGCGGCGCCTCCAAGGAGGGATTGATGAAAAAGGGAATGGGTTGCCTGATCGCCGTCATCGCGGCGGTCGTGATCTTCGGGATGTACCTCGTGGGCGTCTACAACGGCCTCGTGGGGTCTCAGCAGGCGGTCGAGACCCAGTGGGCGAACGTGCAGAACGTCTACCAGCGCCGGGCCGACCTGATCCCCAACCTGGTCGCCACCGTCAAGGGCGCGGCCAACTTCGAGCAGTCGACGCTCAATCAGGTGATCGAGGCGCGCAGCCGGGTGGGGCAGATCTCGCCCCAGGCCACGGCCGAGATCCTCAACGATCCGCAGAAGTTCGCGCAGTTCCAGCAGGCCCAGGACCAGCTCTCCGGGGCCCTCAGCCGCCTGATGGTGGTGGTGGAGCAGTACCCGCAGCTCCAGGCCGTCCAGGCCTTCCGCGACCTGCAGGTGCAGATCGAGGGAACGGAGAACCGCATCGCCGTCGAGCGCCGCAACTTCAACCAGGCGGCCCAGGACTACAACACCCGCGTCCGCCGCTTCCCGGCCGCCGTCTTCGCCAGCATGATGGGCTTCCAGCCCCGGCCCTACTTCCAGTCGCAGCCCGGCTCGGAGACGGCGCCGAAGGTGGATTTCGGAACGTCGTAGCGAGGGGCACGGTTCCCCTCGCGAGGGGAATGACTCCCCTCACGAGGGGCACGACGCCCCCCACGAGGGGAATGACGCCCCTCGAAAGGGGACGCCTCCCCTCGCGAGGGGCGCGACTCCCCTCACGAGGGGCGTGACGCCCCCCACGAGGGGCGTGGTTCCCCTCACGAGGGGCGCGGCAGCCCTCGCCAGGGGACGTCTCCCCTCGCGAGGGGCACGGCTCCCCCCACGAGGGGAACGGCTCCCCCCACGAGGGGAACGGCTCCCCCCCGCCCCCAGGCGCCTCCCCCTTTGGACTGTGCCGTTCCCCTCGCCCCAAAGGGGCACAGGCATAAAGCCTGGCGCTTCAGCGCCAGGAAGAGGCAATCCAATCTTCAAGAGCCCTGAAGGGGCGCAGGCAGCGGAGAAGGTACCTGCCTACGTCCCTTCGGGACTTTGGGAGGAGGAGGGGGCGCTCACCTGGCGCTGAAGCGCACCCTCTTATACACATCTCGCTCGGACCTCGGCCAGACAGACTTGGAACAGGAGCGTCGCCCTGGAAGGGCGGGATTTGACCAGCCCGGGGTGCCAACCCCGGGGACACAGGCCCACCTTCGTCCCAAGCCCCGAAGGGCCCGGCATAAGCGGGCCCGCAAGATTTCCCTGCCGATAGGATTCACCCTCCGCTTCTAGAAGCGCGCTTTCGGGCGCTCGCTCCTTGCAAGAAGATACCGGCGCCGGTCCAGCTTTATGCCGGCCCTCCGGGCTTGGGAGGTCGGAGAACTGCTGTTCCCGGGGTTGACACCCCCGGGCTGGTCAATTTCGTCCTTTCAGGGCGGGGCCTCCAACCAAGGGCGTGTGGAGGACGCATTTAAGGCATTCGGTGGGAGTAAATTCACCGGAACCACTTCGGGATGGGACGAAAATAAAAAGATTTTCGTCCCACCAAAAAGCCCTGTCAAACTCCTTGACACCGCAAGTTATGGGGTCTACGCTGCACTGAGATCGCAACCTGTGGAATGAAAGTGCGAGGAGAGGGCAACCCAAGACATGAGCCAACCAGGCTCAAAAAGGAGCTGCATATGAGAGATCGAGGACGGAAGCCCAAAGAACCCGTGAACGCCGACGTGCTTCGCACCATGGCGGTCCTTCTGGAAGGAGGTATCTGCAAATCGGCCCGTGCGGCGGCGTCAGCCGCAATCGAGCAGTTGAGTTACCCGCTAGAAGGCGCTAAGAGAAGTTCTGTTGTGGACCGGCTTCGGCGCGCTTACGCCAAGCAGGAAAAGGATCTCAGGATCTGGGCGCGTGCCGACATAGAGCAGAAGAACCGCCGTGCCGCACCGAAGCCCATCCGCAGGTCGTCTCCCCTGCCCATTGCCAACGATGCTTCGGAATCGGCCGCCGCTGGCCTCGCGGTCCTGGACAGCATCATGGGCCGAGACTCGGCTGTCGAGGCCGCGCTGGAGCATATGAGGATCGTCGAGGACGCGATAGGGCTAACCCGCAGCCTCCGGGCCGTCACTGCTCATCACGAGATCATGAACCGGGCCATCCGAGACTATGACGAAGTGACGCGCGCATTCCGTAAGTACGAGGATTTGAACCGCGCGAGCTACGGTCCCTTCGTACGGCGGAGAGGGCGCTGAGGAATGTCTTTACCGAAACAGATAGCGAGCATAAACAAAGGTCCGACGTTGGCGCGTCGGACCTCAACACCCGACAGGGAGGTTCCCAGTCATGGCGTACCACCACTCGCCATCGTAGGCCATGGGACCTCCTCCGTCAATCGGAGGAACACGCTATGGAGCACCAGCCCCGCAGCATGCCGAGACCCATGTCTTCCTGGGAATGGGGCCTCCTCTTGATGAGCCTACCTCGTCGAGCACAACCGGAGGCCCTCGGCTGAGACCCTCCTCATCCTTGACCTTGACGCGGGAAACCCTTTCGGGTTTCCCGCTCCTATTACGCTTTAGACCTCGCGCCTATTGCCAAGCTACAAACGCCGTTATGGATGAGGGCTTAGAGGCCGAGGTCCCCATTTGGCCGCCGTCCTATCCATCGCCGCCCTCCCGCCGGGAACCAAAATCCACCTCCGCCGTATCTAAACCAATGCCGTCTCCTTCGCGTCGCCAGAAGGGGAGCCGGGCCCGGGCGCCCACTAGACAGGAATACCCGGCTAACGTATACGCTGTTGAAGGAATGATGAGACTGAGACCGATCGTCACCTTGCTGCTCGGCTTGGCCCTCCTGGCACCCCTCGCGGGGTGCTCCGAGACGGGTGCGCGTGCCGATGCCGGCCAGAGCGAGGAGCTGAGCGCCCATCGCGGGCCGTTCCGTCAGCGGGTGCTGCTCACGGGCGAGCTGGCGGCGGAGCGGGGCGATCCCCTCGTGGTGCCGCGCACGGACGCCTTCCAGCTCCAGATCCGCTGGATGGCCGAGGACGGTGCGCGGGTCAAGGCAGGCGACCCCGTGGTGTCCTTCGACAACTCGCAGTTCGCCTCGGACCTCGAGGAGAAGCGGCTCTCGGCGTCCAACGCCGGCAGCGAGCTCGAGCGCGCCGAGGCCGAGTCGAAGACGACCCGGGCCGAGAAGGAGTTCAACGTCCAGAAGGCCCGCTCCGAGGTGGAGAAGGCCCGTATCGCCGCCGCCGTGCCCAAGGATCTGCTGTCCCTGCGCGATTACCAGGAGCGCCAGCTCGCCCTGAAGCGCGCCGAGTCGGGGCTCGCCAAGGCGGAGGAGGAGCTCGCGGCCCAGAAGAAGGAGAACAGCACGGAGATCGAGATCCAGGGCATCTCCCTCGAGAAGTCGCGCCGCCAGATCCGCACCGCCGAGGAGGCGATCGAGGCCCTCACCGTGCACGCCCCGCGGGACGGCATGGTGCTGGTGGGCAAACATCCCTGGGAGAGGCGCAAGCTCGTGGTGGGGGACACCGTCTGGGTCGGCATGACCGTGGCCACCCTGCCGGACCTCTCGTCGATGATCGTCCAGGCCAACCTCTCCGACGTGGACGACGGCCGCATCGTGCCCGGCCTGGAGGTGATCTGTACCCTCGACGCCTATCCGGCCGAGCCCTACCGGGGCCAGGTGGTGGAGATCTCGCCCGTGGCCCGGGAGTCGCAGCGCAGCCCGCTGCTGCGCCACTTCCCGGTGCGGATCGCCCTCCAGAAGTCGGACGCGCGGCGCATGCGGCCCGGCATGTCGGTGCGGGTCGAGGTCCTGGGGATCGAGATGAAGGACGTCCTGCTGGTGCCGCGGTCGGCCCTCGACCTCTCGGGCGGCAAGCCGCGGGTCCTGCTGGCCGGCGGCGGCGCCGCCGAGGTGCGGCTCGGGCCCTGCGGGGCCCTCGAGTGCGTGGTCGAGGAGGGCGTGCAGGCCGGCACGCGGCTGCGGTCCCGTGACGGGCGGGAAGGGGAGGCCGGATGAGCCCCCGGCAGCGGCGGATCACCCGTTTCGCGGCGAGCGGCGCGGCGCTGGCGGTGGTCGCCGTCGCACTCTGGCTGATCTCCGGTCGGGCTTCGGCCTCGGCCGGCGGCGACTGGGCCGAGCTGCGGCGGGACGACCTAGTGATCGGCGTGCCGGTGTCGGGCGTCCTCGCGTCGGTGCAGTCGGTGCGCATCGGTCCGCCGCAGATCAAGGACGTCTGGGATTACAAGATCGCCTTCATGGCCCCCGAGGGGATGCAGGTGCAGCCGGGCCAGCCGGTGCTCGGCTTCGACACCTCGGAGCTGGAGCGCGAGCTCCTCGACAAGATGGCCGAGCGCGACTCGGCGCAGAAGGAGCTGGAGAAGCAGCAGACCAACCTGGAGATCTCCCGCCGCGACCTGGAGCTGCAGCTCGCCGAGGCCGAGGCGCGGCAGCGCAAGGCCCAGCTCAAGGTGGACGTGCCGCCGGAGCTCGTGGCCACCAAGGAGCTGGCCCAGGCGCGGGAGGACCTGGCGCTCGCCACCCGCGAGATCGCCTATCTGAAGGACCGGCTCCGCCTCCAGAAGCTCCAGGGCGGCACCGAGGTCTCGGCCCTGATCAAGAAGCGGGACCGCGCGGCCGCCCGCGTGCGCGAGATGGAGGACGCCATCCACCGCATGACCGTGGCGGCGCCGCGCGGCGGCACGGTGGTCTACGTCTCCGATCAGCGGGAGAAGAAGAAGGTCGGCGACTCGGCGTGGCGCGGCCAGTCGGTGCTGGAGATCCCGGACCTGCGGACCATGCGGGCCGAGGGCGAGGTCGACGAGGCGGACGCCGGACGGCTGACCGCGGGCCAGCGCGTGACCCTGCGCCTCGACGCCCATCCGGACGACGTCTTCACGGGCCGCGTGCGCTCGATCGGCGGCGCCGTGCAGAGCAAGTCGGAGGTCAACCCCCTGAAAGTGGTGAAGCTCGACATCAGCCTCGACGGCACCGATCCGCAGCGTATGCGGCCCGGCATGCGCTTCCTCGGCACGGTGGAGATCGAGCGCGTCGCCAAGGCCCTGGTGGCGCCGGTCGAAGCCGTGTTCAACCGGCCGGACGGCCCGGTGCTCTACCGCCGCAAGGGCTGGGGGAGCGAAGAGGTGCGCCCCGTGCTCGGACGGCGCAACGACCGGCTGGTCGAGATCCGGCAGGGGCTCGCCCCGGGCGACAAGATCTCCCGCCGCGATCTGTCTGAGGAGAACCGATGAGGCTGTCCCGTCTCGCCTTCGGCGCCGCCGTCCTGGCCGTGCTGCTCGCCCTCGGGGCGTTCCTGCCGGCCGCGCGCTCCGTCCAGAGCGACGTGCCGGTGGTGAAGATCGACGCCCAGGACTTCGTGCGGCAGGTGCCGGCGCAGGGCAACCTGAAGGCCGTGCGCGCCACCCCCATCTCGGTCCCCCCGGGCGTTCCCGGCCCCTTCCGCATCGGCTGGGTGGCCCCGGACGGCTCGCGGGTGAAGCAGGGGGACGTGGTCATCCGTTTCGATCCCAGCGCCATCGAGAAGCAGCTCGTCGACGCCGGGGACGACCTGCGGGAGGCCCGTCTGAAGATGGAGAAGGAGCAGGTCCAGGGCCTCTCCGAGGTGCGCAAGCTGGAGCACGACGCGGCGATGGCGCGCGTCGAGCTGGAGAACGCCCGCCAGTTCCAGAAGAAGGACGAGGTCATCTTCTCGCGCAGCGAGATCATCGAGTCGGACATCGACCAGGACCTCGCCGTCGAGCGGGAGGCCCACGCCGAGGCGTCGCAGCGCACCCGCCAGCGCCTCTCGGGCACCGAGACGGCCCTGCTGCAGATCAAGATCCGCCAGGCGGACGCCAAGATCCAGCAGGCCCGGCAGGGCCTCGCGGCCCTCACCGTGACGGCCCCGCACGACGGCGTGCTGATCCTGAAGCGCAACTGGCGCGGCGAGACCACCCGGGTGGGCGACAGCGTCTGGAACGGCCAGCCCCTGGCCGAGATCCCGGACCTCTCGGCCATGGAGGCCGAGGTCTACGTGCTGGAGGCGGACGCCGGCGGCCTGAAGCCCGGCCGGCCGGCGACGGTGGTCGTCGAGTCCGCCCCCGGCGTCTCCTACCCGGCGCGCATCGAGCGGGTGGATTCGCTGGCCAAGCCGCGGATCCCCGGCTCGCCCGTGCAGTACTTCGCCATCACCCTCTCCCTCGCCCGCACCGATCCCAAGGTGATGAAGCCGGGCCAGCGGGTGCAGGCGACGCTGCGGCTCGACGAGCTCAAGGGCGCCCTGCTGGCGCCGCGGCAGGCCGTGTTCGACCGCGAGGGCCGGTCGGTGGTCTTCCGCCGCAAGGGCGCGGGCTTCGAGCCCGTCGAGGTGAAGCTCGGCGCCTCCACCATGGGCCGCGTGGTCGTCGCGTCCGGCATCTCGCGGGGCGACGTGCTCGCCATGCGCGATCCCACGCGCCCGGCCGGCACGCCCGAGGTGAAGCGGGCCGCCCCGCCGCCTTCCTCCTCCGCCCGCCGCGGGGGCGGCGGCATGACCATCATGATCCGATGACTCCCAAAATCCGATGACTCCCAGGGAAGCTTTCCGCTCGGCGCTGGACAACCTCGCCGCTCACAAGCTGCGCTCGGCGCTGACCATGCTCGGCATGATCTTCGGCGTCGGCGCCGTGATCGCCATGATGTCGATCGGCGCCGGGGCGGAGCGCCAGGCCCTGGCGAGCATCGAGCGGCTCGGGCTGCGCAACGTCCTGGTGCGCGCCAAGACGTTCAAGGACGACGAGCTGCAGGAGATCCGCCAAACTTCTCTCGGCGTCTCCCAGCGCGACGCCGCCGCCATCTCCGAGGCCGTGCCCGGCGTCGAGCTGGTGGCGCCGCGCATCCGCATCGACCCCTACAAGGTGCTGTCGCCGACGGGCAAGTCGGATGGCGCCGCCGTCTATGGCGTCACGCCCCTGCACGCCGACCTGGCCCACCTGACCCTGGCCGAGGGGCGTTTCCTCGACTCCCTGGACGGCAGCACCCATGCCCAGGTCTGCGTCATCGGCCCGGCCGTGCGGCGCGACCTCTTCGGCTACGGTCCGGCCCTGGGCAAGCTGGTGAAGGTCAACGACGTCTGGCTGGAGGTGGTGGGGGTGCTCGCCGCCGCCGACGCGGCGCCGGCCGGGGGGGGCGCCGGCGGCAAGGCCGGAGCGCCTGCCGGGGGGGGAGGCGAGAGTGCGTCCGCCGGCTCGGCGATGCGCGAGATCTACCTGCCGCTGTCGACGGCGGACCGCAAGTTCGAGCACCCGGACCTCGCCTCGCCGCTCGACGAGATCGTGGTCCGCCTGAAGGAGGGGGTGAGCGGTGCGGAGGCCTCGGGGGTGATGCGCGACCTCCTGGACCGCCTGCACGGCGGCACCGGCGACTACGAGCTGGTCGTGCCCGAGGCCCTGCTGGCGGAGAGCCGGCGCACCCAGCGGCTGTTCAACGTGGTGATGGGGGCCATCGCCGGCATCTCCCTGCTGGTGGGCGGCATCGGCATCATGAACATCATGCTTGCCACGGTGCTCGAGCGGACGCGGGAGATCGGCGTCCGCCGGGCCGTGGGCGCCCGGAGCTGGGACATCCGCTTCCAGTTCATCGTCGAGTCCTTCGCCATCAGCGTCATCGGCGGCCTCGCCGGCATCGCGGCCGGGCTGGTCCTGGCCCGCGGCGTCGCGGCCTACGCCGGCTGGGAGACGATCGTCACCAGCGCCTCGATCGTCCTCTCGACCGGCGTGGCCATGGTGGTGGGGCTCGCCTCGGGGATCTACCCGGCCTCGCGGGCCGCGGCGCTCGATCCCATCGAGGCGCTGCGGTACGAATGAGGGTCCTCATCCTCGGCGGCACCCGCTTCGTCGGCCGGCACCTCACCGAGGCCGCGCTGGCGGCGGGGCACCGGGTGACCCTGTTCAACCGCGGGCGGACGAGCCCCGGCCTGTTTCCCGAAGCCGAGCACATCCAGGGAGACCGCGGGCGCGACCTCTCCCTCCTGGAAGGCCGCCGGTGGAACGTCGCGATCGACGTCAACGGCTATCTGCCGAAAGAAGTGCGGGCCTCGGCGCGGCTCCTGGCCGGAGCGGTCGAGAGCTACGTCTACATCTCCACCATCTCCGTCTACTCCGACTTCAAGACCCCGGGACTTCGCGAGGACGCGCCGCTGGAGCCGCCGGAGCCTGGGGATGAGACGCTCGACCAGGTCCCGCCCCGCGGCTACGGCAGGCTCAAGGCGCTCTGCGAGCGCAGGGTCGAGGAGGCGGTGCCCGGCCGGACGCTCGTCGTGCGGCCCTGCATCGTGGTGGGGCCCTGGGATCCAACGGGCCGTTTCTCCTACTGGGTGGAGAGGTCCTTTGGGGGTGGCGAGGCGCTGGCGCCCGGACGGCCCGACCGGCCCGTGGAGCTGATCGACGCCCGCGACCTCGCGGCCTGGGTGGTGAGGATGGCGGACCGCCGCGAGACCGGCATCTACAACGCCACCGGGCCGGAGAGCACCCTGACGATGGGGGAGATGCTGGAGGCATGCCGGGAGGAGACGGGTGGGAGCACGAGCTTCACCTGGGTGTCCGACACCTTTCTCGCGGAGCGGGACGTCCGGCTACCCTTCTGGCTTCCCGAGGAGAGGTTCGGCTACAACCTCACGGATCACGGCCGGGCCGTCTCCAAGGGCCTCACCTACCAGCCCCTCGCCAGGACCATCCGTGACGTCCACGACTGGGTCTCCGAGGACCCGGAGGCGCGCAAGCCCTTCGATTTCCCGCCCGAGCGAGAGGCGGAGCTCCTGCGGGCGCGGTACGGCGGAACCGTCTCCCCTTGAGCATCTGGTAACATTCTTCCCAATCGCCACGCCAACAGGCAAGGCCATGAAGAAAGCTCCCTGGTTCCTGCTGATCGCGGGGCTGATGGTGGGCTATCCGGCGGCGCGGTTCGCCGCGACCCCGGAGAAGACTCCCGCCAAGGCGCCCCAACCGTCCGCCCCTCCCACCGGGACGGCGCCGGTGCCCTGTGCCGGGCCGCGGTGCGAGCCGCTGCGCGTGCTGGGGGAGTTCTTCGGGTTGCCGCCGGGCACGGCGGAGCCCGCGACGCTGGCCGGCGCGGCGCAGAAGGCCGGCTATGGCCTGCGCTTCCTGGTCGCCCTCGCGCCGTCTCCCCCGGACCCGCGGCTGGATCAGGCCCTGGAAGCCGTGCAGCGCGGCTTCGCCCAATCCGGCTATCTGGTAGATCGGGTCTGGTTGCCGTGGAGGGGTGAGGAAGGGAAGCGGGAGGCGGCCTCGCAGGCGGCCCCGGGCCTTCTGCTCTTCCGCCAGCAATGGGCGGACGGCACGCGCACGCTGGCCCTCGTCTTCCTGGTGGGCGAGACGCCGAAGGCGGGAATCCAGAAGGACGCCTTTCGCGAGGCCCTGGACCTGATCGCCGGGCTCCAGCCAGCCGACGGGCTCCAGTCAGCCGACGACCCGGCGCAGGGCACGCTGGTGCGGCTGCTGGGACCGTCGTTCTCGGGCTCGGCCGAGTCGCTGCGGGTGGCCGTGGAGCGCTGGCGGGAGGAGCACCCCGGGCTGCTCCGTTTCGAGGCGGCCACCGGCTCGGCCACGGCGGGCGGGCTGGAGGCGCTCTTCGCGGAGATGGGGGTCGACTTCTGCCGCACCGTCCTGCCGAACGACGTGCTGAACGACCGGGCCTTCGATTTCCTGCGCGACGAGATGGGCTGGGACCTCCGCCGCATCGCCCTGCTCACCGAGGCCGACACGGCCTACGGCCGCAGCGTTCTGGAAGCGGAGGGCGAGGCGAATCCCCGCGGGCGGCCGGTGCTGGTGCCGTTCCCCAGCCACATTTCGGAGCTGCGCAATGCCGCCGCCGCGGCGAAGGAGAGAGAGGAGGAGAAGAGCGCCGGCGGGGGGGCCGCGATCCCCACCGGCCGGCGGGTGCTGGGGCTCGACCTCGCCGATGCCGACCGGCCCGCCGATCTCGTCCCCACCTTCAGCCCGCAGAACCTGCGGAGCAACGACCTGATGCTCGCCAACCTGCTGGAGACCATCTCCCGCGAGGGCATCCGCTACGTCGGCATCCTGGCGACCGACGTCAAGGACAAGCTGTTCCTGGCCGAAAAGGTCCGGGAGCTCGCCCCCGACGTCGTCCTCTTCACCTTCGACAACGACCTCCTCTTCGCTCACCCGCAGTACGCCGAGACCCTGGACGGCATGCTCGTCTTCACCAGCGCTCCGCTCTTCACCGAGGGCGCGCCCTGGCTGGCGGCCTCGCTGCGGGCGGGCACGGGGCGCGAGCGGCGGCAGTTCACCAGCGAGCTTCAGCAGGGGGACTACGAGGCCGTGCGCCATCTGCTGGGAGCGAGCCCCGTGTCCCAGCCCCAGGCCTGGATCGCGGCGGTGGGCAACGGCTCCCTCTGGCCGGTGGCCCGTCTGCCCGTGAAGGCGGGAACCGCCCGGCTCTGCGGCGAGCCCGTGCCGCAAGGCAGCCGGTCGGGGATGGAGGGCAACGGCTTCGCGGGCAAGGACGACCTGCAGGTGCTGCTCGTGGCCCTGCTGCTCGCCGTGCTCTGGACGCGCCTCTACCGGGCGGCTCTGCTGAAGCCGGTGGCGGGCGCGCCCATGGACTACGTGCCCGGCAACCGGCGCCTGCTGGTGCTGGGGTCTATCCTCCTCGCCCTGGCGGCCGGCGTGCTGCTGGCCGTGGGCAGCGTGCCCCTGTGGGCCCAGGGCCTGGCCCTTGCCCACCGGCAGGTGAGCTGGGAGCCGACGCAGATCGCCTACCTGTCGGCGCTGGCCCTGGTCTACGGGCTGCTGGTGTACGGCACCGCACGCTCGGCCCACCCATCGGCCCGCCGCTCGGCCCGTAACGGGATAGGAGCGGCGCGAGGGCTCGCCTGGGCGCTGGCCGGGGCCGCGGCCCTGGCGCTGCTCGCCGGCGGGCTGCGCTGGCTCTGCATGCCGGCCGGCCAGGTGGAGCTGTTCCATCTGCGGGCGCGGGCGTTCTCCTCGGGCCTGTCGCCCCTGGTCTCCCTGGCGGCCGTGGGCTGCGCCATCTACGCCTGGCTGCTCTGGGAGCTGAAGCGCCGCCGGCTGATGGCCCGGCAGGCCACGGACTGCCCGCTGCCGGCGCTGGGCGATCCGGCAGTCGAGGGGTGCGAGCCGATCCTCAAGGCAATCCGCGAGCTGCTCATCCGCACCTTCCCCATGGACCGCCGGTTCTGGCTGCTGCCCGCCATCGCCTTCATCCCGCCGGTCTCGCTCCTGTGGACGACGGTGCAGCCGGTGACGGAGACGCACGGCTACGGCCGGCTGTTCATCCTCTTCCTGGCGCTCGCCCTGGCGCTGGCGGCGCTCTCCTACTTCCGGTTCTTCTGGCTCTGGCGGTGGACCTTCCGGCTCCTGCGCCGTCTGGACAACGCCTCGCCCGAGCTGGCGGCGTCGTTCAAGGAGGTGGCGAAGGAGTTGGAGTGGCGGCCGATCCAGTCCTTCGGCTGGCAGATCCCGGCGTTCAAGACGCCCATCCTCTCCGTGCGCAAGCTGATCGCCCTGGAGGCCGCCGGCAAGGTCGTCATCCCCGGCGGCGCCAAGGCGCTCGACGCCAGGCTGCGCGAGGTCTTCGCCCACGAGCGGGACAACGGCTCGCCCCAGGAGATCGCGGCGCGCAACGGGCTGGAGGAGACCTTCCGCCAGGTCTGCCTCGATCTCGGCGACCGCTCCGGCGACGAGCAGGTCCGCCAGTTCCTCGCCCTGCGGGTGGCGGCGTGGCTGCGCTACGTCTTTGCTCACATGCGGAGCTGCCTGATCGGCGCCCTCGCCTGCGGCCTGCTCTGCCTGGTGGGAGTCTCGGCCTACGCCTTCCAGCCGAAGCAGTTCGTCACCCTGGCGGTCTGGCTGGCGCTGGCGGCGGCCGTGGGCCTGACCCTCCTGGTGTTCCTCCAGATGGACCGCAACGACACCCTGAGCCGCATCGGCGAGACCACGCCGGGGAAGGTGAGCTTCGACCTGCCCTTCTTCTCCAAGCTCTTCACCTACGTGGGCATCCCCGCCCTAGGCCTGATCGCCACCCAGTTCCCCGAGGTCGGCCGGCTCCTGGGGCGCCTCGCCGACCAGTTGCTGCGGGTGGCGGGGGGAGGGTAGGGGCCCGGCCCGTGCTAGAGTTTCCCGCCGCAGTTTCTGATTGAATTCCAGGAGGTTCTCGATGACGAAAGCGACGTGCATCCAGCTCGCGGCGGGCCTGGCCCTGATGGCCGTCCCGGCGCTGGCGCAGCAGGACTTTTCGAAGGTGGAGATGAAGGTGGTGCCGGTCTCGGGCAACATCTACATGCTGGAGGGCGCGGGTGGCAACATCGGCGTGTCGGCGGGCCCGGACGGCATTCTGATCGTGGACGATCAGTACGCTCCCCTGGCGGAGAAGATCAAGACGGCCCTCAAGGGGATCAACCCGGGCCAGCTCAAGTTCGTCCTCAACACCCACTACCACGGCGACCACACGGGGGGCAACCCGACGTTCGGCCCCGAGGCGCCCATCATCGCCCAGGAGAACGTGCGGAAGCGCCTGGAGTCCGGGACCATGGTCCGCGGCGAGAAGGTCGAGGCCATGACGGCCGCGGGCCTGCCGGTGATCACCTTCGAGGAGGCGGTCTCCGTCCATTTCAACGGCGAGGAGATCAAGGCGATCCATTACCCCCATGGCCACACGGACGGCGACAGCATCATCTTCTTCACCAAGTCGAACGTGATCCACATGGGCGACGACTTCTTCGTCGGCCGCTTCCCGTTCGTCGACCTGGACAACGGCGGCAGCGTCCAGGGCCTCACCGACAACGTGGCGAAGGTGATCGCGAAGGTGCCGGCCGGCGCCAAGATCATCCCCGGCCACGGCAAGGTCTCGACCCTCGACGACCTCAAGAAGTACCACTCCATGCTGGTGGAGACGACCGGTATCGTGCAGAAGCAGATGGACGCCGGCAAGACCCTGGAGCAGATCCAGGCCCAGGGCTTGCCCGAGGCGTGGAAGGAGTGGGGCGGCGGCTTCATCAAGACCGACTTCTGGCTCGCCACCCTCCACGAGAGCCTGCAGGCCGGGAAGAAGAACCCGGCGGGCTCGACGCACCACTGACGCCCCTACGGCGCCGGCAGCCCCTTCACGGCGTCCACGAACGCCCTGGCGTTCTCGACCGGCACCATCGGCAGGATCCCGTGCCCCAGGTTCACGATGTGCCCGCCGCCCCGTCCCTGCTCGACGAGGGCGGCGGTGCGGCGCTGGATCTCGGCGATCGGCCCGAGGAGGGCCGCCGGATCGAGGTTCCCCTGGAGGACCTTGGAGCCCACGGCCTGCCGGATCTGGCCGAGCGGCTGGCGCCAGTCGACGGAGAGCACGTCGACGTCCAGCTCCCGCGTGGCGGGCAGGAGATGGGAGCCGCCGTTGATGTAGTAGATCAGGGGCACCTGGCCCTTGAGCGCCGCCACGATCCTGGCCAGGGGCGGCAGGGCGAGGGCGCGCCAGCGCTCGAGGTCGAGCAGGCCGCCCCAGGTGTCGAAGAGCTGGAGGGCCTGGGCGCCGGCCGCGATCTGGCCCTGGAGGTAGGCGATCGAGGTGTCGGCGATGCGGTCGAGGAGCACGGCGAGGCCCTCGGGGTCGCCGTAGCTCCAGGCGAGCAGGTGCTCGAAGTGCTTCGAGCCGCCGCCCTCGACGAGGTAGGCGGCGAGCGTCCACGGCGTGCCGCCGAAGCCGAGCACGGGCACGCGGCCGTCGAGCTCGCGGCGCACCAGGCGCATGGCGTCGAAGACGTAGCCGAGGGTCTCCTCGACCTCGGGCGTGCGCAGGCGGGCGATGTCCTCGCGGGTGCGCACGGGATTGGGGAAGCTCGGGCCGTCCCCCTTGACGAACTGGAGCTCGGCGCCCATGGCCTCGAGGGGGAGCAGGATGTCGGCGAAGAGGATGGCGGCGTCCACGCCGATGATGTCCACGGGCTGGATCGTCACTTCCGCCGCCAGCTCGGGGGTCTTGCAGAGGGTGAGGAAATCCACCTTCTGGCGGATCGCCCGGTATTCAGGGAGGTAGCGGCCGGCCTGGCGCATGATCCACACGGGCCGGCGCTCGGTCGCCTCCCCACGGCAGGTGCGTAGGAATAGGTCGTTCACGGGCGGGAGGATAGCATCCCCCCGCCCGTGGCTCTCACGTTACGGCTGGAACCCCGTCCGGTCCTGCAGGCCGCTGAGGTCGTCGGAACCCGGCGGCACGGCGGGCAGGAAGTACGTCTTCTGGATCCCCGTGCTGATCTGCTGCACGTCCACCTCGACCTGCGAGGGGGTGAAGCGGACGATGGTCGGCCAGAGGAAGCCGTTGGGCCGCGGGCCCACGATACGGATGAACACCTCCGACCGTCCGGCCGCGGCGCCGCTCACGCAGAGCGTCTCGGGGATGCAGGTGTTCTCCTTCCGGCCCTGGATGGTGGCGGCGCCTTGCGGGGTGATCCGTACCCGGAAGCGGAAGTCGGGGAAGCTGGCCGAGGTCAGGAAACCCCCGCTGCCGTCCCCGCCGAGGGTCGTCGCCGTCGCCTCGTTGGAGTACGGCGAGTCGCCGTTGGCGTTGCGGGCGCGGACCCGGAAGGTGTAGGCCGTGCCGGGCGTCAGGTTGGTGATCGTGGCGCCGGTAGAGTTGGCGCCGACGGCGCCGAGGTCCTGGAAGGCCTGGCCCGCGCTCCTGCCCTGGATGACGAAGCCGGTCTCGTTGGCCGACCGGTCCTGCCAGTCGAGGTCGATCTCGGTGGTGGACGCCGCCGTCGCCACCAGGGCCGAGGGTGCGGCCGGCGTTCCGACGCCGCCTCCCGTGCCGGAGCAGGCGAGGGTGATCGAGTAGTCGCCCGTCTGGTTGGGGGAAGCGTTGGCGCCGATCGCCCAGGCTCCCGAGCCGTTCAGCGGATAGACCACCCGGGCGTTCGAGCCGCCGGCGCCGTCGTCGTTCTGCGCCGCGGTCTGGGACTGGGGATTGAGTAGAAAGAGGTAGGAATCTACCTGGTTCGACGTCATCGTGACCGTGACGGTCTGCCCCGAGGTGCCCTGGAACTCCCAGAAATCGATGCGGGAGTCGTCAGCCAGTTGGCAATCCTGAGCCGTCAGGGTGCCGCTCACCGTCTGGCCGCAGGAGATGCTGCCGAAGTGATCGCAGACGTGGGTCTTGGTGGTGAGCTCGGGGTTGATCTCGAATTCCGCCGCTTTACCCGCCTTGGCGGCCGAGGCGGCCTCGAGCCGCAGACGTGCCGGGTCTTCCTTCACCTGCTGCCCGAGGACGGGCAGGGCCAGCAACAGGGCGCCCAGACAGACGGCGGCCCCGGTCGTTCTCTTCACATGTGATTTCATCGAGTTTCTCTCCTTGCAAGTGCCCTCATGGCGCTGTTCTCTGCAAGAAGCTTGCTCAGGTGGTTGGGGTACACTTGCGATCCGATGTTGAGATTGGTTGCCTATGCACCGGATGGCGTCCGGCGATTCCCTGTCCACCGGAGCGAGCTGATCATTGGAAGCTGGCCCGAGTGCGACATCCATCTGCCTTACACGGGGGTGGCCCAGCGGCACGCGCGGCTCCTCTACGACGGTAACGAGCTGAGGATCGAGGATCTCGGCACCCGCAAGGGCATGCTGGTGAGCGGGCGCAAGGTGCGGGAGGCCCTGCTGGAGGTGCTGGACGAGATCCGGCTGGGCGGCGTGACCCTGCTGGTGGAGGACATCGTCCCCCTGCCGGAGAAGGACGCCGCGCCGCCTCCCGAGGAGAAGCCGGCGGACGGCCCGCCCCGGATCACCTCGTGCCGCATGATCGAGCACCTGAACCGCATCAGCGAATGGGTGCTCGCCGACGCCGAGAGCCGTACCACCTCCGAGGCCCTGGTCACCGACGTGCTGGCGGACTTCGGCGGCGGCGCCCTCTTCCTCCTGACGGGGGAGCTGGAAGGAGCCGGCCTGAAGCTGGTGGTGACCAGCGATCCGGCGTGGCTGGCGGGCGGCGAGCGGCTGCTGGATCAGCTCCTCAAGCACCGCGAGACCAACCGCAGCCTGGAGAAGGGAGGCTTCTTCCAGGGTGAGCTGGGGGACGTGCCCAGCGTCGTCTTCTATCAGTCCTTCATCGCCCTCGACCGCGGCTACACGCTGCTCGCGGCATTCCCGCGGTTCAACCCCGAGAGCTGGTCGCCGGCCGCCTCGCTGAGCACCCTCGGGCACCTCCTGGTGCTGGGGCTGGTGCACCACGTGGGGTGGTACGAGCCGATCCTGCCGGGCCATCCGGGCCAGCAGACCCTGACGCTGGACCCCAACCTGGTGGTGGGCGAGTCGCAGATGATGAAGCAGGTCGTCGAGCAGCTCCGCGCCGCCGTCGATCCGCCCGTCCACGTGCTGCTGTGCGGCGAGCCCGGGGTGGGCAAGGACCTGCTGGCCCGTTCGCTCCATCTCTCGGGACCGCGGCGGCACGGCCCCTTCGTGATCGCGGGCTGCGGCGGCGCCAAGGTTCAGCAGATCGAGGCGGACCTCTTCGGCGCCGAGATCCCGGGCAAGGGCGGCCCCGTGCGCCGCGAGGGCAAGCTGGTGCTGGCCCACGGCGGCACCCTCTTCCTCGACGAGATCGAGCAGCTTCCGATGGAGCTCCAGGCCCGGCTGGTGCGTTTCCTGCGCTCGGGCGAGGTGGAGCCCGCCGGCAGCAACGAGAGCCATCCGGTGGACGTGCGGCTGGTGGCGGGGAGCCGCACGACGCTCGACTCGGTGGTCGCCCGCGACCTCTTCCGGGTGGACCTCGCGTACCGTCTCTCGCAGTTCACGATCGAGGTGCCGCCCCTGCGCGAGCGGCGCGAGGATCTGCCGCTGCTGATCCAGTCCTACATCAACAAGTTCTGCCACGAGACGGGCAAGCGCATGCAGGGGATCACGGTCAAGGCGATGTCGGCCCTCCTGAGCTACGACTATCCGGGCAACCTGGCGGAGCTCGAGAACGTCGCCCGGCACCTCGTCTACATGTCCCCCGCGCAACGGCCGGTGGACGTCAACCTGCTGCCGGAGCGGGTGCGCAATGGTCCGATCGCGGCCACCACGCGGGTGGACACGGCCTCGGACCTCGAGCTGGACCGCCTGGTCAGCGGCGCCGAGCAGGTGGCCATCCGCGAGGCCCTGCGGCGCACCAATGGCAACAAGTCCCAGGCCGCCCGCCTGCTGGGGCTGTCGCGCAACGGCTTGGCGATCAAGATGGAGCGCTACGGGTTGAACAAGACGTAGTCAGGGAGCCGGCTCCGTCGCCACGGCCACGATCAGCCGCACCAGCGACTCCAGGTCCCGCAGGTCCGCCACCTCGACAGGGGAGTGGGAGTAGCGCCCCGGCCAGGAGAAGGGGAGCATGGCCACGCCGTCCGGAAGGAACGCCATGCCGTCCGTGGCGCCGCCCGTGAAGCCCACCTGCGCGGGGATGCCGTTGCGCTCCGCCAGGGCGAGGAAGCGGTCGACCAGCTCGCGTGGGGCGTAGTAGCCGTTGTCCATGGCGCGGAGCACGGGTCCCTGCCCGAGCCGGGCGTCGGCGAAGCGCTTCGACTCGATGGGCGAGTCCGCGGAGACGAAAGTATCGACGGGGTGCACGGCCCCGAGGTCCCGCATCCGCTCGGCGAGGGCCCGGACGCCGTTGAGCCCCACCTCCTCCTCGACGGACCAGGCGAAGGTGACGCGGCGGCGGAGCTTCGCGGGATCGATGCGGCGCAGGGCGAGCAGCAGGGCCGTCGAGCCCACCCGGTCGTCGAAGCTCCTGGCGAGCATCCGGTGCCGGCCGATCCGCAGCATGCGCTTCGGCATGGTCACAGTGCTTCCCGCTCGAATGCCCAGGGCTTCAGCCTCCTTCGCGGAGGAGACGCCGAGGTAGGCAGTGGGGGCGTTCGACAGCGCCCACTGGCTGGAGGTCCACCAGTCTTCGCGCGGCTCGAACACGGCCGGAACGGCGCCGCGGTCGCCGTGGACCAGGGCGGCCTGCGCCTCCCAGACGGAGCGCAGGAGACCGCCACGGGTCTGGAGGCGGAGCCGGCCGTCGGGCATCACCTCCTCGACGCGGAAGCCGACCTCGTCCATGTGGGCCACGAAGAGGATGGGATCGCCGCCGCTCCCCAGGGTCACGGTGACGTTCCCCTTGGCGTCGGTCTCCGGCTTCGCCCAGGCCGGCAAGTTGCGGAGCACCTCTTCACGGACGGCAGCCTCGGCGCCGCTCACCCCGTAACGGGCAATCAGCGAGGCCAGGAGCCTGGCCTCCTCCTCATGCCCGGTGGCGGGCTCGGCGATCTCCGGTGAAGCGGGCAGCGGAGGCACGGCGGCAGTCGTGCTTGGTTTGCCGCCCAGGGCGGTGAGGATGGCATCCGACAGCGCCTTGGCATCCCGGAGGGAGACCGTCTCGACGGGCGTGCCCGGATAGCGGGCGGGCAGGCCGAGATATGCCACTCGGGCCGTGCCCCAATCGGCCGTCCCCGCCATGCCCCCTTCCGGCTCGAAATGGGGGGCTGAGGCGCCGCCGGAGAGCGCCGCCGGCAGCTTGCCGGAGCCGATCGGTCCCGTGCCGGGGGCAGGCAGCGGCTTCGGAGCCGGCGGAGCGTCCTGAACCTTTTCCCAGCCGAACCCGGGCGCCAGCAGGAGGACGTCCTGGAACGGCCCCCGCTCGCGGAGGACGTGGAGGAGACCGGCGCGGTTGAGGCCGTCGAGCGCGGTCCAGGCGAAGACGACGGTGCCCGTTCCTGGTGCCGTCCGGTAGCGCCGGGCCGCGTCCGCGAGGGCGGCGCACGACGCCTTGACGGTGGCGGCGGGGGCGGCGACCAGCCCTCCGGCCAGCCGGGAAGGCCGCCGGATCAGCGCCACGGGGTCCATCAGGCGGATGCCGAGCTCCGCCACCTCGGCCGTGTTCTCGGCCCCGACGTCGATATAGAGGTCCTCGACCGAGAAGGGCCGCTCCCTCCCCGGGCCGTCCTCCTGCTGGAGATGGACCGACGGCAGGGCCACGGCCCCCGCCCGCCACCCGCGAGAGCCGCCGATCACCACCGTGTTCCCCTCGAACGATTGCGTCCAGAGGGCCCCGGCGCCGCCGCCGGCGGGGACGACCCGCAGGTAGCCGTCCTCTCGAATCCCGCTGACCACGAACCCCGGCTCGCCCAAAGCGCAGGCGACGAGCCGCCGCGGCTCTCCGGCGCCCACGGTGAGCGCGACGTTGCCGAGGACGTCGCGAGTTGCCGGAAGACCCGCCAGGCGGCTGGCGATGAAGTCGGCCGCCGCGCTTTCCCGGCCCGAAACGGCAATGACCTGGAGGAAGGCCTGAACTTCGTCGTCGAGGGTGACGGCGGGGGCGGGGGTGGTCAGGAGAAGAAGCAGGGAGGCAGCCGCGAACGCGGATTTCATGCGCCTCATTCTATGGCGATGGCCGGTTCGTCCGAGAATTCCAGGGGGACAAGCTCCTTGCGTACAGACCTCAGGAACATCGTTTCAGCCTTATCGAAGGCCTGAGCGCTTACGGGCATTACGAAAAGGACGGTGTCGTACTCTAAGGACAGGGGCCACTTCAGATCTTCCAGATACAAGATCTCCCTGACTGTATTGACGGGGCCGTCGAGCAGCAAAAGAAGATTCACGTCGCTTCCATCGCGTGCATCGCCCTTGGCATACGAGCCATAGAGGAGAAGGCCTCGGAAGCGCTCTCCGTAGAGATCCTTGAGACCTTGCTCCAGTCTCTGAACGGCTTCCCGAAGGGAGGGCGGGAGATGTTGCATGGCAGTCCGATTGTACAGGACGGCAGTTCTCACATGGTGAAAGGCCCGGGGCACGTTTAGAATGGACGTCAGGAGGCGCCTCATGGAAGATACCCCGATCGATTGGCAGTCCTATATCTCGGTAGACCTCGCGGTCTGTCACGGGAAGGCCTGCATCAAGGGCACTCGGGTCATGGTCTCGGTCGTGCTCGACAACCTGGCTGCCGGCATGGCTCCCTCTGAGATCCTCCGCAGCTATCCTTCTCTCTCCCGAGAGGCTATCCAGGCGTCCATCGCCTACGCGGCGGAATTGGCGCGCGAGCGTGTGGTTGCGCTCCCGGCGTAAGCCACCGTATGAAATTCAAGACTGACGGCGGCTGACCCCGCGTCCCGCCCGTCCGTCCACCCGAGTAGAATACCGGTCATGACCACGACCACCGCCGCCCCCGCCTCGACCGCCCGTCCCCGTACCGTCCGCGCTCCCCGGGGCACGGAGATCTCCTGCCGCGGGTGGCAGCAGGAGGCCGCGCTGCGGATGCTGATGAACAACCTCGACCCCGAGGTGGCCGAGCGGCCGGAAGAGCTGGTGGTCTATGGCGGGTCGGGGAAGGCGGCGCGGAACTGGGAGTGCTACGAGGCGATCGTCGAGACCCTGAAGCGGCTGGGGAACGACGAGACGATGCTCGTGCAGTCCGGCAAGCCGGTCGCCGTGTTCCGCACCCACGCCGAGGCCCCCCGGGTGCTGATCGCCAACTCCATGCTGGTGCCCCACTGGGCCACGGCGGACGAGTTCCGCCGGCTGGAAGGGCTCGGCCTCACCATGTACGGCCAGATGACGGCCGGCTCGTGGATCTACATCGGCACCCAGGGCATCCTCCAGGGCACCTACGAGACCCTCGCCGAGTGCGCCCGCCAGCACTTCGGCGGCTCCCTCGCCGGCCGGCTCACCGTCACCGCCGGCCTCGGCGGCATGGGCGGGGCGCAACCCTTGGCCGTCACCATGAACGAGGGGGTCTGCCTGGTGGCCGAGGTCGACCGCACCCGCATCGAGCGGCGGCTCGCCACCCGCTACCTGGACAAGGTCGCCCCGGACATCCCGGCGGCCGTCGAGCAGGCGCTGGCGGCCCGCGACCGGCGCGAGGCGGTGTCGATCGCCGTCGAAGCCAACGCCGTCGATCTCCTGGAGCACCTGGTCGCGACCGGCCTGGTGCCCGATGTGCTGACGGACCAGACCTCCGCCCACGACGCCCTCCAGGGTTACGTGCCCCACGGCCTGTCTTACGGGGAGGCCATCCGCCTGCGCGGGGACGATCCGCGGCAGTACGTCTCCCTCTCCATGGCTTCAATGGCCGCCCACGTCCGGGCCATGCTCGCGCTGCAGGAGCGCGGCGCCGTCACCTTCGACTACGGCAACAACCTGCGCGGCCAGGCGCTCGAGGCGGGGGAGCGGCGGGCGTTTGACATCGGCGGCTTCGTGCCGCTGTTCATCCGGCCGCTGTTCTGCGAGGGCAAGGGGCCTTTCCGCTGGGCCGTTCTCTCGGGCGACCCGGAAGACCTCGCGGTGACCGACGAGGCCATCCTCGCCACCTTCCCCGAGGACGAGGCGCTGGCGCGCTGGATCCGCCTGGCCCGCGAGCGGGTGGCCTTCCAGGGCCTGCCGGCGCGCATCTGCTGGCTTGGCTACGGCGAGCGGGCGAAGGCCGGGCGGGTGTTCAACGAGCTGGTGGCCTCGGGACGGGTGAAGGCGCCCATCGTCATCGGCCGCGACCATCTCGACTGCGGCTCCGTCGCCTCCCCCAACCGCGAGACGGAGGCCATGCTCGACGGCTCGGATGCCATCGGCGACTGGCCGATCCTGAACGCCCTCCTGAACGCGGTCAACGGCGCCACCTGGGTCTCCGTCCACCACGGCGGCGGGGTTGGCATCGGCTACTCGCTGCACGCCGGCATGGTGATCGTGGCCGACGGCACCGAGGCGGCGGCAGGGAGGCTGGAGCGGGTCCTCACCGGCGATCCCGGCATGGGCGTGGTGCGCCACGCCGACGCCGGTTACCCCGAGGCGATCGCCTGCGCCCGGGAGCGCGGCGTGGACCTGCCGATGCTCCCACGGTGAGCTCACCCTCCCGAGAGCCGGCTTGGCTGGCGCTGCTCGAAGTCGTCCTCGTGGCGGCCCTGGTGGCCGCTCCGGCGCTGCCGGCGCCCTGGTCCGCCGCCGCCCTGCTCGTCCTCTCCATCGCCTGGCTCGCGATGCGACGGTCCCGCGAACGGCGGATCGCCGGCCCCATCCTGGCCGTCGCCGTCGGCGTCCTGGCGGCGGGCTGGGCCTACGGCCGCCTCGATCACCACGCCCAGGGGGAGTGGGTGCGGGAGACGCGGCAGGCCTACTCCGGTCTCTGGAAGGATCTGCGCGCGGAGGCCGTGGCGGCGGCGAAGGCCGTGGCCGGGCCGGCGGAGACGCCGGCGGCCACCCTGGCGGCCTTCAGCCGGCTGGCGGAGATCGAGGTTGGGGAAGGAATGGGGCGGCGCGCCCTGCTGCTGCTCGACCCGGATGGTGTGCCCGTCGCCTGGGCCGGTGAGGGTCTGCTCCACGAGCTCAGCCAGGAGGTCCCCCGGTCCGGCCTCTTCTACCGGGCGAGCTTCAGCGCCGTGACGCTGCTCGCCGTCCATCCCCTCGACGGGTCGCGCCGCCCCTGGCGGGTGGTCGCGGGCGCCAGCTTCCCCTCGGACGTCCTGCCGTTCCCCGGCGGCCGGCGCGCCCGCTGGACCCTGGTGGACGGCCCCGCTCAGGCCGTGCGGGGCACCGACCTCGTGACCCTCCAGGGAGCCCCGGCCCTGGTGGTCGAGAAGAGACCCGCCGCAGCGTCCTCCGGCTGGCCGCCCGCGGACCGCCTGGCCTGGGCGTTGATCGGCCTCGCCCTGCTCTCGATCGCCGTGCTGCGCTTCCTCCGGGTCGCTCTGCCCGGCGGCGGGCCGCTGATGGCCGAGGACGGCCCCGTGCGCCGTCTCGTCAGCCCCTTTGCCGTGGGCGGACTGATCGCTTTCGGCGCGGCGATGGCGGTCCCCTCGCGAGCCCTCGGGGTACTGCTCGCCGGGCTGGCCGTGGCGTCGATCGGCGTGTGGGCCCGCTCGCAGGATGGCGACCGCGTCCCTGCCTGGGTCAAGGGAGCGGGCGCCATCCTGATGCTCCTCGGTGCGGCCTGGGCCCTGCAGCGCCTCTGGGGGCCGCTCGACCTCGCCGGCAGCATCTTCACCTCCGCCGAAGCGTTCACCCTGCGCGTGGGTTTCGCCGGCGCGGCCTTCGGGCTCCTCTGCCTGGCCGGGCGCCGCAAGGGGAGCCCCGCGGCCCTCCCCTTCGACCGGGTGGCCTGGGCCTCCGTGGCGCTCCTGCTCGCGGGCGCGGCGCTCTGCGATCAGCCGCTCCTGGCCGTGCCGCTTCTCGCCGCCGGCGGGGCGGCGGCGGCGTCCTATGCCGACCAGCGGCGGCTGGGGGAAGGGCTGGCTCTCGTCGCCCTGATCCTGATGTCGGTCTTCGCCGCCGCCGGCATCTGGGAGACCGCCCACCGCTGGCGGCTCCGCGAGTACGCCGGGAAAGAGCTTCTGGCGCGGCTGTCGCCGCCGACCCGTCAGGAGAACGCCGCCGTGTCCCTCGAGATCAGGAGGCACTTCGGAGCGATCGACCTGGCGCGGGTGGTCCCCCGCTCCCCCGGCGGACTCGAGCGCCAGGACCTCGCCTACGCCCTCTGGAAGGACTCGCCGCTCGCCCGGCACCACTCGCTTTCAGCCCTGGTGGTGCAGACGGACGACGCTCCGCCCTCTTTCTTCTCCTTCGGCATGCCGCTGACCGACCAGGGGCTGATCGATCCGGAACCAACCCGCTGGGAAGACCTGCGGCTGCCGCCTTGGGAGGACTTCCTGATCTCCGACGTCGTGCCGCTGCGTTTCGCCGGCAAGCCGTGGGGGAGGGTGCGCTACTGGCTCCAGCCCAGTCCCGGCTTCGAGGTCCACGACTGGCGCCGCCTTTCCGAGGTGGACGTGGGTCTGCTCAAGGGCGGACCGGTGGCCGGGCCCATCGAAGAGATCGCCCAGCCGGCGCTCTACGCCCTCTACACGCCGGACGGCCGGGCCTCCCTCTCTCCCTGGGAGGAGGAGCCTCCCCTGCCCGTCAGCCTGCGCCAGGCGCAGGGCGGTCCTAAATGGGGTCGGATGGAGGCGACCCCTTCCGGTCCGGCCCGGGCGTGGGCCCGCAGGTCGGAGCAAGGGTGGGAGGTGGTCTATCTGCCCGTGCTGCGGCCGATCGAGGCTCTGGAGCGCACCGGCAACTGGAGCCTGGGAGTGATCGCCCTCCTGGCCCTCGCCGCTCCGCCGCTCCTGCTCCTGGCGCTGCCGCGCGCCGCCTTCCGCGACCTGCTGCGGCGCACCGTTCGCTCCTACTCCAAGCGCCTGATGATCGTCTATACCGTCCTTCTCCTCGTGCCGCTCGTGCTGCTGTACTTCGTGCTCGTCCGGGCGATGGAGGAGAGGTTGAGGCGGGACCAGCGGGTGGCGGGAGAGGCGGCCCTCAACTCGGCGCAGCAGGTCCTCGGCGAACGGCTGCTCACCCTGCCTCCCGGCTTCGGCGTCGATACGATCTTCGGCGACCGGCTGCTGATCGACCTCTCCCGCATCGTCCGTCACGAGGTGAACCTCTACTGGGGGAGCGCCGTCCACTCCTCCAGCCGCCACGAGCTGTTCACCGCCGGCCTGCTGCCCAAGCGCATCCCGGGCGAGATCTACCGGCGCCTGGCCCTCCTGGGCTACGGCCTCTCCTCGCGCACCAACCGCGTGGGCGACACCACCTATCTCGAAATGTACGCGCCCCTGCGGGTGCCCGGCGGCTTTGGCAACGAGCGCTTTTTCCTCTCCATGCCCCTGCTCGCCCAGCAGGAGGAGGCGGCCCGCCAGCTCGCCCAGCTCCGGCGTCAGGGCCTGCTGGTGACGGCCGGCCTCTTCGCCCTGCTGGTGGCCGTGGGCCGGCGCCTGGCGAGAAACTTCACCCGGCCGCTCATGGAGCTGGTCGAAGGCACCCGGCGGATCGCGGCGGGCGCCCCCTCGCTCGACCTCGCCCCCACGGAGCTCGAGCTGGCCCTTCTGGTGGAGGCGGTGGACGAGATGGCCCGCCGGATCGCCGAGGCCCGCGAGCGGCTGGTGCGCGAGAAGCAGGTGGTCGACCGCATGGTGGAGAACATCACCTCCGGCGTCGTCTCCCTCGACCGCGAGCGGCGGGTGCTGATGCACAACCGGGTGGCGGCCGAGTTGCTGGGGACCGAGGTGGGGGAGAGCCTGGAGGAGGCCGTCAAGCGCGCCGAGCGTCTGCGGCCCGTGGCCGACTTTCTGAGCGGCCTGGGCGGCGCCGGCACCGAGATGGCCCGCTCGACGGTGCGGCTCGCCGGGCTGGAGGGGGAAGGGGAGCGCGAGTGGGCCCTCGTCTGGGTGCCCCTGCCGGGATCGGGGGAGCCTTCCGCCCTGCTGGTCGTCGAGGATGCCACCGAGGTCCTGCGCGGCCAGCGCCTCCTCGCCTGGGCGGAGATGGCGCGCATGATCGCCCATGAGATCAAGAACCCGCTGACTCCCATCCGTCTCTCGACCGAGCACATGATGGAGGTCTACCGGCACGACCCCGAGCACTTCAGCCGGGTCTTCGAGCGCTGCACCACCAACATCCTGACCCAGGTGGACGAGCTGCGCTCCATCGCCTCCGAGTTCTCGACCTACAGCTCTATCCCGCGGATCGATCCCAAGCCGGCGGACCTGGTGGAGAGCATGGCCGACCTCGTCGAGGGCTATCGGGCCGCGCCGCCGCCGGGGATCTCGGTCGATTTCGAGCCCGTGCCCGGCACCCTGCTGACCCGTTTCGACGCCAAGCTCCTGCACCGGGCCGTGCGCAACCTGATCGAGAACGCCCTCCGCGCCAGCGCCGGCGGCGGCCGGGTGGTCGTCCGCATCGAGCAGACGAACGGCCTCGCGAAAATTGCCGTCCAGGACTCCGGCCCCGGCGTCCCCCCCGACCATCTGCCGCGCATCTTCGACCCCTACTTCTCCACCCACGACACCGGCACGGGCCTGGGATTGCCCATCGCCCGCCGCATCGCCGAGGAGCACGGGGGAGGGATCACGGCCCGGAACCGGCCGGAGGGCGGGCTGGAGGTGGTGGTGACGCTGCCGGTGTAGAGGTATCCTGTCGGCATGACCTCAGAGAATCCGATCGAGATGGGCAGGCAGGCGCGGGATCGGTACGCCTATCTGGTGGACAAGAAATTCAGTTCCACGCTTTCCGAGTCCGAGCAAGAGGAGTTGTCGCGCTTGAGGGTCCACCTCGATGAGGCTGACGCCAAATTTTACGAACCCATTGAGCGACACCTGGAATCGGTCCTGGCCAAATTGCGCGAATGGGCCTGAGCCGTTGACGCCATCCGGCCCCCGCAATATCGTCCGGGTCATGGACGACGCGCTTCAGCACCTCGTTGAGAAAGACGCCATCATCGACACGATCACCCGGCTGTTCATCGCCACCGACGAGCGGGATTGGGAGGCGGCCCGGGCGTGCTTCACGCCGCGGGTCCTCTTCGACATGAGCTCGATGACCGGCGAGGCGGCCGCCGAGTTGGACTCGCAGGAGATCGTGGACGGCTGGGACCGGGGGTTGCGCCACCTGGCGGCGGTCCACCACCAGGCCGGGAACTTCAAGGTCACCGTCGACGGCGGCCAGGCGGATGCCTTCTGCTACGGCATCGCCTCCCACTATCTCCCCAATGCCACCGGCCGCAACACGCGGTTCTTCGTCGGCAGCTACGACTTTTACCTGGAGAAAGACAGTCACCTGGAGAAGGACGGCGCCGCCTGGCGCATTCGCCAGTTCCGGTTCAACCTGAAGTACATGGACGGCAACCTGCAGCTCGAAGGAGAAGTGGACGACTCCTCCCCCTCGTGAGGACGGCTACCGCCGCTTGACCTTCAGGGTCGCGCGGCGGTTGCCCAGGGTCACCCGGGGCTTCACCTCGACGTAGGCCTCGACGCCGGGGACGGTGCAGCGGGGGATGTCCTCGCCCAGGGTGGTCTCGATCTCCTTGATGATCGCCTTGTCCATCCAGGCGGCGATCGTCGAGACGATGCCGGTCGCGTTGCCGCGGGCCGTGCGGCCGGCGCGGTGGATGTAGTCCTCGACCGTCTCGGGCACGTCGAAGTTGATGATGTGGCCGACGCGGGGGATGTCGAGGCCGCGGGAGGCGATGTCGGTGGCCACCAGGATCCGGTGCTCGCCCTCGCGGAAGCCCTGGAGCGCCTGGGTCCGCTGCCCCTGGGAGAGGTCGGAGTGGATGCGCTCCACCGGGTGCCCCTCGCGCTCCAGCACGCCGGAGAGCCACTCGGCGTCGCTCTTGCGGCGGATGAACACCAGCGTGCTCCCCAACTCCTGGTTGAGGAGGGCGAGCAGGAGCGCCTTCTTCTTCTCGGGCTCGACCATGTAGATGCGGTGGCTGATCCCCGCGGCCGCCTTGCCCTCGGGCGTGATGTCGACCCGCATCGGATCGGCCATGAACTGCTGGGCCAGGCGCTCGATGGGAGGCGGCATGGTGGCCGAGAACATCAGCGTCTGCCGCTTCGAGGGGATCTCCTGGAGGATGCGCAGGACCTGCGGCATGAAGCCCATGTCGAGCATGTGGTCCGCCTCGTCGAGCACCAGGACGTTGGTGTCGTTGAGCTTGGCGGTGCCCTGCTCCAGGTGGTCGATAAGGCGCCCGGGAGTGGCCACGATGATGTGGGGGCGGCGGCGCAGGCCCTGGAGCTGCGGCCCCATCTTGACGCCGCCGATCAGGCAGACCGTCCTGAGGCCGAAGTCGCCGCCGAAGAACTCGAGGAAGGCCTGGGTCTGGAGGGCGATCTCGCGGGTGGGGGAGAGGATCAGGCCGCGGGTGCTGGGGTCATGGGCCAGCCGCTCGGCGATGGGAATGGTGAAGGCCGCCGTCTTGCCCGAACCGGTCTCGGCGAGGCCGACCAGGTCTCGTCCGGTGAGCGCCGCGGGGATGATCGCGGCCTGGATCGGCGTCGGGTGCTCGAAGCCCACGAGGCGGATGCAGCGCAGGATCGATTGACTGAGGCCCAGAGATTCGAAATTTTTATCGGTGGTTTCAACGGGATGCTGTGGGATGGCCAGCGTCTGCATGGGTCTTGCTTATAGCCGATTCGCCGTCCGGCGACAAGCGGAGCCCTGTCTTCACGCCCCCTGGGGAAGGCGGATCGAAGCGTCCAAGGGCAGCCCGGAGGGGGCGGGCTGCCCTTAGGGGAGCTTCAGCTTGCCGGCCACTACGCGGCTTGCACCTTGACGCCGGGCTGCGGCGCGAACCGGGCCATGGCGTCCGACAGGGTGAGGAAACGGGCGCCCCGCAGCTCCTGGGCGTGCTCTCCGCAGACCTGCTCCGCCGCCTTCATGTCCGTCATCCAACCCAGCGATTCCTTGATGTCGTTGAACATGTTGGCGAACGTGTGGGCCACCCCAGGCGACTGGGCCGCACCCTGGAGGACCTTCCACAAGGGCTCGGTCATCGGGCCGGTCATCAGGCGGGTGAACTCCATGGTGTAGCGGCCGCGCTCCTGGTAGTAACCCTCGAAGACGTCCTCCATCCAGTCTTTGTCGAAGGCTCTGCCGTTGCGCTCCACGATCGCCCGAGTCATCCGGTCAGCCTGGCGCACGGCGTCGTTGGCGCCGGTGCCGCTGATCGGATCGTTGACGATCGCGACGTCGCCCATCGCCATGACGTGCTTGCCCGTCCGCAGGCGGCCGGCCACCTTGCGCACCGTCGGCGTGATCGCCCCCTTGAGCCAGGAGCGCTCGTCGACCAGTTGGGCATTGCGGTAGTTCGGCCAATCCTCGGGCGAGTACTGCCGGATCAGGCGCAAGGCCGTGGCCAGCGCCTTGTCCGCGCTGTCCACCCCGCCCCAAACGTCCATCGGGCTACCGGGAGGCGCCTCGAAGACGATCGCCCGGCAGGGGCCGGTATTCGAGTAGAAGGGGATGGCGAAGAACTCGCCGATCTGCACGAAGTACTGGAACTTGAGGGTGGTGTAGGGGATCTCCTCCCACTCGCGGACCCCCTTCAGGATCACCGCTCCCAGCCGCCGGGGCGGAGCGTCGAAGAACGAGCGCTCCTGATCCCGCTCGAAGACCTCGCCCAGCCCTCCCTTGCCCGAGGCGACGACCACGAGGTCGAACGCGTCCGCCATCCCCTCGAGGAGCGAGCGGCCGACCAGCGCGTCGACGACCTTGCCGCCCTGAGCCTCGAACTTCCTCAGCCAGGTCGAGGTCTTGATGCGCGCGTCCACCCCCTGGCAGGTCTCCTCCAGGCCGCCCTGAATCTGGAGGATGATCTCCCCATTGGGCAGGCGCAGCGTCGAGTGCATGCCGTTACAGACCGGGGCCTTGCCCTCCCACTCGTGCAGCCCCAGCCTGCGCTCGACGTTGAGCTGGCGGTCGAAGACCATCGCGGTGGACATGATCGGCCCCCTCTCGATCTCATCCGCCGGCCTCCCTTCGAAGACCGTCACCTCGTACCCCTCTTGCAGCAGTCCAAACGCGAGAACCATTCCTGCTTGCCCAGCACCGACGATTGCGATCTTCCTCACGGCTTCTTCCTCCTTATGGAGATCGAGCTGCGTCCGGCGCCCTCCTGGGTACGGCAATACAGACATACAAAGCAAAGCAACTGCTTAAAGTATATGCATCCGAGTTCGAAATGGAAGGGGGTAAATGAACGAGATTCGCGAGGAGGCCGTCCCGGAGGGGAAGTCGAAACCACGACAGCCTTCGTAGAAACCAGGGCCAACATGCTTGACCTCGCGAAGAGTGAAGCTACCGTTACTACCTACAAGTGCGGAGAAGGGCGAAAGTATTTCGGGGTGGTAAGCTTCCCGGCCTCTTGAACCCACCGACCCCAAGGATCCGCATGCAATCAGCGCTCTCCCGACCCGCCGTCCTCCTCCTGACGCTCCTCTGCGCCGCGCCCCTCTTCGCCGCTCCCCCGAAAGAAGGGGCCGCGAAGCCGCCGGCCCCTGCCGGCGCGCTCCCCACGATCGCCAAGGCGACCGGCGGCCTGGAGAAGCGGGCGGGTCTGCTGACGTTCTACGTCGACCGCCAGAAGGGGAAGATCTGGCTGGCGGTGCCCCCGGCCCCCGGCAAGGACGGCGAGGTGGCAAGCTACCTCTACCAGGAGGGGCTGCTCACCGGCCTCGGCTCGAATCCCGTGGGGCTCGACCGCGGACAGCTCGGCGATACGCGGGTGGTCACCCTGCGCCGGCTGGGCGGGCGGGTGATCCTCGAGCAGCCGAACCTCAGGTTCCGCGCCCTGTCCGAGAACCCCGACGAGCTGCGGACGGTGCGCGAGTCGTTCGCCACCTCGATCCTCTGGGCCGGGGAGATCACGGCCGCCGATCCGGACGGCCGGGCGCTGGTCGACTTCACCCCCTTCCTGGTGCGCGACGCCCACGACATCGTGGCGCGGCTCAAGGGGAGCGAACAGGGGAGCTGGTCGCTCGACGCCGGCCGCAGCGTGGTCGATCCCGAGAGCTGCCTGGCCTTCCCGGAGAACCTGGAATTCGAGTCGCTGCTGACCTACCAGTCGGCCGAGCCGGGAGCCCTGGTCCGCCAGACGGCGCCCGCCGCCGGCGCCATGACGCTGGTCCAGCACCAGTCGTTCCTGCGCCTGCCGGACGCCGGCTACAAGCCGCGGCCGTTCGATCCCCGCTCGGGCTCGTTCGCCGTCGACTTCCTGAACTTCGCGGCGCCGCTCTCGGCGCCCATCGAGACCCGCTACCTGGTGCGCCACCGGCTGGAGAAGGTCGATCCGGCGGCGGCGCGCTCGCGGGTCAAGGAGCCGCTCGTCTACTACGTCGACTCCGGCGCGCCCGAGCCGGTGCGCAGCGCCCTGATCGAGGGGGCATCCTGGTGGAAGGACGCCTTCGACAAGGCCGGGTTCGTCGACGCCTTCCAGGTGAAGGTCCTGCCGCCGGGGGCGCACCCGCTGGACGCCCGCTACAACGTCATCCAGTGGGTGCACCGCTCGACCCGCGGCTGGTCCTACGGCGGCGGGGTGTCCGATCCGCGCACGGGCGAGATGATCAAGGGCCACGTCACCCTCGGCTCGCTGCGGGTGCGGCAGGACCGCCTGATCTTCGAGGGGCTCGCGGGGACGGAGAAGACGGGCACCGGAGCGCCGGACGATCCCGTGCAGCTCTCGCTCGCCCGCATCCGCCAGCTCGCCGCGCACGAGGTGGGGCACAGCCTGGGGCTCTCGCACAACTTCGCCGCCTCCACCTACGGCCGGGCCTCGGTGATGGACTACCCGGCGCCCCTGGTGGGGGCCACGCCGGACGGCAAGCTCGACTTCTCGAAGACCTACGCCGTGGGCATGGGGGAGTGGGACGTCCAGGCCATCCGCTACGCCTACAGCGAGTTTCCGCCCGGCACCGACGAGCGCCAGCCGCTCGACGCCATGATCCGCGAAGGGCTCTCCCGCGGCCTGGTCTTCCTGACCGACGAGGACGCCCGGCCCGAGGGCTCGGCCAGCCCGCTGGCCCATCTCTGGGACAACGGGGCCGACCCGGCGGAGGGGCTCCGTCAGACCCTCGCCGTGCGCCGCATCGGCCTCGCCGGCTTCGGCGAGCGCAACATCGCCCCGGGGCAGCCCCTGGCCCTGCTCAACGAGGTGCTGGTGCCGCTCTACTTCCATCACCGGTACCAGCTCGAAGCCACCTCCAAGGTGGTCGGCGGCCTCCAGTACACCTACGCCCTCCGGGGCGACGGCCAGGCGCCTTCGAAACCCGTGGACGGCAAGGCCCAGCGGCAGGCGCTGGCGGCGGTCCTGGAGCTGCTCTCGCCGGAGAGCCTGGATCTGCCGGAATCCACCATCGCCCTGCTGCTGCCGCGCCCGTCCGAGTACCGGCCCAACGCGGAGATGTTCGCGGGGCTGACGGGCCCGACCTTCGATCCGGTCTCCGCCGCCACGACGGCGGCCGACATGGCGGTGCGGCTGCTGCTCCGCCCGGAGCGGACGGCCCGGCTGGTGGACTTCCACCGCCGCGACTCGTCGCTGCCCGGCCTCGAGGAGGTGCTGAACGCCATGGAGGAGAAGGCTTTCGGCGGCGCGGCTCCCAAGTCCGAACGGCTGGCGGAGCTGCGCCGGGGCGTCCAGTGGGTGGTGGCGCGCCGTCTGATCGGCCTGTCGAGCGATCCCCTGGCCGCACCGGGCGTGCGGTCGCGGGTGGACGCCGAGCTGCAATCCCTCTCCAAGTCCCTGGGCCGCGCCTCGGGCGATGATTCCGAGGCCGCCCACCGGGCCTTCCTCGCCCGCGAGATCGACCGCTACCTGGACCGCCAGGGGCCGGAGGACCCGTCGAAGCGCCCCGAGCCGCCCCCGCCACCCCCGGGGCAGCCGATCGGGATGCCGGACCTGGGATATCTGGATGGGTGCGAGTGGGGCGGGTGAGGAGAAAGAGTTGGCATTCTCCTCAGCGTTACCCCCCAATGTAGAGACGCCCTGCGGGCGTCTCCGGGGCGGGCAAGACGTTCAGGTTATTCATTGGCCCTCCGCGGGGCGGTGCTTCGATATGGCATCTGCGAGAAGGGACCGTCGTGCCAGTCCAGAGACGCCCGCAGGGCGTCTCTACATTGGGAGGGGAAACCTTCATGGCCCGTAAACACTCCTCCCGACAAGCCCGCAAGGCCTCCCCCCCTGCCCCCCGCTCCCGCCGTTGGCCCATGCATTGGCCCATAATGGCCGTCATGGCCGCGTTGCTCGTCGCCCTCGCCGTGTTCTGGCTCAACCGCTCCGCCCCGCCCCGTCCGATGCACCCGGCGTCACCTTCCGAGGTGCAGGCGGCCGTGGGCCAGTCCCCCGACGCCCCGGAGCGGCTGGCGGTGAAGATCGTCTCGATCCGCCCCCACGATCCGAACGCCTTTACTCAGGGGCTGTTCCTGCACGGCGGCTCCCTGTTCGAGAGCACGGGCCTCTACGGCGAGTCCAGCCTGCGGGAGGTGAACCCGGAGACGGGGGAGGTCAAGCGCCGGGTGAGCGTGCCCCAGCAGTATTTCGCCGAGGGCCTGGCGCTGGCGGACGGCCGCCTCGTCCAGCTCACCTGGCAGAACCAGAAGGCCCTCGTCTATGGGCTCGCCGATTTCAAGACGGCGGGGGAGCTCCCCTATCAGGGCGAGGGCTGGGGCCTGTGCTCGGACGGCGGCCGCCGGCTGGTGATGACCGACGGCTCGGACCGCCTGACTTTCCGCGACCCCAAGACCTTCGCCGTCCTGGGCGAGGTCCGCGTCACCCTCGCCGGACAGCCCATGGACCGGCTCAACGAGCTCGAATGCGTCGACGGGACGATCTACGCCAACGTCTGGCAGACCGACGATATCCTGCGCATCGACCCGGCCAGCGGCAAGGTCACGGCGGTCGTGGACGCCTCCGGCCTCCTCACCCCCGCCGAGCGCCAGACGACCGACGTGCTCAACGGCATCGCCTGGGATCCCGGGAAGAAGACCTTCCTCATCACCGGCAAGCTCTGGCCGAAGATGTTCGAAGTCACGTTCGTCCCGCGGCCATGACCCGCCGAACGCTCTCCGCTCTCGCCGCGTCCCTCTTCGTCGCGGCCTGCGCGCAGAACGCCCCGCCGCCGCCCGGCGAGCCGTCCCCGCCGCGCGACGTCCGCCTGGTCCTGCTGGGGAAGGGACCCCTGGTCATCCCCAACCGTACCCAGGTGGACGGCCTGCGCGCCGGCGGCCTTTCCGGCATCGTGCGCGCTCCCGACGGCACCTGGCTGGCGGTGGTGGACAACGAGGGCGAGACCCCGGCCCGCGTCTTCCGGCTCGGCTTCACGGTGGGGGAGGACGGGGTTTCCCGCGACCGGCAGGAGCGGCGAGTGGTGCGAGAGGCCATCCTTCTCAAAGGTCTGAACGGCAAGACGTTCGATGGCGAAGGGATCGCCCTGGTGCCCTCGGAAACCTCGGGCAATTTGCTCGTCTCGTCGGAGATCGAGCCCTCCATCCGTGAATTCTCGCTCGCCGGGAAGCTCCTCGCCACCCTGCCGGTGCCCGCTCCCTTCCTGGCCGGCAAGGGCCGGGGCGTCCGCGGCAACCAGGGCTTCGAGAGCCTCACCCTGGAGCCGGGAGGCGCCGTCCTGTGGACCGCCAACGAGCGGGCGCTCCAGCAGGACGCGCCCGACGACCCCGCGAAGCCGAGCCCCGTACGCCTGCTGCGCTACGAGCGCCGGGGGGAGGGCTTCGCGCCCGCCGCCCAGTACGTCTACGAGGTCGATGCCATCGACCGGCCGCCGGCGGAAGGATTCAAGATCCGCGGCCTGGCCGAGCTGCTGGCCATTCCCGGAGGGATCGGAGGTGCCGGGGGCGGGTTGCTGGCCCTGGAGCGCGAGTATGTGGTGGGACGGGGGATGACGATCCAGCTCTTCCTCGTCTCGCTGGCCGGCGCCACCGACGTCTCGGGCCTCGACTCGCTCGCCGGGCAGAGCTTCACGCCCGTGCGGAAGACGCTCGTCTACGACTTCGCCGGCGCCGGCTTCCTGCCGGACAACATCGAGGGGATGGCCTGGGGGCCGCCTCTTCCCGACGGCTCGCCGACGCTGGTGCTGGTGAGCGACAACAACTTCGAGCTTCTGCAGCAGACGCAGATCATGGCGTTACGGTGGATAGAATAGGCCTTGAGGAGGGCACCATGAGCGATAAGACTTGGTACGTGGCCGTCGGCGGCCAGCAGCAGGGTCCGATGAGCCGGGACGAGGTTCTCTCCGGCATCCAGAGCGGCCGGTTGGGGCGCGACGCCCACGTTTTCACCCAGGGGATGGCGAATTGGGTCCCGGTCTCGGCCGCGCCCGAATTCTCGGGCGCCTTCGGAGCCGCGCCGCCGCCTCCGCCGCCCGGGGTCGGACCAACTGCCGGTCCGGTCGCTGGTCCCGCGATGCCGCGGGCGCACGAGATCGACTACGAGCTGTACGGGGAAGACCTGCAGTACGTCGAGATCATCCTCGATCCGGGCGAAGCCTGCATCGCCGAGGCTGGGGCCTTTCTCTACATGGACCCGGGCATCGTCATGGAGACCATCTTCGGCGACGGCTCGGGAGCGGAGCAGGGCGGCCTGATGGGCAAGCTCCTCTCGGCCGGCAAGCGGGTGCTCACCGGCGAGTCGCTGTTCATGACCGTGTTCAGCAACAACGGCCCGGGCCGCCAGAAAGTGGCCTTCGCCGCGCCCTACCCGGGCAAGATCGTGCCCATGGACCTGAGCCAGCACGGCAACCGCATCCTGTGCGAGAAGGACGCCTTCCTGTGCGCCGCCCGCGGCGTCGCGGTGGGCATCGCCCTCAACCGCCGGCTGGGCTCCGGGCTGTTCGGCGGCGAGGGGTTCATCCTGCAGAAGCTGGAAGGGGACGGCCTCGCCTTCCTGCACTCGGGCGGCACCATCTTCCATCGCCAGCTCGGCCCCGGCGAGACGCTGCGGGTGGACACCGGCTGCATCGTCGCCTTCGAGACGACGGTGACCTACGACATCCAGATGGTGGCCGGCATCAAGACCGCCTTCTTCGGCGGCGAGGGACTGTTCTACGCGGCGCTGACGGGCCCGGGAAAGATCTGGCTCCAGTCGCTGCCCTTCAAGCGCCTGGCCAAACAGGTGCTCTCGGCCATTCCCCGCAACAAGGGCGAAGGCTCCGCCCTCGGCGGCATCGGGGATATCTTGATGGGTGGGGACCGGTAGGCCCTCGCCTTCTGTCTCCCTCCTCTCCCGGTGAGGGGGGGAGGGAGGGGTCGGGAGAGGAGGGCCGGGGAGGTGAGGGCTACCCGACCGGCGCCTCCACCTTCAGCATCCGCCCCCAGGCGTTGCGGAGGTTCTCGGGGAGATCGAGATCGGGGAAGATCTCCTTGACCTCCTCGCGGGTCACGTAGGTCCAGATGTCGTCCCACTGGGCATAGCGGAGGAGGTGCGAGATGACCCAGGCGCGCTGCTCACGGGTGCCTTTATGGAGGAGGTGGAGCGCCTCCGCCTCGGTGATCTTCTGATCGGGGAAAAAGTAGAGGGACCCTCCCCGCTCGCCACTATCCCGGCTTCGACCTGTACCTTGCATGTCCTCAGTATATCGGTCTTGCCCGGATTGGCAAGGCCGGAGCGTGCCGCCCCACCCCTTGACCCCGTTGCCCCTCTCCGCTAGATTTCCATCCGCTCGACCCATCGAGCGGGCATAACTCAGTTGGTAGAGTGCAAGCTTCCCAAGCTTGATGTCGCGGGTTCGAGTCCCGTTGCCCGCTCCAACCGTTTTTTCCTAAGCCGGACCGGGTAAGTATGTCGATCTTTCGTCGTGAGAACGCGTCGTCTACCCCCGCCTTCGCCGGCGGAGCGTCCGATTCTTCATCGAGCCCGAAGGGCCGCCTCACCCACGTCGCCCCCGGCACCCGCCTGTCCGGCGAGGTAACCGGCGCGACCGAGCTGCTGATCGACGGCGAGGTCGAGGGCGAGGTGCGGGTGGACGCCACCGTGACGGTCGGCGCCGAGGGCGCCGTACACGGGCCCATCTCGGCTCCCGTGGTGCGCGTGGCGGGAACCGTGGTCGGGAACGTGACCGCGTCGGAGCGGGTGGAGGTGGGGCCCTCGGGCAGCGTCGAGGGCGACATCACCGCGCCGCGGATCGTGATCTCCGAGGGAGCCTTCTTCAAGGGCCAAATGGTGATGCGAGGAGAGAAGGCACGAGAGGCGCGCCGCCCGCGCGGGGCTGGCGAGCCGGAAACCAAACTTGTCGAGGCGGGGAAACCATAACGTGCTGATCGGGATACCGAAGGAAGTCAAGGATCACGAATACCGGGTCGGGATGATTCCGGCCTCCGTCCATGCCCTCGTTTCCGCGGGCCACCAGGTGATCGTGCAGGACGGAGCCGGGCTGGGCAGCGGCATCCCCAACGAGGACTACGTCGCCGCCGGCGGCGAGATCGTGCCGGACGCCGCCACCGTCTACGGCCGGGCCGAGATGGTGGTCAAGGTCAAGGAGCCGGTCGAGTCGGAGTACGGTCTTCTGAAGCGCGGCCAGACGCTCTTCACCTACCTCCACCTGGCGCCGCTGCCGGAGCTGACCAGCGTCCTGCTGGAGCGCGAGATCACCGGCGTGGCCTACGAGACCATCGAGGACCGCCAGGGCCGCCTGCCGCTGCTGACTCCGATGTCGGAGGTGGCCGGGCGCATGGCGGTCGTGACCGGCGCCAGCTTCCTTCAGAAGGGGCATGGCGGGCGCGGCACCCTGATCGCCGGCGTGCCCGGCGTGCCGCCCGGGGACGTGGTGGTGCTGGGCGGCGGCATCGTCGGCCTGAACTCGATCAAGATGGCCCAGGGCCTGGGCGCCAGCGTCACCGTGCTCGACACCAACCTCGACCGCCTGCGCGAGATCGACGACCTGTTCCACGGCGCCGTCCGCACCCTGGCCAGCAACCAGTACAACCTGCGCGCCTCGCTGCGCCGCGCCGACCTCTTCATCGGCGCCGTCCTCATCCCCGGCCGCTCGGCCCCCAAGCTGGTGAGCCGGGAGATGCTCACGCTGATGAAGGAGGGCGCGGTGGCGGTCGACGTGGCGGTGGACCAGGGCGGCTGTATGGAGACCACCCACGCGACCACCCACTCGAACCCGACCTACGTGGTCGAGGGCGTCGTCCACTACTGCGTCGCCAACATGCCGGGCGCCGTGCCCCGCACCTCGACCTTCGCCCTCAACAACGCCACGCTGCCCTATGCCCTCTCCCTCGCCAACAAGGGCGTGCCCAGGGCGGCTCAGGAAGACCCGGGCCTCCTCCTGGGCGTCAACACCTACAAGGGCCACATCACCTACCAGGCCGTGGCGGACTCGCTGGGCCAGCCCTACAAGGACTTCAGAGAGCTGGTTTAGAAGCTTCCCGGTGGATACGCTCCGGAGGCCGAGGCACTGACGACGGCCTCCGGGGTGCCGCTACCGCCTGCCCGCGATCCGCACGTCTTCCGAGAGCTCCTTCTCCGTGCCGCCCTGGGAGAAGCGGATCTTCACCGTGTGCCGCTCCCCGGCATCGGGATCGTCCAGGGTCAGGAAGGCGGCGCTCTTGCCGAAGCGGGCCACGACCTGCTTGCCGACGCGGCGCACGTCCAGGGGCTCGAGGGGCGCGGCGCCGGCCCCGTCGCCCACGAGCCGGACGGTGGCGAGGTCCACGTCCTTCACACCCGTCCCACGAAGGAAGGCGGTGACCTGCCCGGCGCTGTGCTCCCAGTTGACGTTCCAGTCGTCCGGCTGGATGTTGAGCTCCAACTCGCCGCCGCCATTACCTCCGCCGGTACCGCCGCCGTTGGGACCGACGATCCGGATTTGATCCTCGAGCTCTTTCTGCTCGCCCGCCACGGTGAACCGCAGCGTCACGGTCTCCCGGTCTCCGGACTCAACGTCGCCCAGCAGCTCGAAGGCCTCGGACTTGTCGAAGGTGGCCACGAGCTGCCCGCCGGCAATCCGGACCGAAAGGGGATCGAGCGAGCCGCCGCCAGCCTGCAGCTCCACCGATCCGGTGTCGATCTTCGCCACGTCCCCGCCGCGCACGAATCCCTGGACGTTCCCTGCCGCATGAGCCCAGTTCGTGTTCCAGGTCGCGGGACGGATCTCGAACGTCAGCTCGCCGCCGCGTCCCCCGCCGCCATTCCCGTTGCCGTTGCCATTCCCATTACCGCCATTGCCGTTGCCGCCGTTGCCATTGCCATTGCCGTTTCCACCGTTGCCGTTGCCGTTCCCATTCCCGTTGCCGCCGCGGGCCGCGCTGACGACGGTTGGCGCGTCGGGCGTCCCGGCAGGGGCCGCTTCCTGCGCGGAGCGGCGGGCCGCCTGGAACCGGGCGGCGCCGGGACGGAGCGCCTCCGTAGAGTCCTCCTCGCCGGCCGCAACCCCAGGGCCCTGTACCGGAGCAGCGGCGGCCACCGCGGCTGAGGCTGCCTTCGGCTGCTCGACAGGCGCCGTGGGGCTGTGCTCCGAACCGTTGCATCCGAGGGCGAAGAGAGGAAGGACGAACAGCCAGGCCTGCAATCGACGAAGAAAGAATCGGGGGCTCATGCTGCCTCCTTGGTAAAGGATGATGAAATCCGAGTATAGCTATATCTGCGGCTTATTCAAAGCCACCAGGGGACTCTGGCGGGAAGACGCTGGCTCGGATGGCGCGGAGTTGCATCCCCTTGGCTCCATCCGCTCTGATAGACTTCTCCTCGTCCCAATGTACCGTCTTCCCGTGACCGACCCGCTGAACTGAACCGTCCCGACGTGCTCCGAGAGATCCACGTCCGCAACCTGGCCGTCCTGGCCGAAGCGTCCGTCGAGTTCGGACAGGGCTTCAACGTCCTGTCCGGCGAGACGGGCGCCGGCAAATCCATCGTCGTCGACTCCCTCTCCCTGCTGGCCGGCTCGCGGGCCAGCGCGGAGATGGTGCGCACCGGCGCCGAGGCCCTGACCGTCTCCGGCGTCTTCGAGCCCGAGGGGAGCGCCTGGCGCTCCGTGCTGGAGGAGGCGGGCCTCGAGGCGGAGGGGGAGGAGGTCCTAGTCCGCCGCGAGATCGGCCGCGGCGGCCGCAACCGCGTCTTCGTCAACGACCAGCCCACCACCTTGCGGCTGCTGGCGGACCTCGCCCCCTACCTCCTGCGCATCCACGGCCAGCGCGACGAGCTGGGGCTGATCGAGCCGGACCTCCAGCGGGCCATGCTCGACCGCACCGGCGGCGCCGAGGCCGGGCCGCTCCTCGCCCGGGTGGCCGAGACGTTCGACCTCTACTCCCGCCTCGCCGAGCGCCTCGAGAGCCTGTCGGGGGACGACCGCATGCGGCGCGAGCGGCTCGACCTGCTCCGCTTCCACGCGGGCGAGATCGACGCCGCCAAGCTCAAGGCCGGCGAGGAGGCGGACCTCCGTGCCGAACGGGACGTCCTGCGCAACGCCGAGGCCATCACCCGCTCGCTGGGCACCGCTCTCGCCCTGATCTTCGACGAGGAGGGAGCGGCCGTGGAGCGGACGGCCAAGGCCCACACGCTGGTCGGCGAGGTGGAAGCCTGGGAGCCGCAGGCCACCGCCTGGGGAGCGGAGCTGGAAGAGGTGCGCATCCGCCTCACCGAGACGGCCCGCGCCCTCCAGCACCGGCTCGACGGCTTGGAGGCCGACCCGGCCCGGCTCGACGTCGTCGAGGAGCGGCTCGCCCTGATCGAGCGCCTCTGCCGCAAGCACGGCGGGGACTCCGCTTCTGTCCTCGCCCGGCGCGCCGAGATCGAAGCCGAGCTGGCCGAGCTGGAGGGGGACGACGAGAACCGCGACGAGCTGGAGGCCAAGGTGGCGGGCGCCGTAAAAGACTACCGGACGGCCGCGCTGGCGCTGTCGCAGGCCCGCGAGGCCTGGGGCAAGGCGCTGGTAGAGCGGATCGAGGGCGAGCTCAAGGACCTGGGGCTCGCCCGCGCCCGCCTCGCCGTGGCCCTGGAGCGTCGCCACCGGACGGGCAGCCCGCTGCGATTGTCTGAAGGAGAGTCCGAAGGCGCGGAGACCGACTTCGGCCGCCTGGGGATCGACCAGGTCGTCTTCCTCTTCGCTCCAAACCCTGGGGAGGAGCCGCGCCCCCTGGCCAAGATCGCCTCGGGAGGCGAGCTGTCGCGCATCCATCTCGCCCTTCAGCTCGCCTCGCGAGGAGAAGCCGAGAAGGCGAGCCCGACGCTGGTCTTCGACGAGGTGGACACGGGAATCGGCGGCGCCGAAGCCGCCGCCCTCGGCGCCAAGCTCCAGCGCCTCGCCAAGGGAGGCCAGATCCTCGCCGTCACCCACCTCCCCCAGGTCGCGAGCCACGCCGACCTCCACTTCAAAGTCAGCAAGCAGGTAGACGGCGGCCGCACCAGCGTGAGGGTGGAGGAGCTGGAATCCAAAACCCGCGTGGAAGAGGTGGCCCGCATGCTGGCGGGCAAGAAGATCACCGACCTCTCCCTCTCCCACGCCCAGGAGCTGATCTCCGGAGCGGCACGGAAGCGCCGGGGCTGATCCAAAGGCCTCGCCCGAGAAAAAAAGCCCAATCGCACCCGGAAAAGAGCGCTGTACACATCCTTCAGTTGTCAAAAATCCTGCAAAAGACATTCGGGTCCGAAGAAAAGCCCTTTTGAACCCGGATTTGCTCAGCGATCTCCGGAAAAAGCTCAATTCGGCGCGGAATAGAGTCACTTCGCGGGAGAAAAGATCAATTCCTCGCGAGGAATAGTCAATTCTCCCGAGCTATTACTCTTTTCTCCGTCCCGGTCTCTGCAAACCGGAGCCTAATACTCTTTTCCCTGAGACAACAAGTCAAATCTTGGGGCAATTGCCTTCAGGTTGCGTCCAATTGACTTTAATCCGGAGGCAAAAGACCTTTCCCTCCGGCAAAAGAGTCTTTTGAAGATTGGGGGAGTCAATAGAGAGATCAGGTCTTGACGAACCCCGAGCCCGGCGCTATATTCCCGCCCGCTTCAAGCAGGCCACCTTGGAAAAGTCGTCATCGGCCAGTCCGCCGTCGACGCCCACCACCTGATCCCTAGCAACTGTAGGAACTGACGCGGCACCGGTTCGCCGGTGCCGCGCGCTGGATCTTTGAAAACTGAATCTTGATCAGGCGGGGCCAGGGGGCGGCTGGCCCCCGCCTGTGCTTTATCAAGGCGCAAGAGCAAGCACATCTTGCCGGCGGCGTGGCCTGCCTGCGAGGTCGGCGGCGGAGGTCCCTAGACGCATATACCTACTCTTGCGTACTATCGAGAATTGCATCGCCTGACCGACGGAGTAAAAGAATGAAGCTGCTGGGTTTGCCATCCCTCCTCCTTGCGATCTGGTCCCTCTCCTCCGCCGCGCTGGCTGAGCCGGCAATCACGCTCCAGCAACGCTCCGTGACGGTGGAAGGGATCACCGCCAAGGGACAGGTCGTCTGGTTCAGCATGGCCCGCGAGCTCTCCGAGGACGACGTCGCGACCCTCGTGCGCCGGGCCGAGGCACAGACGGACGGTGATGGGGACGGCAGGGTCGTGTGGGACCTGGACCGGGAGGTGCCGCTGCGCTCCATCTGGGTGGCGGTAGACGTCGCGACGGGCCGCGCCGACGCGGTTTCGCCGGCTGGCTATCCGCTGCGCAAGGTGAGCTGGCGGGGGCGTGGGCTTGCGCGGGACCAGGTGCGGTCGGACCGGGTGGAGGACGTCCGGAGTTACGCCGAGGTCCTGCTGGTGCGGCCGGGGGAGGGCGCGTGGCGGCTGACGGTGGGGGACGGCAGCGAGCAGGACGACGACGGCGCTCCCGACGGCAAGATCGCCGCCGCGCTCGACAGGATGCGGCCGGTTACCGGGCTGGCTATTGAGGCCGAGCCGCCGAAGCGGTTCGGTCCCAAGGACGTCGTGGTGCTGATCGATCCCAACCGGATGGAATTGACGATCGTCGAGGCCGGAGCCAGTCAGGAGGCTGGACAGTGAGCTGCCGCCCGCTGGCCTTCCCCGTCCTTTTGTTCCTCGCGTTCCTGCCGGCCGCCGCGCAGCAGCACCCGAACACCGCCCGCGGCTTCGGCTCCTCCGGCAGCTTCAATCCCGGAGACGTGGACAGCGTCAACCTGTTCAACGGCAACCTGGTGATCCGCATCCCCATCGGACAGAGCT
>DATFNZ010000239.1:0-14631 GCA_035266085.1 Thermoanaerobaculia bacterium
TTCGCCAGGTCGCCGCCGGCGGCGAGCCGCGGCATTGCCAGCGCGAATAGCGTGAACAGCGCGAACGATACCCCTGCGAACGACAGAAGACGGCGAAAAGCTCGCTTCCCGATCATGTCTCTCCCATCCAGCGTCCGCCCGGAGACGAAAGGAGCCACAGGCCGGGTTCGTGCTGAACCAGGCAGGGTCCGCCCGGGGGTTCGCTTTCACGTCGGCTACTACTGACCCTGGTATAGCACCCGAGAAACGGACGGGGAAGGCAATTGAACGATCTTGCGACAGATCGAAGTTGGCGCACTTTCTTTTCAACACAGAGAGGAGGGCGCGGGCGGGGTCCCTGGTATCATTCCCCGCAATGACCACAATCAGCGAGCCGGCGTTCCGTTCCGTCGTCCACATGTTCCAGCACCGGGCCGCCACGACCCCGGACTCCGAAGCCATGTCCGGCCGCCGCGGCGGCGAGTGGCGCGCGATCACCTGGGGCCAGGCCGGCCAGCGGGTGCGGGCCATCGCCTGCGGCCTGCTGAGCCTGGGATTCAAGAAGGGAGAGCGCGGCGCCATCCTGGCCGCCAGCAGCCCCGAATGGGTGCTGGCCGACCTCGGCATCCTGTCGGCCGGCGGTGCCACCTCGACCATCTACACCTCGAACACCGCCGAGGAGAGCGCCTACATCCTGGCCGACTCGGGAGCCCGCGTCTGCTTCGTCGAGAACCCCGAGCAGGAAGCCAAGATCCGCGAGGTCCGCTCCCGCGCCGGCGAGGTCGTGAAGCTGATCCTGATGAACGGCGCACCCGTGGCCGCCGATGGCTGGACCATCCCGCTGGCCGAGCTCGAGAGCCTCGGCGCCGCCTGGAACGCCGCCAACCCCGGCGGCTTCGACCGGGCGGCCGCCTCCGTGGGGCCGGACGACCTCGCCACCCTCATCTACACCTCCGGCACCACGGGCAGGCCCAAGGGGGTCATGCTCACCCACGACAACTGGCTGTTCGAGGCCGAGTCCATCGCCGACCTCGGGGTGCTCAAGTCCGACGACAAGCAGCTCCTCTTCCTCCCCCTGGCCCACTCCTTCGCCAAGGTCCTGGAAGTGGCCTTCATCCGCACCGGGGTGGCGACCGCCATCGACGGCTCCGTCGACGACCTGGTCGCCAACCTCGCCGCCGTCCGCCCGACGATCATGGCCGGCGTCCCGCGGGTCTACGAGAAGGTCTACAACCGGGTGGTCTCAGGGGCGAAGGAGGGGGGCGGCCTCAAATACAAGATCTTCCAGTGGGCGATCGGCGTCGGCGGCCGGGTCTCGAAGCTGCGCCAGGAGGGGCGTCAGCCGTCCGGCGCCCTGGCCTTCCAGCACCGGCTGGCCGACAAGCTCGTCTACTCCAAGCTCAAGCAGCGCCTGGGCGGCCGGCTCCGCTTCCTGATCTCGGGCGGCGCGCCGCTCGCCCGCACCATCGCGGAGTTCTTCCACGCCTGCGACATCCTGATCCTGGAAGCCTACGGGCTCACCGAGACCTCGGCCGGCAGCACCTCCAACCGGCCCGAGAAGTACAAGTTCGGTTCTGTCGGCAAGGCCCTCAAGGGAGTCGAGATCGAGATCGCCGGGGACGGCGAGATCCTGATCCGCGGCCGCAACATCATGCGCGGCTACTACAACCTCCCGGAAGCCACCGCCGAGGCGCTCGACGAAGGCCGCTGGCTCCACACCGGCGACATCGGCCACCTCGACGCCGACGGCTACCTCGCCATCACCGACCGCAAGAAGGACATCCTGGTCACGGCCGGCGGCAAGAACATCGCCCCGCAGAACATCGAGAATCAGCTCAAGGTGATCAGCCCCTACGTCTCCCAGGTCGTCATGCTGGGCGACCGGCGGCCGTTCTGCGTCGCCCTGGTCGCCATCAACGAGGAGACCGTGGGCAAGTGGGCGAAGGAGAACGGCCTCGAGTACCGGGACTACGCCGACCTCGCCTCCCGCCCCGAGGTCCGCAAGCTGATCCAGGCCGGCATCGACGACGTCAACTCCGGCCTCGCCTCCTACGAGCGCATCAAGGCCTTCCACCTCCTCGACCACGACCTCTCCCAGGCGACCGGCGAGATGACGCCCAAGATGAGCATCAAGCGCAAAGTCGTCGAGTCCCGGCACCAGGAGATCCTGGAAGGGTTCTACAAGGACACGATGGCTCGGATCTAGGGGAGAGAGCCCTACCCGCGTCTCCCGGCGTTCTCCCACAGGGAGTGCTCCGCCTGGCCGAGCAGATAGGTGAAGATGTGTGCCGGGATCTTCAGGAATTTCGCCGGCACGCCTTCCAGCTCGGCAATCCCGAAGTCCCGGTCCTCGCGGGTCACCAGATAGGCGAACCGGACCTTCGGCTCCTTCGCGCAGTAGGCCGCCAGGCCGTCCGCGGCGTCCAGGCTCGCCGACTTCCGGTACTTGACCTCGACCGGGATCACGTAACGGGGGCTCTGGACGATGACGTCCACCTCCTTGTTCGTCTTGGGGTCGCGCCAGTAGACGATCCTGGGGACATCCAGATAATGATAGGCGGAGAGGTGCCGCAGCACGGACGTCTCCACCACCTTCCCCAACTCGTCCGGGTCCGACAGCACCTCCTCCCCTCGCAACAGGACGGCGTTTCTCAGGGCGGCATCCGCCAGGTAGTACTTGCTCTGCTGCCGGAGCACCTTCTTGCCTCCGATCTCCGAGGGGGAGAGACGGAAAACCAGGTGTGAGCTCTCCAGCAGCTCGAGATAGCCGGCGATCGTCGGCGCCGTAGTGCCCAACTCGGTGGCGCAGGTCTTGACCGACAGCAGCCCGCCGGTGTTCAGGCAGAGATAGATGAACAGCTTCTCCAGCTCGTTGATCTTGCGCACCCCGAAGAGAGCCACCATGTCGCGCTTCAAGACGCGCTCGACCACGTCTTCCCGGAGAATGCGCTGGCAGTAGTCCGTCTCGTCGCTCAAGGCCGTCTCGGGGAACCCGCCGACCAGAAGGTAACGCTGAAACTCCGGGAGGATGCCGCGGCAGCTCTCGGCGAGGTTCGCCAGAAAGGGCCTGCTCTTCTGGAACAGATCCTGCGGCCGGAGGTCCCGGGGCACGTCCGGCAGGGCCCGGCCCCTCATCTGCAGGAACTCATAGAAGGAGAGCGTGGGCATTGGAACGGTGATCCACCGCCCAACGCCGCTGTCGATGGAGTCCCGCTTGTGCCGAAGGGCGGCCGATCCCGTGGCGACGATGCGGACTTCCGGCCGATGGTCGATCACGAACTTGAGGTGAAGATCCCATTCGCCGGCGTACTGGACCTCATCCAGGAGAAGGTAGGCGGGCTCTCCCTCGGGACGGACCTGATCGTGGTACTCCTGCAAAATCCTGCCGATGGTCAGCAGCTTCAAGACCGGATGATCGAGGCTCAGATAGAGGATGGCACGCGGATCGGTCCCCCGGGCGAGGAGCCTCTCGGCCAACTGATAAAGGACAGTGGTCTTCCCCACTCGCCGCGGCCCCGCCAGCAGGATCCCCCTCCGGATAGAATCGTCAAACAGGTACCGGCTGCAAGCATCGAAGGCGAGCCGGTGGAAGCGGGGTATCGAGACCGGGCGTTGAGTCCACCAGGGATTGAACCCATGAAGGACCCGGAGCACGTCTTCAGGTTGCAGCAAGCTCATTCGGACTCCTCGCAGCTAAGCGTACTAAGCTTCGCGGCTACCTCACAAGCATAGTATACTATGCCTGTTAACCTTACTTGGATCTAAGTACACTTAGTTGGAATAGGATTCCAGCAGCCGGAAGGGGGAGACGATGCCGCGCAGGCTGCTGCTGATCAGCAACTCGAGCAACCACGGCCAGGGTTACCTGGACCATGTCCTCTCAGAAATCGACGGCTTCCTCGGGCCGGTGCGGCGCCTGGTCTTCGTGCCCTTCGCCTTGAAGGACCGGGAGGGCTACGGCGCCAAGGCGGCGGAGCGGCTGGCGGACATCGGCGTCGAGGTGACGACCCTGACGGCGGACGAGGCCGGCCGGCGGCTGGCCCGGGACGCCGAAGCCGTCTTCACGGGCGGGGGGAACACGTTCCGGCTCCTCAAGACCCTCCAGGACGCCGGCCTCTTCTCCATTCTCCGTGACCGGATCCTCGCCGGCATGCCCTACCTCGGCAGCAGCGCCGGCACGAACCTCGCGGCCCCGACAATCCGGACGACCAACGACATGCCGATCGTCGAGCCGAAATCCTTCGAGGCCTTCGGCGCCGTCCCCTTCCAGATCAATCCCCACTACCTCGATCCCGATCCGGGCTCCACTCACATGGGTGAGACCCGCGAGCAGCGGATCAAGGAGTTCCACGAGGAGAACGAGACGCCGGTGGTAGGCCTCCGCGAAGGCGCCTGGCTCCGGGTGGAAGGAGACCGCGCTACCCTGGGCGGCGCCCGGGGAGCGCGGATCTTCCGGCGGGGTCAGAAGCCCGAGGAGCGGGCGGCGGGGGAGTCGCTCGACGATCTCCTCTGACGGTTCTGGCAGTCGTGGTGCGCGCTGCGAACGACAGTTCGCACCTCCTAGCGACGGTCCGTCCTACCAGGACGACGCTCCGCCACCAACGGCGACGGCTCGTCGTCAAGGGACGACGGTTTGCCGCCTGCGGCGACAGTCCGCCGTAACAGGACTGCGCTCCGTCGTCGAGGAACGACGGTCTGCCGCCATGGACGACGGTCCGTCCTACCAGGACGACGCTCCGCCGCCAACGGCGACGGCTCGTCGTCAAGAGACGACGGTTTGCCGCCAACGGCGACAGTCCGCCGTAACAGGACTGCGCTCCGTCGTCGAGGAACGACGGTCTGCCGCCATGGACGACGGTCCGTCCTACCAGGACGACGCTCTGCCGCCAACGGCGACGGCTCGTCATCAAGGGACGATGGTTTGCCGCCTGCGGCGACGGTCCGCCGTACCGGGACGATGCTCCGTCGTCGAGGAACGACGGTCTGCCGCCATGGACGGCGGTCCGTCCTACCAGGACGACGCTCTGCCGCCAACGGCGACGGCTCGTCGTCAAGGGACGATGGTTTGCCGCCTGCGGCGACGGTCCACTCCCTTTAAACAACAGGCCGGTACGACGAATCTAGACCCGCCAGGATCTCAGCGCCAACCACTCCCAGGTATAGAATTCCCTCCGCCAAGGTAGAGGAGGCCGCCCATGATCCCCGTCAAGCCCCACATCGCCGAACGCGCCTACGTCAAGAGCCTCGCGGAGTATCAGGCCCTGTACCGCCGGTCCGTCGAGCAGCCCGAGGAGTTCTGGCGCGAGATGTCCGGGACGCTCGACTGGTTCTCGCCGCCGCGCAACGTCATGGACGTGGACATGGAGGAGGTCGACTTCTCCTGGTTCGGCGGCGGACGCCTCAACGCCTGCTACAACTGCGTCGACCGCCACCTGCCCGAGCGCGGCGAGCAGACGGCGATCATCTGGGCCGGCGACGAGCCGGGCGAATACCGCTACATCTCCTACCGGGAGGTGAAGCACAACGTGGCGCGCATCGCCAACGTCCTGCTCGCCCACGGGGTGAGGAAAGGCGACCGGGTGGCAATCTACCTGCCCATGGTGCCTGAGCTGGCCTACAGCATGCTCGCCTGCGCCCGCATCGGCGCCATCCACTCGGTGGTCTTCGCCGGCTTCTCGGCCGAGTCCCTGCGGGACCGCATCCTCGACGCCGGCTGCAAGGTGGTGTTCACCGCCAACGAGGGACTGCGCGGCGGCAAGCGGATCCCCCTGAAGCACACCGTCGATCAGGCCGTCGAGGGCCTCTCCATGGTCGAGAAGGTCTTCGTGACGCGCCGCACGGACAAGGACGTGCCCATGCGCGACGGAAGGGACCTGTGGCTCGAGGAGGAGACCGCCAGGCAGCGCTCGACCTGCCCCGTCGAATGGATGGCCTCCGAGGACCCGCTGTTCATCCTCTACACCTCGGGCTCGACGGGCAAGCCCAAGGGCGTCCTCCACACCACCGGCGGCTACCTGGTCTACGCGGCCATGACCCACAAGTACGTCTTCGACTACCACCCGGGCGACATCTATTGCTGCGCCGCCGACATCGGCTGGGTCACGGGCCACAGCTACATCCTCTACGGACCGCTGGCCAACGGCGCGACGACGGTGATGTTCGAGTCGATCCCCACCTACCCGGACCCCGGGCGCTACTGGCGGATGGTGGACGACCTCGGGATCAACATCTTCTATACCGCCCCCACCGCCATCCGGGCCATCGCCCGCGCCGGCGACGAGTGGGTGAAGAGATACCGGCGCGACTCGCTGCGCATCCTGGGCTCGGTGGGCGAGCCGATCAACCCCGAGGTGTGGCTCTGGTACCACGACGTGGTGGGCGACAAGCGGTGCGCCGTGGTCGACACCTGGTGGCAGACGGAGACCGGCGGCATCCTCATCACCCCCCTGCCGGGCGCCACCCCCTGCAAGCCGGGCTCGGCGACGCTCCCCTTCTTCGGCGTCCGGCCGGTGCTCGTCGGCGAGCAGGGGCAGGAGCTGGAAGGCAACGACGTGTCGGGCAACCTCTGCCTGCGCGGCACCTGGCCGGGGCAGGCGCGGACGATCTACGGCGATCACCGGCGCTTCCGCGAGACCTACTTCTCCCAGTTCCCGGGCCTCTACTTCACGGGCGACGGCTGCCGCCGCGACCAGGACGGCTACTACTGGATCACCGGCCGGGTGGACGACGTGCTCAACGTCTCCGGCCACCGCCTGGGGACGGCGGAGATCGAGAGCGCCCTGGTGGCCCATGAGGCAGTGGGCGAGGCGGCGGTGGTGGGTTTCCCCCACGACATCAAGGGCACGGGCATCTACGCCTACGTCCATCCGACGCCGGACTACGAGAGCTGGGACCGCGAGGAGCTGGTCGGCATGCTCAAGGAGCAGGTGCGGCACGCCATCGGGGCCATCGCGACGCCGGACCGCATCCAGGTCGTCACGGGCCTGCCCAAGACGCGGTCGGGCAAGATCATGCGCCGCATCCTGCGCAAGATCGCGGCCGGCGAGTACGACGAGCTGGGCGACATCACGACCCTGGCGGACCCCTCCGTGGTGGAGAAGCTGGTGGACGATCATCGGATGCAGCACGTATAGAAAATGGGGTATTCCCATTTCGCCGGGCCGTGCTAGAATATTCCCAGCGCTCCTATGGAGGCCCCATCTCTCCGGTCTGGCACGTTCCTGGTGCCGGGAGCTTCGCACCCCTTCCTCGAGAATTTCTGAGCTTTCCATGAATCGCCTCATCACGGCGGCGGTCTCCCTTGTCCTTGGGCTGGCCGCGGGCGCAGCCTCGGCCGCCGTGGAAGGCTTCCACTACACCCGCGAGATCACCGTTCCCGCTGCCGGATGGGTGCGGGTGCCGCTCGACCTGGCGGCCATCCAGCACCTGGCGCCCGGAGGCTCCGACCTCCACCTCTTTTCACCGGCCGGGAGCGAGGTCCCCTTGTGGATCGAGCCCGCCGCCCCGCGGAGCGAGCGCCGGCCGTTGACGCTCGCCGGTCCCAGGCGCGTCGACGACGGCTGGGAGATGGTCCTGGACCTGGGCGCCGATCCGCAGCCTCACGAGCGCCTCTTCCTCCAGCCCGTCCAGCCGCCGCTGCCGCCGCCGGACCGGATCGAGAGCAGCCCGGACGGCTCGGCCTGGCAGCCGCTCACGGCGGGCGAGACGCTCCCGAAGGACGGGGATGGGGAAAAGGACGGGGAAGAGGACGACCCGTGGGTGCCGATCTCCTATCCGGCGACCGGCGACCGCTATCTCCGCTTCCACTGGCCACGCCAGGGGCAGCTCCCCCGGATCGTGGCGGCGGAGGTGGAGGCGGTGACCGGACCGGCGCTGTCGGTGACCACCCGCAATGCCGAATGCGATACGAGCCGGCCGGGTGTCGCCTCCTGCATCCTGGCCCTGCCGGCCGCCGGTCAGATCATGCGGCGGCTGACGGTCGAGATCCAGGGCGGGGGACGGACGGGCTACCGGCTCGAGGCGCCGCGCGACTTCCGCTGGCAGCCCCTGGCGGAGGGAGTGTGGCAGCGCAGCGGCGCGGCGACCCGCCATCTGCTCCCCGGCGGACCCGAGCCGCTGGCCGACTCGCTCCTCCGGCTCGAGCTCTACGGCTCGCCCCAGAGCCCGCCGCGGGTCGCGAGCTGGAGCGTCGAGCTCAGGGTGCAGACGGTGCTCTTCCAGGCCGAGGAAGCCGGACGGTACGCCCTGGCCTACGGCGGCTCCAGGCGGACGGATCCGCGGCGGCTGAAGCCGCCGGCCGGCGTCGAGGCCTCCTGGCTGGAAGCAGGTGCGGAGGTCGAGCACCCTCCGGCTCTCCTGCCGGCTCTGGCCACCGCTCCGGCCGTTCGGCTGGCCAGGCGCCAGCGAGCCGGCACGTGGCGGGTCGTGGCCCCTTCGGTGAAGCCGGGTTCTCTGGTTCGCCTGGAGCTGCCGGACGCCGTCTACGGCGTGGCCCGGGCCGATCTGGGCAACCTGCGGCTCGTCTCGGGGGAGCGCCAGATCCCCTTCTACCGCTGGTCGCCGGACGCCCCCGCGCTGGTGGTCAGGGAGTGGGGGCTGGAGCTCACGGGAAGCGGGCGCCAGCGGGCTGGCGAGAGCGAGGTGGACATCCGCCTGCCGGAGCCCGGCCTGCCCCTGACGGAGCTGGACCTGACAGCCCCGGCCGGTCCGCTGCGGCGCGCCGTCGGAGCGCGTTATCTGGAACCCGTCCGCACCCCGCGGCGGGAGCAGACAAAGCGGCGGGGCCACCCGGCTGCCGCCGCCATCCGCCAGGTCTGGAAGTGCCAGACGCAGCCGCCCCTCCCCTGCCGCGAGCGGCTGCCGCTGCCCGGCCAGGCGCCACAGGTCCTCTCGGTGCGCTTCCAGGATGGCGACAACCCGCCGCTCACCGACCTGGATGCCGCCGTCTGGAGACGGCGGGACGTGCTCCTCTTCGTCTGGCCGGAGGGGGAAGGGACCGCGCCGGTCCGCCTGCTCGCCGGCCCCGAAAGCCTGAGGGCCCCCTCCTACGATCTCGCCACCCTGGGCGAGACCCTGCTGACCTATCCCTGGCAGCCCGCCGAGCTGAGCCTCGAAGGGGAAGGCGCGAAGAGCGAGCCGCGCTGGGGCCGCTACGTCATGCCGGCGATGCTGATGATCGCGGGAGTCTGCCTGATCGTCCTCCTGGGGAGGATCCTCTCGGAGAGGTGACCGGTCTGCTAGGCTTGGGACATGTCGGCCACGGAAGAGAAAAGGGTGAGCGAGCTGGCGAGGGGGTTTCCGGGCCTCGATCTCCTCCTGCTGTTCGGCTCCCGAGCCCGCGGTGACGTCCACCCTCATTCCGACTGGGACTTCGCCTACCTCGCGGGCCCAGGCTTCGAGCCCGATGAGCTCCTGGCGCGGCTCGTCCTCCTCCTCGGCACCGACCGGATCGACCTGGTCGATCTCGGCCGAGCCAGCGGTCTGATCCGCTACCGTGCCGTGGCCGAGGGCCGGCCCCTGTTCGAATCCGCTCCAGACGTCTTCGAACGCTTCTGGTTTGAGGCCGCTTCCTTCTGGTGGGACATGGGACCGATCTTCGAGGCTGGATATGAAGAAATCCTTCAGCGGGTGGCGAGGTCATGAGCCGCTTGGATCGGGCCCTGCTAGCGGAAAAGACTGCTACGGTCGAGCGGCACCTGACCCGGATCGTCCAGCGCCTGCCCCAGGATCTCGAAGAGTTCCATCCGATGACGGACGCCTCGGACGCCGTGATCCTCCATCTCTGGCAGGCGGTCCAGATCGTGCTGGATCTTGCGGGCTCAGCCTGTCTCCATCTCCATCTCGGGACTCCGCAGAGTTACGGCGAATCCTTTCGACGCCTTTCAGAGGCGGGCTTTCTGGAACCAGGGCTGGCGGCGCGTCTGGCCCGGGCCGCCGGTTTCCGCAACGTCATCGCCCATGCGTACGAGACAATCGACATGGAGAGGGTCTACCGAGTTGCCCGAGAGGGTCCAGCCGATCTGCGTGCCTTCCTGGCAGCGCTTCAGGAGCACATTCAGTAAAGCCGGTTGGGGGAACAGGGGGAGGGAAATGGCTCCTCGGGAGGGATTCGAACCCCCAACATTTCGGTTAACAGCCGAACGCTCTACCGTTGAGCTACCGAGGAACGTGGAAAGAAGGTCGCCGGGTTAGGCCGGGAGGCGGAATTCTAGGCGGATCGAATTCCCCTGTCAAACACGGCGGCCGGACCCGGGAGGGACCGGCCGCCGGTTGGAATCGATCGGGGTCTAGACCGTGGTGTCCAGGAACGGCTTCAGCTTGGTCGCCCGGCTGGGGTGACGCAGCTTGCGCAACGCCTTGGACTCTATCTGGCGGATACGCTCGCGGGTGACGTTGAACGACCGGCCCACCTCTTCCAGGGTGTGCTCGGAGCCGTCGCCGACGCCGAAGCGCATCTTCAGCACCAGCTCCTCGCGCGGCGTCAGGGTCTTGAGCACCTTGCGAGTCTGGTCCTTCAGGTTCGCGAAGATCACCGAGTCGATGGGCGACACGGCATTCTTGTCCTCGATGAAATCGCCGAGATGCGAATCCTCCTCCTCGCCGATGGGCGTCTCGAGGGAGATCGGCTCCTGGGCGATCTTCATGATCTTGCGTACCTTGGAGGCCGGCAGGTCCATCCGCTCGCCGATCTCCTCCGCCGTGGGCTCGCGGCCCAGCTCCTGCACCAGCGAGCGGCTGGTGCGGGTCAGCTTGTTGATGGTCTCGATCATGTGGACCGGGATGCGGATGGTCCGCGCCTGGTCCGCGATGGCCCGGGTGATCGCCTGCCGGATCCACCACGTGGCATAGGTCGAGAACTTGTAGCCGCGACGGTACTCGAACTTCTCCACCGCCTTCATCAGGCCGATGTTCCCCTCCTGGATGAGGTCGAGGAACTGCAGGCCGCGGTTGGTGTACTTCTTGGCGATCGAGACCACCAGCCGGAGGTTGGCCACGATCAGCTCCTCCTTGGCCCGCTCGCACACCGCCTCGCCCTGCCGGATCTTGTTGATCGTGGAGGCGATCTCGGCATGGGTGGTGCCGTAGCGCTCCTCGAGCTCGCGCAGGTTGGCCCGGTACTTCTCGATGCGGCGGCGGTGGAGGGCCTTGAGCTCCTCGTTGGTCTCCCGCTTGAGAGCCGTCTGGGCCCGCTTGATGTCCTGCTCGAAGCGCGAGAACTGCCGGTCGATGTCCTTCAGGAAGTCGACCAGCCGGTTGCGGGTCTGGACGCTGAAGTCGATCGTCCGGATGTCCTTGGCGATCTTGGCCACCAGGCGGTCGATCTCGCGCTCGATCTCGAGGTACTTCTCGCCCTCGGGCTTGCAGCGCTTCTGGCGCTTGCGCAGCTCGCCGATCTCCTGGTCGTTGGCCGCGATCTGCTCGAAGATCTTGAGGTTGCCCTTCACGCGGTCGGCGGACTTGGGATCGAGCGGCTCGTCCGGATCCGCGTCGACCAGCTCGCGCAGGATGCGCTTGTCCTTGGCCGCCATCTCGTTGAGGCGCAGCAGCTCGCGCAAGACCACCGGGTTCTCGCACAGCGCCTCGTAGATCAGCCACTCGCCCTGCTCGATGCGCTGGGCGATCTCCACCTCGCCCTCGCGGTCCAGGAGAGGGACCGTGCCCATCTCGCGCAGATACATGCGGACGGGGTCGTTGGTCTTCTCGTGGGTGGCGAGACCGAATTCCGTCGTCTCGTCTTCTTTCTTGTCGAACTCGTTCGGGCCGGACTCGAAATCGTCACGGTTCTGGTAACGCTCGGGTCGGTCGATGACGTCGACCCCGAGATCGGCGAACCGGAGATAGATCTCATCCAACTCGTCCGGGAGGCTTACGACCTCCTCGGGTAGCATCTCGTAGATCTCGTCGTAAAGAAGGTAGCCCTTCTCTTTGCCCAACTCGATGAGCTGCTTGACCGAGCTGTACTTCTCTTCGACGGGTGTGAGGCTGGAAATCGTCAATTGGTTCTCCTCTCAGCCATGATCGGGCCTGCGCGCAAACAGACTCAGCCCAGCCCAGGACTCACTCCAGGCCGGGACCTCCGATGCAAGCTGCGGTTCAAACGGTCTCTCTCTTCCAAAAGACGACCGAGCAGCGCATGATCGTCCTTGCGTTCCGCCTCGGCTGTCTCACTGTTCAGCTCTTTGAGCCGCCGCCGCCGCCAGCGATCTGCTAACTCTTCAAGGGATTCGGAAAGCCCGATCTTTCTGCCTGGGGTCCCACTGGCCGAAACCTCAGCTTCTACCATAATCTTGGCAAACCGGGCAACTATTCCCCCGCCTTCTCCCAGTCTCGCCTGGACACGTCCTGGCTGGGGCGGAAGGCCGGCTTCTGCATATAGAGCGCAGAAGGCCTCGTAAATATTCCTGCACTCCATGTCGCGGAAGACCTCCGGCGGCGGGAGTTCTCCCAGAGGGGGAATTTGAGAGCCTTCTTCAGCTTTCAGGAGGTCCTGAAGGACACGTTCTTCCGTGCTCCGCACCTGGCTGGGGGGACCGTCGGTGGTGCCCGCGACGCCGGCATTCGTCGAAGCAGGCCTTTCCGGCCGTTTCTCCTCGGTGGAGCTCCCGAAGCGCCGGGCCAGCATTTCCACCGGGACTCTCAAGCGGTCGGCGGCGATACGGGCGTAGCTGAAGCGGAGGATCGGATCCGGGATGGGCCGGAGCAGCTCCGTGACGGCCGTGGCGGCCTTGGCCTGGAGCTGGGGCTCGCGGGTGGCGCCGGCGGTGAGCCGTTCGAGCTCGGCCGTCACGGCGTCCTCAGACCCCTCGACGGCGGCCCGCACGGCCTCTTCCCCCTCTTCGACGCGCAGGGAGTCCGGATCGTGCGTGCCCGGGAACCGCGCCCGCCGCACTCCCAGGCCGTCGCCGAGCAGCAGCGGCAGGGCGCGGCGGAAGGCGTTCTCGCCGGCGTTGTCGGCGTCGTAGGCCACCACGACCTCCTCGGCGTAGCGGGAGAGGAGCTTGGCCTGCTCGGGCGTGAGAGCGGTGCCCATCCCCGCGACCGCGCCCTCGAGGCCGCAGGCCGCCGTGCCGATGACGTCGAAGTAGCCCTCGCACAGCACGGCCCGGCCGCTCTCCCGGATCTCCCGCTTGGCGAGATGCAGCCCGTAGAGCAGGGTGCCCTTGTGGAAGCGGTCGGTCTCGGCGGTGTTGATGTACTTGGCCTTGTCGTCCCCCAGGGCGCGGCCGCCGAAGCCGACCAGGCGGCCGGCGGCGTTGTGGATGGGGAACATCAGCCGGTGCCGGAAGCGGTCGTAGAGGTCGCCCCGCTGCTCGCTCCGGCCGACGAGCCCCGCCGCCTCGAGGTCCGAATGGGAGATCTTGGGGTGAAGGGCCTGGAGCAGGTTGCGGAACCCGTCCGGCGCGTAGCCGAGCCAGAAGCGCTCGACGAGCTCCGGCGGGATGCGCCGCGTCTTCTCCAGGTACTCGCGGGCGAAGGACGACTTCCGGAGCTGGTCGGCGAAGAAGCCCGACGCCGCCTGGAGGGCGCCCTCGATGTCCCGCTCGGGCCGGCCGCCGGCGAAGCGCGCCTCCGTCCGGCTGGGCAGCGGGATGCCGTAGCGCATGGCGAGCGCCTCGATGGCCGCGGGGAAGTCGTCGCCGGTGGTCTGCATGTGGAGCTTGATGGCGTCGCCGCCGGCGCCGCAGCCGAAGCAGTAGAAGAGGCCCTGGACCGGATCGACGCTGAAGGAGGGGGTCTTCTCCTTGTGGATGGGGCAGAGCCCCTGGTAGCGGCGGCCGGCCTTGCGCAGGCGGGTGTGGTCGGAGGCCACGGCGACGATGTCCACCGCGTCGCGCACCGCCTGCACGAGCTGGGGGGTGATGTTGACGTTGCCGAGCGCCATGGGTCAGAGGCCCCGTCCAGGCATCAGGCGCCGCGGAAGGTCACGACCGTCGCGCCGTCGCCGCCTTCGTTGGGGGCGCCCGAGCGGATCTCGGAAATCCCCCTGTGACCCCTGAGGTGCTGGCGCACGGCCTGGCGGAGCCGGCCCGAGCCGTGGCCGTGGACCACCCGCACTTCCTTGCGGGAGGCCAGGAGCGCCTGATCGATGTAGGAGTCGAGCTGCTCCAGGGCCGGCTCGACGCGCATGCCGATCAGGTTGATCTCGGGCGGCACCGCCGTCGACTCGTCGATGTCCCCCCGCGTGGCGAGCGCCGGAGTAGGCCTCGCCTCCAGCGGCGTGGGCCAACGCTCTTTCCTCGCGGGCGCCGGTCCGGCGGCTGCGGCGGGGGCCAGCTCGTCCGGACGGCAGCGCACCCGCTTGCCGCGGACCAGCACCTCCGCCCGGCCGTTCTCCAGCTTCTCCAGCACGCCCTGCCAGCCGAACCCGACGTGGCGCACGGGCGCGCCCACCACCAGCGGCCCCGAGGCCTCGGGCGCCGCCGCTTCCCCGAAGGCCGGGGCTTCGGAGAACAGCGTCTGGACGGCCTCCGCCGCCAGGCCCCGCCGCCGACCGCCCTCGAACTGCTCGCGCAGGCGCTCCTCCTCCCGCCGCAGGCGCTCCGCCGTCTGGCGGCGGAAGTCCTCCAGCTCGGTGCGCATCTTCTTCGCCGTGCCCCGCCGCTCCTCTTCCAGGGCGGCCCGCTCGTCGGCCAGCCGGCGGCGGAGCTTCTC